>NZ_JBZAJC010000004.1:0-451303 GCF_058215915.1 Pradoshia sp. Z3_51 | reverse complement strand
TTCTAATCAAGAGACCAATTGGCGGGAAAATAAGAAGCGACAAAAAGAACTTTTTCCTGACTTCTAAATCTTGCATAGTAATCCCCCTTAAAGTATTACATTCCTTCTTCCGCTAAACTGCCCAGTTTCTACAATAAGGAATTCAACAAAAAAGAGCATTAATCCTCCTTTGGATCAACACCCCCGTAGTTAAATAAGAACCTTTACTTGCTGTTTCTTCTTAAGTGATTTTTTGCTTCGTTCACGATAGTTCTAATTAAGGCGACCTTACTTAATTTAGAATGATTATCTCCATATTTAAAATCATCTAAAAATTCGCTGATGTTGTACCATTCTTCTAGGTCTTCGGGATAATCTAGGTCTTGAACTATCTCATAAATCTGATATGCTATATCAATCGCATTATTTTCATTTTCTAGTATCTTTTTTGATAATTGATGAATGTAAAATTCTGCACATTCTGTATATGTTGGTTCCTTTATGCTTAGCTCACTTACAGCATTTCTAAAATAACCTTCCACCTCAAAGATATTAAGAGGTTCTCTTAGAGAAGAAAGGATATTCAAAGAAAAAGATGAATAATCATTTTCCAACATCCTCAAAGCCCAATTAATATAGTCATTAGGTTTAACATTGCTTTGATGTATTTTATAATACAAAATAGAAGTTTCTATATCATTCTCCCCTGTCATTTTATTAACCAATTGTTCCAGACTATATGCCTTAACAATTCTTTGTTATCTTCTTCCACTAACCTGCCCGTTAGTTAAATATCAAACCTTGCGTTTATATTATTTTATTAATGGATAGCCAGTGTTCAAACTGCTGCACGCCCACATCATACTCGATTTCTTTGCTGTAAATAGAGAATATTCTTGTTCCAAATGATTCTAATGTTAATTCGTTATTTGGAGTTATATATTTAATACCATATCCCTTAAAATCAAAAAATATATCCCATATATCCTCAAATTGTCTTTTAAGTGCTATTGACTCATAATCACAAGTATCCTCATAAAAACCTAAATGTAGATGATATCTATTGTCATACAAAATATCCATTAAGCACCTCTATTTTTATCGTTTATAAGAATTAATTTTAACCTGCCCCTTTTGTTCAAGAAGGCACTCCCAATCCAATTGTACTGTAAAATGGATAGCAGCTTCCCTTTTTATTCAAAAGCAATTAAGCGAAAAGAAAATGTAAAACCCCTTTATTATCAAGCGATTTCATTTTTATTTATGATAATATGTCTAATCCACTCTCGAAATCAACCTATATTGAAATTGAATTTTTTGGATTACATATAAACAATACATAAATAATCTAGTATAATTGGTAATAATTACAAGTTAAACACAAGAGAATTTATAGATGTTTTTTGAAATGTTTTACGCAAAAAAATAAAGGGGAATTAAACAGCATATGAAATTCAAGATATTTAGACTTCAAGAATTGATTTATAAAAAGGTTATTTACACAATAGTAACTTTAGCTACTGTCATATGTATTTTTATATATTTGGAGAATCGTAACAGTGATGAGATGGCGTATGTTTTAAGCATTTTTTATGCCCTATTTCTTTTTATAATTGGTTTATATATGAACAATATGTCAGTTCAAATTCAAAATATGTTTTATAGAAGAAAAGAACAATATAAAAGTTTAAAAAGTTTGTCGGAAATATATAAACCTACAACTAAAGAGAAAGAAAATATATTATCGTTTGTTATAATGACTCAAGCACTTACAGGTCGAACTAGTGAGGATATAAATCCTAATATTAAGTTTAATGGTTTTGATTATACTGAGAGCTATCTTAGACTAGAAAAGTCATTTTTAAAACAAAGGGAAGAACTTAATGGTTTATTATTAGATGATTTAAATAACTATATTTCAATAAATAATTTAAAAAAGAAAGTAGTAAATATTCATATACTTAATATGAAAAAGTTTTTCGATGATGTAAATACTTGGATAGAAGAGACCCTAGATGTAACAGAGGGAGAGACTATACAGTTTCTTGATTTTATAAATGATTTCAGCAAGGAAAATAAAGTAAGATTTAAAAATCTAGATAAGACAATATATAAAATAAGAAAAATGATAGATAAAACAAGTAGAAAGTGCTTAGATAATATGATTAGAATAGAAAAAGAATATGGTGATAGGCTATTTGAAAGCTTGAATGAAGAAAATGAACTCTATAATAATTTTATTGTCATAGAAAAATTGATAAAGGAATTAGGGAAAGAAGTTTTAGTACAGGACGAATTTGTAGAATTTACAGATGAATATTACAGAAATATAAAAGAATACTTAGATAATATAGATACTCAATTACAGTCAATAAAGGAAGAAGTAGAGGGGATAAGTGATAGTTGTTCTGACATTAATTAGTGCTGGAAAATGTAAATAAAAATATTTTAGAGTATGATTAATTAAGCCTGTTCTTCGCAACGATTGTTACTATCTAATAATATGTGTTTGAGATATGAGAAAAAGCCACCTCCATAAAGGAAGTGGCTGCACTTGTTATTGAACTAACGCCCCTGCTTCTACAATAAGAAATTCAACATACAAAGGCATTAATCCTTCTTGGAACTGCCCCTGTTATCTATAAGAAGTTTTCTAAATTAAAAACCACCCTTACGACGCAAACGTAAGAGTGGTTTCCCTTGGTGATCGTTCGCGTCCTTAGTCGATCAATCAACCAAATGGACTTTCTGAAGCACTAGCTAAAAGAAACAACAACTGTTTCACATTATCTTCTCCCTTTAACATAAAACTATACATATCAAAACATATCTCTAAAATCTTTCTACATTAACCATAAAAAATATCCTAAGAAGGATGTTATCACCATTAATTATTCAAGTAAGGACTTTTTTCCTTCTTCTTTAAGTAACCATTGCCCCCTTTAGCTGCATAAGGAAAAAAATAATATGAAAACCTTGACCTTCTGCTATTGCCCTCGTAATTGAAGAAAGTTAAATATCATCTATTGAATAACTGGTATAATATCAATTACTCAGAAGAGCTCCCTAAACAAACCACATAGCGAGGAGACAAATTTCTATGAATAAATGCACTCACGCAAAATGCCTTAAAGATGTTCTGTTAGAAGGAACAGATATAATACTCTTCAAACAAGATGAGATATATAAAGTACAGTTCGACTACAAGGCACTACTTTACTATGCAGAGCCTGAATTTCAGGAAGACGCTGATTTTCTCCCTGGTGAATTCGCTATTTCTGCTGTTAGCCCGCACTTTCATTTTTATAGATTAGACGATAATCAAAAAAAGTAAGGACGAACCTTGTTTCGTCCTTTTCCTACGTATACACAGCAAAACAAATAAGGTACAAAAAGTGTATGGAACAAGATTAAATTAATTCTCAGATATAGATAATTCGATGTTAGGCAAAATCAATTCTTCTTCCACTAAACTGCCCCGTTCCTTCCATAAGAAATTCGAAAAAAGACATTAATCCTTCTTAAATCAATGCACCTGTTTATTTATATACTATTTTAAAACCA
Source organism: Pradoshia sp. Z3_51 (assembly GCF_058215915.1). Classification (NCBI taxonomy): domain Bacteria; kingdom Bacillati; phylum Bacillota; class Bacilli; order Caryophanales; family Bacillaceae; genus Pradoshia; species Pradoshia sp. Z3_51. The sequence goes on along the minus strand of NZ_JBZAJC010000004.1, from coordinate 447,760 downwards.
TATATATCAAAGTAATCGAGTATAAAATCTTTGTGATTTTATACTCGATTTAACCATTTATTCTTCTATAATTGATGTAAAATCAATATCTTTTATAAATCTGGATGGTTCTTTACTATACCCATATAAACTTTTTGACATCAAAAAATAACAAATTGACTTAGCTCTGGTCAGTGCAACAAAAAAAATTCTTTTTTCCTCTTCCATTTCGGATTCTTGGACTTTATAAAACGGAAAGGTCCCTTCTTCCATCGCAGGCATAATAACTACTTCATATTCTAAGCCTTTAGAACTGTGCATTGTAAGTAAGGATACCGTATCACCTTGAATACCTATGTTTGAAAATTTCTCGATATCCATTTTTTCTTTATTATTTTTAATAAATTTCACAAAATCTCTTAAATCTTTTGCATCATCTATATGCCTAGAAGAAGATATAATATTTTCTTTTAAATTTAGTTTAATATAGATAAATTTTGTCCAGGCCACTAAATCAGATGTATGTTCTTTTGAACTTATTAAGGTTAAATATAGAAAAACTCTTTCTTTATTGATTACTTTATTTGCTGGTAACGTATTATATCTCAAAGTAATCCATTCATTTAAAAGATCTTTAAAGTAAATTTTTCGATTATTTAACACCCAAGCAGCACAGTCTTCTAAAAATTTGATGAGTTTTCCTCTGTTAAATTCAAATACCATCACATAATGGGGTATACCTTTTTGTTCAAAAACTTCTTGACAATCCTTGACTTTATTTTTTGCTCTAATAAGAATTGCAATATCACTGTAATTTATACCATTTTCTAAACAAGTAGGTATTATTTTATCAGCAATATAATGATATTGAGCAATATGATTTCCTTTGAGCGTTATAAGATTAACTTCAGGTATCTTTTCCATCGCATTTTTTGCATTAAAAAAACCGGCCGGCAAATCCAACGTATTTGATGAAATATCTAGTATTTTTTGATGACTCCTATAGTTATTTTTTAGTTCTACGCTTTCGAATTTCTCTATTTTATTGAGTTCTAATAGGTATGAAGGTATTGCACCATTAAAACCATAAATAGTTTGATTTGGATCCCCCACAATTACTAGCGATATATTTGTCTTATGGATTAGTGTTAATACCATTTCGTGAAGAGGTTTTCCAAGATCTTGATATTCATCTATTAATATATAAGGAAATTTCGCTTCTAAACATCTACGAACATAAGGTTCTTCTTGGATCATTTTTGTAGCTATTTTTACCATCGAAATAAAGTCGACCATATTGTTCTCTAATAGCTTTTCTTCATAAGCTTTTGCAACTTGTAATGCGATATCATAAAATTCAATGGTTACCTGACTTTCGCCTTCTATCATATATGTTCTTTCTTTATCAACATCTGTAACACTTAACATATCTGAACTAATTGATAAATCATCTTTTATATCTTCAATCCATTTTGTTTTATCTTTTTTTGAAATAATTTCAAATTCCTTATTGATTCCATATTCAAATAGCTTAACAAATGGTTTTAATATTTGCGATAAACAAAAAGAATGTACAGTGCCGATGAATGAGTTATTTTCATCATAGTCAACTAGTTGATGAAGTCGCTCTTTGATTTCTTTAGTTGCTTCATTACTGAAAGTTATACACGCAACTTTTCTAGGGAACTTAACCTTCTCTTTTAGCAATCTTGCCATCTTTAAAGTTAAAACATTTGTTTTTCCACTTCCAGGTCCAGCCTTAATCACAATTGAATTTTTAGAGTTATAAGCTATAGTTTGTCCCAGATCTTTTTCCAACATTTTCACTTTTCTTAAATAGATATCATTCACATCAATCTCCTGATATTTTTGACATAAGACTTTTTAAACCAGTTTCAATATATGATGGGACTATTAAGTTGATGTGTGTAGATAATCTTTGAGCAAACCTTCCTTTACCTACTTTATTTTGGCTGTTTTCAATTTTTCTTAAACAACTATAGAAATCTCCATTCTTAAATTCATCTCTAAAATTTTCTTTATGCTTATCCCCGCCTATTGTTAATTCCTCAAATGTATCGCAAATAATTTCTGAACCCACACCTCGGCAATTTGCAATCATTAAATCAATTTCCAAAGTATAATTGCTAAAATAATAACCTTCCTTATTAAACGCTTTTATGTCATACACTTGAGTATTATCAAAAATCTCCAATTCTATTAATGCATCGTAAGCTACTTCTATACCTAGCCATCCTTTATTTCTATGTTCTTCTTTTTCTATTTCGTGATATATACGTTTTTGCTTAGGTTTAGAAGAACTATAATCTTCAATTTCGTAATAATAATCACCGTCTGTAAATATTATATATGGAATATCTAATTCTTTAAGTAGCGCAATATAAGGCTTAAAATTAGTAGAATTAATATTACAGCAAACAATCCCATAAAAATCTAAATCTATTTCTAAATTTAAAGCTAACCGTGGTATTAAGTATTCTTCAGCAATTCCTTCAATTAAAATTACACCTTTTCCGAAATATAATTCACTTCTTTTTACATCCATATATCTTTCTATATCTAACTTATCTTTTTCAATAAGTTGTATATTTTTTGTTGAATGTACAACTGTTGATTCTTTTTCAGATCTCATATGGACGATAGAGTTAATTGGAGATACTGAAGTTATATCTGTAGAATGAGTTGTAAGAATAATTGACATTGGCTTTCGCATAACATCTCTAAAAATACATCTTTGTAGAATAGGATGGAGATGGGCCTCAGGTTCCTCAATTACTAAAATTGTGGTACTCTTATCGGAATCATAATTATCACTAAAGAACTTATATATATCAAGTGAGATTTCTTTTCCTTGAGTCAATTTGTAATATCTTTCTCCCTGTACTTCATAAAATTCATCTAGTAGATTATCGCTATCAAGTTCTTTTATCTTTTCAAATTCTTCATTTAAAATTAGTGTAGGAATAGTTCTATCCTCTAAAGAAAGTAAAACTAAAGATATGTAGAGTATATTTGTAACACCTAAACTTATTTCTGAAGTAGGACGTTGTTTATTTGAACCAATCATTAACATTAAAGTATTTAAAATTTTATCAGGATTAATATCAACAGTTTCTAAAGAAATATCAGAGTAAGAAGTTTGATTACCAACAATCTTAATAATATTTTCATTAATTTTCTCTTTTAAATCGATTAATTCCTCAAAACTCAAAATAGAATTGCCTTCTTCTTTCATATTTAGAGCTATCTCTTTTAAAACTTCTTTGTCAAAATCATATTGTTTAAGTAATTGATTAAGGGGAGATTTTCTAGAATTCTTAAAGTCATTATTTGCATCTCGTAAGCCATTAATGACTTTTAAATTTAGCATTTTACGATGTTGATGAGTGAAAGCAAAACTTTTATCTTCTCCCAAATAAATTGAATAACCATATTCTTTTTCACTAATTGGAGCAAACTCATATGTAATTCTTATAGTTGGTGGTTCTGTATTAATAGTTGCATCACAAAATGTTGCTAAAAGTGCTGTGTTATGTTCAAACCCTTGAATTTCTATTGATATTTCAATTATTTCCCTATTGTCAAAAGGAGTTTCAATTGTATCATTGAAATCTGTCTCTTCTAAGTATCTATCATAGTCAGATAAATTAGGATCTAAGACTAATTGTAATGCCCTTATAAAATTTGTTTTCCCTATGTTATTTTCTCCAAGGATTACTTGCTTATTAGTTAAATTAACATCTACATTTTTAAAATTTCTAAAATTATTTATAGTCACTCTGGATATAAAAGGGTATTTTATCGTCTTTTCTTCCAAAATTTATCACCTCTTATATAAAATCATACCACATAAAACACAAATATTTCCAAATGGGATTTTGTAAAGAGATTGAATTTAAACTAATGAAATAATCATTTATCATAACCATTAATCAAGTATTCTAAGTAGATGCTATAGGGAAATATATTGGAACAATATCTACTACAAAATTTTTCAATTAAATGGGCAGCCCAGTAACAGTTATTGTCTTTTTTATTACCAATTATGATAAAATTAGTATATTATTAACAGATATATACTTAAGAAAAGAAGAGGTGTGATCTTTTTTGACCAAGAAAATCATATCTTCAGTTACTATAAACGCACTTAAAGAGGCATTAACTAATGTTTATTGGTATAAGAAACAATTAAGAAGCTTTTTATTACACAGTATTAGTAATTCGAGTATCCTCTCAAAATTAGACTGGGAGGATTATAAAAGGAACATAGTCTCTGATTTGGTTGATTACCTAGCAGAAAATCAAGAGTTATATAAAGACGACTTACTTACCCTTATGGCAGAGTTAATAAAGATAAATGATTTTAGTCATCTACAAAAGTTAGAAGATGGTAAGGAGAAAGCTAAAGCTGCAAAAGACTCAATTAATGCCTTAAAAGAGCTTTGTAGTTCTCACTTTTCCCTGATAGAAGAAAAAAAGAAAATTGAAGAACGACGGGCACTAGCCAGTGAAAAGTTAGTAAGAAGTACCGCATTAAATGAAAGATTAGAGCAATTAAGTTATGAATATTATCAGTTATTAGGCCAATCAAATAATCCGCAATCTAGAGGATACAAATTAGAGATTTTTTTAAAAGAGCTATTTCTTTTATTTGATTTAGATCCAAAGTCCTCTTTTAAATTAGTAGGAGAACAAATAGACGGTGCCTTTTCTTTTCAAAATACTGAATTTTTACTCGAAGCAAAATGGCATAAAGCCCCAACAAATATTCAACACTTAGATGCTTTTAATGGTAAAATAGGCCGAAAATTAGAAAACACACTTGGATTATTTATTTCCATAAATGGATTTACTGATGAAGCTTTGATAGCACATTCCACTGGTAAGAAGACGATGATTTTAATGGATGGAATGGATTTAATGGCAGTATTAGAAAGAAGAATTGACCTAGTAGAATTATTATCACTAAAAAAACGGTATGCTTCTCAAAAAGGAAACATATATTTAAAAGTAAGTGAGATTTTGTTGACCTAAGAAGTGTTCATATTCCTTTACCTTTTATAAACTATTACAATTTATAAAAAGATCTATAACTATATAGATCTTTTTCATTTTCCTATAAGCAAGACAAATTAATCTTTAGAGAACTAAAATAGAAAAGCTGTTTCCGCTGATGACGCTCTACTCCAACCAAGTGCCCAAAGGGATTAAAGTGGTAAAGCATAAAATTTCCTAAAATAAAATAAAGCATAAAGTTTTCTAATCGAAAATTTTATGCTTCACTTTACAAATTGCTTTATAAAATGAATTAATCAATAAACATCCATCTAACTTCTTTTAAAAAGTAACCATTCAAAAAGGGAAAAGTATATTCTAAAAGATATACCTTTCCCTTTATTTACGCATATAAATGCCGAAAATGCTTTTACTCATATAGTTACCAGTCAGGCAATTTTATGAGTTAAGTCACATAAAACAAAAACCACCAAAATTATGTATTTGGTGGAGACGGTGGGAGTCGAACCCACGTCCAAAGATAACGGCACTTATGCATCTACGAGTGTAGTCGATATATTGGCAATTCGCTGTGCCTTATGCCTATCGACAGGCGTCCGGACAGCTAGTCTGGTTATTCTCTTCCTTCTCCCTCAGACGGTGAGATCCGGCGTAGTCCACTAAAGTTGAGTCCCTTACCCTACCACATGGACGATGGAGGGAGGAACAGCTTATCGACTGTTATTAAGCAGCGAAAGCTAAGTTGTTGTTTTGTTTGCCAGTTATAGGCTGTGACGTTTTAACGAGGCCGATCCCCTCGACTCGCAACATAAGCTCGAACTACCCCTGTCGAATCCGTAACGTCCCCATGATAAGAATGTGGATCGTACGAAATGAAGAAGCGTACTTTGAGCGTTGCTTCTATTCAATTGTGGTACATAAGTAATTATAACATAATGAATATGAAATTCAATTGTAAGAACTTGGTGAGAGTACCAGTCAAAGCTTAACGCTGACGTTCTTTGAACGCTCGTTCGATTTCACGCTTTGCTTCTTTTCTCTTCAAGTCTTCACGTTTATCATAATTCTTTTTACCCTTACCTAAACCGATCAAAACTTTTGCAAAACCGTTCTTTAAATACAGCTTCAATGGAACAAGTGCATATCCCTGTTCTTTTGTGGAACCAATTAATTTACTGATTTCCTTATTATGCAAAAGTAGCTTACGCACACGCAATGGGTCGTGATTATAGCGGTTACCCTGCTCATATGGGCTAATATGCATTCCCATTAAGAATACTTCCCCATTAATAATCCTTGCATAGGAATCCTTTAAGTTCACACGACCATTTCGAATCGATTTAATCTCAGTTCCCTGCAAAACAATTCCTGCTTCATAGGTTTCCTCGATAAAGTAATCATGGTACGCTTTTTTATTTTGGCCGATTACCTTTCCTGAACCTTTTGGCATATAATTGCCCCCTCTCTCTTTATATGGGTTAGGTGAATAAAGAGCCCAGAATATCAGGCTCTCCTTTTATCATACTACAGCAATGGCTTCTATTTCTACAAGTCCGTCTTTTGGAAGCCGCGCTACTTCTACCGCACTCCTTGCCGGAAAGCTGCCGGTAAAGTAGGTTGCGTATACTTCATTAACTGCTGCAAAATCATTCATATCATTCAGGAAGACCGTTGTCTTCACAATTTGGTCCAAACCAAGGCCTTCTTCGTTTAAAATGGCCTGAATATTTTTAAATGCTTGGTGAGTTTGTTCCTTCACACCATCTTTTAATTCGCCCGTCTCAGGATCTAATCCTAGCTGGCCTGATGTATAAATAAACCCATTCACTCGAATGGCTTGAGAATATGGCCCGATTGCGGCCGGTGCTTTAGCTGTTTGAATCGTAATCTTACTCATTCTAGTATTCCTCCATTTCGCTAAATTCCATACCTTTAGTATTCGATTGAAATGTCCTCTTATCCTTCCATCAGGAATGGGATCCGGACTTAAAGAAAAAAGGAAGATGCAACAATTACGCATTCTTCCTTACTCTTTTATGCTTCAAGTGAATTCATTTCAACCATTTTACCATTGTATACTTCTTTGTTCAATTCGCCTGTCATACGGCCGGTTACTAATCCTGCTGTTGCTGAACCGCTGACATTAAGAGCTGTTCTTCCCATATCAATTAATGGTTCTACAGAGATCAGTAAGGCAGCTATACCAATTGGCAGGTTCATGCTGGATAATACGATTAATGCGGCAAAGGTAGCTCCTCCGCCAACACCAGCTACACCAAATGAACTGATAGCTACAATGATGACTAATTGAATAAGGAAAACGGGATCTAGCGGATCAGGTGCAATCATTACAGCCAGCATAGCCGGGTAAATTCCTGCACATCCATTTTGACCAATAGACGCTCCCAATGAAGAAGAAAAGTTAGCAATCCCTTCAGAGTTACCAAATTGTTTGGTTTGAGTCTCTATATTAATAGGAATAGCTGCCGCACTGGACCGGGATGTAAAAGCAAACGTAAGTAATGGACCCATTTTCTTAACATATTGCATTGGATTTAAACCGCTAAAGAATAATATAACTAAGTGGATCAGGAACATCACGATCAATGCTACATAGGAAGCAATAACAAATGTAGATAATTCAATGATTCCTTGTACATTTGTATTAGCAATGGTTGTAGCCATTAACGCTAAAATACCATACGGTGTTAAACGAAGAATCAACGTAACGATTCGCATGACAATTTTATATAAGGCATTAATGATTTTCTCAAATGTTTCAAATTCTGCAGGTGCCTTTCTTCTAACACCAATTGCCGCAATTCCAACAAACGCTGCAAAAATAACAGTTGCGATTGTAGAAGTAGGTCGTTGGCCAGTCAAATCAAGAAACGGATTTGTTGGGATGACCTGCAAAATACGTTCCGGAAAGCTTTGGTTCTCTACTTGAATCATAGTTTCTTCTAATTGAGCAGAACGCGCCTCTTCTGCTTCGCCAGATTCAAGATGGTCCGCTGATAAATCAAACGTTAAGGCACTGCCAATTCCAACAGCTGCCGCTATAGCTGTTGTTAATACCAGAATTCCGATAATGGAGAAACTGATTTTACCAACTCCAGCCTGCCCTTTTATGCGAATGATAGCCGATATAATCGACACAACGATCAAAGGCATGACAATCATTTTCAAAAAGCTAACATACCCTGTTCCAACAATACTGTACCAGTTTTTTGTATCTGCCAATACAGCACTCTCAGGATCAAATGCCAATTGAAGGAATACACCTAAAAGAATTCCTAATCCAAGACCTGTAAATACTCGTTTTGCAAAAGAAACATGTTTCTTTTGCATATAGAAAAGTACACCGACTAATGCTAACAAAATAAGAATATTTATAATAACTAAGGTCGTATCCAATTCAATCTCTCCCCCTTTTAATTCATACTAAATACATATGTATTATATAGATTGTACTGTCTATTGTACAGTATTATGACTAGACAAGCTGTTTTTCTATATCATCAATTCTTTTTTATCTATATACCTCAGCATGGTAAATATAACTACAAATCTAACACAAAGAAAAGAGAGCCAACATAAGTCAGCTCTCCTCTGCTTATTATCGTTTTTTCTTCTTACCGGATTTGCGCTTAGCAGCCGGTGCGTTTTCATAAAACTTCTTTTTCTTTCTCGGGCCTTTTTTATCGGAGCTTTCTCCCGGCTTACCTTTGCCCTGGCCTTTAGGACCGCATTTGTCTCCATTTCCTCCCTGTGGTCTGGAAGAATCCTTGCGGCGGTTTTTACCCGGTTCTGCTTTAAAAATACGTTTTTCACCAGAAACCCGTTCACGATTGTCTTTCATCCCAACAATTTCAAAGTCAATGGCACGCTCGTCTTTATTTACTTTAATAACCCTTACCGTGATCTCATCACCAATGCGGAAGACTTTAGCTGTACGTTCACCAATCATTGCAAATTGACGGTCGTCAAAATGATAGTAATCATCAGTCATATAGCTGACATGGACAAGACCTTCAATTGTGTTGGAAAGCTCAACAAACATACCGAAGTTTGTGACAGAGCTAATAATCCCGTCAAACTCCTCGCCAACTTTATCTTCCATGTATTCAGCTTTCTTCAGATCATCTGTTTCACGCTCAGCATCAACCGCGCGTCTTTCCATTGAGGAAGTATGCTGCGCAATCTCACCAAGTCTTTCATTCCATTTTTCCTGCGTCTCTTTGCTTAGATCCCCATTTATTAAATACGTACGAATTAAGCGGTGGACAATTAAGTCCGGATAACGGCGGATCGGTGATGTAAAGTGAGTATAATAATCGGTCGACAATCCAAAGTGTCCCAAGCTTTCAGGATCATACTTTGCTTGTTTCATGGAGCGAAGCATGACTGTCGATACGACCATTTCCTCCGGTTTTCCCTGTACTGCTTCAATGATTTCCTGCAAAGCACGCGGGTGAATGGAATTGGCTGTACCACGAACGATATAGCCAAAGTTCACGATAAAGTCGAAGAATTTTCTCAGCTTCTCTTCATTAGGATCTTCGTGAATCCGATAAAGGAAAGGCACGTCCATCCAATGGAAATGCTCAGCTACTGTTTCGTTGGCTGCAAGCATAAATTCTTCAATTAATTTTTCTGCAACAGAACGTGTACGAAGAACAACATCGGTTGGTTCTCCATTCTCATCAACAAGGATTTTCGCTTCTTTAAAATCAAAATCAATGGCTCCTCTGCGCATCCTTTTTTCGCGAAGAATTTCAGCTAATTTTTCCATTTCCTCAAACATTGGAACAAGCGGTTCATAGCGCTCAATCAATTCTTCGTTCTTATCAACAAGAATCTCATTCACATCTGAATACGTCATACGCTCCGTTGTTTTAATTACGCTCTGGAAAATCTCATGGGAAACAACAGTTCCTTCAGAATCAATTTCCATTTCGCATGATAATGTTAAACGGTCAACACGTGGATTCAATGAACAAATCCCATTTGAAAGACGATGCGGTATCATCGGAATAACTCGATCCACGAGATAGATACTTGTTGCACGCTCTGCCGCTTCCTTATCAATTGGCGATCCTTCGGTTACATAATGAGAAACATCGGCAATATGTACACCCAATTTATAATTTCCATTATCAAGTCTCGTTACTGTAACAGCATCATCCAAGTCCTTCGCATCCGCACCATCAATCGTGACAATCGTTTCATTTCTAAGGTCACGACGATTGGCCAGATCTTTTTCATCTATGACTTCAGGTGTTTGATTAGCTTGTTCTAACGCATCTTCTGGAAATTCTCCTGGCAAACCAAACTTATGAATAATCGATAAAATATCAACACCCGGGTCATTTTTATGCCCTAAGATCGTGATAACTTCACCTTCTGCCGACATTCTGCCTTCTGGGTAATTTGTTATTTTAACAACTACTTTATGTCCTTCAACGGCACCGTTCTTCGCCTCGTTAGGGATAAAGATATCATTAGCCATTTTTTTATCATCTGGGATTACAAAACCAATCCCTCTTGTTTCCGTGTATGTCCCTACGACATTTTGGACACCGCGTTCAATGATTTTAACAATGGTACCTTCCCGTCTTTGGCCTGATGACTGTGAAGAGACACGGACCATAACAATATCACCATGCATCGCATTATTTAACTCATGCGGAGGAATAAAAATATCATCCAAGCCTTTCTCTTCAGGTAGCACAAAAGCAAATCCCTTAGCATGACCGGATACCTTCCCTTTTACAAGGTTCATACGTTCTGGCAGTCCATAACGATCAGAACGAGTTCTCACGATTTGACCATGCTCCTCCATATACACAAGAGCCTTCACAAAATCCTTGAAATCCCCGGAGTCTTCTACCCCCATTGCTGCCTCTAATTCTTGTACGGTCATGGGTTTGTAAGCTTCTTCTTTCATATAAGAATATAGCTTTTCTACATGTTGACGTATCATGTCATCCATCACAAACCCCTCCTTTCTTTCCTTTATCATTAATCTATCTATTAATTTGCCCAATCAAGACTCTCTAAAAACGCAAAAACATCCTGATGAAGCTGATCACGTTCTTTATCCAGTGTTATCACATGGCCTGATTCCTCATACCATTTTAATGTTTTTTGTTCAGTATTTGCAGAATTATAGATAATATTAGCGCTGTCAGTATTGATCATATGATCGTGGCGTGCCTGAGCGACAAAAAGCGGAACATCCACTTGATTCACATGATCTCTTACATTGCCAATCAATTCTTGCAAGGCTTGCAGGGTATTCATTGGACGAAAACGATTCATTTCTTCCTCAATTTGTTCCTGACTTTTACCTTCACGCTTTTTATACTGACGGGCATACTCAAGTACCCCATCATACATAACTTTTTCACTTTTTATATACATAGGTGAACACATGGTTACGATACCCTTAACAGGTACAGTGTAACCTAATTTCAAGGAAAATACCCCTCCTAATGAAAGGCCTGCTACCGCAATTTCCTTATGGCCCATTGCCCGCAATCGATCATAGGCTTTCATACAGTCCTTCCACCAATCAATTGGTCCGGATTCTACCAATTCCTCAGGAGGTACTCCGTGCCCTTTATATTGCGGTGCGTGGCATGTATATCCCCTGCTTTCAAGATATCGGCCTAGCATCCTCACATCAGCGCTATTCCCTGTAAAACCGTGAAGCAATAAGACTGCCCGGTTTCCTCCCTCAAATGTAAATGGTTTTGGCTGAGTTAATTTCATATAAAAAATCTCCCTTTGTTAAAACTTATACTATGTACTATTAGTTTACGATGTCAGAGGAACAAAACGCTATTAATAAGAACGATTTACACATCAAAAAAAGCCTGGCAAAGCTGCCAGGCAATGTTTGTTTTCGCACTATTACTTTGCAAAGAAAGAAACCAAAATGGTTAAAACAAAAAATAATACGGATAAAACAATAGTAGCGCGGTGTAAATATAAATCAAGTCCTCTGGCCTTTTGTTTACCAAAAAGCTGTTCAGCACCACCGGAAATTGCGCCGGATAAACCTGCACTTTTACCGGATTGCAGTAAGACCACAACAATTAAACTAATACATGTGATAACCAATAATACCATGAGCGTAGTATGCAACACGAACAAATACCTCCTAATTACGGTCTTATCAATACTATCACTTTACCATAACCACCTTTTTTTCACAATAACTAACAAGGAGATAATAGTTAAATTCACCGCAGGCAGGGTATAATCAAATAAGAGGATTCAAAACCCGTGATAGAGGGGGACATGATTATGTTTACCGATTGGTTATATAAAGTAAATTACATAAATATGATTGGATTTATTTTTGGCAGTTTAATGATGTTCTTCGTATGGAATGCCCCCTTAATGGGAGCTCTTATACTCGCGGCCGGTGTACTTTTAATTCTTTCTAAACTTAATGGAAGGCCATTCATCTATTTTATGACCTATTTTGTACATCTATGTTTGATTGGTTTATTGATTTTTGAACTCTTATCTATAGAATGGTTGTCTATTAACCCCATCCTTTTCGTAGTGTGTATAGCAGCACTGATTAGCATAATAGCAGTCATTATTCGCTCGAATACGAGCACTCTAAGCCTCTTTTGGTTGGCATTACATATCTTAATACTTGCCTATGGATTTATTGGCGAAGGCACTTTCTGGTCGACTGTTTGGAGTCCGGTATCTGTCCAGGTCGTATTTAAAACCTTCTATTCTATATTAATCGCATTTTTCCTGATTGGCGTATTTTTGGACCGTTTTCAAAACGAACTAAGGAGAGAGTACCGCGATAGAAATTAAATGAAAAGACGCTCACTTTTTAGCACCTCAAGTTAGATATAAAATCTAACTTTTGGAGTAAACTAAAAATGGAGCATCTTTTTTGTTGATTTATTTATACACTTTCACACGATCTTCAATTGGATTGAATTGTTTTTCACCAGCAGGAGCAACTGGTTTACCAAATGGCATTTGGGCGGATAATCTCCAGCTTGCAGGTATATTCCAGGTTGCCTTCACTTCTTCATCAATCAACGGATTGTAATGCTGAAGTGTAGCTCCTAATCCTTCCGCTTCAAGAGCTGTCCAAACGACGAGCTGCAGCATTCCGGAGGCTTCATTAGACCAAATAGGGAATTTATCTGCATATAGATCAAATTGTGACTGCAGCCCCTCTATGACCGATTGATCTTCAAAGAAGAGTACAGTGCCATATCCAGCATTAAACATATCCATTTTTTCCTGAGTGCCACCAAAATTTTCGGCAGGTACGACTTTTCGTAATGTTTCAGTTGTGATACTCCAAAACTTATTACTTTGTTCTCCAAATAATACGACTACTCTTGCGCTTTGTGAGTTAAAGGCAGATGGTGTATGCTTGACGGCGAATTTAACAATCTCCTCTACTCTTTCTTCAGAAATTACCTTTTCATTACTAATCGCATACAGTGAACGTCTTTTTTCAATTGCTGATAAAAATTCATTTGTATTTGTCATGATTTATTCCTCCCCAATGTTTTTATACATACTAAAATCTATTTAGACAGATAACCGAATAGATAAACCAAACAGGTCTGTTGTTACCCAAATTCCATTCTCTTCTCGAACTTCAGCACCTATATTATTCAAACGTGAAATCACTTCTTCTCTTTGTTCATGATTAGGATAATGAATAGTGAATGTTTGGAGTCCCACACTTTCTTTTGAAGCAGCCGGTATATTCCTGCCATTCCATACATTTAAACCGATATGATGGTGGTAGCCACCTGTGGACAAAAACAATGCCTGATTTCCATAACGAGTAACTACATCAAATCCCAATCCCTGGCAATAAAACTCCTCCGCCAGTTCAAGATTGCCAATATGCAAATGAATATGCCCCATTGCCGTATCAGACGGAAGGCCTTTCCACATCGTGTCTTCTCCTGCTGCCAATACTTCTTCTGCCTTCAAAGGCTCCGTAACCATATGAACCTCTTTGTCTTTCCATATCCATGAGGAAGCTGGGCGATCTGCGTAAATTTCAATTCCATTCCCATCAACATCCTGTAAATATAGTGCTTCACTAACATGATGATCTGAAGCACCCAATGGGTAATTAATTTTTGCAATATGATGCAAAAAGCTTCCTAAATCTGCACGTGAAGGCAACAATAAAGCAAAATGGTACAGCCCGGTTTTATGTGCCTCTTTTGGTATAACATTTTCAGGTTGAATCAAAGTTAATAATGGTGTTTCCCCATCAGCTGTTAAAACTGTACGATTCTCCTCTTTCTCCAGCACTTTAAAACCAATGATGTTTTCGTAAAAGGCGAGCGATCTTTCCATATTAAGTATCTTCAATTCAAGACTTTTCACAAACGTATTTGTTTTCTGATGAAAGTTCATATTACTCTCTCCCAAATGGCATTTTGTTTTTTTATAATTTAATCAGTACATAACTTACTTTATGTAAGTAATTATACTTTAGTAATAAATTTATATCAAGTAAATTATTTCCTATAAATAATTATATGATTTTTCAATAATACGATATAATATAGACCAGAGGGGTGATGTAATATGAATCAATCTCACATTTGTCCTAAATTTGAGAAAGCTATGGATATCCTCAGCCGCCGTTGGTCAGGGTTAATTATTTATCAACTGCAATCCGGTCCTCAGCGTTTCTGTACGCTGGAATCCTCAATTGGTATCAGTGGACGAGTACTATCTGAACGGCTAAAGGAATTGGAAAAACAAGGGATTGTCAAACGCGAAGTTTATCCGGAAACGCCGGTCCGAATTGAATATTCCTTAACAGAAGCAGGAGAAGCCATGAAGCCTATGATGCAATCCATTGCAAAATGGGCCGATGAATGGATGAAAAAGGATTCTCCAGAAACTGATCAAAAATAAATGCCGATTGCGCTGGCCGCAATCGGTTTTTTCTTTTTTTGATTGAAATTCATATCAGCCTACAATAAAAAAAAAGAGAATAGGAGGTTTCCCTACTCTCCCATCCCTTCATTATTTTTTAATCATCACTTGTTTAGGTGCTGGTTATAAAAAGCCCTAATACAAGCGTTAATTATATACGCTTTCATTTAGAAGCTATGTATTCAGTATCTTTAATTTTGATCTACTTATATATAAAGTGAATTATTTTAACTTTTCTGATAAAATTAATCAAACGTTTTATTCTAGATAGTAAGTGAAAGTGCAGGACAAATTAGAGAAGAGACAAAGGGGGATCACAGATGGATTATGCATTATTAACATCAGTCATTATTTACATGATTTTAATGCTCGGGATCGGATATTTTGCCTATAAAAGAACATCCAATTTATCTGATTATATGCTTGGCGGCAGAACACTCGGACCTGCCGTAACAGCATTAAGTGCAGGAGCTGCTGACATGAGTGGCTGGCTGTTAATGGGATTACCCGGAGCTATGTACGTATCCGGCCTTAGCGCAGCATGGATTGCCATCGGTTTAACTATAGGAGCCTGGGCTAACTGGATTTATGTAGCGCCAAGACTGCGTACCTATACACAAATAGCCAATGATTCCATTACAATTCCTGGCTATTTAGAGAACCGCTTTGGCGATACCTCAAAAATACTGCGCTTGATTTCTGGACTTGTTATTCTTGTATTCTTTACCTTTTATGTTTCATCGGGGATGGTTTCCGGCGGTATACTATTCCAAAGTACATTCGGGCTTGATTACCATACTGGATTAATAGTGGTTACTCTAGTAGTAGTCGCATACACTTTGTTTGGAGGATTTCTTGCCGTCAGCTGGACTGACTTTGTGCAAGGGATCATCATGTTTATAGCACTGATTCTTGTTCCAATCGTCACTCTTATTGAAGTGGGCGGATTTGGAGAATCAATTGATACAGCACGATCTATCAATCCAGCCTTATTAGATATTTTCAGAGGCACAACGATACTGGGCATCCTTTCTTCCATTGCCTGGGGACTTGGTTACTTCGGCCAGCCTCATATCATTGTCCGCTTTATGGCCATTTCATCTGTTAAAGAAATTAAAAAGGCCCGTCGAATCGGAATGGGATGGATGATTTTCTCTATTATTGGGGCAATGCTGACTGGATTTATCGGGATTACGTATTTCTCACAAAATGGCTCACCATTAGAAAACCCGGAAACGGTCTTTATCGTTTTAGGAGAAGTATTATTCCACCCGATTATTACTGGATTTTTAATCTCAGCTATTTTAGCTGCTATTATGAGTACCATTTCTTCGCAACTTCTCGTTACATCCAGCTCGTTAACAGAAGATATCTACAAAACATTTTTCAGACGATCAGCATCTGATAGAGAACTTGTTTTCTTAGGAAGATTGTCCGTTTTAATTGTCTCGATTGTCGCGTTATTTTTATCCTGGGAAAAGAACTCCACAATTCTCGAACTGGTTGGTTATGCTTGGGCAGGCTTCGGATCATCATTCGGTCCGCTCATCCTTTTAAGTCTCTTCTGGAAACGTATGAATAAATGGGGAGCATTGGCAGGTATCGTTATGGGTGCCTTCACTGTTATTATATGGTCCAGCTTAGGTCTCTCTGATACGCTCTATGAAATGATTCCTGGCTTTGGAGCAAGCACACTTGCTATCATCATTGTCAGCTTACTGACCGCTCCACCGAAGCAAGAAGTGGGTATCCAATACAAGCAATTTAATGATTTAATGAGGCAATAGAAAGTAAAAAGCATTGGGGCGAGCCCCAATGCTTTTTTTTGAAAAATAGCCCCATATGACTGGACTACTAGTCCGCAATTCCCCTCCAACTTTTTTATTAAATTCAATATATTGTCATATTCTCGCTATCTTTTTATCTATGAAAGCGCTATAATTAATTTGTGGGACGATGTACCATAATGTGGAACAATTTCAAAATTAATTAAAAATTGGAGAGAGGTAACCAGAAGACTTGATTCTGGAAGAGCTGCTACTTGTACTCTTTTAAGCAACCAGCAGTTTGTTCCCAACAACTAAAGTAAAGAGCTTCATTGATTGCTGCACAAAATTTTATAAATTAAATGAAGGAGATGTGAATAATGGAAATAAGATATTCTACTCACCCTGATCATGCGAAAACTTTTACAACGGAGGAAATCCGTAAACATTATTTAATTGAGGAATTATTTGTACCAGGAGAAATTAAGCTTGTGAATACAATGGAAGACCGCGCTATTATCGGAGGCATTACTCCTTTAAACGAATCTATCTCTCTAGAGGGTTACGATGAAATTAAAGCAGATTATTTCCTTGAGCGCAGAGAAGTCGGAATTTTCAATGTTGGAGGCGGCGGTAAAATTACCGTTGATGGTGAAGTATATGAAATGGAGAATAAAGACTGTTTATATGTTGGCTTAGGCAAAAGAGAGTTAATTTTCACAAGCAACCAATCTGATCAACCGGCAAAATATTATTTGTTCTCTGCCCCTGCACATAAAGAGTATCCTACCCAACATGTAGCATTTAATGATATTGAGGGCGACCGATTAGGATCAGCAGAAAATGCAAATGACCGTGTGATTAGACGAATGATTCATAATGAAGGAATACAAAGCTGCCAAGTCGTAATGGGAATGACGCAATTAAATACAGGAAGCGTATGGAACTCCATGCCAACCCATACACATAACCGCAGAATGGAAGTATACCTATATATTGATTTAGATGAAAATGCGAGAATGTTCCATCTGATGGGTGAACCTACAGAAACTCGCCATATTGTGATGAAAAATGAGCAGGCGGTTATTTCACCTCCATGGTCCATCCATTGCGGTAGTGCTACTAGTAACTATACATTCATTTGGGCGATGGCCGGTGAAAACAAAACCTACAATGATATGGATGCTGTATCAATAGATGAGCTCAGATAATTTCAGGAACGATTTAAAATAATGGCATTAATTTTTCTTTGCTATTCCAAAAAAACACAGATTTTAAAAATAATGTTTAAGGTGGTTTTCAAATGAGTCTAGAAAACTTTTCACTTGATTACTTTAATTTAACAGACAAGGTAGCCATCGTGACCGGTGGCAATACAGGCCTAGGACAAGGATATGCGGTTGCCTTGGCGAAAGCCGGAGCTAATGTATTCGTAGTTACCCATAATGATAATTGGAAGGAAACGCAGGACTTAATTGAAGCTACCGGAAGGAAAGCTCATTTTAAACAGGCTGAACTGACGGATAGAAAAAGTATAAAAGATATTGTCGAAGAATGCGTAAGTGTATTTGGTCGGATTGATATTCTCGTTAATAATGCAGGAACAATTCGCCGTGCTCCCTTACTTGAATATAAAGAAGAAGACTGGAACGCAGTCATGGACATTAACTTAAATGCTGTTTATTTCCTTAGCCAAGAAGTAGCAAAAGTGATGGTCAAACAAGAAAGCGGAAAAATCATCAATATTGGATCCATGCTTTCCTTCCAGGGCGGTAAGTTTATCCCACCATACACAGCGAGTAAACACGGTGTTGCCGGGTTAACAAAAGCGTTTGCCAATGAGTTAGGACAATACAATATACAAATTAATGCGATTGCACCTGGTTATATTGAAACCGCTAACACTGATCCTATTCGTGCTGATGAGAAACGGAATGCGGAAATTCTATCAAGAATTCCTGCTGGAAGATGGGCTAAACCAGCTGATTTGATGGGAGTCGTTGTGTTCTTGGCAAGTAAAGCATCCGATTATATGAACGGACATATTCTCGCAGTAGACGGTGGTTGGTTAGCGCGTTAAAAAGGGCTTACACCAATTTGAATGGGGCTGATTTCATTGATTACCGGCAATATAGATGACCTGATTGAGCAAAAGAGTCTTGCTGAGAATTTACAATCAAAATTAACATTTTTAAAAGAGTTCGATAGCTCCCAGTACTCTGCTGGGCGCCATGACATTGACGAGAATTTATTTTTCTTCCTCAATGAATATGAAACAAAGGAAGAACCTGACTGTATTTGGGAAGCCCACCGAAAATACCTGGACATCCATTATATTCTTGAAGGCAAAGAAAACATTGCCGTTGACCATATAAATCGTCAACAAATCAAGGAAAATTACGATGAAGCAAAAGATGCTATCTTTCTTGAAGGTGATGTCCAAACGCTTGTAGCCATGAATCCAGGTGATGTGATGATTTGTTTCCCAAAAGATTCCCACAAGGTTGGAATTATAACTGAAGAAAAGCAAATGGTTAAAAAAATTGTTCTTAAAGTAAAACGGTAAATCCTAAAATCCCTGGATATGAAGATTCAATCCAACCAAAGAGAATATGTATGTGAACAAGAGAAATCTATCAATCATAGAAAATCATAATTCCAGCTTTATATCCATAAATCTACCATCTTAGACCTTACATAATTGTGACCTCATTTTAATCCGGAAGGTAAGGTAGATCATCATGCGAATTTTAAAGACGATTGAAAAAATCCCAGGCGGGCTCATGCTGGTACCACTATTTTTAGGGGCCATTATACATACTTTTGCTCCAACATCAGGTGAATACTTTGGTTCATTCACAAACGGATTAATGACAGGAACGGTTCCAATCTTAGCCGTTTGGTTCTTCTGTATGGGTGCCGGTATTAATATTAAAGCAACAGGAACTGTATTACGTAAATCCGGAACCCTTGTTATAACCAAAATCGCGGTTGCCTGGCTTATAGCATTAGTGGCATCTATGTTTATTCCTGATGGTGGAATCCAGACTGGAGTTTTCGCAGGATTGTCCGTTCTCGCTTTAGTGGCAGCCATGGATATGACAAACGGCGGACTTTATGCATCCATCATGCAACAATATGGCACCAAAGAAGAAGCAGGCGCTTTTGTCTTGATGTCCATAGAATCCGGCCCGCTTGTAACAATGTTGATTCTGGGTTCAACCGGTCTTGCTGCATTTGAACCACAAGCTTTTGTAGGTGCTGTATTACCTTTCTTACTAGGATTCCTTCTTGGAAACCTTGATTCTGATTTACGCGACTTTTTCAGCAAGGCTACTACTACTATGATTCCATTCTTTGGATTTGCATTGGGTAACTCAATCGATTTAGGTGTTATTCTTCAAACAGGTATTGGAGGAATCTTGCTGGGTGTATTAGTTATTATTATTACGGGTATTCCATTGATACTGGCAGATAAATATATTGGAGGCGGTAACGGAACAGCTGGTCTTGCTGCATCAAGTACAGCAGGAGCTGCTGTCGCCAACCCAATGATCATTGCAACAATGGCACCTGAATTCATGCCTGTTGCTCAATCTGCTACTTCTCTGGTGGCCGCATCTGTTATTGTAACATCGATATTGGTACCAATCTTAACTGCATACTGGGCTCAATATATGAAAAAGAGAAACAAAGATACGATATCACCAGATAGCAAAGCTACCGTTTAATATTCTAGTCCCGGGGGGGCAAATGGCTTGCCCCTTCTGGAATGAACAGGAGGATCCTATGAGTAAAATTATCACCGTGGGAGAACCAATGGCCCTTTTTGTTTCTGAAAAAGAAGGTTCATTAGAAACCGCCGACCGTTTTGTTCGTTTTGTTTCAGGTGCCGAGGTTAATTTTTCAATCGGTATGGCACGTTTAGGCCATCAGGTCACCTATATAACCCAATTAGGCCAAGATCCGTTTGGAAAAAGCATAGAAACATTTCTTCAGCAAAATTCGATTAACACCGAATATATTAAATATGATTCAACCCATACAACAGGTATGCAATTTAAGCAAAAAGTTAGTGCTGGCGACCCGGAAGTATTTTCGGCACGGAAAAATTCAGCCGCTTCCCATATGAATCGGGAAACAATCGCTCATATAAACTGGACCGAGTATAATCATATTCATTTAACTGGTATACCACCAGCTCTTTCAGGGGGCTGCAGAGATATGGTCTATGAATTAATGGATACAGCAAGAGCCAATGGTGTGCAAATTTCTTTCGACCCCAACCTTCGTCCAGGTCTTTGGGAGGATAAACAAGAGATGGCTGAAATTATCAATGATTTGGCATGTCGCGCAGATATTGTCCTTCCCGGCATTAAGGAAGGGGTACTGTTAACCGGCCAGGATGATGTTCAACATATTGCGGACTACTATCATGCAGCAGGTGTTAAAACCGTCGTTATTAAACTTGGTGAAAAAGGGGCATTTACCAGTTCAGAAGGCGAACGTTTCTATACCGACCGTTTCCCTGTCAAACAGGTTGTTGATACGGTAGGTGCCGGAGATGGCTTTGCAGTTGGAGTAGTGAGTGGTCTATTAGAAGGACTTCCCATCAAGGAAGCTGTAAGACGCGGAGCCGCAATTGGGGCACTTGCCGTTATGTCTCCGGGAGACAATGATGGATTGCCTAACCATGAAAGTTTACTAGCTTACATGGAGGATTCAATCGCAGAGATTTAAATAAAGGCTCATAAAGAGTAAAGATAATGGCATCCATTATCTTTACTTTTGCTTTTTAAAATGATCAGAATAAATGCCATTCCCTGTAACTCTGCACATGCGCTCCCTAAGAGATTAGATATCCTAATCTCCTAATAGGATCTTTGGATAAAATCAATCAAAGGCGCAGAGATTACTTTTCAGTTTAAACTTCCTATGTATCCCAAGTTTCTAGAGATGGCCATACTGTAGTGTTTCATTTTTTCAATTAGCGTTTCATTAATCAAGTCCATAGTCACGCGATTATTGGGCCCAGATATACTGAAACTCGCGATGATCTTCCCTTTATGATCATAAATAGGCGCCGCAATACATCTTAAGACTTCTTCATTCTCTGAGTTATCCAATGCGTAGCCTTCTATCTTTATTTTCTCGATTTCTTCTAAAAGCTGTTCTTGCGACGTGATTGTAGTAGGAGTCTTAGCAATGAATTCTGTTTTGGAAAGAATAGAATCAAATTTTTCCTGATCCATTCCAGATAATAACACTTTACCGACTGCCGTACAGTACATCGGCGCCCGGCTACCAATACGTGAAAACATGCGAACCGTTTGATTACTTTCTATTTTATCGATATAAACAATCTCACCAAGGTTCTCTATACATAAATGAACCGTTTCATTGACTTCAAGAGATAATTTTTCGAGATAGGGCTTTGCCACTGTGATGACATCATTGTTGTTCAGAAGATTTCTAGATAAAAAGAGAATTTGCAGCCCAAGTTTATACTTATCGGTCTCTTCATCTTTTACAACATAGTTCATATTGGACAAGGTAGTCAGAAGCCTGTGGACGGTACTCTTTGTTAAACCCACCTGTTCGGACAGACGTGTAACCTGGAGACCATTCGGATATTCTGAAAGTTTATTTAATATAGTTAAAGCTCGTTCAATCGATTGAACATTAGACATGATTTTCTACCTCTTTTAGTTGATTTGTATAGAGAGATTCCTGATCAATCGTAAGGTTTCCCAATATCCTGCTCTATCTATAATGATACGGGAACCTACAATTTTTGTAAATTCGAAATAAGAACTATTATAGAAAGATAAAACTCAGCAAGTATGCAAAGAAATGATTACAGTACGAAAAGGAGTGTTCATATTGAAAAAACAAGCAATCTTACAAAAGGTTACGGAATGTGGTGTAGTCGCAGTCGTTAGAGCTAACTCTAAGGAAGAAGCTCGATTGATATCTGAAGCCTGTGTAAAAGGTGGTATTCAGGGGATTGAAGTGACTTTCACAGTCCAGTCAGCAGACGAGGTCATCAAGGAATTGGTTTCTGTCTATAAAACTAATAAAAAGGTAGTCATCGGTGCTGGAACCGTCCTGGATGCTACTACTGCAAGAATTGCTATTTTAGCAGGTGCCCAGTTCATTGTCAGCCCGGCATTTGATGGGGAAACAGCTAAGTTGTGTAACCTCTATCAAATCCCTTATATGCCTGGGTGTATGACGATTACAGAGATGAAAACAGCATTGGAAGCTGGGGTTGATATTGTTAAACTATTCCCTGGAAATGCGTTTGGCCCTGGGTTTATAAAAGCCGTAAAAGCCCCTCTCCCTCAGGTAAATATAATGCCAACCGGCGGGGTGAGTTTAGATAATATTGAAGAATGGATTTCAAATGGCTGCGTTGCTGTCGGAGTCGGCGGCAATCTGTTAGCACCGGCCAAAACAGGCGATTACGATCAGATTACTGAAATCGCAAAGATGTATATTGAAAAGGCTGTAGCAGCAAGAAAAAAATAAGAATTCATTCTATTAACTAAGTTGAACAGTCATCCTTTATAATAAAAGAATAGTTAGAAAAAACCAAATTAGACAGAGGAGGATTCAGATATGCCAACAAATCTCAAAGATACAGTCACCTTACATAATGGCGTTGAAATGCCATGGCTTGGATTGGGCGTTTTTAAAGTTCAAGAAGGCGAAGAGGTTATCCAGTCTGTTAAAGCAGCCATCCAAAATGGATATATCAGCATTGATACAGCTGCCATTTACGGTAATGAAGAAGGCGTAGGCCAAGCGATAAAAGAATCAGGTGTGCCACGCGAGGATTTATTTATTACAACAAAGTTATGGAATAGTGAACAAGGATATGAATCTACCTTAAAAGCCTTCGATGAAAGCATGGAAAAGCTAGGCTTGGATTACTTGGATCTTTATCTAATTCATTGGCCTGGTAAGGATAAATATAAAGAAACATGGAAAGCCTTTGAAAAACTCTACAAAGATGGACGAGTTCGTGCAATTGGCGTAAGTAACTTCCTGGTTCATCACCTTGAGGATTTAATTGCTACAGCTGAAATTAAACCAATGGTGAATCAAGTGGAATTCCATCCTCATCTAACACAAGAGGATCTTCGTGCATATTGCAAAAAAGAAGGAATTCAACTTGAAGCTTGGTCTCCTTTAAAACAAGGACAGCTTTTGGACAATCCAGTTCTTAAAGAAATTGCCGAGAAACACAATATATCGGTTGCCCAGGTTATCCTGCGCTGGGATCTGCAACATGGTGTCGTAACGATTCCGAAATCAATTAAAGAACATCGCATTATTGAAAATTCCAGTATCTTTGACTTTGAATTATCTGCAGAGGATATGGAAAGAATTGATCAATTAAATCAAGATAGCCGTGCTGGATCTCATCCTGATACAATGAAAGCAGGCTTTGAATTTTAATAATAATCAGGAGGCAGCTTATATATAGGCTGCCTCCTTTCTATTATTACTCCGCGTATGCTCTCTCTTCTATTAATCTTGCATGGACCACCCTTCTTCCATCCTTTAGACCTTGACTGCATGTGGAGAGCGTTAAAACCTTATCCTTATCAGATAACGGTTCTACCTTATAGCTAAAATCTGACCTTGATCGTAATTGGTTTATAAAAGCAAGATACTGTTCACTAGTTCCAAACTCAGTTTGGATATAATTAAAGCTTGGATCTGTGTTATAAGTAGAGAAAACCTCCCACTTATAATAGCCCGTTTTCCCATAAAAGTTTATGTATCTATGCTCGTATAGGAAGTTTTCATCCTTGTATTTATTCAAATCATGAAACATCGTACCGTTCTTCATATTATGTCCATAAAGAATGATATGATTGTCTGCAAAACCTTCCTGATTACGATAATCCATAAAAATACTTCCCTGAATGGATGAGCTATTGTTAAAATCATGTGTTAAATAGTAACTGTTATCATCACCCTGTACAACGGGGTAGTCAATGGCTGTTCCATCAATGGTGATCCAACCAACCGATTGGTCATTCAGCTCTACCAATTTAGTAAAATCGGCATTACCTGTTTCTTCTGATATGACCTTGTGTTTATCTTGAACCAGCTTCTTCTCCAATTTATACATCTGATATTCATCCATTGCATATTGAAACAAATAAATTCCTGACCAGCAAAACACAATCAGTAGTCCTAAACCGATTAACTTTGATATAATTGTCCGACTTCGCTTCATGCCTCTCAACTCTCTTAAGAAAATTATTATTCTTATATAATATAAGTTTAATAACAGACATTTCAGAATACAATAGCTTATCAAATAAAACAAAACCCCCACATTTTAAGCATAAGGAGGTTAAAGTCTGACTAATTCTATCCCTTTAAAGTTTCAAAAACTTCTCAAGCGATTTTTGGGAATCATATACATACTCGGATAGGAATTTTACTTCGTAGAATTATTCTTTTTACTCCCTTTCACAATCTATATTGGTATTTAAGTATTCCCTCACCAAATTCCATTGAAGTCCCTTCTTGTTGTAATTTAGTCATCTCAGATCCTCATTCTAGTTGTTCATCTTTTATCGAAACAATCAATCGTCCGTTTGTATGCTTTTAAATGATAAACTTAGTTGCTGAACTGTTTCTTCACTTAACTCCAATTCCCAGTGCATAATCTTATTCCTGTCACCTTCTCATCCTTATGTCTTTCTCGAGAACCGTACCAATTTAGGGAGAACATGTATATTTTTCATCATTATTCGACAACATTTGCATAAAACTTGACTGAATTTTCTCTTTAATGTTACCTTCAATATGGTTAACCAAAAGTTTACTATTTAAATTGTTAGATAGATTGGTTGTTTATATGCGAATAAATATTATTAAACTAGTATTCCTAGGCATTAGTTGATAATATACCTAAACCGCAATAATGCAGACTTATCCGTGGTTGCTTACACGAAAGCTGTGGATATGTCAGAAAACGGTTATTTCGCCCATACATCACCAACATACGGAAGTCCCTTTGATATGATGAAGGCTTTCGGAATCACATATGTAGCAGCAGCTGAAAACATTGCGCAAGGCCACAGAACAGCTGAAGCCGTTATGGAAGGTTGGATGGACTCAGAGGGTCACAGAGAAAATATCCTAAATCCAAACTATACTGAAATCGGGATTGGTTATGAAAAGTATGAGCATTACTGGGTGCAAATGTTCATTCAAAATTAATCAACCATTATTCTAACAAAAATGCCTCTTTCCTTATTGGAAAGAGGCGTTTTATTGTAAAAAAAAACTCCTTATACTGAAATTCAGTATAAAGGAGTTTTCCCTTTTGAGCTTTTATAATACTTCTCAAGCGTCCTTGAAAATCATATAAAATACTCATCAACTCATCAAAAATTTCTACTTCGTTAATTATTTCTTAAGGTTGTAGAAAGATTGAAGACCTTTGTATTCAGCTAAATCGCCAAGCTCATCTTCGATACGAAGAAGTTGGTTGTATTTCGCGATACGGTCTGTACGGCTCATAGAACCAGTTTTGATTTGGCCAGCGTTTGTTGCTACTGCAATGTCAGCGATTGTAGAATCTTCTGTTTCACCGGAACGGTGGGATACAACTGCAGTGTAACCAGCGCGTTTTGCCATTTCGATTGCATCGAAAGTTTCAGTTAAAGTACCGATTTGGTTAACTTTAATTAGGATAGAGTTAGCAATACCTTTTTCGATACCTTCAGCAAGCTTTTTAGTGTTTGTAACGAACAAGTCATCACCAACAAGTTGTACACGATCGCCAATGCGCTCAGTTAACAATTTGTGGCCTTCCCAGTCGTTTTCATCTAAACCATCTTCAATAGAGATGATTGGGAATTCGTTGATTAATTCTTCATAGAAGTTAACCATTTCTTCGGAAGAAAGACCATTGCGTCCTTCGCCTGCTAGATCGTATTTCTTAGTTTCTTTGTTGAAGAACTCAGAAGAAGCTACGTCCATTGCAAGGTAGATATCTTTACCAGCTTCGTAGCCAGCTTTAGTGATTGCTTCAATGATTACTTCAAGAGCTTCACGGTTAGAACCAAGGTTTGGAGCGAATCCACCTTCGTCACCTACTGCAGTGTTTAAGCCTTTGTCGTGAAGAACTTTTTTCAAGCTGTGGAATACTTCAGCACCCATACGGATTGCTTCTTTGAAAGTTGGAGCTCCAACAGGCATGATCATGAATTCTTGGAAGTCAACGTTGTTATCAGCGTGAGAACCACCGTTGATGATATTCATCATTGGAGTTGGAAGCTGTTTCGTGTTGAATCCGCCAAGGTAACGGTATAAAGGAATGTTTAGGTAATCAGCAGCAGCGATTGCAGCAGCCATGGAAACACCAAGAATTGCGTTCGCACCTAATTTACCTTTGTTTTCAGTTCCATCAAGGTCGATCATCGCTTTGTCGATTCCAGCTTGATCAAGAACATGCATACCGATGATTTGTTCAGCAATGATATTGTTTACGTTATCTACTGCTTTTTGAACACCTTTTCCAAGGTAACGGTCTTTATCGCCATCACGAAGTTCTACTGCTTCGTATTCACCAGTGGAAGCACCACTTGGTACCATAGCACGGCCGAATGCGCCAGATTCTGTTTCAATTTCTACTTCAACTGTTGGGTTACCACGGGAGTCTAATACTTCACGTGCATAAACGTCAATAATAATTGGCATTAAATTTCTCTCCTTTTAATTGGAAAATATAGTACATTTTATAGTTTGTACAACTTACTTTTTAATTAATGATTTTCCAGTCATTTCTTTCGGTTGCTCTACATGCAATAGTTCAAGCATAGTTGGAGCTAAATCACCCAGAATTCCACCGTCACGAAGTTCTACCTCTTTATCAGTGACAATCACTGGAACAGGGTTTGTCGTATGTGCTGTCATCGGATCTCCATCTGGAGTGATTACCTCATCAGCATTACCATGGTCAGCTGTGATAATGGCTTTACCACCCATAGATAGGATTTTATCGACGATTTTTCCAAGGCATTCATCCACAGTTTCAATTGCTTTGATTGTTGGTTCAAGCATTCCGGAGTGCCCAACCATATCAGGGTTAGCAAAGTTTAGGATGATCGCATGATGATTATCTTCATCCAATTCCTTCATAAGGGCTTCAGTCACTTCATAAGCGCTCATTTCAGGTTTAAGGTCATACGTGGCAACCTTTGGAGAATTAATCAAAATACGTTTCTCGCCTGGGAATTCATCTTCACGTCCACCACTCATAAAGAAGGTAACGTGTGGGTATTTTTCAGTTTCGGCAATGCGAAGCTGTTTTAAGTTGTTTTGCGATAAGACTTCACCGATTGTGTTATCCAGATTTGTTGGTTTAAATGCAACATATCCTTTAACAGTTTCACTAAAGTGAGTCAAGCAAACAAAATACAAATTCTGCGGGAATCCTGGACCTCTGTCAAAGCCGCGGAAATCATCATTTGTAAATACGTTAGAAATTTGGATAGCACGGTCAGGACGGAAATTATAGAAAATAACAGAATCATTATCTTCAATTTTCGCCACAGGCTGTCCATCAGCTTTCGTAATTACAGATGGTAGAACGAATTCATCAAAAATCCCATTACGGTAGGAATCCTCTACTACTTCCATTGCGGAAGAATAAGAAGGTCCTTCACCATAAGTCATGGAACGATACGTTTTTTCTACACGATCCCAGCGTTTATCACGGTCCATGGAGTAATAACGTCCTGAAATAGTCGCGAACTGGCCTACACCAATTTCTTTAAACATATTTTCAGTTTGTTGAATGTACTTTTCAGCAGTTTGAGGACCAACATCACGTCCGTCTAAAATGCCGTGTACATAAACATTTGTAAAGTTTTCCTTAGCGCACAAGCGAAGTAAAGCAAATAAATGCTGAATATGGCTGTGTACTCCACCATCAGATAATAATCCCATCAAATGAAGAGCCTTATTATTCTCTCTCGCATGTTGAATCGCGCCTATGAAAGTTTCATTCTTTTCAAATTCACCTTCACGAATCGCAAGGTTTACACGAGTTAAGCTTTGATAAACAATCCGGCCAGCACCGATATTTAAATGGCCAACTTCTGAGTTACCCATTTGTCCTTCCGGCAAACCAACTGCTAAGCCACTCGCTGTCAGGTGATTATGTGGATACTCTGCCCAATAACGGTCAAAGTTAGGCTTTTTAGCCTGTGCCACAGCATTTCCCTGTGTTACATCTCGAGATCCAAACCCATCGAGAATGATTAACGCTACTGGTTTCTTACTCATTTAGAAACAGCCTCCAATAATCCTAAGAAAGAAGTTGGTTCAAGGCTTGCTCCGCCAACTAAAGCACCATCGATATTATCTTCAGAAAGATATTCTTTGATGTTTTCAGGTTTAACAGAACCGCCATATTGAATCCTAATTGCTTCTGCCACCTCAGTTGAAAAGCTTTCAGCGATTGTTTGACGGATATGACCGCAAACTTCATCAGCATCAGCTGCTGTGGAAGACTTTCCTGTACCAATTGCCCAGATTGGTTCATAAGCAACAACTGTTTTCTTAGCTTGTTCTTCAGTTAGGCCCTGAAATGCCTTTTTAATTTGATCAGCTACAAGAGCTTTCGTTTCACCAGCTTCACGCTGCTCCAAAGTTTCCCCACAACACACAATAGGGATTAAATTGTGCTTAAAAGCAGCCAGTGTTTTCTGGTTAACTGATTCATCTGTTTCATTGAACATTTCACGACGTTCGGAATGTCCAATGATAACATAGTCTACCCCTAAATCAGAAAGTGCTTCCGGGCTTACTTCACCCGTATATGCTCCACTTTCTTTAAAGTGCATATTTTGTCCACCAACTTTAAGATCCGTTCCTTTTGTTGCTTTTACAAGCGATTCAAGAAATAGCGGAGAAGAACACACAACCGCATCCACTTTTTCTGGAGTAGGAATGGAACCTTTAACTTCATCTACAAATTGTAAAGCTTCGCCAACCGTTTTATTCATCTTCCAGTTTCCTGCGATAATTGGTTTACGCACTTTTCTCATCCTCTCGTATGTGTCCGTATAATGTATTTATTTGTCGTTTAACGCTACCACACCAGGAAGCTCTTTACCTTCCATGAATTCTAAGGAAGCACCGCCTCCAGTAGAGATGTGGCTCATTTTATCCGCAAGATCGAACTTTTCAACTGCCGCAGCTGAGTCTCCACCACCAATTACGGAGTATGTATTTTCCGCATTTGCAAGTGCTTCTGCTACTGCTTTTGTACCGCCAGCGAATTTATCAAATTCGAATACACCCATTGGTCCATTCCAGATCACGAGTTTGGAATTTTTAATAGTGTCTTCATATAATTTTGCAGTTTTAGGACCGATATCAAGCGCTTGCCAATCAGCTGGAATCGCATCAATATCTACCACTTTAGATTCAGTATCAGGTGAAAATTCTTTTGCAATAACCGCATCCACCGGCATTAAGAAGTTAACACCTTTTTCTTTTGCTTTATCCATAAAGGATTTAGCCAATTCAATTTTATCTTCTTCTAAAAGAGATTGACCTATTTCATAACCTTGAGCTTTGATGAACGTATATGCAAGTCCACCGCCAATGATTAGGTTGTCCACTTTCTCAAGAAGATTATCAATTACACCAATTTTATCTTTTACTTTTGCTCCACCAATAATTGCTGTGAATGGACGTTCTGGATTAGAAAGAGCTTTTCCAAGCACTTCTAATTCTTTTTCCATTAACAAACCGGCTACAGCAGGGATATGTTTTGCAATTCCTTCTGTGGAAGCATGTGCACGGTGAGCTGCACCGAATGCATCATTTACATACACATCTGCAAGATCTGCAAATGCTTTTGCCAATTCTGCGTCGTTCTTTTCTTCACCAGGATAGAAACGTACGTTTTCTAGAAGAAGTACATCGCCATCTTTCATCTGCCCGATTTCAGCTTGTACAGCTTCTCCGTATGCTTCATCCGTTTTCTTAACATCTTTGCCTAGCAATTCGCTTAAACGCGCAGCAACAGGAGTTAAGCGTAACTCTTCTTTTACTGCACCTTTTGGACGGCCCAAATGGCTTGCAAGAATTACTTTTGCGCCTTTTTCAATTAAAAGTTGAATAGTCGGTAAAGCCGCACGAATTCTTGTGTCATCAGTTACTTTGCCATCTTGCATTGGTACGTTAAAATCAACGCGGCAAAATACTTTTTTTCCTTGTACATCAATGTCTTTAATCGATTTTTTGTTCACTTAAATGAACCTCCTTTAAAATAAGGGACCAGCTAAAGACTTAATCAGGTCTGCCCAAACTCTGATTAATTGCCGTTAAAATAAAACAGGGAGAAAGGGGAATTTTCCCCTCTCCCCCCTTAAACAAATTCATTATACCTTTAATAAGGTTTTCTATCTACTCCGTAAAGATTAAAGACCTTTTTTAGCAATGTAAGCTGCAAGGTCAACTACACGGTTGGAGTAACCAGTTTCGTTATCGTACCAAGAAAGTACTTTAACCATGTTGCCTTCCATAACCATTGTAGAAAGAGCATCAATAGTAGAAGATTGAGTAGTTCCATTGTAGTCACGAGATACTAATGGAAGTTCGCTGTACTCAAGAACTCCTTTTAATTCACCTTCAGCAGCTGCTTTCAATGCTGCATTGATTTCTTCTGCAGTTGCTTCTTTTTCTAATTCAGCAACAAGGTCAACAACAGATACGTTTGGAGTTGGTACACGCATAGCCATACCGTTCAATTTACCTTTCAATTCAGGTAATACTAGAGCAACAGCTTTAGCAGCACCAGTAGTTGTAGGGATCATGCTTTCAGCAGCAGCACGAGCACGACGGTAGTCTTTGTGTGGCAAGTCTAAGATTTGTTGGTCATTTGTGTAAGAATGAATTGTAGTCATCATTCCGCGTTTGATACCGAAGTTATCGTTCAATACTTTTGCAAATGGAGCCAAGCAGTTTGTAGTACAAGATGCATTAGAGATTACATCATGGTTAGCTGCGTCATATTTATCTTCGTTAACACCCATAACGATAGTGATATCTTCATCAGATGCAGGTGCAGAAATGATAACTTTTTTAGCGCCAGCTTCAAGGTGTTTTGCAGCATCTGCGCGTTTAGTGAAACGTCCAGTAGATTCAACAACGATATCTACTCCAAGATCTCCCCAACCTAGTTGAGCTGGATCTCTTTCAGCAAGAACTTTCACACGTTGTCCAGCTACTACTAAGTAGTCTCCGTCAACTGTTACATCTTGATCTAAAGTTCCATGAACGGAATCATATTTTAAAAGATGCGCAAGCATTTTTGCATCAGTTAAATCGTTAACTGCTACAACTTCTACTTCCGGATTATTTAACGCTGCACGGAATACGATACGTCCAATTCTACCAAAACCATTAATACCTAATTTTACTGCCATTAGAAGGTTCCTCCTTTTGGAATCTTAGAAATAGATTTAAATTATATTCAAAAGGGTGTTATCCCTTAAGTAACTGTAGTGCCGCACCTTCATCCGTAATTAAGATCGGTTTTTTAGGTGCCATTTTGATATAGGCTTTTATTGCCTTAGCTTTTGAAGCTCCGCCAGCGACGGCGATTACATGTTCCGCATTAACCAGATCATCTAATTGAAGGCCGATTGTATGGACTTTTTGTATTATGTTGCCATCTTCATCGTAATAATATCCAAACGCCTCTCCAATTGCCTTTTTATTCTCAAGCTCCTGAAGACTGTCATCGGATGATTTCCTTCTTTCAGCCATTGTTTTGGCTTCCCCTATACCATGAAGAACGATATTAGCTGATTTCAACAAATTCAATACCTCATGTATAGCAGGTTCACTGGTTAGCGTATTGTATGCTGCTTCACTTAGGTTGTCCGGTACATACAGGACACGATATCGTGAATGCATCTTTTCCGCCATTTGTTCGCAAACTGTATTGGCCTGGTATTGAACACCCTTGCCAAGACCGCCTCTCGCTGGTACAAACAAAATGTCATCCACATCTGGAAGCTCTGAGACATCAGGTAACATTCTTCCTATTGCTGCCATTGTTGTTCCACCTGTTACGGCAATGATATTTTTACCCGTTAAGAGACTTTTCATACGCGAAGCACCGGCACGTCCAAGCTCATCTATTACCCATGGGGATTGGTCACTATCACCGCTAACGATGATTATTTTCTCCAAATTAAGTTTTTCCTGTAATAGGCGTTCCATATCATCTATACCCGATAATTGCCTTATTACACCACCCAGATGGTCGAGTACCTCTTTCCCTTCATTGGTAACAGTCATTCCAGAGCTCGCAATGAGTATAAGATTTTGGTTTTTCAAAAATTCCACTTCGCTGCGCAAAATCCGCTCCGTAATGTTCAAAGTCAGTGATAAGCTTCGTCTGCCTACCGGCTGCAGAGTACGAATCGTTCTTAAGATATTGTATCTTTTTTGCATGACCTCAAATATATCTGGAATTAATTTCTTCTGTAAATGGAGTATTCCGTCCATATCCTTCAAACTCCTTTTATACTTTGGTCATTTTTTGTCCTAGCTAGACGTTTAGCGTCCCAGTTTATGTAAAAAAAATAGCTCCTGATGTAATTCCATTCTAACAGGAGTTTCGAATAGTTGCAAGGTTCTAAATGTGAACATCACGTTAAATAGCGACGAATCTCATCTAAATCTATACGACCGTATTGAATAACCTGATCACTGATTTCGACTACAGGAATCATAAGCCCATATTGTTCCAGTAATTTATCATTGGAATATATATCGACTTCAAGGAGAGTAAACGTCATTTCTCTTTGCAAAATTTTCAAAAGATCCTTTGCCTCTTCGCATAATGGGCAATTCTTTTTTGTATAAAAATGAATGATTGGTACACTCACTCTCTTTCCCCCTGCTCTTTCTTATTTTCTACATTTATAAATTAATTATTCACTAACCTCATATCGTTTTCTTTTTGAAGAAGATGGTATATGAAGCAGAGTCCGATATTTCGCGATTGTCCTCCGTGATACAAGAATACCAAAATCATCCTGAAGTTGCTTTGCAATTGCCTGATCCGATAAAGGTAATGTTTTCTGCTCTGCCTTTATCAACCGCACTATTTCTTGCTTTACTTGTTCTGATGAAGAGTCTTCCAATTGAGTGTTCGGGATGCTGCTCGTAAAAAACATTTTCATATCATAAGTCCCAAATGGCGTCTCTACCACTTTGTCTCTAATCGCCCTGCTTACTGTGGACTCATGCACATCAACCATTTTGGCGATTTCCTTCATAGTTAATGGCTTTAAGGTGACACTTTTTCCAGTATCAAAGAAGGCAGATTGCTTTTCCATGATGGCATAAGTTACACGCCTTAAAGTTTGCTCTCTTTGCTCAATAGCCTTTTTTAGCCAGTTAAGCTCCAATTTCTTTTCGTACATATACTTTTTAGTTAGGTCATCACTTCCATTTATAGGGGAAGTAAATTCATTCGTTTTAAATCTTCTCATTGATAAAACTTTTACAGTGGGTACTCCTTTTGAAACAGAAACACTTACATCCGGTATGAAATATTGGAATTCACCACTATTAAAAGCTGAACCAGGTTTGGGGTTATATGCCTGTATTAAATCAAAAATGGATTGAATATCTGCAATTGTTACACCAACCAGCTTGGCAAGCTCTTTCCACTTTCTATTCACAAGCATATCGAAATGATTAACCAAAACCTCTTCTAGTGGCAGATCATCGATATAATCACGTTTAGCCTGTATGAGCAAACATTCACTTAGATTCCTGGCACCCACTCCGACAGGCTCCAATGCCTGCAAAACAGATAAGGCAACATCCCATTCTGCATGACTAACCTCCACAAGGGATCGAGCTTCCTCAAAGGTAATACGTAAATATCCATTTTCATCGATACAATCAATCAAAAACAATAAAACGCACTCTTCCCTGTCGGTTAATACTTTAAATGGAATTTGGGATCGTAAATAAGATTTTAATGAAACAGTCTCCTCACTGATTTGATTGATTGATGAGTCGCCATATGATCTGCCTGAGACTTTCGGATACTCGTCATCTATTTCAATTAACGGATTCTCAAGTGCTTTTCCATCGATATAGGCAGCTAATTCAATTGCCGGGTATTGAAGCAAGTTTATTGCCTGATTTAATTCCGGCGTCATCGTCAGCTTTAACTTTTGTTGCTGGTACAAACCAAACTCTACGTTCAAATCCCTGCCCCCTTATAATAAATCGCTTACATTAATAGTAGTAAATAGGAAGGAGCAGAGCAAGAAAAAGGAGGATATATTTACAAAATATTGAATTGACATTAAGGCATAAATTTGAATTATAACTTCATTTCTACTAATGTATTTTTCTTAATCTCTGAAAAAACAACTACATAAGATTAAGTTCTTTTAGATGAATTGCATATGGAAATACTGAAGACTAATGTTGGCTCTACCGTTTTACGTTATTAACTTATTTATCTTTAAGTAACAATATATTATCTCTAACATTGGATAATCTAGGGCCTGCCATAGGCTCATTATTGGCAATTAACTTTAATCCTGAACGAATAAATGGTACATTATCCATCACGATTGCGTTGTGTCTTTTTAAACTTGTATTAATAATGATGTTGTTATTTTTCACCTTTTTCGATAAAAATTGATTCAAACTTAAAGCTTCCAGATATTGTTCATCTCCGACTCCGGTATATAGATAGATAGTCGTATTTAAATAATTTTCTTCTATATAGAGAGATTCATTAAAAAATATTTCATTGAAATACGTTTCAATTTCTTTATTACTATCTGGAAAGAA
Organism: Pradoshia sp. Z3_51; assembly: GCF_058215915.1. Classification (NCBI taxonomy): domain Bacteria; kingdom Bacillati; phylum Bacillota; class Bacilli; order Caryophanales; family Bacillaceae; genus Pradoshia; species Pradoshia sp. Z3_51. Next base: position 412,124 of record NZ_JBZAJC010000004.1, on the reverse strand, counting down.
AAGTGATTTGTATTGCGCTAAATGTAAATCAATATAATCAACGGTATGTACTTGTGGTACTATCGAATATACATGGTCAATTTTTGGGTTTATTAATCCATACAACAATGCCCCAGTCCCACCCTTACTACTTCCGAAAGATGTAACTGAGGTGTAACCTTTGGAAGTAATAAAGTCCTCTAATTGTTTGTTGAACTCTTCAATAATACTTCTACCGGAATCGAACATATACCAACCGTAGCTTTTTGAAAAATAATCTTCAATATAGAGGTAATCAGCATACGTTCTTTCGCTAAGTTTATACCAGTTATATTTACTGTGTGCTTCAATGATCTCTTTTTCATCAATTTGATTTTTTAATATCTTATCAAACATTTCTTTTGAGATCCTACCAGCACTTTGGAAAATAATAATTAACTTTTTTGAATTATTAGAAACCAACTTCCCTTGTATCATCAACTATCCTCCAGGTGTATCATTTCTATCCAATTAATTATATTATAAGGAATATTTATAAAACAATATCTAAATAGTTAATAATAAACTGGGGTATGCTTTTTAAGATATTAATACCTCTTTTAAAAAGAGGAAAGCTGAACCATAAAAAGTATTCCTATTCAACTCAGATATAATGATAATAAGTCAAACCCTAGTGTTACTTTAGCCTTTTAGCGTTTTATAGAAATTCTTTAATATCCTGCATGGGACATTCAGAATCAATCTCCTTATTTAGTAATGTGTCTCTTTACAATCATCACAAAAGGTTAGCCATGGTTATATGCATGGTATATGCCCAGAAAATAAAAACACCTCTACGCAATAAAACAGCGCAGAGGCAATAAAAGCATAAAATGTTAAATTTCCCAAAAAATATTATACGCCCTCGGAGGGAATCGAACCCCCATCGTAAGAACCGGAATCTTATGTTCTATCCATTAAACTACGAGGGCAAAATGTTAGCCTACAAAATTATATTATAAGGAAGAGAAAGTCTTTTTGCAAGAACTATTCCTTAGGTTTATAAGCCTTTATGTTGGGTAAGATGGATATCAGGGATTATTTTGTTTCCATACATAGAATCAGCTGCAAATTAAGCGCAGACCAATCAGATAAACTAGACATCAGTCCTTAATAAAAAACATATAGTAATGTAAGCGTCTTTTGTTTGACCTTTATTGACCATAAAGTGTATGATAAAGTCAAAGCCAAATGTATTATTTTTTTACATATAAGGAGGAGAAAATAAATGAATTTAATTCCTACAGTTATTGAACAAACAAATCGCGGGGAACGCGCATACGATATTTATTCCCGTTTATTAAAAGACCGGATTATCATGCTTGGAAGTGCAATTGATGACAATGTTGCCAACTCTATCGTTGCCCAATTATTGTTCCTTGAAACTGAAAACCCAGAGAAAGATATATATCTTTACATCAATAGCCCAGGCGGAAGCATCACAGCTGGTATGGCAATCTACGATACAATGCAATATATTAAACCAAAGGTTTCTACGATCTGTATCGGTATGGCTGCTTCAATGGGTGCATTCCTTCTTGCTGCCGGCGAAAAAGGAAAGCGTTTTGTGTTACCAAACAGTGAAGTGATGATTCACCAACCACTTGGCGGAGCTCAAGGACAAGCGACTGAGATTGAAATCGCTGCTAAACGCATTCTCTTTATGCGTGAGCGCTTAAACAAAATTTTGGCTGAACGTACTGGTCAATCTTATGAAACAATTGCTCGCGATACAGAACGTGATAACTTCATGACAGCTGAACGTGCGGTAGAGTACGGATTAGTTGATAAAATTATCACCCGCAATGTAGTAGAAGAAAATAAAAAATAATAAACTGATTAAGAGCTGTCGAGATATTCGGCAGCTCTTTTGTTTTATCAAAAAAATAATGTAGATATCCCCCTCTACTCCCCTACCTCACAATATTTTAGTTCTCTAATTGTTTATCACTTTACCAAATTAAAGTTTGATGTTAATATGAAAGCACAATTTAATAATTAGTCATTCTGAAGAGAGTTTATTGTGTTGAATTTCATACTTAACAATCTCAACCAATAAGCCACCGGAATGATCAAATTATAATTCGGGTATAGAATTATAACGATTTGTACCACTAGCAATAATTTATCTTATTATATTTTTCGCATATTTTTGAAAACAGAAGGGGTCTTTCATCATGAATAATAAAAAATGGGGATTTTGGATATTAACCATGTTTGTTGTCGGCAACATGGTTGGTGGAGGAATATTTATGCTTCCGGCAAACCTAGCTGGTGTTTCTAGTCCGTTTGGAGCATCAATGGCCTGGATCTTAACAGGAGCTGGAGTATTAATGGTTGCTCTTGTATTTGGAAATTTGGCTATCAGAAAGCCGGAATTAAAAACGGGACCGCAAAGCTATGCTCAAGCCATGTTCAGTTCACCAAGGAAAGGGAAAATCGCTGGTTATAGTATTGCTTGGGGTTACTGGGCTGCTAACTGGGCTGCAACGGCATCAGTCATTATCTCGTTTGCCGGGTACTTATCTACCTTCTTCCCAATTATGCAAAGCCAGTACATCCTTTTTTCAAGCGGCAATTTTGATCTGGAATTAGGGAAATTCTTAAACTTTATGGTATGTACAGTTATGCTGTGGGGCATTCACTTTATTCTCTGCAAAAGCTTTAACAGCGCTGGAAAAATCAATTTGCTGGCAACCATCACTAAAGTAATTGGGTTCGCCCTTTTTATCGTCGCAACCATTTTCATATTTGATTCTACTAATATAATGAACGGTAAAGAATTCATCGATGCATCTGGGGTTTCCCATTCATTGGGTGGACAAGTAAATAACGCAGCTATTGCCACGCTATGGGCCTTCATTGGGGTAGAAGCTGCTGTGATGCTATCTAATAGGGCAAAGTCTCAGACTGATGTGAAAAAAGCGACAATCACCGGACTGATTATTGCCATTGCGATCTATATTGGTATAACACTATTAACAATGGGCGCTTTATCCCAAGAGGCATTGCAACAGTCACATAAACCTTTGGTTGATGCTCTGCAAGCTGCAATCGGATCTAGCGGTGCTTATATTTTAGGATTCCTTGCCTTAATTTCATTATTCGGATCCACAGTCGGTTGGATTGTCGTTAGCTCCGAGGTACCATATCAAGCTGCTAAATCCAACTTGTTCCCGGCATTCTTCGGAAAAACGAATAAAAAAGGAAGTCCAGTCAATTCTTTGACTATCACAAACCTTTTAACGCAATTCTTTTTATTCGCTACTGTTTCCGGAACGATAATGGAAGCTTATGAATTCGCAATGGTCGTTGCTACATTAGCTTACTTAATCCCGTATTTCGTTAGTGTTCTTTATCAGGTAAAACTGATTATTACCGGTGAAACATACACAGGGATGAAGCGATCACGATTGATAGATGGCATAATAGCGATAGTGGCTCTTGTATACACCCTATGGGTAATTAAAACCGGAACAGCCGACTTAAAAACCTTCTCGCTCGGTATAGGTTTATTTGTCCTCGGTCTTGTTCTCTATCCAATCCTGATGAAAAACAAGAAACCAAAAGAAATTTCTAGAAGTTTGACAGAAGATAGATAATCATAAGACGAAACCACTCTTTCAAAAAGGGTGGTTTTTTTATGTCTAATTACCCACTTCTTTTTCCTCAACTACTCCTAATCTACCATTTTCTACTATTAAAGAGGTTTTTTAACAGAATAGTTAGAATATTTATAGATGTTAATTAAAATTAAGAGGAGGAAACCATTTGCGAGGAAAATCTATTTTGGCATCGGCCTTCGCTGCTGCTTTAACATTCAGTGCCTTTGCACCAGCCACTTCTGCTCACCAAGTTTCGACAATAAGTAATCATGCTGCAACCGAGACCAGTCATAATCATTCAGTTACCTATACAGGAAGCTCTTTTGATTTAAGCATTGCCAACGAGGAACGATTAATTAAAATGCTTAAAAAGGAAGGTGTTATCAAGAAAAATGCAACAGATAAAGAAGCACAGGCACAGTTGAAAAAGTACCTAAAGAAAAAAGAAGAAAACGCTAAAAAGGACTCATCAAAAAAATTCGATAAGCAAATAAAAGAGTTGCAAAAGAAGTGGAACAAAAAGAAAAAAGGTAAAAAAACTGGCAAAGGTTCCAAACCTAGTAATGGTGTTGTTCAACCAGTAAAAGAAGAGAAATATAAAGGGTCTGTAGTAAAAGATAAAGTTTTGGTTCTGATGATTGAGTTCCCTGATTACAATGGTGACAATGTCAGACCAGAGGATACAGACATGTACTATCAAGATTATACTAAGGATCATTACCAACAAATGATTTTTGGTAAAAAGGGATATACAGGTCCTAACGGCGAAAAGCTAATTTCTATGAAGCAATATTATGAACAGCAATCTGGCGGTAGCTATACCGTAGATGGTGAAGTAGCTGGTTGGTATATGGCTGAAAAACCTGCTGCTGAGTATGGTGGAAATATTCCCACACCTGATGGAAATGACAAGGATGCACGTAGCCTTGTAGAGGAAGCACTTGAAGCTGCAGCAAACGATCCAAATGTAGATTTTGCTGAGTATGATCAGGAAGATCGCTACGATTATGATGGGGACGGCAATAAACGCGAGCCAGATGGATTAATCGATCACTTAATGATTGTCCACTCTGCTGTAGGTGAAGAAGCAGGTGGCGGCACACTGGGTGGAGATGCAATCTGGTCCCATCGTTCGAATTTGGACGGGATATTCGACGGGATATTCCCAATTGCTAATACGGAAACAGACATACCTTACTGGAATGGACAAATGGCTGCTTACGATTACACAATCGAACCAATTGATGGAGCTGCCGGAGTATTTGCCCATGAATATGGTCATGATTTGGGTCTACCGGATGAATATGATACGCAATACTCAGGATCTGGTGAAGCCATCGGCTATTGGTCAATCATGGCAAGCGGCAGCTGGGCAGGTAAAGTTCCAGGAGGAGAACCAACTGGATTCAGCCCATATGCCAAAGAATATCTTCAGGAGAGCCTCGGTGGAAACTGGCTTAATTATGAAGAGGTCGATTTGGATGATCTGACTAGACGGGGATCTGAATTCCTTCTCGATCAAGCCAATACAAAGGGAAGAAACCTGGATGCGCTTAAAGTGAATTTGCCACAAAAGAAGACCACAGTAAATACTCCTTATAGCGGGAAGTATGAATATCATAGCGGAAAAGGTAATAACCTAAATAACTCTTTGGTTACTTCTCTTGATCTAACAAATAAGTCGACAGCCCAGTTATCTTTCAAGACATGGTACCAAATAGAGCAGGATTGGGACTATGCATCTGTTCAAGTGCGTGAAGAAGGACAAACAAACTGGACAGGCGTAGCAGGGAATATAACCACTTCTACTAATCCATATGAACAAAATCCGGGTAATGGTATAACAGGAAACTCCAACGGATGGGTAGATGGTATATTTGATTTAAATGCCTATGCCGGCAAGAAAATTGAATTACGCTTTAATTACTGGACTGATATAGCAGCTATTGAACCAGGTTTTTATGTAGATGACATTACAATTACTGCTGATGGACAGGAACTCGTAAAAGATAATGCAGATACTTCAACCTCTGCCTTTACATTAGATGGCTTCACCAAGAATGAAGGCTTCTATACAAGCGATCAATACTATTTGGCAGAATGGCGAAATCATCAGGGGGTCGATTTAGGACTTGCTCATATCAAACGCGGAGCCAGCCTAATGAAATATGATGGTGGATTAGTAGTTTGGTATGTGGATGACAGCTATTCAGATAACTGGACAGGCAGTCACCCAGGTGAAGGCTTCCTAGGGGTAGTCGATGCTGACCAAGGAACATTAAAATGGAGTGACAAATCCTTAGCTGCAACTCGTTATCAAATTCATGATGCTGCATTTAGATTAGATAAAACAGATAAAATGTATTTGGATTATAAGAGTGTAAATGGTTTAACATTGTCAGATTTTGACACGAAACCATTTTCTGTGTTTGATGATAGCAAAAATTATTTAAATCCTGGCAAACCTGACGCAGGGCGGAATATCCCTGAGTTTGGCGTAAAAATCAAGTTAACGGGTCAAAGCAAAGACCGTACTGTCGGAAAAATTCTTATTAGTAAATAAAGCAGGAAAAGAGGCGGCTTATAGATAGCCACCTCTTTTCTATTTGTATCCTAATGATTCTTCGTATTACTACTCTTTGTCATAAATGCTTCTAAAACCTCTATAGCCTCTTCTTCATCCTGACCATCTGCTGCAAGGGTCACTGTCTTACCTGTACCAATCGCCATACTCATTAATCCCATAATACTTTTTACATTGACCTTCTTTTCTCCATCTATAATAAATATATCAGATGAAAAACGACTTGCCTCCTGAACAAATAGAGCAGCCGGGCGTGCCTGCAAGCCTGTTTTAAGCTGTACAGTGACTTCTTTTTCAATCACAGCGATTCCCCTCCATTAAATATTATTTATATCATAATGCTTGGAATACTTATTTAGATTCACCGGCTCGCAGCTTTTCGGCAATTTCATCTATTTTACGTAGACGATGATTAATACCCGACTTGCTTATTTTATCGCTTGAAACCATTTCCCCAAGTTCTTTTAGGGTTACATCTTGGTATTCGACACGCAGTCTTGCAATTTCACGTAGTTTATCAGGCAATATATCCAGACCAACTGTATTTTCAATATACCGTATATTTTCAACCTGGCGCAATGAAGCGCTGATTGTTTTATTCAAGTTTGCAGTTTCACAATTTACAAGTCGATTTACAGAATTTCGCATGTCTCTTACAATACGAATATCCTCAAATTTCAAGAGTGCATTATGCCCTCCAATAATATTCAGGAATTCAGAAATCTTTTCCGCTTCCTTCAAATAGGTGATAAATCCCTTTTTTCTTTCGAGCGTTTTGCTTTTTAATCCGAATGAGTTCATCAACTCACACAAAGAATCATTATGCTCTTTATATAAAGACGATATTTCCAAGTGATAAGAGGAAGTCTCAGGATTATTAACTGATCCGCCTGCAAGAAATGCACCACGTAAATATGATCGTTTACAGCATTTCTTGTGGATTAATTCCTCGGATATATCATGGATAATCGTAAATTCATTTTCAATGATATTCAAGTCTGTAAGTACTTCCTTCGCTTTCTCAGAAAACCGTACAATATAGACATTATTCTTTTTCAGCTTCATCTTTTTACGAACAAGCAAATCAACCTGGAGATTATAAAGCTTCTTTAAAAACGTATAAATTCTCCGGGCAATCGCTGCATTTTCTGTTTGCACATCCACAATAAGATGACGATTGGAAAAGGATAAGGATCCGTTCATCCGGATTAGCGCAGATAGTTCTGACCGTGCGCAGCACTCTTTTACTTCTAAATTGGTTAATTCTTTTTTTGTTTCCGACGCAAACGACATCCTTTTTTACACCTCAATCCCTTTACAACTTACACTTTATTCTTTTCCTTTAATAAATTATAGATAATAGAAGCAACGACGACTGTATCATGTCTGACACGGTTATTTTGAATCGTTACTATATTATCCTTAATCACTTGCAGTCCCATTTGTTCAAGTCTGTTTATATCAAAGATAACCGGTTGGGCATACTCTTCTTTATATTTTAATTTTAAATGCGCAGGGATATCCTCTTTATTGACTAAGATTGTATCCATACATGACTCACCTAAATGCTCATTTATTACTTTCAAATGGTCACTTGCTGTATAATTCAGGGTTTCCCCTGCTTGAGTCATTAAGTTACAAATATATACCTTGGATGCTTTGGCATTTGCAATTTCAGCTGCAATTGTAGGCACAACCAAATTAGGCAATATACTTGTATAAAGACTTCCCGGCCCCATCAAAATTAAATCTGCCTGTCTGATGGCCTGGATGGTTTCATGAGGAGGCTGAATATGCTCAGGACTGAGGAATACCCGCTTTATGCGTTTCCCGGAGTATGGAATTTTTGATTCACCGGAAACAACCGTCCCATCCTCGAGTTCTGCATGTAGGATTACGCTCTGGTTAGCAGAGGGCAAAACCTGTCCTCTTACATTTAAAACCTTACTCATCTCCTGAATAGCATGTACAAAGTCACCGGTAATAGAAGTCATCGCAGCAAGAATTAAATTCCCTAGCGCATGACCTGATAATTGTTCAGAGCCTGTAAATCTGTGCTGAAACATTTGCTCAATTAATGGCTCTACATCAGACATAGCTGCTAAAACATTCCGTATATCACCAGGAGAAGGGATGTCCAGTTCCTCTCTCAGTCTGCCAGAACTGCCACCATCATCCGCAACGGTCACTATAGCGGTAATGTCGAGAGGATATGCCTTTAGCCCTCTTAATAGGACAGGAAGGCCAGATCCACCACCTATGATGACCACTTTAGGTTGTGCTGATATGGATGTCATCTGTGCGTACCTTCCTTTTATCAATATCACGATGCGTTACACTCGTATGGTACTCATTGTTATACCGTTTACCCAGATATTCAGCTAAAGTTACGGAACGATGCTGGCCTCCAGTACATCCCACAGCGATAATTAACTGGGCTTTCCCCTCACGTTTATATTGAGGAATCATAAAATCAAGTAAATCCGTCCATTTTTCAATAAATTTCTGGGTTTCACTCCATTTCATTACGTAAGAAGAAACCTCTTCATCCAGTCCAGTTTGCGGACGCATATTTTCTATATAAAACGGATTAGGCAGGAATCTTACATCAAAAACTAAATCTGCATCGATAGGGATACCATGTTTGAAACCGAATGACATGATATTAATCGAGAACTCCACCCGTTGATTAACGGAGAATTGTTTGGCAATTTTCTCACGCAGCTCTTTTGGCTTAAAATTTGATGTGTTATAAATCGTTTGAGCACGTCCTTTTAATTCCTCAAGCAAATCTCGTTCAAGTCTAATCCCTTCCAACGGCGATCCTGATGGAGCCAATGGATGAGTACGTCTTGTTTCCTTATATCTTCTTACTAAAACGGAGTCATCCGCATCCAGGAATAAAATTTCAGGAACAAACTTGGAGGATTCATTAAGATCATCCAAGGCTTTGAATAAGTGTTCAAAAAATTCCCTGCCTCGTAAGTCCATTACTAATGCTACCTTATTCATTTTCTTTCCTGAATTGTTCATAAGCTCCATGAATTTAGGAAGAAGCGTAGGGGGAAGGTTATCCACACAGTAGAAGCCCAGATCCTCAAAGCTCTGTATTGCAACTGTCTTACCGGCACCTGACATACCCGTAATAATGACCAACCGATTCTCTGATGCTGCAGTTTCTATTTTTTTCTCTTCCATTAGTTATTCCCCGTTTCTTTCAAGCTTGTAATCGAGTAGTATGAAATCTTCTGTATATTTAAATGTACCTATTAGTATTCCTTGTCCATTCATCATATGATCCAATATTTTGCGATCTCCCTCTGCCATTGGCAATGCCAGAATATCGTTTAAAGGATGCCATTTCAGAATCCCTTCCTCATTCTCCTGATATGCTTCTCCCTCAAATGCGTAGGCACGAAAAGAAAAAAGCATCCATTCATGAACAATTTGGTCATCTTTCATATTAACCATGGTGAAAATGCCTTTTAACTCAGGACGCTCGATTTTCAAATTGGTTTCTTCATAGAATTCACGCATGACAGAGTCATGTATGGATTCTCCAGATTCCATTTTGCCGCCGGGCGCTACCCACCAATTTCTTCTGGGCTTCTGAAGCATAAGGGCCTTGCCATCTGCCATTAACATACAATTGGTTACTCTTTGCAAACTATTTCACCTCAGTTGCTACAGCACAAATTAGATAGACTTCTCTTTATTATACTATTTTAGATGTGCATGAACAATGTACGTTAATCAACATAATTTTTTCAAGTCATCCCTATATTTTTCGACAAACAACAAAAAAAAGCGGCATAGGTTTTATAACCTATGCCAAAAAAATATATAAAAGGGGGTCAATTTCTTATTTTTATTCTACCCCAAATGTATTGCACTTTGATTACAGCTACATTAATTAATAATGACTTTAATGTAAATTTTTTACTCATCCTTCAAGCTATTTTATTTTGCTTGTGCTTTTAATTGCTCCATCAACTCTTCAACATAATGCTGTGCGGATTGAGCGGCTATACTGCCATCACCTGTTGCCGTAACAATTTGTCGTAAATTCTTTTCACGAACATCTCCGGCTGCAAAAATACCAGGAATTTTTGTTTCCATGCGATCATTGGTTTCGATATAACCAGCTTGATTCGTAATTCCGATAGTTTGGAATGGTTTTGTTAACGGCAGCATTCCAATATAAATGAATACGCCATCTGCCGGATACTCGCGCTCAGTACCATCAACAGTGGATATCAATGTTACACTGCCAACCTTACCATCTTTCTCATTAATGCTTTTTAACGTTGTATTCCAAATAAAATCTACCTTTTCATTCTCAAAGGCACGCTGCTGCAGAATTTTTTGAGCACGAAGTTCATCCCTGCGGTGTACAATCGTTACTTTAGAAGCAAAGCGAGTTAAGTACACACCTTCTTCAACAGCAGAATCTCCTCCGCCAATCACGAAAAGTTCTTTGTTCTTAAAGAAAGCTCCGTCACAAACTGCACAATAGGAAACACCGCGACCACCTAGCTCTTTTTCACCTGGTACGCCGATTTTCTTATATTCAGCACCAGTAGCAATAATAATAGTACGCGTTTTATATTGCTTAGAACCAGCATCAATGGTTTTATATTCTTTTCCATCAATAATTTGTTTTACTTCACCATAAGCATATTCTGCTCCAAATTTTTTCGCATGCTCGAACATTTTAGTTGATAAATCTGGTCCAAGAATGGTTTCATATCCTGGATAGTTTTCAACCTCTTCCGTATTCGCCATTTGCCCGCCCGGAATGCCACGTTCAAGCATTAATGTCGAAAGATTGGCTCTTGACGTATATACAGCTGCTGTCATACCCGCCGGTCCGGCTCCAATAATAATTACATCATAAATTTTTTCCTCAGACATTATGAATCACTCCTTCTTACGATAGAACTCGAAGCCTCTCACATTCATTTCATTTCTCGTCTTATCCTCGAACTAATCGTATTAAACTATACATATTAGGTCCAAAAATTTGCTCATTGCAACAATTCGGCTACAAGCTTTACATACTTAGAAAGTGTCGAGTTAGATATTCCATATCGTTCCGCCACTGTTTTTTGAGATTCTTTTTCACCGCGCAGCTTGTGCCATTCGTAATCAATAGCAGCTGCCCATGCAAGTGGATTTGAGAACCGTATACCATTCTCTTTTCCTTCTGCATATACAGAAAACCAGAGAAAATAAAGGCCGGACTCAATCAATTTTACCGGCTGATAAAACCTATATAACGTGTCTGCTACCTCTGCCGCAAAAAATTGACGGTTATCGGATAGCTCGATGCTATTTTTATATTCTCGTTCCATCGCTGTGAAACGTTTATTAGTTTCGTAAGAGGGATGAGTTTTAATTTGATTAAATTCCCCCGAATGACTCGCTAAAAAGAGACCAAACAATCTCTCCTCCAGATACTCACTTTCCAACTTTTTAATGATGGAAGGCGCATGCTCTTCAAATCCAGATTCCTCATCTTCAGTCATTTCGCCCCAAGGCTCAAGTCCCTCTTTATCAGGACTGTATTCAACCACTTTAGCCCAGGCATTTTCAGCAACTCTCTTTTGCCCGATTTGATGGGCAGATTTACTGAGCCAATAATAGAAGGTTCCGTCCCCTTCATAACCCTTTTTCTGCAGCTGGCGAAGCCAGATATAAGCTTCCTCATAATAACCAGTCAGCGCAAAGGTCGCTCCTAATTTTAACCGGTGTTCATCAAGAATAGGTCTGACTTTTTTTAGGACAGCGAAAACCTCATCAAGCTTATCCTGCTCCATCTGATAATGGTAAAAGACCATTCCATTGCACAGAGCATGCAGATTGCCAGGGTTCTTCTCAAGGACTCGATCGAGCGTCTCAAAAGCTTTCTCTGTTTTACCTACATAGAAATAAGCCAGTGCCAAATTATTATAAGCCGACCAAAATTCAGGATATAAATCGATTAATTCTTCAATTTTTTCAACGGCTTTCACAAAATTACCCGCTTCAAGCAACTCACGTGCCGCCTCTTGGCGCATCATTAAATCATCCTGAACTTCCAAGGTCTCTTCTGTTTCATCCGTCTCAAATGTGATTAAATCCAGCAAATCTTCTGCATCCTCACTGAATTCACCAAACTGATCTTTATTTAAATATTCGTTAGCATGCTTATAGGCCTCTTTAAATAAACCCATATGAGCAAAATTATTAGCCAGGAAATAATGGCACTCCGTCATAAACGGATCCAACTCCTGAAGAATATTCTCAAGCAGCTGATTCGAAAACTGATATTCACCTAATTCCGTACAAATCACAGCCAGCTGGCAAGCAATCATCGGCTCACCCGGTTCCAGCTGCAACGCACGGTTCATATATTTCTTAGCTCTATATAATTCCCTTCGCTGGAAAGCTTTTATTCCCTTTGTAAAATAGAACTCTCCCGTGGGGTTAAACGAAACAACTTTTGCCTTATTAGTCAAATTAAAATTATTCCCCATCTAGTCCTCCAAGCACATATACTTTAACCCTACAATTATACCATATTAAGAGAATTATAGAAAGAAAAGCGGAAGGGCCTTGCCCAGGAGCGAGGAGCATAAGACAGAGGCTCGGAGGGGGATGTTTTCCCCCGCAGAGGCTATGCTTATGTCCCGAGCTCCTAGGCCCTGACGCTGGATCGGATGATAAGCGGAGGCGACTGGTCAGCTGCGACAGCATAAGGAGAGGCGATCTTCTCCACCTCCCACCTGCCTTTCACCCAACTATCACCCACCTTTATCCGGGACATCCCCCTGGCATAACCACTACATACCAACACTCCCCCCTGCCCCCTTCATCAAACAAAAAAACTCAAAAGGATATCATTCATCCTTTTGAGTCAGTTTCTTCATCATTCTGTTTAGTAAGATGGCGTTCACGGAGGTTTTTTTGAATTTCAGAGAATGGGAGATTTTGTTCTTTTAAGAGGACAAGGACATGAAAGAATAAATCGGATACTTCCCATTTTAATTCTTCTAGGTCGCGGTTTTTGGCAGCGATGATGACTTCGGCTGCTTCTTCTCCCACCTTTTTAAGAATCTTGTCTACCCCTTCTTCAAATAAATACGTTGTATAGGAGCCTTCGGGACGCTCTGCTTCCCGTTCAGCAATGATTTTCTCCAAATCATACATAAAATCCTTTGCTTCATCTGCCGGCTGAATTAAATTAATATCATCAGCCTGATAGAGCGATTCCGTAAAGCAGCTTACCGTGCCGTTATGACAGGCTGGGCCAGCTGGTTGAACCAATACTACTAATGCATCCTGATCGCAATCATAGCGGATTTCCCGTACGGCTTGAGTGTTTTTGCTTGTTTCCCCTTTATGCCAAAGCTCCTGGCGGGAACGACTGTAAAACCAGGTTTCTCCCGTTTGAATCGTTTTCTCCAATGATTCCTTATTCATATAAGCCAGTGTCAGGACTTCCTTCGTTTCTCCATCCTGAACAATGGCCGGCACTAATCCGTTCGTATCAAATCGTATATTCTCTATATTCATCTCACAAGCACTCCTTGTTCTCGCAGTCTACGTTTAACTTCCTGTACGCTTGTCTCTTTGTAATGAAAAATGGAAGCAGCCAGTGCTGCGTCTGCTTTTCCTTCTGTAAAAACCTCAGCAAAATCTTCCTTACTTCCCGCTCCACCGGACGCAATCACCGGGACTGTAACAGCCTCACTGATCGCCTTGGTCAGTTCAATATGGAATCCGCTTTTTTCCCCGTCACAGTCCATACTCGTTAGTAATATTTCACCGGCACCGAGCGCAACGGCTTGCTTAGCCCAATCAATAGCATTTAATTCGGTAGCTTTACGGCCGCCATGTGTATAAACTCGAAAGCCGTTCATCTCCGCATCATACTTTGCATCAATAGCAAGAACGATACACTGATTCCCAAAATAGCTGGCTCCCTCTGCAATCAGCTCCGGCCGAAGCACTGCCGCCGTGTTTACAGATACCTTATCCGCTCCGGCACGCAGAATGGTCCTCATATCAGCAACTGAGTTAATCCCTCCACCAACTGTAAATGGGATACTCAGGACAGTCGCCGCTTCCCGAACCACTTCCACCATCGTCTTTCTTCCTTCATGGGACGCTGAAATATCAAGGAATACTAGCTCATCTGCTCCTTGGTCATCATACATTTTTGCCAATTCAACTGGATCACCTGCATCCTGAAGCCCAAGGAACTGAATCCCTTTCACGACACGGCCCTCTTTTACATCTAAACAGGGAATAATTCGTTTCGTAATCATAAGGATTCAACCGCCTTCGCTAGGGCCTGCGGCAATGTAAAGCGATTTTCATAAAGTGCCTTCCCGATGATGACTCCTTCAATTCCATCCGCTTGATAGGCCTGTAAAGCAGCGATATCCTCAAGCTGACTCATTCCTCCTGATGCGATGACATTCTTTCCGGTTGCGCGCGCAAGTTCAGCTGTTGCCTCTACACTGGGACCATTAAGCATCCCGTCATTGGCGATATCCGTAAAAATGAACCATTCTGCCCCTTTATCGGCAAAATACTTGCCTAAGTCAACGACAGTCCATTCACTTGTTTTCAGCCAGCCATCAGTCGCCACCTTACCGCTTTTACCATCCAGTCCTATCGCAACTTTCCCCGGATATTGCTGAATCATCCGTGTGGCAAATTCCGGTTCTCTTACAGCCACACTGCCAAGAATGACACGCGATATACCATTCTCCAAGTAACGGGCTACCTGCTCCTCATTGCGAATCCCGCCTCCGACTTGAATGGATACGCTCTTTAATTCCCGGGCTGCCTTTAGTACGTGTTCCTCATTAACTGGATTTCCCTCTTTGGCACCGTCTAAATCGACCATATGAATCCATTTGGCTCCTAAATCAGAAAAGGACTTGGCCATTTCAAATGGAGAATCTCCATAAACCGTTTCCTGCCCATAATCTCCCTGCAGAAGACGGACACATTTACCGCCTCTCATATCAATTGCCGGATAGATTGTAAAATTAGTCCCCATCACTTATCCCCCGCCTTCTCTATTACCAGATTCACGAAGTTCCCGAGCAAACCTTTTCCCATCTGTCCACTTTTTTCAGGGTGAAATTGCATTCCCATCACATTCCCTTTTCCTATAATTCCGGGTACCTCGACATCATACATTGCTGTTGCGATTAATTCCGCTGAGTCCTTTATTTGTGCATAATAGGAATGGACAAAGTAGACATAATCCTCTTCCAATCCTTCAATTAAAGGATTCACATTCTTAAATTGCAGTTTATTCCATCCCATATGAGGAACTTTATAGGTTTTACCGGTTTGATCAATCCCCGTAAATTTCGCAATATGTCCTTCCAAGAAACATAGCCCCTCGGAAAACCCGTGTTCATCACTGCTCTCGAACAATAGCTGCATTCCAAGGCAAATGCCGAGCAGGGGCTTACCACTTTCGACATACTCCTTTAAAAATACGTCCAATTTCTGCTCTTTTAATGCAGTTATTGCATCCCGAAAAGCACCCACGCCGGGTAAGATTAACCCATCACAGCCGGCCAATACAGTCGGATCACCGCTTATCACAGGATCCGCTCCCAGCCTGTCTAATGCGTTATAAACGCTGAATAAGTTTCCCATCCCGTAATCAACGATTCCAATCAAGACTGCCACCCCTCTCCACTTACAGCATCCCTTTTGTAGATGGAATTCCTTTCACCCTTGGATCGTGTGATGTCGCTTCATCAAGCGCACGTCCAAGCGCTTTAAAAATGGCTTCAACAATATGATGGGAATTGCGGCCATAATGGACGACGACATGAAGATTCATCTTCGCCTCAATCGCAAGCTTCCACAGGAATTCATGTACAAGCTCTGTATCAAAGGATCCAATCATCGGTGCCGGAATGTCTGCTCTAAATTCAAGATGCGGCCGATTACTCAAATCAACAACGACCTGTGCCAGTGCTTCATCCATCGGAACAAAGGCATTTCCATATCGCTTAATCCCTCTTTTATCTCCAAGCGCCTGACTCAACGCCTGCCCTAAACAAATACCAATATCCTCTGTTGTGTGATGCCCATCCACTTCTATATCCCCATCCGCATCTACTCGTAAATCAAAATGGCCGTGCTTCGCAAATAGATCCAGCATATGCGAGAGAAAAGGCACACCTGTTGAAAGCTCCGTCTTACCTTCACCGTCAAGGCCTAAAGCAAGCTTAATTTTCGTTTCGTTCGTTCTTCTATCTATTTCGGCTGTACGTTTCATTGACCTTCCTCCTTCGAAATAAATCGCGATTCCACGGCCCGCGCATGAGCCTCTAATCCTTCTAATCTAGCAAAAGCAGCGATTTTAGATGCATTAGCCTCAAAATCCTGTTGACTGTACATAATTAAGCTCGTTTTCTTTTGAAAATCATCTACATTCAATGGGCTTGAAAAACGGGCTGTACCATTTGTAGGCAGCACATGATTGGGACCTGCAAAATAATCGCCAACCGGCTCAGAACTATATTTACCGATAAAAATAGCACCTGCATGCCGAATTGCGCCCGCCACATTCATCGCATCCGCTGTTTGAATTTCCAAATGTTCAGGGGCCAGCTCATTTACAGCCTCAATCGCCTCTTCCAATGTGTTTGCTACGTATATACCGCCAAAATTATTCCAGGCAGCGAGCGCAATCTCTTTACGCGGTAACACGGCCAATTGTTTCTCCACTTCCACTTTGACCTGGCTCGCCAATCTTCGGCTCGTGGTAATCAGCACACTGCATGCCCGTTCATCATGTTCAGCCTGTGATAGCAAATCTGCCGCAACATGCCGAGCCTCTGCCGTTTCATCAGCAAGCACCGTAATCTCACTAGGACCGGCAATCATATCAATATCCACATCCCCATATACTTCCCTTTTGGCAAGCGCGACGTAAATATTACCCGGTCCTGTAATTTTATCTACTTTTCCGATTGATTCTGTTCCATAGGCAAGAGCTCCGATTGCTTGGGCACCGCCTACCTTATAAATTTCAGTGATGCCTGCAATATGCGCGGCAGCAAGCACGGAGTCAGGTAATCTCCCGTCTATTCCCGGCGGCGAAACCATGACAATCCGCTTTACACCGGCCACTTTAGCCGGGATGGCATTCATTAATACGGAGGATGGGTAGGCGGCCGTACCGCCTGGAACATAGATGCCGACTGAATCAAGCGGAGTACGCCTTAAACCAAGCATAGTTCCTGTCACGGACATATCTATCCATGAATTTTGCACTTGTTTTTCATGATAGCTTCGAAGATTTGAAGCAGCTTCAGTCATGATTGAAATCATCTCTTGCGGCATGTTGGCGATTGCTTTTTCCATTTCATCGTTTGTTACTTTAAGAGAATCCATCTCTGTTTGGTCAAACTTTTTTGTATAAAAAAATAAAGCCTGATCTCCGCGTTCCTTTACATCCTGCAGGATTTGTTGGACAACCTTCCTTTGAGCATCGGATCCGCCATCCACCGTACGTTTCAACGATAATCCACTCGTTAACGATTTAATTTCCATGCCTTCTCCCTCCAATTATTCCTTCGGCTGCAAAACCTTCCCCAGTCGAGTTACCATTTCAGCGATTTCTTTTTCCTTCATTCGATAACTTACCGGATTTGCAATAAATCGTGATGTCACATTTTGGATTGCTGCATACTCTACCAGTCCATTCTCACGTAAAGTTTGTCCGGTCGATACAATATCAACGATTCGATCAGCAAGGCCTATCATGGGAGCCAGCTCAATGGACCCGTTTAACTTAATAATTTCAACCTGTTCACCCTGCTCACGAAAATATTGGGAAGCGATATTTGGGTATTTACTGGCAATCTTCGGAGCAATCTTGTTCATTTCTGTATTCGGCATGCCTGCCACTGCTAAATGGCATTCACTTATTTCTAAATCCAACAATTCATACACATCACGTGCTTCTTCCATCAGAACGTCTTTACCGGCAATCCCTACATCAGCCACACCATGCTCGACATAAGTGGGAACATCCATTGGTTTAGCCAGGATAAAACGAAGATTTTCATTCTCTACATGAATGATCAATTTTCTAGTATCGTCAAAATCAGGAGGAATCTGATAATCTGCTTTTCTTAATAATTCCACTGCTTCATCCAAAATCCGTCCCTTTGGCATGGCAATCGTTAATTGTTCCATTATCCCTCTCCCCCTGATCCATCTGTCATGTCAATCATAAATTCAATATTCGGAAAATGATTTGTAAATGTATTTACATCCTTTATTCCATTCACATTTTGTAAAACCACGCGCATGCCGGATTGTCGCAGCTCCGTTGCCCGGCTTATCGCTTTCTGTTGCTGTACAGGGTGATAAATGATGCAAAGGGGCGGCTCTTCTTCAACTCCTGAATCGAGCGCCTCCAGTATACGGTCTAAACGTAAACCAAATCCTGTGGCAGGAGCATCTGTCCCGAACTGTTTATATAGCTCGTTGTATCTTCCTCCATTTCCAAGTGGAAAGCCTACATTTTCCCCAGATACTTCAAACAAAATACCTGTATAATAATCCATATGGCTGACAAGTGATAAATCATACGTAATCATTTCTGTATGATCTGTTAAAAGAAGGATATCGGCCAATTTTTTCAACTCTTTAACCGCATGCTGACCAAGCTGCCCATTTGTCAGTTTTTCAGCCATTTCCAGAATCTCGCGGCCCCCTTTTAAATAAAGAAGCTGAAACAGAGTCTCTTTATCCTTTAATGAGATTGGCAATTGATTCACATACTGTTTAAAACCAACATAGTTTTTTTCAAACAGAAATTTCCTCATAATCCCTGCAGTTTCTGCGCAACCGCCAAAATGAAGGAGTAAATCCTGTACAAAGCCAATATGACCAAGCGTAATATGGAATCTTTCCAAACCAGCACATTTTAAAACATCAGACAGAAGACAAAGCACTTCAGCATCAGCCGAAAGGGTACGATCCCCTATCAATTCAATCCCAAATTGCTCAAATTCTGCTGGACGTCCTCCCTCTTTTTCCTGTGCTCTGAACACATTTGCACTATAGGCGAGCCGCTCGGGATTCCCTTCCTTCAATAGATGGGAAGAAGCAACCCTGGCAATAGGCGAGGTCATATCCGGTCGCAACACTAAACTATGACCATCTTTATCTAATAACTTGAATAAATGAACATCACGGATAGCAGATACCTTACCGACCGTCTCATAATATTCGAGTGATGAAGTTTCCAAAAAACCATATCCGTATTGAACCGTTTGATCCATCATCCTTTGTTTCATGGATTGTTTTATCTTATATAAATCCGGCAATGTGTCACGCATGCCCAAGGGCTTTTCAAACATAAATAAATCCGGCATAATTAACAGTCCTTTATTATAAGTTTTTAGAATACTTTAGTTCGCTAATATGCTAATATGATGAAGTTAAGTTAAAGTGTATCGTTCCTTCCAAATAACGTCAAGTGATATGGATATTCCTTTCCACCAATCTATCATTAGGCCTGCAAATTACACAATTAAAAACCCCGCTCTAATGAACGGGGTTCCTCTTTTACCGAAAGAAATCATCTTCCTTTATTCTAATTTTCATTTCTTCCGCACTATAGATGATTTTCATCGGATTACCTCCTACAAAGGCCCCTGCCGGAACATCCTTATGAACGAGGGTCCCTGCCGAAACAATCGCACCATCACCTATTTCAATTCCGGGCAACAGAGTAGAGTTGGCACCAATCAACACCTCATCACCAATAATTACACTCCCTAAACGGTATTCGTTTATTAAGTATTCGTGCGCGAGAATCGTTGTATTATAGCCAATCACCGAGTTACGTCCAACGGATATTTTTTCTGGAAACATAACGTCAAGCATAACCATTAAGGCGAAGGAGGTCTTCTGCCCAACCTTCATTCCTAAAAAAGTCCGATAAAGCCAATTTTTCATGCTTAAAAAAGGTGTATATCTCGCAAGCTGTATAACGATAAAATTCCGAACAACCTTCCAAAAGGGAACGGTTTTATAAACATACCAAAGGGAATTGCCATCACCTTTTACCGGATAACGCTTAGTTCTTCTCATTGCTTTACAATCGTTAAGAGATCGCGCATATTTTCAAGCATATAATCTGGCTTGAATTGCTCAAGATACTCTCTTCCCTTGATTGTCCAGGCAACGCCCGCTGTCTTCGTTCCAGCGTTTTTCCCAGCCAAAACATCATGGCTATTGTCTCCAACCATAATCGTTTCAGAAGGCTCAGATCCGATTAATTTCAACGCTAACTGGATTGGCTCCGGATCTGGCTTTGGCATTTGAACATCATCAAGTGTGACAACAACATCAAAAAAGGATTCAAGGCGGCCTTTAATCAAGCCCATCTTAACAGCATTGCGCATTTTAGTTGTCACAATACCGACTTTATATCCACTTTTTTTAAGTATTTCAATCGTCTCATATACACCTTCATATTCACGAACAAGTAAGTCATGATTGGCAAAATTGTGTTCACGGTAAAATGCAATCATCTCATCCTTACGCTCAGGATCCAATCCTCCAAAGGTTTCAGCCAGGGAGGGACCAATAAATTGGTAGACGTCCTCACGTGAATATTGGCCTGGATAGTAGTGATTAAATGTATGTAAAAATGAAGCAATAATTAGTTCATTCGTATCAATTAATGTTCCATCTAAATCAAATAGTAATGTTGTGATTTTCTGCTTCACGCTGTTCGTCCTTCCTCTTTCTTAATTCTACCTTTTTCCATATAAATGCAATTGTTACGGCTAAAAGAATGGCTGTCACCAAACGGATGAGCAGCAGGGGCAGAACTGGCACGCCAAGAGGGATAAAAATGACCGTATCCTCCACCACTGCATGGCAGGCGATTAGAAAGATAAAGGCGATCGTAATATCCTTTTTACTAACCCCATCTTCACGAACGGCATCAAGCATAACTCCCGCTCCATAAGCCAGACCAATGACCAAGCCCGCAACCAAAGTCATGGATGTGTTTTCTTTCATCCCCAGCATCCTAGTGATAGGCTTCATCCAGTCCGAAAATTTATTTAGCCAATTAAGATCCTTCATAATTTGGATAACTAGCATCAATGGAATAACGATCAATGCCAGCTTTAATGTTCCATAGGCTGCTTTTTCCAATGCCAGCAATAACACAGGTATGAGGCCTGATACCACTTCCTCATTGCCGCCGCTGATTCCATAATATATTCTCTCTGATCCGCCCTGCCATACTAAAT
This sequence comes from Pradoshia sp. Z3_51, assembly GCF_058215915.1. Classification (NCBI taxonomy): domain Bacteria; kingdom Bacillati; phylum Bacillota; class Bacilli; order Caryophanales; family Bacillaceae; genus Pradoshia; species Pradoshia sp. Z3_51. The sequence goes on along the minus strand of NZ_JBZAJC010000004.1, from coordinate 390,606 downwards.
GAATGACAATGGCTGATAATAGCGCGAGTCCAATACGTGTGAGCAGGACAACCCATAGTTTAACTCCTACCTTTAGCGCAACACCGGTTTCAATAAAGAGATTATGGGAAAAGGAAAGCATTACGGCAATAATAAATACTTCTTTAACAGTTAAAGAATCGAGTGCCAATATGCCCCCAATCCCGGCATAGAGATTCAAAAAGTTCCCGAGTACCAACGGAATTGCTGCGTCTCCCGGAAGTCCAATCAGTCCCATGGCAGGACTTATCAAATCAATGATCCAAGGTAATACCGGTGTATATTGCAAGATGGATATTAAAAATGTAACGGGAAAAATAATCTTCCCGAGCATCCACGTAGTTCTTAACCCAGCCATTATCCCTTTTGATATGGTATCTTTTTTCATAAATTCCACCCCTTTAGCTGTTCACGATGTACAACCTGCAATCTGAAATTCTAAAGATGTGGTTATGAGCAATGGACATCATATGTCTAAATATTTTTTCTCTGAATATCCCATTTTCCGTCTTACAACAAGCAGGATTATTCCACCAATAATCAATGAAAGCGATAAGACCTGCGCCATTCGGAATTCACCAAACAGCATGAGACTATCTGTTCGCATCCCCTCTATAAAGTAGCGGCCGATGGAATACCAAATTACGTATGTCAGGAACATTTCACCCTGACGCAGATTAACTCTTCTTAACAGAAGCAATAAACCAAATCCAAGGAAATTCCAAAGGGATTCGTACAAGAAAGTCGGGTGGTGGTAAGCACCATTGATAAACATTTGATCAATGATGAAGTCGGGCAACATTAAATTCTCAAGAAATTGGCGGCTAACCACATCACCATATGCTTCCTGGTTAATGAAGTTACCCCATCTGCCAATACCCTGCGCGAGAATAAGAGATGGCGCTGCAATATCAGCAATTTTCCAGAAGGATATATTTCTGGAGCGAGCAAAGAAAATGGTTGTAATGACGGCCCCAATCAAGGCTCCATGAATGGCAATTCCGCCATTCCATATTTTATAAATATCGCCGAGGTGATCTTTATAATAGGACCACTCAAAAATAACATAGTAAATACGTGCACTGATAATAGAGATTGGAACTGCATAGATCAACAGGTCAACAAACAAATCTTTGTCCAACCCACGGCGTTTTGACTCACGCATGGCAAGCCAAAGCCCAATAAAGACACCCATTCCAATAATAATTCCATACCAGTAAATCTGGATGGAACCGATATGTATGGCAACACGGTCTATCGTATTCATCTACCCTAACACCTACTCTAATTATTTTTCTTTTTCAATTGCTTCATTCAATTTTTCGGTAAATTGCTGAGCTGTATTAACGCCCATTCGTTTCAGACGGAAATTCATAGCCGCCACTTCAATAATAACCGCAATATTTCGGCCCGGCCGAACTGGTATATTCATTCGGGTGATATCCGTATCAATAATTCGTACCTTTTCTTCTTCCAAACCAAGTCTATCGTAATTCTTCTGCTGATCCCATAGCTCCAGATTGATGACAAGGGAGATTCTTTTATGGCTTCTGACTGCTCCCGCACCAAACAAAGTCATCACATTAATGATGCCTACGCCTCTAATTTCCAAAAGGTGCTCGATCAATTCAGGTGAATTTCCGACCAGTGTGTCGTCATCTTCCTGGCGAATTTCCACACAATCATCGGCAACTAAACGATGTCCTCTTTTTACAAGTTCAAGCGCAGTCTCACTTTTTCCGACTCCGCTCTTTCCTGTAATCATGACACCTACGCCATATATATCTACCAAAACGCCGTGAACAGCAGTCGTTGGAGCAAGCTTGCTTTCAAGGAAATTAGTCAGTCGGCTGGAAAACCGGGTCGTTTTCATCGATGTTCGTAAAACCGGTACAGAAACGCTTTCAGAAGCCATCAATAATTCCTTCGGCACCTCTAAATCACGCGTGATAACGATACAAGGTGTAATATCACTGCATAGCATTTGCATTCTTGAAATTCTTTCTTCATCATTTAACTTAGAGAAAAACGATAATTCTGTCATCCCAAGGATTTGAATACGGTCAGCAGGGTAATAATCGAAATAACCTGCAATTTCTAAACCAGGTCTTGAAAGATCGCTCGTAGTGATAGGTCTATTTACACCTTCTTCACCACAAACCAGTTCAAGCTGGAATTCATCAATGAGGTCGATTGTTTTAACTTTTGCCAAAAAATTCACTCCCTGATCTAGTGATTATTAAATTTGTGCTTTCATTTTATCATTATTTCCTACATAACCATACAATTACAATAATATAATTCTGGTTTTTCTAAAAAGTTAAAAGTACCATAAGGATAGGACAACTTACCTGGGGGTTTAAGAGAAATGACACTACTGATACAAAACGCAACGATATATCAAGAGAACACCATCCTGCAAAACGGATATATTTTAATTAAAGATAATCAAATTAAAGAAGTGGGTCTTATGGAAAACTCACCACAGCACGCTGATGAAATTATCACTCTTAAAGAGGGACAGCTAGTTCTGCCGGGTTTCATTGATATCCACATTCATGGCGCGGCCGGGGCTGATGCCATGGATTCTACAGAAGAAGCACTTAGAGTCATGGCAAAAGAGCTGCCTAAAGAGGGAACCACATCTTTTCTTGCAACAACAATGACACAGGATCCTGCCAATATAAATAAAGCGTTAAAAGCTATCTATAGCTTTAGGATTAACGGAAATCCTGCCGGAGAAACTGAAATGCTGGGCGTACATTTAGAAGGTCCATTCATCAGTCCATCAAAAGCAGGAGCACAACCATTGCATCATATCAAGAATGCCGACGTTGATATATTTAAGGAGTGGAATGAATCATCAGGTAATGCAATCAAACTGGTCACTCTTGCTCCGGAACAGCCTGGTGCAAAGGAATTAATTAAACATCTCCGCAATTCAAATATCATCTGCTCCATGGGTCATACTAATGCCACATACGAACAGGCATCAGAGGCGATTGAACACGGAATATCGAATGCTACACATTTATTTAATCAAATGACCGGCTTACACCATCGTGACATAGGTGCCGCTGGAGCAGCTTTGCTGCATGATCAGGTATTCGTGGAGATGATTGCGGATGGAATTCACATATCACCTAAAATGATAAAGCTTGCTCTCAAGGTTAAAGGCACAGAAAAGGCCATTCTTATTACGGATGCCATGCGGGCAAAAGGAATGGCGGATGGACAATATGATCTTGGCGGACAGGAAGTAACCGTTACAGGTGATGAAGCGCGTCTTGCAGATGGTACTTTGGCAGGCAGTATTCTCAAAATGAACGATGCCATAAAAAATGTATGTCATTTTACCGGATATTCATTGCAAGAAGTTGTCCAAATGGCTTCTGTTAATCCAGCTAAACAGCTTAATATTTATGATCAAAAAGGAAGCATTGCTGTTGGGAAAGACGCAGATCTTGTGATTATGGATACAAACTTTAATGTATCCATGACAATCTGCCGTGGTAAAATAGCTTACAGAGGTGAAGAGCAATGAATCAAACAACTATGAGGATTATTAAAGCAGACAATTATGATGAAATGAGCCAAATTGCTGCAGAAATTTTTATCAGCAAAATCAAGCAAAAACCGGATGCAGTCCTTGGACTCGCTACCGGAAGCACCCCACTCGGTCTCTATAAAAATCTTATAGAGGATCACCAGAAAAATGGGACAAGCTATCAGCAAATCCATACCGTAAACCTGGATGAATATATAGGGCTTTCAAAAGATAATCCAAACAGCTATCACTCCTATATGATGAATAATCTATTCAAATACTTGGACATCCCACAAAATCATATTCATCTTCCACATGGGGATGCAGAGGACCTTTTGCAGGAATGTGAGCGATATGAAACGGTGATAAATAATCTTGGTAATGTAGAGCTTCAGGTATTAGGAATCGGAAAGAATGGTCACATTGGCTTCAATGAACCTGGAACTCCATTTTCCAGTAAGACACATATCATTGAATTAAAAGAAAGCACTCGACAAGCTAATGCCCGCTTCTTTAATCATCTGGATGAGGTTCCAAAACAAGCGATCACAATGGGCATTTCTACAATTATGAAAAGCAAAGAGATTATACTGCTCTCTTCTGGTGAAGCAAAGGCAGAAGCAACCTACAAACTGATTCACGGTGATCTAACAGAACAACTACCAGCAAGTATTCTAAAGCAGCATCCGGCTGTAACCGTAATCGTAGATAAAGAAGCAGCTTCTATGCTCGATTAATCATTGGCTTTCCACATTCTATGGAGTGCTATAACGCATATTAGATGAAGCCATTACATACATTCTGACAGCCATGAAGCTGACTGAGATAAAATATCCATTTTAATCAAGAGATCCTGTCCTTTTAATTTAAAACGATGACCATAGATGGGCCATTTAGATGGCTTGCCTCATATTATGGTAGTAAAAGGACAGGGGGCTTTTAAAGTTGAAGATTATGATTGATGCAGGCCATGGCTATAAAACACCTGGAAAGTCATCACCGGATGGAATGAAGGAATATGAATTTAATCGAAGTGTTGCTGAATATTTAAAGGATTTATTAACCAACTATCAAGTTAATACTTTCTTTGCCCATTCGGACATAGTAGATGTTCCTTTACAAGAAAGAACGAATCGTGCAAATTCTCTCCATGTAGATTTATATGTATCAATTCATGCCAATGCCGCTGTAAATCGGGGTTGGCATAAAGCAGAAGGTATTGAAACGTATATTCATACATCAGGGCCCAAAGAAGCCCTCTCTCTCGCCACAAAAATCCAGAATAAATTGATTGCCACCACCGGTTTACAAAATCGGGGAGTTAAAACGGCTGATTTTCATGTGCTGAGCGCCACAAAAATGACAGCTGTACTGGTTGAATGCGGGTTTATGACAAATGAAAATGAAATAAAGCTGCTTAAAAGCAATCACTACCGAAAAAAATGTGCACAAGCAATTGCCGAATCTATCATCTCTCATTATTCATTGAAAAAGAAATTAAGCAATCCTTCCAAAAAATCAGATCCGGAAAAAATACTGTACAAGATTCAGTTAGGTGCCTTTTCAGACAAGCAGAATGCAGCCAACTTAGCAACACAGCTAAAACGTCTTGGTTTTGAAACAACCATCATAACGGACAAGCAAGAATGCTAAAAAACCTGAAGCCTAGTAAACAGGCTTCAGGTTCTTTATTTATCATCCATTACACTTTCCATAATCGTATTAACCAATGAAAGAATAATCGATACCAGGAATGTCAGCCAGAAGCCATTGATATCAAAGGCACTTCCCATTGCTGCATCCGTAATCATTAACACAATGGTATTAATGAAGAGCAGAAATATTCCTAGCGTAATGATCGTTATAGGTATCGTTAGGATGGTCACAATTGGTTTGACAATTACGTTAAAGATGGATAATACAATGGCTGCAATAATGGCTGCACCAAACCCGGTTACATGAACACCTTCAAATATCTGTGTCAGCAATACGAAAACGACTGCATTAACAAGTATTTTGGCTATCCATTTCATATGTCCATCTCCTTCACTTCTTCTCTCGGCATAAAACAGCTAAGAATCGTATAGGGAATAATCAGCATAAAGCTAGTTGGAATGAGCGCGATTATAAATAGGATACGCAAAAGCTTTGAACTCATACCAAAATATTGTGAGATTCCTCCAAGGACACCCGAAACAATCTTATCTGACCTTGAACGGACAAAACGCTTTTTTTCCTTCAAAACACATCGCAGCTCCTTTTAATCCATTAACGTATTGATTAATGTTTGATTTTAATATTACCGGCTCTTGATTCGGCCAAAATATGAATGGATTCCTCATAATTACCCTCTGACTTGAATCGGAGCATTTTTTGGACCACATCACTTTTTTCCTCAATGATGTGAATACCCTTCAGGTCAATATTAAAACTGCCGAGATTGGATTTTAACTCCCCATCACAACCAGTATTTACTGGGATTTGCAGATTAATACTTCCTGCCGACGCCTTAGCTCGGATCGTTTCTCCATAACGGCCAGTTTGTTCACATTGAATGCTTCCATTAATCGTCTGGAAATCTCCTTTTCGGAAGCCTCCCTGGATTTGGATTGCACCATTCATCGTTTCGACTTCCAATTCGCCTACATCAAATCCTTTAAGATTGACAATACCATTGACTGTCTCAAATTCTGCTTCTCTTGCATTCAAATCCGTAAATTGAATTTGCCCATTACCCGTTTTGGTCATGACCGTATCGACTTTAACATTTTCACCGGTAATTGTTCCGTTAAATAGTCGAATTTTCAATTCCTCATAGCGATTGTCTGGTACTCGAATGATTGCTTGTAATTTAATCGATTTATCATGTGCAGCAAATCGAAGTCTTCCTTCTTCAAGCGAATAAGTTACTTCTTTAAGCAGTTTTTCTCTCGCTTCAGTCGTATTTTCTGCCCTATACACCTTCGCCTGGCATTCAATCCTAATCTCGTCCTTATCCCATGGGAGGAACTGGACACTGCCGTTTGCCAGATCGACATCTATTTTACGCAAAGATACATGATCATGATGATAAATATGCTCGATATCAACCGCTGAGCCAAAATTAAGGTCAAAATCTACATCTTTTATCTTTTTAACAACATCGTCTACGATTCCTAATAGTTTATCCATTGTGGATGCAGACTTTTTGGATGGTGACCCCTTATATTCTGATTCACTTTGGTTTACAACCGTTGATAATTCACTGGTTTCTGTCCTTTGCTCATCTTCTTTAATCAGTTTGTCTTTCTTTTCAATTTGCTCAAGTAATAATAATGCTTCATCGGCGTTAAGTAAGCCTTCCTTCACCATTTCCAAAATTCTTTTTTTCTCTTGATTCATTCTTACCAGCTCCCTTTTCCATGGTATGTACCTATCAATCCTTTACTAGTTTAATACCCTGAATGACATTCCAAATCATCACAATAAAGCTAATCAAACCGAAAAGAAACATAGCCAGTATAGCAGTATAGGGCAAGGCCGTTATTTCCGAACTCGAGGCAAGCTGAGTTAGAAATACAAAGAACACGATAATGCCCATGACGAATGGAAATAGATGTGAGATTAAAGCTCGTTTAGCATGCCCTTTTAGCTCAAAATCATCTACAGCTACTAAATAAATAACCGTAGGAAAGATGAAGCCTAAAAAGAAGAAACTGAAATAACATAGAGCAGCCAGAAATCGATTAGTTGTTGTCATAGATACAGACACCTCTCCTAATTGTACGTATAAATTGAAAGAAAGTTTCTTATATATCAACAATACCTTACAACAATTGGAAAATGGTAACTTTTCGATTATACCCTGGCCAGAAATCGTTAATCTATGAGTTTTCTAAAGGTGCACGGGCAAACGTATGAGTAAGTTCTCTGAAGCAAATACGCCGGATATGGATAAAAAGCAAGCCGTTTTATCTGGCGGCTTGCTTTTCCTTGATTTTATTATTCATACGGTCCCGATCACGTTCTAGAACGGGCTTCAAATATTTTCCTGTATAAGATTCAGGTGTCTCCGCTATGACCTCCGGTGTTCCGGTAGCCAAAATGGTTCCGCCTTTTTCTCCACCTTCAGGACCTAAATCAATTAAATAATCAGCTGCTTTAATGACATCTAAATTATGCTCAATGACAAGCACTGTATCGCCATTATCAACCAAGCGCTGCAATACTTCCAAGAGACGCGAGATATCATCAACATGAAGTCCTGTTGTCGGCTCATCCAAAATATAGAGTGAGCGGCCATTGGAGCGACGGTGTAATTCACTCGCCAGCTTAACCCTTTGCGCTTCTCCGCCGGATAGTGTTGTGGCAGGCTGACCCATCTTAATATATCCCAGACCAACATCATAAATGGTTTGGATCTTCCGTTTGATTTTCGGATGATTTTCAAAGAACTGAAGTGCTTCTTCTACTGTCATATCTAAAATATCAGAAATATTCTTCCCTTTATAGGTTACTTCCAATGTTTCACGATTATACCGTTTTCCATGACAAACCTCACAAGGAACATAGACATCCGGAAGGAAATGCATTTCTATTCGGATGATTCCATCTCCACGGCATGCTTCACAGCGTCCGCCTTTAATATTGAAACTGAAACGGCCTTTCTTATATCCACGGACCTTCGCTTCATTTGTGGAAGCAAACACATCCCTGATATCATCAAACACACCTGTATAGGTTGCCGGATTGGATCGCGGCGTACGACCGATTGGTGATTGGTCAATATCAATCACTTTCTCCAGTTCCTCCACACCTTTTATCTCGCGGTGGTTTCCTGGTCTCGCTTTCGCCCTGTGCAGCTTTTGAGCTAATGATTTATGGAGAATTTCATTCACTAATGTACTTTTACCTGATCCGGATACTCCTGTAACAGCTACAAATGTCCCAAGCGGAAAAGATACATTTACATTTTTTAGATTATTCTCTTTAGCACCTTTAATCTGGATTAATCGTCCATCGCCCTTTCTGCGTTCCTGTGGCAAAGGAATGAATTTTTCCCCTGATAAATATTGGCCCGTTAAGGAATTAGAATCTGCCATCACTTCTTCAGGCGTACCTGCTGAGACAATCTCACCGCCGTGCGCTCCTGCTCCAGGACCGACATCAATCAAATAATCCGCTGCCAGCATCGTGTCCTCATCATGCTCCACCACAATAAGCGTATTCCCGATGTCACGCATACTTTTCAGCGTCGCAATCAATCGGTCATTATCACGTTGATGAAGACCAATTGAAGGTTCATCCAAAATGTATAAAACACCTGTTAAGCGCGAGCCGATTTGAGTAGCCAATCTAATTCGCTGTGCTTCTCCTCCTGAAAGTGTACCGGCTGCTCGGTTTAATGTCAGATATTCCAAGCCAACATTATTCAAAAAGCCCAGTCTTTCTTTGATTTCCCTAAATATCAAACGGCCGATACTCATATCTTTCTCGGATAGATTCAAATTTTCAAAGAAATCGTTAGCATCTTTAATAGAGAGGGCCGTAATCTCGCCAATATGCTGTCCTGCTATCAATACCGCCATTGTTTCCTTCTTCAGGCGATAGCCTTTACAGGTTGGACATGCCTGCTCGGCCATATATTTTTCCATCTGATCGCGTGTATAATCTGAACTCGTTTCTTTAAACCGGCGCTCTACATTAGCCAATACGCCTTCAAATTCCACTCTGTTTTCCCGTATTTGCCCGAAATCATTCTCGTAACGGAAATAGATTTTCTCCCCATCCGAGCCATAAAGAATTTTATCAAGCTGGCTTTCCGGTAGTTGAGAGACTGGAACATCCATATCTATACCATAGTGATTGCATACACATTCAAGCAATTTAGGATAATACTGAGAACTGGTAGGTTCCCATGGAGCGATTGCATGCTCCCTTAATGTTAATTCCGGGTCAGGAATTACGGCAGCCCGGTCAACTTTTACTTTAAAGCCCAATCCATCACATGTTGGGCAGGCGCCAAATGGACTGTTGAACGAGAACATCCGAGGCTCCAATTCCCCAATTGAAAATCCACAATACGGACAGGCATGATGCTCACTGAAAAGCAACTCTTCCTCGCCTATTACATCAATGATAACTTTACCATCACCCAGACGGAGTGCAGATTCAAGTGAATCAGCTAAGCGGGCATTGATTCCCTCTTTCACGACAACCCGGTCGATGACCACTTCAATCGTATGCTTTTTATTTTTATCCAGACGAATATCATCATCCAAATCATACATTTCTCCGTTTACACGGACACGGACATACCCTTGCTTTTTAATATCTTCAAGCATTTTGACATGGGTACCTTTTCTGCCTGTTACAACCGGAGACAGAATCTGCATTTTCGTGCGTTCTGGATAGGACAAGATTCTGTCTACCATTTGCTCAATCGTTTGAGATGTAATTTCAATCCCATGCACAGGACAGACTGGTTTGCCGACTCTGGCATACAATAAACGCATATAATCATAAATCTCTGTCACTGTCGCAACGGTTGAACGAGGATTGCGGCTTGTCGTCTTTTGGTCAATTGATATCGCCGGAGACAGCCCTTCAATCAAATCAACATCCGGTTTATCCATTTGGCCGAGGAACTGCCGGGCATATGCGGAAAGAGATTCCACATAGCGGCGCTGTCCCTCCGCATAGATTGTGTCAAAAGCCAGAGAGGACTTTCCGGAACCGGATAAACCCGTCAGTACAACCAGCTTATCCCGGGGGATTGTCACATCAATATCCTTAAGATTATTGGTCCTGGCCCCTTTAATTACAATTTTATCAAGTGCCATCCTATGTTCATCCTTCCACTTTTAACTCTAAAATTAAATCTCTAAGTTCGGCAGCACGTTCAAAATCAAGCGCTTTGGCTGCTTCCTTCATTTCTTTTTCCATATTTGCAATTACTTTTTGGCGCTCTTTCTTGGTAAGTTTCTCGTATTTATTTGCAGCTTTTTCTTCTTCATCTTCCGTTATATGAGTGGCCCGAATGACATCGCGAATATCCTTCTGGATCGTCTTAGGAACGATGCCATGTTTCCTGTTATACTCTTCCTGGATCGCACGGCGCCGTTTAGTCTCTGAAATCGCTATTTCCATGGAATTCGTTATTTTATCTGCATACATAATAACATGACCATTCGAATTACGGGCAGCACGGCCGACCGTTTGAATAAGAGACCGTTCTGAACGCAGGAATCCTTCTTTATCCGCATCAAGAATAGCTACGAGTGAGACCTCCGGAATATCAATCCCTTCACGCAGTAGATTTATTCCAATCAACACATCATATTTTCCAAGACGCAGATCTCTGATGATTTCGATTCGTTCAAGTGTTTTAATCTCAGAGTGCAAATATTGAACCTTGATGCCAAGCTCTTTTAAATAATCCGTTAAATCCTCAGACATTTTCTTAGTCAATGTAGTGATTAGGACACGCTCATCCCTTGTGATTCTCTCGTTTATTTCCCCTAACAAGTCATCAATTTGACCTTCAATCGGGCGAACATCAATAGTTGGATCCAGCAGTCCTGTTGGACGGATAATCTGTTCAACCATTTCCGGTGAATGCTCCTGTTCATAAGGCCCCGGTGTAGCAGACACATAAACAATCTGGTTGACATGTTCTTCAAACTCCTGAAATTGCAAAGGCCTATTATCCATTGCGGACGGCAAACGGAAACCATGATTGACAAGTACCTCTTTCCGGGCGCGGTCTCCATTATACATTCCGCGAACCTGCGGGACTGTAACATGGGATTCATCTATAACCATTAAAAAGTCTTTAGGGAAATAATCAATAAGGGTATAGGGGGTAGAGCCCGGCGGCCTTAAGGTCAGATGTCGGGAATAGTTCTCGATTCCTGAACAAAAGCCCATTTCTCTCATCATTTCAAGATCGTAACGGGTTCTTTGCTCCAACCGCTGTGCTTCGAGAAGCTTTCCTTCACCTCTTAAAAAGGTGAGCTGCTCTTCCAATTCCGTCTCAATATTTTGAATAGCAATCCTCATCTTTTCTTCTCTTGTAACGAAGTGGGATGCAGGGAAGATAGCTACATGATCTCTTTCGCCGATAATTTCTCCAGTCAGCGCATCCACCTCTCTGATCCGTTCCACTTCATCGCCGAAAAATTCAACACGTACACAGTGTTCATCCTTTGAGACCGGAAAAATCTCTACTACATCTCCTCTTACTCGAAATGCTCCGCGTTGAAAGTTAATATCATTTCGTTCATATTGAATGTCGACCAATTTACGTAATAGCTGGTTCCGCTCCATTTCCATGCCAACTCGTATGGATAAAACCATTTCCCCGTATTCTTCTGGAGAACCCAAGCCATAAATACAGGACACACTGGCAATAATAATGACATCCTTCCGCTCAAATAATGCAGATGTTGCAGAGTGGCGCAGTTTATCTATCTCATCATTAATACTGGCGTCCTTTTCTATAAAGGTATCAGTCTGAGGTACATACGCTTCAGGCTGATAGTAGTCATAGTAACTGACAAAATACTCGACTGCATTATTCGGAAAGAACTCTTTAAATTCACTGTACAGCTGTCCAGCAAGCGTCTTATTATGAGCAATGATAAGGGTGGGCTTATTAATCTCTTTTATCACGTTTGAAATCGTGAATGTTTTTCCGGTTCCAGTAGCGCCAAGCAGCGTTTGATGCTTAACGCCATTATTAATTCCATTCACTAGCTCTTTAATTGCAGTTGGCTGGTCTCCTTGAGGAGTATACTTGGAAACCAATTCAAATTGTTTACTCACACAAAAGCCCCTTTCATCATTTTCATCTCAAGTCTCGTTTTATTTGATAACAATATTTTACCACAATCATCTATAAACAAACCAATAAAAAGCGAACAAACATTCCCTTTTTTTAACTTTAATAATATCATTTATGCCCATCCTGCAAAAAAATAAAAGAGTCTTCCTCAATATTGCGGAAGACTCAGTCTGTTGTTTATGCACTTTTAGGTGTTCTTTTGATCATCCGCTGAGAATACCAATACCCCGCCGTTAATGAAAATGCGTCAATTATAATCAGAGGCCAGGATGATGTATAGCCTTTATACGCTGATGCGGCGATTAGGGCAACAGTTAAACATAAACCGACTATGCAGCTATATGTCACTCTTGAAAAGAGCACAACTAATAAACCTGGAGCTAAAAGAGCTATTAAAATCTTCATCTGAGGTCTCACCTGCTTCCTCTGGAATCACGCAGCTATTTTCCAGCAATTCTATTCAGCTACAAATATATTACATTTCATGTGATTAATCCAGCAGGATACTAAGTTAATCGCTGACTGGCCCTCCATTTGGCACCCCTCTGACTTCAAATGTGTTCATAGGCCTTTAGGATCATGTATGAAAATTTATCCAAAATTAGGTTTCATTAACCAGATCTAAAGGAATTTATAAGGAAAGTAAGTATCTATTAAATAGGAGGGGAAATATGAAACTTAAAAAATGGTTATCCATCTCTTCTGCTGCTCTATTAGGGATTGCGTTAACAGCATGTTCCGATACCGAAGAAACCTCTACCGATGAGAACGATTCAAAAACAGTCGAAATTACATATGCCAGAGGAGTCGATACGACAGGCAGTACAGAAAAACTGATAGAGGCATTCGAGAAAGAACATCCCAATATTAAAGTAAACTATCAGGAAATGCCGAATAGTTCTACTCAACAGCACGATCAATATGTAACCGCATTCAGTAGTAAAAGTGCTGAAATTGATGTATTTGATGCAGATGTTGTTTGGCCGGCAGAGTTCGCCCAGGCTAACTACGCGATGGAATTAGACCGCTTCATCGATCAGGATAAAATTAATCTCGAAGACTACTTCCCCGGTCCAGTTGAAGCCGGGAAATTTGAAGGCAAGCAATGGGCTCTGCCAAAATACTCAGATGCCGGTATTCTTTATTATCGAACAGATTTGGTTAGCGAACCCCCAAAAACATGGGATGAGTTAATAGAAATGGCTAAAGAAGGAAACGGGAAAGAAGGCACAAGCTCAGGCTTTGTCTTCCAAGCAAAGCAATATGAAGGTATTGTTGTGAACGCCATGGAATTCATTGCCTCCTACGGCGGCAAAATCATCGATGAAAACAATGAAGTCGTCATTAACAGTCCAGAAGCCAAAAAAGGACTTAGTAAAATGGTTGAAATTGCAAACGCAGATTTCATGCCAAATAACATTTTAACTTTTACCGAAACGGAAACTGAATCTGCCTTTAAAGAAGGCCAAACTGTATTCGCACGCAATTGGCCCTATATGGAAAAAACAGCTGCTGATAAAAGTACCTCAAAGGTAGCTGGAAACTTTGCCTTTACCTCCTTGCCTGCTGGTGATTCAGGCTCAGCTTCGACACTCGGAGGCTATATGGCCATGATTAACCGCTATACTGATCATCCAAAAGAATCATGGGAATTTGTGAAATTCATGACTGGGGAAGAAGGACAAAAAATCTCTGCGACCGAAGGCGGACGTGCTCCAACCATAAAAGCTTTATATGAGGATAAGGAAGTACAGGATGCGGCTCCTGTTTTCAAAGAAAAGTCTTTTGTTGAAACACTAGAAAACGCTGTACCTAGGCCGGTTACTCCAAATTACCAGGAAATATCGGATATTTTGCAAATCGAAATTTCTAAAGCATTAACAAAGGATATTACAGTTGATGAAGCCATTGAAAATATGGAATCGAAAATGAAGGCTGCATTGAAGGAATAGATAACTTAGCCTAATAGGAACGGCAATGGGAGGGAGATGGGCACAAAAGCTTGTCTCCTATTTTTTAGCTTTTGAAGTCCATCCTGAAAGGAGTAATGATATGAAAAAGAAATTTTCGCTATCCGAACGACAATTAGGATATGCCATGATTATCCCTTCTCTTATACTAATTGGAATTGTTGTTCTCTATCCAATTGCCATGTCTTTTTGGAACAGTATGTTTGATTATCGATTGAATACTCCAGAGAAATCCGTACGAATGCTATCTTCTCAAGTTGACCTTGAACGGTATGCCACTGATTATTATTATCTACAAAAAAATCTAGAAGAATTGAATAGCGATAAATCCATCCAATGGGCAGAACTCATTGAAAAAAATCATCAAAAACTTTTAAATGAATCCGATATCGAAAAGCAATATGAATATGTAGAGAAAAAGGTTGCCAACTTTGAACCTATTAAGGAGAAAGATGAAAAATATGCCTCCATTAATGAGGATACAGCAGAAGCCTATAAAGCTGATTTAAAATCCATCAGTGGTGAATTGAAAGCGATCGAGGGAGAGCAGTCAGAACTTGCAAAGGATACAGCTGCTTTATCTGCTTCTGTCTCTGATTCTATTTTGAAGGAAAACTTTGTTGGGTTAGGTAACTACAGTAAATACCTATCTGATGCACGCATGTGGAAATCGTTATCCAATACGATGATTTTCACAGTTATTACAGTCTTTTTTGAATTGGTGATTGGATTAGCCATTGCCTTATTAATTAATCGAGCGTTCTTTGGCAGAGGTGCGGTCAGAGCAGTTGTATTAATTCCCTGGGCGATCCCTACCGCTGTATCAGCGATGATGTGGATGTTCCTCTATGATGGGCAATCAGGCATTATCGCCCACTTGTTCGAAGAGCTTCATATTATTTCAAACGCCGGGGATTTATTAAGCACAGGTGTCGGAGCGATGGCGTCTGTTATTCTAACGGATATATGGAAAACAACACCCTATATGGCTTTGTTATTGTTAGCGGGCTTGCAGACCATCCCCAAGGATGTTTATGAAGCTGCTTCAGTCGATGGAGCAAGCAAGTGGTACCAATTCCGCAGAATAACACTACCTTTATTAAAATCCAGCATTCTTGTTGCCCTGCTCTTCCGTACACTTGATGCGTTCAGAGTATTTGACCTCATTTTCGTCTTAACAGGCGGCGGACCTGCAAATTCAACAGAAGTGATTACCATATATGCATATAAAACCTTATTCGCTCAACAAAATTTCGGCGAAGGCTCCGTCCTCTCGATGATTGTGTTTGTTTCAGTGGCGATTATCAGCCTGATTTACATTAAATTCATAGGTTCTGACCTATTTGGAGACCGCATAAACGGAAAGGGGGAAAATTAAATGAAGAAGCCTGTAAAAACCATACTTTTCTATGTGTCGATTGCTCTTTTTATCTTTGTTATCATGTTCCCATTTCTCTGGGTCTTTCTTACATCCTTAAAAGAACCGGGTGAAATTTTTGCCTCGTATAAATGGTGGTCCAAGAATCCATCTCTAGATTCATATAAATCTGCTTTAACTTCAAGGCCCCTGCTCGGTTACATGAAAAATAGTTTAATCGTTTCTACCGTTACGACCGTAATCGCCATAACGTTTGCATCATTTGCAGCTTATGCGTTAACACGTTTACCGATTAAAGGAAAGGGTATTATATTTGCTGTAATACTCGCATCATCTATGTTTCCGCATATCGCTATTATTTCACCAATCTATAACTTTGTAACCGACTTCAATTTACGTAATACGTATACAGGGTTGGTGATTCCCTATATTACATTCAGCTTACCTTTGGCTATTTGGCTATTATCCACGTTCTTTCAGAAAATACCAAAGGATCTTGAGGAATCAGCGAAGATGGATGGTGCTACACCATTTCAAACCTTTAGAAGAATCATTTTCCCATTGGCTGCACCCGGCGTATTTACGACAGCCATCCTTGTATTTATCGCAGCTTGGAATGAATATTTATTTGCTTTAACTATTAATTCAAAAGAAGCAGCACGAACTGTACCAGTAGGTATATCCCTTTACCAAAGTGATTACACCATTCCTTGGGGTGATATAACGGCAGCAACTGTCATCGTCACCATTCCAATTGTTATATTGGTGTTGATTTTCCAAAGAAAAATAGTATCCGGTTTGACATCAGGATCAGTGAAGGGATAAAACGAATGTACTGTTTCAACGTTGAGGGGGATTTTGTTGGAAAAAAAACCGTATATTACAGAAGCAATCATTGGTAATTCAAGCATGCTGGTATCTTTAACAAAAGATGGGCAGGCGCAAAGGATCACATGGCCAAATATCGATTTTCCCCAGCATCTAAATCTATTTTATACAGGTATTCGCGGCATTGAAGGCTCGGTAAAGACCTTCTTCCTTCATGAGAATGTTTGGAATCATAAACAAGCATATATGAACCGCACGAACATTTTAGAAACCATATCCACACTCGGCGGTTCTGGCTTGTCTATCAGACAGCTCGATTTTGTGTTACCCAAAAAAGATGTCTATGTTCGGCACTTTACCTTTAAAAATCTATCAGATCGTCCACAAAATATAAGCTTCGTAGTTTACAGCGATTTTATGATTGATGAAAAAAGACGCTATCAAACTGTTATGTTCGAGGAAGATACAGATAGCTTTACCCATTACCACAGAGAATATGGATTTGCAGTTGGCTCCACTCATAACGTTAAGAAATTTCAATGTGGAGCTACATTTAAGGAGCTAAATGACGGTATTCTTAGGGGTAAAAGAATTGCCAATAAATCATCATGTGGAATTGAATATGATCCGCTTTCTCTCGATCCCAACGAGGAAAAATCCATTACGCTTTATATTGCAGCAGGCAACGGCTCTCAAGGAGCGATTGACATCTTAAAGGATGTAAAAGAGATTCCCTTTGACGAACATTTCAAGGAGACCTTGCACTATTGGTATGAATATTTGGATCAAGCGAAGCCAGTTGAAATTAAAGATGAACGAACAAAGAAAATTTATGAGCGTTCTTTACTTATGTTTCATTTAATGAATAATAAAAATGGCGGTTTCATTGCTGCCCCTGAGGTAGATGAGGAATATGCCTTTTCAGGTGGATATTCCTATTGCTGGGGTCGTGATGCAGCCTACACCGCCACTGCATATGCTCGTGCAGGCTATCACAGACAGGTTAAAGAGTTTTACCGATTTGCCAGAACTCTTCAGGATGAGGAAGGAAAATGGGATCAGCGCCACTATTTAGACGGACATTTAGCTCCTGCCTGGGGCTTGCAAATTGATGAAACAGGCTCCATTCTGTGGGGACTCCATCAATTTTATGAAATTACCGGTGATGAGGACTTTGTAGTTGAAATGTGGCCAGTCATGGAAAAAGGGGCGGACTTCCTTACTAAGTTTATCGATCCCATCACCCATCTTCCTCTTCCTAGCATGGATATATGGGAAAAAAGAGAAGCTGAACACTTTTATTCAGCCGCCGCAGTATATGGAGGGCTGTTAGGATCTTCTGAATGGGCCGAGAAATTAGGTCATCCCGAAAAAGCTATTCTTTATAGGAATACTGCAGCAGCTATTAAAAAGACTATCATGCAGATTGGCTACAATGAGACGAATGAAGCGTTTTTCCGAGCTTTCCATTTAAGACTCGATGAACCGGCCTACTTAAATAAGAAAGCCCAGGGCAAGGATGTCTCAAAGGAATATGATGCCAAGGGATATCCAATCTATCGTCAGGTCAGGGATGATGTCATCGATATCTGTTTACTTGGCCTTCAGGTACCCTTCAATATGATTGATGCCAATGATCCAAAAATGAAACAAACAGCTGCCACCATTGACCGACTGTGCCGCTCCAAGATTATTGGCGGTATCGAACGCTTCCCGGGGGATATCTATATTAGTGGTGACCCTTGGATCATATCGACGCTCTGGCTCGCGATTTATTATATTCGCATTAATAAACAGCTTGAAGCAAAGAAATTATTTAAATGGGTCGTCGATCATGCCACTGATTTGGATCTTTTAGCAGAGCAAATTGACAAAATTACAGGCAGACCTGCCTGGGTATTACCGCTTACTTGGTCACACGCTATGTTCATTTTGACTGTTTTAGAAATGAAAGAGAATGGAATAGAACTTTAACCGCCTGTGGATAAGCCAAGTTGTCCACACACTTATACACGGTAATCACAGTTTATTCATAACATTTAATAAGCAAAGTAAATTTCCCCCTGTGGATAAACTATGCAAAAAGGATCTTCAGGTCTATATTGGCCAGAAGATCCTTTCATTTTATATGGATATACTTTCTGATCTTCTGAAACAACTTAAGCCATCATCTCTGACTGGATGGATATACTATAGACAAGCAACCTTTTCAGCAATACCCTGAGTATCATCACTTAATCTATGGTTATTCTCGATATTTGTTTGAGTTAATATATATCTGATTATTGATTTCTTAATACTGTCAATTACACGTTCCGGCTATTTCAGAGGCAGCTTCCGAACTTTTCAGAACACATATGAAAAGAACTATAATCAACTGCATACCTTCCGAAACATTCATAACCCCTTTATTCATTTGGATGATTATAGATTCCCGGGATTAGCTGAGACCCCTCTAAATCTGCCATCAAGGAAAAAAAAGCTAATGAACATTGCAATCATTATGATTTATACTTAGGTAGTATTATAAAATAACAATATTTAAATAATTTCGTTCGTCTAAAAAATACTTCAAATAAACCGAAAATAAAATTGAACCATTTGCTGAAACTAAATCAGGTATTTATTTCATGATAGATATTCAATAAAGAGGGGGCATAACATATATAATACGATTAAATAGTCAACAGAACACAGGCTTATAAACATACCTATAAATCCTGAGATTGGAGGAGTTTACAATGAGTGGGCATCATCACCATGGTCATCATCATAGTCACGAAAGCGGAGGCCATCATCATCATCATCATCATCATAATGCAAATAAAAAAGCCCTTGCGATTAGCTTTAGTTTAATATTTGCCTTCATGATTATAGAAGTGATTGGCGGGATTTGGACCAACAGTCTTGCTCTTCTTTCCGATGCTGGCCATATGCTCAGCGACGCAGCTGCTTTGGGATTAAGCTTATTTGCCTTTAAACTTTCAGAAAAGGCTGCTGACTACTCCAAAACCTATGGCTATAAGCGCTTCGAAATATTAGCTGCATTTATAAACGGCATGACTTTAATCATTATTTCCTTTTTTATCTATTGGGAGGCAATTGAACGTTTTAGAGTGCCGCCAGAGGTTAGCTACAATATGCTTTGGATTGCTCTAATTGGATTGATTGTCAATTTAGCGGTTGCATGGATCTTGATGAGAGGTGATACAGAGGAAAATCTGAATATGCGAGGAGCCTTCCTTCATGTATTATGGGATTTACTTGGATCAGTCGGCGCAATCATTGCCGGAATCTTAATCATTCTGTTCGGCTGGAAGTTGGCAGATCCGATTGCCAGCATGATCGTAGCAACTCTTGTCTTAGTTAGCGGATGGCGTGTATTAAAGGACTCTTATCATATTCTAATGGAGGGTACTCCGACAGGCATCCAAATCGAGCAGGTAAGAAAAAGTCTAATGAGTATAGAGGGTGTTCTGGATGTGCATGATTTACATATCTGGACGATCACATCCGGTTTCCCTGCACTTAGCTGCCATGTTGTCGTTGAGAAAAAAGTGGACCGTGATGAAATTCTTATTCAATTACAGAATTGGTTAAAGAACAATCATCAGATTGAACATTGTACATTTCAAATCGAAGGACAAAACATTCTAGAAAAGAATCCGCATGATACATGTAATTAATTTATTCTGCAACGAAAATCTAGCATCTAAAAAAGTAGTTGGCGGTCTGTTTTCGAATCATTTAGAAAAAGCAATTGAATGTGAAGGTTCTAACTATTATAATAATTCTATCAGCTAAGGTAATGTTTACATAATTTGCAATCTTTTATCTAGAAAGGGAATCAAATATGATCGGTGATCGTGTTAAAAGAATTAGAAAAGAGAAAAAGATGTCTATGACGGAGCTAGCGGAGAAGGCGGGAGTAGCAAAGTCCTATTTAAGTTCACTCGAAAGAAATATACAGGTGAATCCCTCCGTTCAATTTCTTGAAAAGATAGCAGCTGTACTAAATATCCCGCTAGATGCTCTCTTACACGATGAACCAGACATGACCAATCTTGATGAGGACTGGGCAGAGTTAATAAAAGAAGCAATGAATTCGGGAGTATCCAAAGATCAGTTCAGAGAGTTTATTGAATTTAATAAATGGCGTATTAAGAAAGATTGAATAGAAAGGCCTTAAAATAAATACTAGAATTCCCAAAACACTTATATAGCTGTAAGTGTTTTTTCTTGTTTAAGAAAGCAAAATAAATACCCCGAACTTCAACTGAAACCGAGGCATTTCATATATTCACCCTCATTCCTGTGCGTTTCCTTCTCTCTCTATAAAGCTCCTAATCTCTTCTTTGGTAAATCCTATTTGTCGGGCGATCAATATAAGATTTACCCACTCTTGATCCAATTCAGCTTTAACGGTACACATCAATTATATCTCCTCCCTAAAATACTCTCCTGTATTTCAGGTAGTCCAGCCATCATAGTAATTAAACCTTAGATCTGTGACTTTGCGTCCTTATTTTTCAATAAGTTTGCCCTTTACTGTCAGCTCTTCATTAGTATAATTGCTTACTAACTATTTTATTGCCACTGTTTGTAATTTTCAAACATTTTTTGGGTATATTTTCCTTCATTTTTCTACAAATATAGGTAAAAAGGATGATATATGCCGTTTCTAAACCAGACTTATGTCGAAAACAAATGAAATTTGTCCTTTTCCATCTGATATTTTTCATAATAGATTTGTTTATTTTGCGAATACTCTACGCCCCTTAACACCTGTTGTTTGGTTAAATCATTCCCACAGGAAGGACATAGCCATTCACCCATTTCACAACTGCTATAAGAAGCTCGATGGCAGATATAACAATTTTTACGATATATAATATCCTCCTTAAATGTTCGTTTTAAAGAACAACAATATCAAAAAAATAGCATATAATGATGGTGATTAAGTCCTGAATAAGGACTAATGGTCTAAATCCTTAATATCCTTTATTAAGTATAGAAACGTTCTTTTTTAAGAACATTTTACTACCTATTTATTTAACAGTCAAATAATTCCAGAACAAACTCTTATACTATTTATTCCTTTAAATAAATCTCTTATGTATCAATCTATATGGCGCATCCAGATGTCTGATTACAAAAAAATCCTCTCACAACAGAGAGGATTGACAATTATTATTTAGAAAACATATAGGTCTTTGTCTTTGCAGATATATTTAACACAATACTTAAAGCGAGAAGAGTTCCCAATACTGAGCTCCCTCCATAGCTCAGCAATGGTAAAGGGATGCCAGTAATCGGAACAAGTCCCAAGACCATTCCTATATTCTCAAAGATATGAAAGGAGAGCATGGAAACGATGCCTATGCAGATATACCGTTCATACTGTCCCTTATTTAATGTGGCAATTGCAATTATTTTATAAATCATAATGAAGTAAAGAGCAATGACCATACTGGCAACGATAAATCCTCCCTCTTCTCCAATTACGGTAAAAATAAAATCCGAGTGAGCTTCCGGAACATACATAACACCATTGTTAAAGCCTCTGCCTGAATCCATTCCTGATCCAATGGCAAGTATGGAATTTTTAAGCTGATAGCCTTCACTAAAATTAAATGGATCAACCCAGGCGTGTATCCGATTTATTTGATATTCTCCTAAAAAGCTTAGTAATAGTTTTGTATGATAAAGATAGATGTAAGCCAGCGTAACCACGGCAGAAATCCCTGTTAAAATCAAGGTGAAAATGATTCTCCAATTCACTCCGGACACAAAAATCATGCCTATTAAAATAGCTGCGATTACCATAGCCGTACCTGCATCGGGCTGCAAGAGAATCAATCCAAGAGGCGGAATTGCAGCCAATCCTAATTTCAGCAATAAGATGAAATCAGATTTAAGAGATTTATTTCTCATAAATTTATCATTATGGGAGACTATGATTTTTGCCAAAAAAAGAATGAGAAATACCTTCATAAACTCTGAAGGCTGCACAGAAAAACCAGGTAGTTGAAACCAGGATTTTGCCCCCTTCGTTTCCTCCGCAATACTTTCAGGAGCGACTAGAAGGAAAGATAATACACCGATTCCGAAAAGATATAGATAGATAGACATTCTCTTAATCTGGCTCAAATCAAAATAATAAACAACCGATGTCAGGATTAGTCCTATACAAAAATAAATGGCCTGCTTTATTGCAAATGGATTTCCATAAGGTAAATACTTCTGTGCACTATAAATATAGAAACAGCTGATGCCCATAAAAACAAAGATAATCAACAATAAGTCCAGATCAAAATAACTCTTACGAACCTTGTTTAAATTCATTAAATGACCCCTACTGTTTTTCCATATTATAACATCCGCTCGTTATGTATTACAAATATTACAAAAACCAATACTATTATTACAAAAGAATTTACGACTACACAAATGAAATTAAGGCTGAAAACTGATCAGAGTCCTTTTGAAATCATTAATGAGAAGATTATAATGAAGCATGGGAAGAGACAATTAGTACAATAGCAAGAGGATTGATAGCGCAAAAAAAAGAATAGTTAAGAGGGCTAAAATGAACATTTATCAAACCATACTTTATAAAGTAGAAGATATGCTTATTAAATTGTTTACAAAAAAAGAAAAATACGCCGATGTTAAAGCCGGCATTGAACAAAAGAGAGCTGAAAAGGAACACGCTCGCCTTCTAAAGCAACAGGAAAAAGAGCGGTTAAAAAGGGAACGGGAAGAACAGGAAAGAAGAGAAATAGAAGCCATCATCGCTAATTTACTGGAACATAACGGCCAAAATTACTCCCCTTATGAATATAACGAAATTAAAAGGAATAAAGTATTCTTTAGAACCCTTATTCAACGTGTTTTTGAACCTAATGAGAAGGCTTTGGCTTTCATTTACTGTGAATATGATAAAAACAGTAAGAAGGAAATTTTCGGATACTTAATTCCTACCAATAAAAGAATAATTTTTGTTAATAAGAGGTTCAGTGTAATACAAAGATTCAGGTATCAGACCGTTAGAAACGTCAACTGGTTCAAGGATGGACTATTAGAAAGAGGATTAAAAATCCAATATGGTAAGCGTAGATTGGAATTTGATGAAATATTTGATCAGGACCAGTTGATTAGAGTAGGGAATATTATTTTGAATAAGTCCAGGAATATTTGAATAGTATGATCCGAAAACTAAACAAAACAGTGGTCACAGATGTAAGCCTGTGACCACTGTTTTATTTCATTCATACTATTACTAAAGCTTCTACCTCTTCAGTTCACTATCAACTGTCAAAATACCTAATTCGTGATGGTCTCCCTCATATAAGGCATTTTGGACAAGCCTGATTTGCTCATTCGTATCATAGACTTCCAGCTTACAATGAGCACGATTGATTTGTAAGGCTTCATAAAGTTGCTCAGAGTTGTAAACCTGTTGTCCATTCACACGGGTCAAACGCTCCCCTGCTTTTAAACCCATTCGCTCTGCCGGCGATTCCGGAAGTACACCTAGGATCATCAAGCCTTTTTTTCCTGAAGTGAAGAAAGCATTCGATTGATTTTCATTATTTTTATACACAAACTGTATGACTTCCCTGCCAAGGATTGCAACAATGGCAGCTGCTAAACTGACAATCGGATACCACTTTCCAGCTACAGCCAGAGCTAATACAATGATGCCTAGGATAGCTACATGGTTTCCAAGCCTTCCAGCCACATTGCCCATCAAATTACTTTTCACTTTAAGGGAGAACCCAATAAAAAATGGCACCAGAATAGGACTCCAATCCGTTCCTCCAAATGAAAAGACAGGCCAAAAATCTCCGCTAACATTCAACATTCCATTAGGAATAAATAATAAGACCGGCACCAGCCAAACTCTTTTTGTTGTTTGCGTTCCAATATAGAGACCGCGCTTTCCTTTTTCAACTGAAGGAGAAACTTGAATAGCTCCTCTTTTCCGAATTAATACTCCCTCTGTAATAATCAATAAACCTATTAAAACAGCTATTGAAGGATAAATCGCCTGCTCAAATAGAAAATAGCTGTTATTCAGGATGCCCTCAAACCCTGTTACATATAAAATATAGATAACAAGAAAGGCCAATCCAACTGTATAGGCCGGGGAAAGAAATCTGATTTGCATGCTTACACTAATCAGTAACATGAAGATTCCTACGATTACAATGAAATCAAATGGTACAGCTAAGCCGAGTAGCCCAGTGATGACCGATAGAATGAGTCCCCATACTAAACTAGGAACAATATATTCTTTCATTTCAATCATAGAATCCTCTACACGGACATGAAACAGTTTTCTTTCCTGTTTGACCCTCATGGAGCCAAGTATATATGTAAGTATAAATCCCACATAGAAAAGCGGGTGTAAAAACAATTCGCCTATTCCTTTTGCAATTTCAATTATCCACGTTTCCCACAAATTAATCACCAACCTCGCATACACTTACTTAATATTCTATCAAATCCCCCCCTCCTTTCCTATCAATTCTTTTCAGATAGTCACTATACTACAAAACTCACCAAGAACTTCTAAGATGTCCTCCCTGCAAAGAAACAAAAGGATCGGTAACGAATTACAATAATAATGGATGAATCAGCATACAAAAAAATGAAGGCTCATAGCCTTCACTTTTTTGATATTCACCTTTAAGAAAACAAGGCACTTTATATTCTCATACCATGACCCGAATGCTATTGCTGGGCCAACCAACTTAAACCAGTTTGCAGCTGACGGTCATTTTTTTCATCCTTAATCTTATCCACTACGGCCTGCTGGAGCTTAGCTGCGACATCCTGATCAACACTCCCTGTAACCGGCAATTTATGCATCCGCTGAAAGGCTAGGACAGCCTTCTCTGTCTTACTGCTAAAATAACCATCTGTACGCCCTGGTGCATATCCCAATCCCTCTAACATCTGCTGCAGTGTCTTCACCTGTTTATTATTCATATCCTTCCGCAGGTCTCCCGTAACAACAAGGGGCTGTAAGGTATAGTAGCTATCCTGATGAACGGACATCGTCGGAGCAATACCCTTTTTATGAATCCACGTACCATTTGGTGTCAGCCATTTATAGAAGGTTAACTTAATGGTACTACCATCCCCCATTGAAACAGGCTGCTGAACAGTCCCTTTTCCAAATGTTTTCTCGCCAATCAATGGATAACCTTCCGCTTCCTGCATGGCACCGGCAAATATTTCTGAAGCTGATGCGCTTCCCTTATTAATAAGCACAGCAATCGGGTACTCCTTCTCACTTTTTAAAGTAGAGAAAAATTTATTCTTTTTGCCATTTCGCTCTTGAATTTGAATATAAGGATGTTCATTCGTTACAAATACCTCCAGGATTTCCTGAACACTTGTTAACAGTCCTCCAGGATTTCCCCTTACATCAATCAAAAGTCCATCCACCTTATCCTCTTCCAGACCTTTTAGATCTTCCAGAAAATCCTCTGCAGTTTCTTCACTGAATGAGGTGATTTGGATATAACCAATTTTTTTATCCCTTACTTTCTTTATAGCCGTGTGGATTGTTTCAATCGGAATCTCATCACGCTCCACTAAAAACGTGATTGGCTGATCATTGCCGTTTCTTTTAATGTCTATCGTCACTTTAGTTCCAATCTTCCCACGTATCAGGGAAACAACATCATATAGTTCCAATCCCTTAACATCCTTACTATCAATACGGATAATTTCATCACCAGGTTTTATACCGGATCGTTCGGCCGGGGAATTTTTAAATGGTGACACAATGATAAACTTCCCGTCCATAAAACTTATCTCAGCTCCAATTCCCTGAAACCTGGAATCCAATGTTTGTTGAAACTGTGACGAAGTCTCTTCATCCATATATACCGAATATGGATCTTTGAGCTCCCCAAGCATCCCTTTAATAGCTCCCTCAGTCAGCTGCCCTCCATCTATACGCTCTACGTAATTAGACGTAATAATATCATATGCCTGTCGTACTTTATCAAACTGGGGCCAGGAATCAGCCTGATTCTCTTTTTGATTCTTCGATTCAAGCGTATTCTCCAATGTCACATACTTCCACCACAAGCCAGCGATTGTAACAACTAATAGAAAGATGGCTACAGAAAATAACCAGTACCATTTATTTTTCATAGATCGCTCCTTTCATAGTTCTATCAATTAAAAAAGCACTGCACGTATAAATGTGCAATGCTTAGTCCTACTATATACAGTATGAAAGGCTTGTACATAGTATGATTATTTATCTAATTTTTGACTGGCACCCGGAGCAATCGGTCCTGGATCTTTAGCAAATACTGCAGCACTTCCAAAAGCGCAAGTCAGTATACATAACGTGATGACAAACCCAGCTATTTGCTTCATAAACCTATTCACCTCCCAATCTTGCTTTGTATCTATGTACATTCTCGGAGTTCAATAGTTGAAGATAAAAAAAGTTTGAGTTTGATGTAAAAACATCTCTGGCAACTTGCATTAATTTTTCATTATCAGTTGCGATGCTATAAAAAAACAGCTGATACGAAGTTAAATACCCATTCTCTTTTTTCAGATTATCTAATATATGCAAAGCCTCTTCTGTTCGTCCTGTTACAAGATAGCGATGGGCTTTTTCTGCTTCATCCTTTGGTATTGAGTCAGTATCGACTCCCCAAAAAGAGTTCAAAAACTCTATAGTATTTATTAAAAAACTCATCCTTTTGGATTGTATATCGGCTGGCAGGGAACTTAAAGTAGCCATTGATTTATTTAGCCAGTATTTTGCCACCTGATAATTTTCAAACATAAAGGATTGACCCAATGTGTGATAGAAAACGGAATAGATAACAGGAAAATATACTTCCAATTCGCGTCTTTCAATCACTTTCATGCATTTTTCTCTGCAGAGATCAATTTTATTCATATACAGGTAGGTGAGAACTTCCATCTCAGCCAAACGGATTGAATATGATTCACGCAGGAAATCATTATCCATTAATTCAACCATTGGTACGATAACACGCCTGACCTTATGAAAAGGTTCATATAGGCCTGTTTCACTGATTCCATATAGATGAATAATTAATGAAAGAATAAGCGTTTCATTACTCGTATTCTTCACCTTAAAAATGGCATCAATTAAATCCGTACCAGTTAAAAGACCATCTCTTCGCTTACTTAGGATGGAATAGATTGAGAGCCATGTCCTCATCTCCGGACTGTCGAATTCTCTCTCAGTTTGAAGGAGGGATTCTACTTCTTTCGTATCCCCCTGCATCGTAAAGTATTCCATTAAAATGTGAGGTTTTATAGCATCTCTGCAATTGATATAATATTCCTTCAGAAAATATTTCTGTTTTTCATAGTTATTAGGAAATAAATCATTCAGTGAAAATATAATACTATGTAAATCGATTTGTGTAGGATCATAGAGTTCTTTTTGTTTACTGATAAAATCAGTAAACTGTTGATCGTCCTTGATCAGATAATCCTTCAAAATAACACCCTCCATGCCACACCTCACTATTTGTAAAATTTTATACCATAATACAAATTTTAGCAGGCATTGTCTAAATAGTACACTTTATTTATCCACCAAAATAGTAGGTAAACCGACATATTTCGGGTTTCTTTGCTAGCATATTCACATTTACCCCATGAATAAAAAAACGCAGTTCAATATAGAACTGCGTTACGTGCATCTTTCAACTTACATACCACTTAAATATTTCAATGGATCTACAGCATTCTTTTTAGAAGCAGTCCATTCACCTACGTATAATTCAAAATGTAAATGCTGTCCAAATGAGCGACCCGTATTTCCCATGATTCCGATTTGTTGGCCCTTACTTACTGTTTGACCCTCAGAAACATTTCTTGATCTCAAATGGGCATAGACTGTTGTATAAACTTGTCCATCTATATAGTGCGACAGGTAGATAACATTCCCATAGGAACTTGAAAAATTTGACCTTGTTACGACACCGGCTGCCGAAGCTACGACTGGAACTGTACCTGACTTGGCAATATCAATCCCATTATGGTTTCTTCCCCATCTTCCGCCAAATCCTGAGGATACATATCCTGCTGCAGGGCGCATAAATTTACCGGACGTAATGGCCGGCGCAGATACTGTATTACCATTTCCCCCGCCTGTGCTTGCAGAAACCTTTTTAGCTTCTTCTGCCTGACGGTTCTTTTCTTGTTGAATGGCTTTTTTCACAGCTTCTGCTTGACTCGCCAATAATTGCTTTTCCTCCTCCAGGCTTAGTTTTTCTTCTTCAAGTTCAGCCTGTTCGGATTTTAGAATAGCCATTAATTTATTTTTTTCGACCTTCTGGCCATCAAGCTTTTCATTTATAGTTACCAGCTCTTGTTTCATTGCATTTAATTTATTGAGCTTATCTTCAACTTCTTCTTTTTTTGCAACCAAGTCAGCTTTATCATTTTCTTGTTCCGTTAAGATATCCTTATCCGCTTGCATAATAGTGGATACAGCACCTACACGTTCAACAAATTCACCAAAACTGCTGGCTCCAAAAACAACCTCTAAATAATTCACTCCTCCACCATTTTGCTGGTAGGAGCGAGCCCGTTCTTTTAAAATCTCATTGCGAGTTTCAATTCTGGCCTCAATTTCTTTAATGCTTTCTTTTAAACTTGTAACTTTCTCTTGTGTTGAAGTAATTTGGCTATTTTTCTCTTTAATTTTCTCTTGTGTTTCAGTTATTGATTTTTGTAATTTATTAAGTTCTGCTTTTACTTCAGCTTTTTGAGATTCAATCTGATTGATTTTACCGTTTGCTTCTGAGATATCTGTTTCAACAGCTGATTTCTTTTCTTGGATGTTATTCTTCTTTTGTTGTAAAGAATCAATGGATGCTGCTTGAACACTGCCTCCAAAGAGGCCAGCAAAACCCAGCACTAGCGCTGTGTTTAATGCAACAATGGTCTTCTTCACGTGACTTTCCCCTTTCATACTAGGTAACACAATCTGTCTATTCTATGTAGGCCCCTTTGTTACAAGGGGCACAATTGATAATGTTTGAAATTTAGATGGTTATATTTTCAAAAACTTACGAACCGACATTAAACTTCCCCAAATACCAATCAAAGCTCCAAACAGGACAATCAATAGGGAGACCTGAATGATAAATGGATTGTATGGAAGTAGGCTCATGTAATCAATGGTTAAACCTAATGCAAAATTATCGTAAAGGAACTTATACCCTACAGCAATAATCGCTATTGGAATAATAGATCCCATGATGCCAAGCCATAATCCTTCAAGGAAAAACGGCCAACGGATAAATCCATTTGTGGCACCTACTAATCTCATAATTTCAATTTCACGTCTTCTTGCGAAGATGGTAATTTTAATCGTATTGGATATCAAGAACATCGCCGTAAATAACAAGGCTGCGATTAAAACAATCCCTACATTCCGTGATGTATCGACTATTTTAAACATTTTTTCAACGAAGCCTTGTCCGTATTTGACAGTTTCAACATAATCCATTTTTCCTGCTTCTTCCGCAACCTTTGCGACATCGTCAGGGCGATATGTTTTGATGATATATACATCGTTCAGAGGATTGTCCTGCTCAAAGAGTTCAAAGGCACTTCCCTGATCACCCATATTTTCAATCAGGTTGTTTAATTCATCTTCTTTCGGGGAAAAAGTAATAGAATCTACTTCCCCTAATTTTTCTAGATTACTCTCAAGTTGAATCCTTTGTTCTTCAGTAGCAGTGCGATCCACATGGACACGTACTTCAACATCACTCTCAATGCTGCTGGCAAAGTTATTTAAGTTCATCATAATAACAACAAATACACCAACTAAAGATAGTGTAACTGTTACGGCGCTGACAGAAGCAAATGTCATCCAGCCGTTTCTGCCAATATTTTTGAAGCTTTCTTTTATATGTCGGAGGAAGGTTCTAAAGTTCATAGCCATATTCCCCCTTCTGTTCATCACGCACGATGTATCCATTCTCTATCGCAATAACTCTATGTTGTAGTGTATTAACAATCTCTTTATTATGCGTTGCCATCACAACTGTTGTACCGAGACTATTGATTTCTTCGAAAATCTTCATGATTTCCCATGATGTTTCTGGATCCAGGTTACCAGTCGGCTCATCTGCAATTACCAGCTTAGGCGAGCGAACGATGGATCGGGCAATCGCTACCCTTTGTTGTTCTCCACCGGACAATTCAGTTGGAATCATACGAACCTTATGCTTTAAACCAACTAAATCAAGCACGTCCATAACCTTTTGCTTAATGACCTGTGGTCTTTCCTCTGTTACTTCCAGAGCAAAGGCTACATTTTCATAGACTGTAAGATTATTCAACAGTTTATAATCCTGGAAAATTACCCCGATATCTCTTCTTAAAAGAGGCACCTTCGAGTTTTTGATATTGGCAATATTCCTGCCATTGATCATGATCGTACCACTTGTCGGTTTTTCTTCGCGGTACATCATCTTAATAAATGTAGACTTCCCTGCGCCACTTGGCCCAACAACGTAAACAAATTCTCCTGATTTGATTTTTACATTTAGGCCCTTGACTGCTGAAACGCCATTAGGATATGTCTTTTGAACATTAATCATTTCTATCATGTCGTTTTCACCTTTTTCTACCTTCATGTTGTGTATAGTACCTCTATGCTTTATCGACAGGTGTCGTTATTTCTTGTTTTATGATGGAAAAATCCATCTTTTGTCACGATTTTATTATAACATCATAAAATGTCAGAAAAACCACGTTTATATTACATTTATATTTCAACTCTATTACCTTTTTTGTCAGATACCGTAAATATAGTATTAACTATGCCTGTGGTTCATTGTACTCAAGTTGCAATCTTAAAGAAGAGGTCATTTAACCTATTCAATTAATTAAAGGACAAACAGAAACCGGTAAGATAATCTCCTCCGGTTTGGTAAATTCTATTAAAATACTTCACTGCTTATTGCTAAGCCATTCAGCCACTTTTTTAGCATCATCCTCTGCAATCAAATCGCCTGGCATGGCAGGTGCCCCATCATTAATGATTGCTTCAATTTCTTGCACGGATAATTTTTCACCTACAGAAACCAACCCAGGACCAATTCGGCCTTCAAGTGTGTCTCCATGGCAATTTGAACATTTTTGTTCATAAATCTTTGCCGCTTCACTTCCATCATTAGCAATCGAAATCGGAGTGGATGAGGCTGTTTCATTTTTCTCAGTACCCGAATGAGTTGCACAACCAACAAGGGCAATGATAACAACTGCTATGCCAAAATGCAAATAGTTCTTCAAGGAAGTCCCCTCCCAATATTAGGAAAACATTTGTATGCCCTTATTTTAGCTGTATCTAGGCTTTTTTAAAACCCTCTCCAAGTACCTCGGCAGCATCCATCACGACGACAAATGCCTGGTCATCAATACGTTGAACCACTTGTTTAAGTTTTGTGAAATCAGTTTGATCGATTACACACATTAATACCGGACGTTCACTCTCTGTATATCCGCCATGGGCAGATATTCTTGTAACCCCGCGATCCACTTCTTCCAAAATAGCTCGTCTTACTTCTGTTTCATGATTGGTAATGATCATAACCGTTTTAGAGCGATTAATGCCGACTTGGACTAAATCAATAGTTTTGCTCGTTACATATAGCCCAATCAATGCATATAGACCTTGCTCAATATCAAATACGAGACAAGCAGCCAGTACGATTAAACCATCAATGGCGGCAACACAGGTTCCTAAAGAAAGCCCGGTGTATTTATTAACAATTTGCGCTGCTAAATCGGTACCGCCAGTTGAAGCTTTTCCAAGGAATACTATCCCAAGTCCCAATCCAACACCAATCCCACCAAATAAAGCTCCCAATAAGGGATCCTGAGTCCATGGAGACCAGTTACTCGTCAGGAAAACAACGAATGGGAAAAAGATCGTTCCTACAGCTGTTTTAATTCCAAAATGCGTACCAAGCAGAATAACCCCAGCTATAAATAGCGGAATATTAAAGGCCCATTGTACAAAGGCCGGCTCCCATCCGAATACATTATACGTAATCGTACTGATTCCGCTGACCCCACCGGATGCAACTTTTGTCGGTAATAAAAACATATTAAAGGAGATGGCCACAATGGCAGAGCCGATCAGAACATATAAATAATCCTTAATTAGATTGAAGTAAGGATGCGATTCCTTCTGTGCGTTTCTTTTTTTCTTCACAATTGCAAAAGCCTCCGTCTAAACATTTAATAAAGTATATTCATTCTATACGAAATTCCGACATGAAACAATGAAAGGCAATAAAAGATGAAAAAGTCAGACAATAACCGCGCCAAATGGCAAAGAAAAAGGCACCCTATAAAGGGCACCTATTGTAGATTAAATCGAAATATCTTTCTTATTGAAAACAATAAAGGTTATCGCGATAAACAGTACATAGTAAGCAGCCAACACACCGAGTGAGAGACCTACCGTCGCTCCCTCAAACATAGGCGCACTTTCCATAATATATCTTCTCAAATCTATGTGAGGGAACAAAACAAATTTTAACCATTCATATCGTTCAACAAGGGAGGTGATTAACATATTTAAGGTTGAAGAAGCAAACAAGATGAAAACAGAAATACCGACTGCGATTGCCTGGCTTTTAAACAAAGTGCTCAACATAAAAGCCATCGTAATAATGATGAGGAAGCCTGGAACCCAATATTGCATAAGCTCAAAAAAGTATGGGCCTGCTTCTAATGTTATCACTTCGTCAAAACTTGTAGGGTCGATCATCTTATCTGTGAATGATGCTGAACCAAAGAAAATTAACCCGACAAGGTATCCTGCAACACTTAATACAACCACCATTGTAGCTGCATATAATAAAGTTGTTATATACTTCGAGAGAAGAACTTTCCAGCGCCGATGCGGACGAATTAATAATTGCTTAATTGTTCCATCAGAGAACTCCGCGGACACTGAGGCGCTGCAGATAATAACAGCAAATAAGGTCACAAAAGATGCGATTGACGTAACCCAATTGACCATAAAGGTCCAACTTGTTTCTTGGTTAGGATTGATACCCGTATCCAATAATTTCTGACTTCGGGCAATATCTTCTTGAATCCACTCTTTTTCTTCCTCAGACGTCTTCGGATCATCCAAAATAGCTTGCTGGGACTGTATGTTATTCTCTTCCTTCGCTTTCCAATCATCTGCATTATTCATGGTCTTTACTAGAATAGCACTCCCTACTAGAGCAACTAGCAAAAAGCCGATAAATATATACGAAGACATTTTAGAGAAAATTTTCATCCATTCATTTTTAATCAATGAAATCATACTCGCACCTCCTCTTGCTCTGTAATCTCGAAGAATCGATCTTCAAGCGTTTTCTTCACAACATTAATTTCATAAACATCTACTTCTGCTTCATTTAACTGTCGATTTACTTTGGCAATATCTTCGCGTGTTGCCTGGAGGGTAATCATCTTTTTATCCTGCTTTACAATATTCAGACTTGAAAATTGCTCTTTAATTACATTGGCTGCTGCCAATACATTATTGATGGAGAAAACCACTTCTCTTAAATCTTCCTCTTTTTCTTCTATAATATTGTTTTCTATATGTATGAGCTTTCCTTTCTCAATAACGGCAAAACGATCACACATTAATTGCATCTCGGATAATAAATGAGAGGAAATTAGCACACCTATTCCCTCATTGGCTAATTGATGTAAATAATCACGGAATTCTCGTATTCCTTGTGGGTCCAATCCGTTTGTTGGTTCATCGAGGATTAATAACTGAGGACGATGCAGCACAGCCTGCGCAACCCCAAGACGCTGTCGCATTCCCAGCGAATAGGTCTTTACCTTCTTGTCCATCGCATGGTCAAGCTTTACCAAGCGAGCAACTTCATCAATCCGCTCTTTTTTAATCTTTTCTTTGGCCATTCGGGCATAATGGATCATATTCTTCCGGCCGGTCATATATTTGTAAAACTCCGGGTTCTCTACAATTGCCCCTAAATCATGCATTGCCCCTTCAAAATCCCTATCCAGATCATGGCCATTAATAAAAACCTGGCCGTTCGTACGATTGATCAGACTGGCAATCATTCTGATAATCGTTGTCTTACCAGCACCATTCGGACCAAGCAGTCCAAAAATTTCACCCTTTTTAACACTGAAACTAACATCATTGACAATAACAGTGCTGCCAATCTTTTTCGTTAATGACTTTACTTCAAGAGCCGTATCATTCATGCCATCACTTCCTTTCAAAAATTACACCTATTAATAATACCGTATAAAACGGATAAAAGTTACAGAAATTACAAAATAATTAAAAAATTAATAAAAAAGACCAGCTAAATTTTAGCTGATCCTTTAAAAGTTCTATATGAATTAGGATAATTTTGAACGTAAATAAGCATCAATGAACATATCTAAATCTCCATCCATGACAGCCTGAATATTCCCAGTTTCGGCATTTGTACGATGGTCCTTAACCATGGAATATGGATGAAATACATAGGAACGGATTTGACTTCCCCAGCCAATTTCCTTTTGTTCTCCGCGAATTTCTGCCAATTCAGCTTCCTGTTGCTCGATTTCCAACTGGTAAAGTTTGGATTTCAGCATTTTCATAGCTGTTTCACGGTTCTTGATTTGGGAGCGCTCCGTTTGGCAGCTGACCACTGTATTGGTTGGTAAGTGAGTGATCCGAACAGCGGAATCTGTTGTATTGATATGCTGACCACCGGCACCGCTCGCACGATACGTATCAATTTTCAAATCCTCTGTACGAATTTCGATGTTAATCTCATCATTGAATTCAGGCATAACCTCACAGGAAACGAAAGAGGTATGGCGACGTCCTGAAGAGTCAAACGGCGAGATACGTACTAGGCGGTGTACGCCTTTTTCTGCTTTCAAATAGCCATACGCATTGTGACCTCGAATGCCAAGCGTTACGCTTTTAACTCCAGCTTCATCACCAGGAAGATAATCAAGTGTTTCTACCTTGAAGCCTTTCTTTTCAGCCCATCTTGTATACATACGCAGCAGTAAGGATGCCCAATCCTGAGATTCCGTTCCGCCTGCACCTGGATGAAGCT
This sequence comes from Pradoshia sp. Z3_51, assembly GCF_058215915.1. NCBI lineage: Bacteria > Bacillati > Bacillota > Bacilli > Caryophanales > Bacillaceae > Pradoshia > Pradoshia sp. Z3_51. The sequence continues at coordinate 354,890 of NZ_JBZAJC010000004.1, read as the reverse complement.
CTAAAATGGCATTATTCTTGTCATATTCTTCACTCAATAACAATTGAAGCTCAAACGCATTCAATCTCTCGGATAGTTCCATAAGCTCGCTCTCCAGTTCTTCCTGGAGATCTACATCTGGCTCTTCCTTAATTAATTCAAAGGTCAAATCCAAATTCTCGTATGACTCATTTAATGCATTAAATTCGCCCACTTGATCCTTCAAGCCATTTGCTTCGTTAATAATTCCCTGCGCTTTCGCTTGGTCATTCCAAAATGATGGTTCGGACATGATCTCGTCCAATTCCATAATACGGGCTTCTTTTTCTTCTAAGTCAAAGAGACCCCCTAAAGTCCGCCAAACGTGTGGCTGTTTTTTCTAACTCGTTACGAATTTCTGCTATTTCCATTTACGTTCACCTCATCTATTTTTACAAAGCTTGTTACTCACAATTGAAATCTCCTTTTCAGGAAAAAGAGAGCCGGCCTATCTGAAGCCGTCCCTCTTTATTTAACATATCTTATTATACGCGTCAACGTCATCTAAAGATACTGACATGTCTTATTTATCTTCCATGGCAATTCTTATATTTCTTACCGCTACCGCATGGACATGGAGCATTTCGCCCAACGGATTCTTCATTGCGTTTCGGTTTTTTCTTAACTGTCTCTCCTTCATCACTCTTCGGATTAACAGCCTGTCCTTTCACAACCTCTTCACGCTCTAGATTATTGCGGATCTCAGCTTTCATGATGTATTTAGCCACATCATCCTCAATCGCAGAAACCATGGCCTCGAACATCGCAAAGCCTTCTTGCTGATATTCATTGAGCGGATTGATTTGAGCATAGGCACGTAAATGAATACCTTGTCTCAATTGTTCCATTGTATCAATGTGATCCATCCACTTGCTATCAACCGCACGCAATACAATTACCTTTTCAAACTCACGCATTTGCTCAGAAGAGAGCTCTTCTTCCTTCTCATTGTATTTTTCAATGATTTTGCCATAAATTAATTCAATTAATTCTTCCCCATCAAGCTCTTTTAATTCCTCAGCATTAAAAGTACCTTCAGGCAGAAGGTTGGCATAGACATAATCAAGCAATCCTTCAATATTCCACTCTTCGCTTTCCACATCAGGCGCAAAGGCATAGACATTGCGCTGCAGAGAGGAACGAATCATAGTCTCTACGATTTCACGCAGATTCTCACTTGATAGTACATCAAAACGCTGCTTATAAATAATCTCACGTTGTTGACGAAGTACATCATCATATTCAAGCAATTGTTTACGGGCATCATAGTTATTACCTTCAACTCGTTTTTGCGCAGATTCAACGGCTTTAGATACCATTTTACTTTGAATCGGTTGGTCATCCTCCATACCGAGACGGGACATCATGCTCTTAATATTGTCAGATCCAAAACGGCGCATCAATTCATCCTCTAATGAAAGATAGAATTGTGTAACACCAGGATCTCCCTGACGACCGGAACGTCCACGCAGCTGATTATCAATACGGCGGCTTTCATGACGCTCCGTACCGATAACCGCAAGACCGCCCACTTCCTTCACACCTTCACCAAGCTTGATATCTGTACCACGGCCCGCCATATTCGTAGCAATTGTTACGGCACCTGGCTGACCGGCATCAAGGATGATATTTCCTTCGCGTTCATGCTGCTTCGCATTCAGGACACTATGCGGAATTCCTTTTTTCTTCAATAATTCAGATACATATTCACTCGTTTCAATCGCTACTGTACCAACCAATACTGGCTGACCCTTCGCATGGCGTTCAGCGATATCCTCAACGACCGCTTTGAATTTCCCTTCCATAGAGGCAAAAATCAAATCTGCACGGTCATCACGCACGATGTCGCGGTTCGTTGGAATCGCAATAACATTCATATTATAAATATTACGGAATTCCTCTTCCTCTGTTTTCGCTGTACCAGTCATACCGGCAAGCTTTTCATACATACGGAAGTAGTTTTGGAACGTAATCGTCGCAAGCGTCATGCTTTCATTCTGGATATCGAGGTTTTCTTTCGCTTCGATCGCCTGATGCAAGCCATCACTATAACGGCGTCCTTTCATTAGACGGCCGGTAAATTGGTCAACGATGACAATCTCGCCATCCTGAACCACATAATCCACATCCAAATGCATGGAAACATGCGCTTTTAACGCCTGGTTAATATGATGGTTCAAGGCAACATGGCTAATATCGAATAAATTATCAATGCCAAATGCTTTTTCAGCACGGCTCATTCCTTCTTCAGTTAGCTGAACACCTTTTGTCTTTTCGTCGTATGTGTAATCTCTTTCTTTTGATAAAGTACGGACAAAAGCATTTGCCTGTATATAAAGCTGAGTTGATTTTTGAGCGGAACCAGAGATAATCAATGGCGTACGTGCTTCATCAATCAGGATGGAGTCAACCTCATCTATTACAGCATAATGAAGCGGACGCTGTACCATCTGTTCCTTATACAGCACCATATTGTCACGTAAATAATCAAACCCAAACTCGTTATTTGTACCATAGGTAATATCGGCATTATACGCTTCCTGTTTCTCTTCACGGCTCATTCCAGTAAGATTCAAGCCGACTGAAAGCCCAAGGAAGTTAAATAATTGCCCCATTTCAGTGGCGTCACGGCTTGCTAAGTATTCATTGACTGTAATGACATGAACACCTTTACCAGTAATCGCATTTAAGTAAACAGGCATAGTGGAGGTCAATGTTTTACCTTCCCCTGTTTTCATCTCAGAAATATTACCTTCATGAAGGGCGATACCCCCCATTAATTGAACCTGGAAAGGATACATGCCAAGGACACGGCGTGATGCTTCTCTGACTACTGCAAATGCCTCAGGCAGTATATCATCGAGTTTCTCTCCACCCGCGTAACGTTCTTGAAATTCTGTTGTTTTAGCAGACAGTTCTTCATCAGACAAAGCTTCCATGGCAGATGCCAAAGCTTCTATTTTATTTGCAGCCTTATTCAGGCGTTTAAGCTCAGATTTATTAGGGTCAAACAATTTATTCAAAATCCCCATTAAGCAGTCTCTCCTCTTATCTGTACAGGGTTCATTAGCCCTAGAATGATATAGATTAATAATCGTTCATATTTTTAAATTTCACATTAATAGTAACACTTACAAATGGACAAAACAACAGAAGGAGTGTGTACACACATGATATTTTTGGGTTATTTTACCTCAAAATATACTTAAGTTCATAACTGAGCTTTGAAATTTTGATAGAGAAATTGCATGAAGGGCTTAAATATTGAAGAGAGGTTTCCTCATAAATGGTTAGGCTGATTTCTAATTATAATAGAATTGATACACAAACATAGTAGACTAAGTGCCTCCATAGATGAGGTTTCAATAAGTTCAAGTTTTGATTGAACGAGATGGATTTATGCCCATTTTCTGATCACGATCATTCAATGAAAAAGCAGCCCCCTTACAGGAGCTGCCCATTATCAAGTATAAAATTAGCTTTGTGCTTCAATTAAGCCGTATTTGCCATCTTTACGTTTGTAAACGATGTGAGTGCCGTCAGTTTCTGCATCAGTATAGATGAAGAAATTGTGTCCTAGCATGTCCATTTGAAGAATTGCTTCTTCGCTGTCCATTGGTTTAAGATCAAAGCGTTTCACACGCACTACTTCTAATTTATCATCCTCTTCTTGCTCAACACCGACTTCTCCAGCTGGAAAAGTGAATAACTCTTTACCGCTTTCACGAGAACGACGGTTAACTTTTGTTTTATATTTACGAATTTGTCTTTCCAATTTATCGTTAATTAAATCGATACCTGCATACATATCTGTATTTGTTTCCTCTGCACGTAGCACTAGGTTAGGTAGCGGAATAGTGATTTCAACTTTTGTTGTTTTATCATTGTACACCTTCAGATTGACATGTACGTTTGCATCAGGTGTTTCTGTAAAGTATCTTTCCAATTTTCCGATTTTTTTCTCTACATATTCTCTGATTGCTGGAGTTACCTCAATGTTTTCACCACGAATGTTATAATTCATAAGTGAGTCCTCCTTTTCTACTCTATAACTATAATATTCTCTAATCCCTTTTAAAAATCCTGCCTATATCGACAATTTGTTTAAGTTTAAATATTCAGGATTTTCAAGGAATTCATATATAGTATACCCTATTCAACAACAAAAAAGCACTACTTCTCATGATAATTCATTTGAGGTAATCATTTCCTCTTATCGTAATAAACTCCATCTGTCAAAATCGCCTCATAGGGGTTGGCATATTTTTGATTATGCTGCTTTTGCTCCCGTACCATTTTAAGGTTCCGAGCCACTTCCATTCTCCGTTTGGCCATTGCTTTCGCCAGTTCTTCATTCAACTTCACACATAACTCGCCAAGCTTTTTTTCCTCGTCAGTAAAAGGAGGCTGTATGTCTTTTTGTAGACTTTCCCGAATACGAATGATTTCATCCAGCCTAGAAATAGCGATCTCGCGGTTTTTTTCCCAGCTCAAATCACTTAATACCTCTATCGCTTCCCTTGTTACCTGAAAATATTCCCGCAGTGCACTCATCATAAACCGAGCTCCTCTGTCTCTCATTTAAAAAAGCCCTGACTTCTGTAAAAGCCAAGGCCAAACCCCCATTACGTATAAATATTAATGAGCATTCCTTGGATTTCGCCAATCATGCCTAATAAATGTATACGTTTATCTTCCTTATCAAGGACAGCATTTGTGAGGTCAACCAGCTTTTTATCCACTTCTTTTACAAGCTTATACACCTTTGCTGATCCACGATGATTAAAACCGCGATGCTCCTCTAATTGCAGCCCATTTTTTACGGCATCATCTAAAAATTCTTTCACAAGCTTCTTATATTTTCGCAAATGATCAACCGACTGAGTTCCACCGAGCCTCTTGCCCTGCTCCTCAATCTCCTGCATTTTCCGTGTCAATCGATCAAGAGTCAGATCATTGCGCCGTGTTCCCATAACCTCTTTAAAGGCAACAGAATCCTTTGCTATCTCTTCCTTAGAACTGACCTTTTGCAAACCAGTCCTGCCTACTCGTTGTACCTCCATGAGATCACCTCAACTTTGTTACTTCAATAATTGTAGCACACCCTGTGGTAGTTGGTTGGCTTGTGCTAACATGGCCTGTGCTGCCTGATTTAAAATAGTATTCTTTGTGAACTCGGTCATCTCAAGAGCCATATCTACATCACGAATCCGTGATTCTGCAGAGGTTACGTTTTCACTCATTGTTTGTAAATTCGTAATCGTATGCTCCAGACGATTCTGCATCGCACCTAAGTTGGAGCGCTCTGCAGAAACGGCCGCGATCGCTGCATCAATTTTTGAAAGAGCAGCATTGGCAGCCACCGCTGTTTTCACATTTAATGGTGCAGCTGCGGTTCCTAATCCGAGTTCTTCAGCATTCATTTTATTTATCGTTAACTCAATCGTTTGGCCTGCATTAGCGCCTATTTGAAAACTAAATTCAGATTGGCTTCCATCTAATAGCTTCGCACTATTAAACTCAGTCGTTTCACTAACACGATCAATTTCTGCTGTAAGCTGATTATACTCTTCCTGGATGGCTTCACGATCTTCATTCGTATACGTCCCATTCGCGCTTTGAACCGTTAACTCTCTCATACGCTGCAGCATTTCATGGACAGATGACAAGGAGCCTTCTGCTGTTTGAATGAGAGAAACTCCATCAAGGGCATTTCGTTCCGCCATATTTAGACCGCGAATTTGTGAACGCATTTTCTCTGAAATAGCTAGTCCCGCTGCATCATCCGAAGCTTTATTAATACGAAGCCCAGATGATAGCTTTTCTAAGCTTTTATTTGTATTGGTTGTATTAGTTGATAGATTACGATAGGCATTCAAGGCAGATATATTATGATTAATTTTCATGGAAATGCTCCCTCATTCTATTAGAATTTTTTCCTCATCACGTTATTTTCATAGGCCGATACCATCTTAATTAACGAATCAGCCTTTGCATTATTTTTCAGTTGCATGGCATCATTCCAGGCAGTGGATAGGGTCTCAACGATTTTGATCAGAAATGAAATGCTATCCGTATTCTTAGTTAGATTTACCCGGATCAGCTCATCAGCCAGGAAATTATAGAGGGTGTCCAAATTCTCCGTAATTGGGCCTGCTTCATACCGAAGTCCCACACCAAGTCGATGAACGAAATCACTGGCCCTTTGCAGGCTTTTATTAGCCTGGAATAAATTAGGCTCGTCTATTTGATCAATTGCTTCATATAAATTGGTTAATAGTCCTTCATACAGCAATGCCGTTAATTCCTGAGATGATTTTTGCACAATAAGTTCCTCTGTTAAAAATTCCATTCACAAAAACCTCCATGTCCTCTTATTTTATATATCGACGGGCTAGTTATATTGTTTATCGAGCTCTTCTAATAAAAGGAGGATTTCAGCAATCACTGCATATAGCTGCGGAGGAATCGAATCTCCAAGGTCAATGTCCAAAAGATGGCTGACCAATGACTCATCCTCCTGCAGGTGAATATCATTTTTCTTAGCCGTTTCAATAATCCTTCTAGCTACTTCCCCAGTTCCCTGAGCGACTAGCTGCGGGGCCTCTCCATTTTGTTCATCGTACCTGATGACAGCTGCGGTCGGTCCATTCATCTTTTTACGGTTCATTTGATTGAAATATTGCTGTCTCATATCGTTATGTCATACCCCTTTTTCGTAAAGGCTGTTTGGGCTGTTGGACTTGCCTCTCGTTCTGAGTTCTTCGTTTCCACGGTCATCGGTTTAAATTGAACCGAGCCAATCGAATAACCAATTTCCTTGAACCGATCAAGCGATGAATCCGATATTCGAGTCATGGATTGCTGCAAATCATCCTTATCACTTTTAAAGGTTAGAAACAAATGTCGATTGGTCGCCGTCAGTGAAATCCCAATCTCACCAAGCCGCTTGATCTCCATCACAAAGTAAAGACTGCAGTTCTCCCAATCAATTTGATCCTTATCAGATTGAGAGTTTACAAATACTTTCACATTTTCAACTTCCTTATGAAGTAAAAGCGGAAGCTGCATGGCCAGATTCTGCATACCGGATGAGTCAGGCTTAGCTAGAAGCTGCTGACCAGTTAGATTTTGAACAGCCTGTTCCACCTGCTGAGCCAGTTTCGGATTAAGCTGGTCAGATTGCAAGATCGAAAGCAGAGAGGATTTTACAGTTCGCGGCATTTCCGGCTGTTTTCCATTCAAAACGGATTTCGCCACCTCGTGTTCATTCATCATCCCGAGTTTTCGAATCAGCTCCAACACATTCCGTCCAGACTGCTCAGGCTTTGCAGTTTGCGTAAATACATCTTCACCGACATTACTCGTCATGCCTGCCACAAAATGCTTAACTTTAACATCAGACGGTTTAAACAAAAGACCTTCTACGGATGCTTTAACTTCCTTCACGATTTGGTTCGCCTCAGGTAGCTTTCCACTCATAAGCAAATTCTTTGCTTCCTGCAATCTGCTGCTAGCCTGCAGGAGTTTCTTCTCCGTCGACATATCGGTATAAAGCATGAATTCACCCTTTAAAATAGCTTGGTCCAGCTGCTTAATCGTAGATTCCAAGACCTGCTTAACCTGGGGCTGTTTTTGCTCCATCATTTTGATAGACTGATCCAAATTTCTCGTAATCTCTCTTTTTATATGTATAAAATCGATCGTAAGCTGGGATAGCTTTTTACTAATTTCAGTAACGATCACATCTTTTGATGAGAGATTTAGCCCCTGGATGATCTGATTGATTGCATTCTGCTCAGATTCGGTTAATGAGTTGGCCGGTTTTACATCCATTACTTTTGGGTTTTCCTCCTGCATGATTGATAATGCCGTCATCAGTTCTTTGCGCGCTGACAATTCTCTACCCTTGGACACAAGCTCTGTTGCCTTTTCAACCACTCCTGTCAGACGTTCAATACCTTCGAATAGTTTGGCAGATTCACCACTCAGAAATTCCGTTGCTTTTGCTAAGACCACCGCCATGGAAGAATCCTTTTGAACACTTTTCATCAAATCCATTACTTCCTTGCCATGAACAGAAACCTCCATATTCACTGGAGTGACTGCTCCCTTGCTTTTATCAATGATGGAAAGAGTTTGAATTAAAGCTTCTTTACCAGCCAGCAGCGATTTTAAGATGGCACTCTTTTCGGCTTGAGAAAGGTCCGGTGAATCCTTTATAAATTTCATCACCTGTTCAGTGATTTTGGCAGAATCCTGCTGGTGTATGATGGCTGATTTTAAATCGCGGATTGTAGTTATCGGCACATGAATAGGTGGTGTAGAAACCCTCGAAATCTCCGGAAGCTCTTTGCCAATTTCACTGACCATCTTCCCAATTGATTCACCATGTAAGGCAGAGTGAATTGCTTTCAAATGTGGCATGCGTACCTCTAACTGACGCTCCGCCAAAGCCGTAATGGTAGCTAATTTTTGCTCCACTGTCCCCGCCTCTGTGTTCATAAAGCGCTGAATCGTCTGTAAACTATCTTTAGAAAGCGGATAACCTTTTTCCTGCAAAATTTGCACAGCCTGACGGAAGTCTTTATTAGATGCATCAACACCGGCCGCTTTCAGAATCTCTTCAACCTTGGTAGGAGCCTGGCCTTCTGCTGCGGGCTGACTTGTTGAAAGAGTTTTAACCGTTAATTGGTCATTGTTAATTGCTGTAATCTCAACTTGAGCCTTGTTCTGTGCCGGCACTCCATTTTCAAACGCCATGCTCATCTCTTTCCCTTTTAAAGAAACAACAGCTGTATTAACGGATACCCGTTCCTTAATGGTTACAGACTGGATCTGTCCAACTGAATATTGATTGCTTCTTCCGTTTAAGCTTTGCCCCGAATGGATTGCTTGAATCTGCATTGCGTTCACTCTCCGTCCAAATTCCTTAATCTTTTTATCGGTAAATTAGAATGAAAGATTAGCTGAAAATGAGGAAATAGACTTATTCCCCATTACAATTCGTTAAAAAGAACAGATAGTTATTAATTAACGAATATTATCGCTTGATTTATTGGTAAAAATAGGTCATACTATCCATATGGATATATTTAACATAAAAGGGTTTTAAATGATGATGGAAAGAGGCAGCGAAATGAAAAGGGTTAAAAGTATCCATATATTGAATGGCATACTGATTGGGTTAGTTTTATTTAACATTTATTCTTATACATCTGGAAGATTAGAAGGATTGAACTTAGCGGTTCTTGGATCAGTGCAAATTCTCATGATTGGTATTATTAATAGTGTTCATCACTTATGGATCACTCATATAGATAATCAAGATATTACCGAATAAATAAAAAAGGCCGAAAGATGAACATTCTACTTCATCTTTCGGCCCTTTCTTTTGATATTAGATAAATCAGGCTTGTACGCCTGTGGAATATTGCTTTTGTCGATTAAGTTGAATGGCCTGTTTCCATGTATCACGGAACTCCAAAACCATTTCCTCGGCCTCGCCCAACATAGCTGGATCATTTTTAGTATTCGCCTCTATTAACCGATTATTGATATAATCATACATTGCCATCATATTTTGAGAGATTGCCATATCCATATTTAAAGTGATTCGTAATTCACTAATGATATTTTGCGCCTTTAGAAGATTCTCATGTCTGACTTGAATTTGTTTCGACTCCATCGCAACTCGTGCGGCTTTAATAAATTTCAGGCAGCCATTATACAGCATAAGTGTTAATTCTCCCGGGGAAGCAGTGGTAACAGTATTCGTTTGATAAGCCTGATACGGATTTTGTATTGCCATTTATACGTACACTCCTTTTTATTAACCAGTCGCAAACATCGATGATAAATAGCCTGATTGGCTGTTTGCCTGTTGAATTGCTTTTTCCATCGCAGTGAATTGTTTATAATAGCGATTCTCTACCTGGACAAGCCTGTCTTCAAATCGACTGATACGATCATCAATATTGGTTAAATCTCTACCCATCGTAAACGTAGCATTGGTCGACAACGATGTTCCCGCTCTTGTCTTCAGCTGGTCAGTAGCAGCAGATATATTGTTCTGCAGCTTTGATAGAATCCCATCCTCCGAAGCAAATAAAGCTTCTACACTTTCAGGATCATTCTCTAAAGCCTGTTTTAATTTGGTTTCATTGATTTCGAGTTTACCGCCTGCCATGTAATCAGAGGTTGTCGTGATTCCGATGCTGCTTAAGGATGAATACATACCTGTTGATGTATTAACCGAGCTATAAAAGCTCCCCCGCATGGAATCTAAAGCTCCATTCAAAATAGAATCATTGCGTAGCATTCCTGTCTTCGCAATATTTTCCCATTTCTCAACTTCTTTTTCACTCAAACTATCACGTTCATCATCAGTTAAAGGTAAATAATTTCGGTTACGTTCCTCGCTGACCTTACTTTGGATTGTTGCAATTAATTCATTGTATTTATCTACAAAGCCCTTTATGTTGTCGTACACTTTAGTAGTATCATTGTTAATTCCAACCGTAACCGCTTCAGTAAATTCACTCTTAAGCGTGAATGTGACACCATTCATAGTGAATGTGTTACTTGCCCGCTGAGTCTCTAAACCATTAATTTTTAATAACGCATTGGAACCTGCTTTGTAATCAGCTGAAGTCAATTGAAGGGCTTGAGCTAATGATGAATTATCTATTTGAATATCCTTCAAATCTGTGGAAAAGGTACCTGTTTCTTTTCTTGTCATAGATATTTTGTCTGTAAATGAATCATAGAACATGTTTAATCCAAGCTTTGATGAATTCACTTTACTGATTACGTTATCCAGAGATTGATCAGAAGTAATGAAGAATGTTTCACTCATCTCTCCACTTGAGGTTGTAGTCTTCATGTTCATGGCAGTATATTTTTTCGTATACTCAGCCTCTATTTCTATATCCTCACTTGCAGCAGTTTTAAGATCAACCTTACCTGTTTTGAAATTTACCGTACCAGATATAGTACCAACACTAAAGTCTCCATTTTCGTCAACCGTAACAGATTTACCCCAAACTTTCAGGGTCATAGACCCTTCATTAATGGCTACTTTAGAAAGTTGAAAGCTTGTGGCATCTTTAGCTATAGAGATTTTTTCTACCTTTTTATTGGTTACATAGTTTACTTCGATGGCTGACCCTGATGCAGGTATATTATTTTCGAATGTAATAATTCCTTTATCAATTGAATAATTTCTAACGTCCTTACCATCGGCATCCTTCGAATATTGCTCCAACACTTTTCCTGCCACTTTAATTTGTACTTGATCATTTTGAATAGTTACAGTGTCAGGTAATTTAAGATCAACGGGTGACCCGTTGGCCGTAAACTTTTGTGTTTCTACCACACCTGTTTTCCATTCGATAGCTGAAGAAAAGTTGCCCGACATGGACTCCAGGGGTTTACTGGAATCTATTTTAGGATTTGTACCGGACAATACTTTAGTTGTAAGAGAAGCCGCTTTGGCCAGCTTAACATCGGATAATTGATAACTGGTTGCGCTCGCGCCAGATGTTGCGGTGGCTGTAACCGCTGCATCATTCGTACTGCTTGTCGTTCTGGAACGATAGGAAGAACTCAGCTTCATGTTCAATACATCTTGGCGAAAATTCGTTAACAGTGTATTGATAGAACGGTAATCATCACGTTTCCACTCAAGTGTCTGTTTATTTTGTTTTAATTTATCTAAAGGGATTCTTTCAGCCTGCATTAGCTGTTTAACCATTGTATCTGTATCTATGCCACTAGCTAAACCGGAAATACGCATTCTTTCACATCCTTAAACTTTTCTATCTACAAACAAAGCCATGTTCTCTACCATAGCTGCATACATATCAAGCATCTTCTTTGGAGGAATTTCACGTAGCACATTGCCTGTTACATCATCAACCACGGTTACATAATATTCATTTAGATCCTCGTGAAGCTCGAATTTTAAAGACGCATGCATCGGACCTATAAATTTATTCATAGCTTCGTCGTTTCTGTAAGCTTCTCTTTCATTTGTACATCTGTCATAGGTGACTGTTCTTGTTGAGGAATAACGTTCTGAACCATAGCCTGCTCTTTTATAGGAACAGAACTTTTAGTAAAAGACTGTGGAGCCAAATGACCAACATCAGCCGAAATACCATTCACCATCTCGCACCTCCAACTATTCAGTTCACTGTTATTAGGTATATCGGTAGGATGGGAGGAAATTTCAAGGAAAAAGGATAAATAAGTGGAGGATAAAATACTCTTTACTCTAAATAAAAAATCCGGCTTTCCATTAAGGAAACCCGGACCTTTATGATAATTAACGAAGAAGTTGTAGAACTCCTTGTGGTTGTTGGTTAGCTTGAGCCAACATTGCTTGAGCTGCTTGAGAAAGGATAGAGTTTTTAGTTTGTTCCATCATTTCTTTCGCCATGTCTACGTCGCGAATACGGGATTCAGATGCTGTTAAGTTTTCACTAGTTGTGCCTAAATTGTTAATAGTATGTTCTAATCTATTTTGATTAGCACCCAAATACGAACGTGATTTACTCACAATTGCAATAGCGGCGTCAAGAGCCGTTGTTGAAGCACCACCTGCAGAAACATCTAGCCCATCAATAGACAAGGTAGCTGAATCTGACTTTGTTGTAGATAATTTCAAAGCAAGAGTTTCATCTGCATTTGCACCAATTTGAATATTAACATCTGCTGCTCCGCTTGATATTACTTCAATACCATTAAACTTAGTAGTTGAGGAAATATTATCTAACTCCGCTAAAAGTTCATCTCCCTCTGCCTTAATAGCAGCTAAATCATCAGTTTCATAAGTACCACTTGATGATTGTACTGAAAGTTCTCTCATACGTTGAAGAATAGCATGTTGTTCATTCAATGCTCCTTCAGCTGTTTGAATTAATGAGATCCCATCTTGTGCATTACGAGCCGCCTGGTCCAAACCACGAACTTGACTGCGCATTTTTTCTGAAATAGACAGACCCGCAGCATCATCTGCTGCACTATTAATACGAAGACCAGAAGCCAATTTCTCCATAGATTTAGATTGTGCATTTGTCGCCGCACCCAACTGACGGTGTGTGTTTAACGCTGTAATATTGTGATTGATAATCATTTAATTTTCCTCCTTGGAATGTGTAGGTGGACTTCCTTTTCCACCTGTTACTTTAAATTTATATATTAATGGAAACTTACCCATTGCCTAGGATGGGAGTCGCCAGTAATAACAAGATAAAAAAAGACGAACGGTGCTGATCTTTGATGCTTCCATGCATCCTTTGTCAGTTCCGCTCGTCCATGAGCAAATAGGTATCTATTTGTTTTGTTGGTTATCTAATAGTTCCCCACGTGTAATTTTTACGTGCTTGGGGGCATCAATAGCTAAGCGAAGGTGTCCATCTTCACTTTTAACGACCTTTACAGTGATGTCATCACCAATTTTGATATACTCACCAGGTCTTCTACCAAGTACTAGCATAGTTGTGGTCCTCCTCCTTGAGAAAAGTGATCAGTTTGTAAGACCCCCATAGAGAACATTACCCTCCTTATGCTTTAGTACACATAAAAAAAGTAAACATCCCCTATCTCACATTCGCGTCCTGCGAAGATTCAATAAGAAATATTTACTCGTCCTGAGTATTCAGTATGAAATTTTTCGGGTTGTTTTCCTTACATAATCTATATCGGAAATTTATTTTAACATTTAATAGTTTTAATATAAAATTTTAACATTTTTATATTAAAAAAAATCGGAACCCAAAGAGGATTCCGATTTCAGTAAAATTAACGCAACAATTGAAGCACGTTCTGCGGTGTTTGGTTAGCCTGTGCAAGCATTGCTTGAGCTGCTTGAGATAGAATGGATGATCTTGTTTGCTCCATCATTTCTTTCGCCATATCTACATCACGAACACGGGATTCAGCAGCAGTCAAGTTCTCTGCAGCATTGTCCAAGTTCGCAATAGAATGCTCCAGGCGGTTCTGGTAAGCACCAAGCTTAGAACGTCCAGTAGAAATCAAAGCAATGTTTGTATCTAAGGTTTCAATTGCTGCCTCTGCCCCAGCTTGTGTGCTGATATCACCAGCTGCGATTGCTGTATGAATATCATTTAATTTCACGCTAGTTAAATCAACTTCAATCACTTGGTCTTTATTGGCACCTACATGGATAGATAGAACACCATTAGTACCAGCAGTACCATTAAGCAATTTTTGTTTATTGAATTCTGTATCTGTATTAATACGTCCGACTTCTGTAGCCAATGCATCAAACTCATCTTTCAATGCCGCTCTGTCTTCAGTAACGTTTGTATCATTCGCTGATTGCACTGCTAGTTCACGCATACGTTGAGTAATCGCATGTACTTCGTTAAGAGCACCTTCAGCTGTTTGAATTAAAGAAATACCATCTTGAGCGTTACGAGATGACTGCTCTAAACCACGGATTTGACCACGCATTTTTTCGGAAATAGAAAGACCTGCTGCATCATCTCCAGCACGGTTTATACGTAAACCTGAAGACAATTTTTCCATTGAACTGGATTGTGCGTTGTTCGCTACACCAAATTGACGGTGCGTATTGATTGCTGCGATATTGTGATTAATAATCATAATAAAAAATCCTCCCTGATTTAACGGATCACGTCCATGTGGTCCTTTTTGTGTACAAGAGATGAAAAGCGGCCGTCTTTCCTTCTCTTGTACACTATTTGTATCGGGTGATTTTAATCGCTCTCTATGAGTCTTTTGTCCTATTTTTAGAGTTATTAATCAAATCACCAATATTAACCGTAATCTCGGCTGCTTCTACATTTTCATGCTGGATTTCCTCTAATAGTTCCTTCCGATAGACGTCGACTTGTTTTGGGGCTTTAATGCCAAGCTTAACCTGATCGCCCTGTACAGAAACAACGGTAATTTCAATATCGGAACCTACTAATATGGATTCATCTTTTTTCCTCGATAGAATAAGCATGCTTTACTCCCCCTTGCTTTCTACTTTTGGAAATAAAGGTGTTCTGGTTTGGTAGTTTGTTTGATTCAGAATAATTTGTTTCCCTTTACCCTTATTCGTATCAATAATAAGCGGAGCCTGAAGATTAATCGTTGACTCCTCGAAAGGATCCTTTGCCGTCACAATTGAAAACACCGTAATATGTTCCTCTGTTACTCCTAATGATTCTACAATTTCATCATCTAATTTAAATTCATAATCGGGGTACGTTAAGAACGGACTTGTTACCACAAATGCTAGATTCATTGTCTTCACAGATTGAAGCACTAAGAAGGATTGATCATCTGTTAATAGAAGAAGCACAAATTTCTGTTCGTTCGGAAAACCGGGAATACCTTCATCAAAGGTAATGATATCTTTTTCTTCGATTACTTGCTCACCATGATATTTTGTTGTCAGCTTCACGTTAGCTTCACCCCTATATATTCATTTCGAATCTGTTGTTCAATTGATTGATTAATAGGTTTGATTTGGTAGCCGAGCTGCACTGATGTTGAGTTCATTTGCAATTGGGCAATAGGCATGTATAGTCTCTCCTCCTCTTCACATACAAAAAGAGTTGACCCAATTGGTCAATGGGCGACCAGAGTCAACTCTCCTTTTTTATCGTAAGAAATCAACCAGGCTTGGCTGAATGATGCTCGCTCCCATTTGTAAAGCAGCTCTGTGCACACTTTCCTGCGTAATAAAATCCGTATAGACCTTTTCCATGTCTACATCTTCATTTTCACTCAGTACCTTTTTCGCCAATACCTCCTGGTTATCTATTCTGGATTCCAATAGCTCCAGGCGATTATAGCGGGCGCCAAGGTCGGAGCGTTCAGCTGAAAAGGTAGTGACCAAACCATCGAATTTCTGGAGTAAAGAATCAAGATCCATATCATCCTTTGATAACTCTCTCTCAATCTCTCCAATTGTATTAAATAATTCCTGACTGAATAGCTGAGAAGGATCTGCATTTGCCTTCAATTGAATTCCTCTTGATACTTCCACCAGATAGGGATCATTCTCTGAATTGACCACGACACCATTTGCATCGGAGGTAACAGGTGCTGCATTCACACTCGTTCCATTAAAAATATAACGGCCGGCAACCTGCGTATTCGCTACGGATACTAAGTCCTCTTTCAGCTGAGCGATTTCCTTTGCGATGGCTTCCCGGTCAGCCGTTTCGTTTGTATCATTTTTTGCCTGGATCATCAATTCACGGATACGCTGAAAACTTTTGTTTCCCTGATCCATTGAAGCCTCTGAGTTGTCCATCCAAAGATATAGCTCTGATAAATTGCGCTTATATTGCTCTACTTCATTGAGGCTTGTCCGATAATACATCCCCTTTTGGGCAATCACTGGATCATCAGAGGCCTTTGTAATCTTTTTACCTGTTGATAGCTGTTCAAGATACTGCGCCATCGATCCGTAGCTCTTATTAATATTCCGTAAAGAATTAGCTGCAACCATACTTTGTGTGACTCTCATACCTATTCACCTACCTGCCACCGACCCCAAGGCCGTTGATTATTTTATCGAGACATTCATCAATCATTGTAATCATTCGTGCTGATGCATTATATGCCTGCTGAAATTGAACCATATTGGTCATTTCTTCATCCAATGAAACTGCACTGACGGAAGAACGTCGGTCGCTGACATTTTGCAGCAAAGTCGCACTGTTCACAGATAATCGGTCAGCCTGTTCCGTTTTAACCGCCAATGTTCCGATAACACTTTGCAGGTAAGCGCCTAAACTTTCTTTTTCAGCAGCTGGAGAAGAGTCAGCTAATGCATCCTTATAATTGAACTTTTCATAAAAGACATCCGCAAGCTTCAATAGATTGCTTGCATCACAATCATTAGGAGTAGCAACGGACGCATTAGCAATATAATCGTAGCTTTCTTTTATTTCATCGGATATTCGAATGCGGCTGGCAAAGCCCTTGACGTTCTGAGGATCAGCATTATACTCATCAGTAAAAAACAGAATATCTTCATTAAAATCTTCTATCTTCGCAGCTGGATCACTCTCGAGAGCTGTTTTCCAGGCTGCAAGCTCCTTCGCACTTAGACCATCCTTATGAACCTTATTAAACTCTGTCGCAAAGGTATAAGCCATATGATCAAGTTCTTTAATCATATCCGGCAAATCCCCTGCCAGTTTTCCTTCTGTATTTGTATATCCGTATGTTTGCAAAAGGGACAGCAGCATGCCCTCAGAGATAAAGGTAGCAGTAGGTACTGCATTCCCACCAATTGAAATGGTATCCACCGCACCATCCTCCCCATTAAACATTAAAGCAATAGGATTAACTGTAGTAGAATCAACCAAAGTCAACGGTTCAGCCGTGCCGTTATTTAGCTTTATTACAGCCGATCCCATTGCCTGCGCCTCTGAATTACCGCCGTTTTTCACATAATCGACCTTTATATTCATCATGGAGGATAGTTCATCAATCAACAAATCACGGGAATCGTATAAATCATTCGGCAAATAGCCATGCGGTTCAATCGCTGCAATTTGTTTATTAAGCTGGTCGATGCTTCCCAGCATGCTATTGGCCTTTTCAACCGTCACATTCAATTCATTCTTCAAATCGGAGCGGACCATATTTAGGGAGCTGCTCCGATAGGTGAACGTATCCGCCAGCGCAATTCCCCGCTCACGTACAACAGCTTTACCACCTGAGTTGACAGAATTGGTGGCCAAGTCCTGTATGGATTGCCAAAATGAATCAATGGAATCACTAAGCCCTGTTCCCTTAAGCTCGTCCATGACATCCTCTATTTTGCTTAACCCTTCCGCTCTCCCCGTCCAATATCCTAGCTTCGTGCTTTCGCTTCTATATTGAACATCCAAAAAGCTTTCACGAACCCGCTGAATGGAGCCCGCTTTAACACCGGTACCCATTTGACCAGGAATTTGTTCGCGGTTCATACCCGGGTTTGGGTAAGCCGTTTCCGCTGCCATATTAACCCGTTGGCGTGAATATCCGAGTGTATTCGCATTGGAAACGTTTTGGCCCACTACATATAAAGCTGCCTGCTGAGTCGTCAGTCCGCGCCTGGCTGTTTCTAACCCATGAAAGGTTGATGTCATAAATGCTCCCCCTGTTTCTTTTTAGGCCTTTGAATCAAATAGCGATTTAATTGGTTTTCTTGCACCCTCTGGATCCTGTGGCCTGTCGTATGTATAGCTCTCATTCTCTGGTAACATAAGATTTAAATTCAGATTCACGAATTGAAGAGATTGATAGATTAACTTCTGATTTAATTCATTCCGCTCTTTTAAACTCATAAGCTCTTCTCGCAATTCAGCGCCCATCCTGGTAAGTTCTGTTCGCTCGTTTTCCGAAGCATATTGAATACACTCTGATAAGAGTGTAGTTCCATCCTGTACGCCCTTTTCTCTAAGAAAGGCATGTACATCACTCTGCCGCACATTCTCAAGCCGTTCAATCGCAACGACTAGCTTCCTCTCCTGAACAAGCAGGCTGCTTAACGACTTTAACTCTTCCGCTTTAATGGCTTCTGTTTTTTCCTGAGCCATTTTGTTCAATTCTCTGTGCAGATCGACCAGCTGCTGAAGAGTTTGAATGATAGATTGAGCTGACATTAATTAGTTCACCCCATATAAAAAAAGAAAGCCAGCACAAGCCTCATACTGGCTTCAGGTTTAGTTTTTTGAGTAAAAATCCAATACGCCTTTTGCTGTTTCATTGACATTCACTTGATAGGTGCCGTTCTCTACCTGCTTTTTAATTTCGTCTATTTTAGCCTGACGCTCAACTTCTACACTCGATAGCTGTTGCAATTCTTTCGCTTTACTGGAAATTTCCACTTTATCGGCAAGCTGAGAAGGCTTCATGGAGGTATCGGCTTTATTAACTGCCTTTTGGTACGGATTTACGCCATATTGATTAAGATGATTAATTTTCATTTCGCGTTCCTCACTTTCCCTTCCGTCACACTAGCTTCCAAGGTCTATGTTGATCTTTTAATCTAAGTCATATTATGTCTCAGGCAGATCATCAGAAGACCATCATGCTTATCTACTGTTAGTATCGACAACAAGGGTGATTTGTTTACTGTCTGTGATGAAAATTATGACATACAAAAAAGCAATATTCAAAAAGGACTTAACAGGTCTAAATGCTTATTTTTAGTGCGTTTTTCGGTAATAGGTCATTTGGCGCTCACGTTCCTCTATCTCTTTATAGAGTACCTCATCCCGTTCATGCCTCACAAGGTCTGCCTGAAGATCATCCCTGCAGTCTGCACAAAAGCGGCCCTCGCGAATGAGGGAACCGCAATGCTCACAGGCATAGCCCAAATTAGGGTTGGATGTAATACGCAGCTTTCCACTCCTGATAAATCTCATTAATAAAGATTCATCTACACTAGTTGCCTTCACCACCTGAACAATCGTTGCCGTGCGGTTCTCTCGCTTACGGATATAATGGTATACATCATTATAAATGGCCTCTTCTTTTTTATAGCAGCTCTCACATACATCTCTGAATTGATTTTTCACGAATAGAGCCTGGCAAGTCGGACAGTTGGTCAATTCATTCATATTCTTTACCTCCTCAGGAAATGCTCTTAGATTACTTATCGGATATTCTCTTCAAAGATAAAGATTATCGTGCAATCGTCAAAGAAATGATCCTTTTTGCCCCCGCCTCCTTTAAAAGCGCACCAGCATGCCTCAAGGTGGTGCCTGTCGTATAAATATCATCCAGTATAAGAATCGTTTTGTCCTGAAAATCTGAGGCTTTAGGATGGATACGAAAGACCTGTTCAGTGTGGATACGATCATACCGACTCTTCTTAGACTGTTTTTCACCATGTACACGAACTAACCCATTTTCCAAGACCATTCCAGCCATCATACCGATTGCTTCAGCCTGATTAAACCCACGCTCGTTCAGGCGCTCGTCACTCAGCGGAATCGGAATGACAAAATGAGCCTTCGGCGCTTTTTTACGCAGTTCGGCAGCAAATATACGTGCCAATTCATAATCACCCCGATATTTAAATCGGGCAATCACATCCTTCATAAACGGATTATAGGTATATAAGGAGACATTATAATCAAGTGCTTGACCAAACATGGGATCCACCAGCCATTCTTCACAATCCGGACATTTGTCTCCCGTCTGAAGCGGTTTACAGCAAATCACACACGTATTCCCCTGAATCGAAATAAGCCTGGAGCGACAGGCCAGACAGAGCAAATCAACCTCCTCTAAAAAGAAGATATTCGCCCAGCCTGCACTCTCACGAATAGGGCTGTGACAATATAGACAAAGTGATGATTGGAAAATCTTCAATCCAGCAGCCCCCTTTTGACAGCTTCTCTATTCATTTGGTTGATTTGCTGAATCGCATCAAGCATGGCATTAGTTTTTCCATAATGAAAATATACACAATCACCGCGAGGATGGTCCTTACTTCTTCCAATCCGTCCTGCAATTTGGACGAGTGCTGACTCGGTAAAGATTTCATCCTCAGCCCCAATCACCGCTACATTCAATTTAGGAATCGTAACGCCTCTTTCCAATATCGTGGTTGTCAGTAAGCCCTGAATCTCACCTCTGCGCAGCTTCATTATTTTATCTTTACGTTCCGAATCCTCTGCATGGACAGAAAGAATTTCAGGAGCATAGCCTTGAAAGAGAGGAAGGGCTTTTTCCATTAATGCGATATTCGGGAAAAAAATAAGAAAGGGGTTCTTACATTCGATAGCAGTTTTGAGCCAATACAAGAGAGGATTGGGGAGTTTATTTTTCTGAATGGATGATTGCCAGTTTCCAACCCATTTCATAGCGGGGACAGGAATAGGGTGTCTGTGAAAACGGGCAGGGAGGAGAATTCCATTTCTTATACCCTGTTGAAATTCGAGCTGCCACTGTTTTGAAGGCGTTGCCGTCAAATAAATAACAGCAGCATCTTTCTTACACGCCTTTTGAACCGCATATTGGAGATGAGGATCAAAGGAATAAGGGAACGCATCTACTTCATCAATAATCATCACTTCGAAGGCATCGGCATAACGCATTAGCTGGTGAGTGGTCGATAAGACAAATGGAGCAAAAAGCTGTTTTTCTTGACTGTCACCATATAGGGCTACGATTGGAATATCTGGAAATACGCTGCGCAGCCTTGGAGCAAGCTCAAGGATAACATCTGTACGAGGAGTCGCCAGGCAAACCCTTTTGCCTGAGAAAAGAGCTTCTTCTATACCGGCAAAGATCATCTCTGTCTTCCCGGCTCCGCATACTGCCCAAATGAGTAAATCCATTTGATTTCGGACAGCTTCCATGATTTTTTCTGAAGCCTCCTTTTGGGAGAAGGAAAGTGAACCATCCCAACGAAGCCGGGCTAACTCAGGACTCCAGCGAGGCATTTCCCCCTTCCATCCAAAAAGAGTAGAGCAGGAGCTGATTCGGCCCATCATAATACAATGGCGGCAATACAGACAGTTTTCACCACACGCACTGTGGGGGAATGTTGCAAACAAACGGGAATCCGTATTGCCGCAGCGTCTGCATATACCATTCTCAATCCCTCTCACAGAATAAATTTGTTCATTTAAATCCAATTGTTCCTTTAATTCATTTGGAATTTCAGTTATGAGGAGTTCTTTACCAATTAGGAGCTGTTGCAGAGATATAGGTGAGGATCCTGTTGAGTGTCTGGATGCTTTCACGTTCAAATTGAAAACCTCCTTTTAAATAAAAAGGGGCGGCCAAACAGCCAAGCCCCATATTACTAGTTAATTATATCGTTTTGTCCAGCCAAGTCCCGTTGCTCCCTGGCCTAAGTGAGTACTAATAACTGCGCCAAAATAGCTTAGTCTAAATTCCGCTTCAGGGAATTTCTCTTTTAGCTCATTTAACATTTCAGTCGCTTCCTCTTCAATATTGCCATGGATTAAAACAGCCTGAAGAGGCTCACCTTTTTTATATTCCTGCTCAAAAAGCTCGACTATACGTTTTAATGCCTTTTTCTTCGTACGGATTTTTTCAAAAGGGACAATCACTTTGTTTTCAAAATGCAGGATTGGCTTCACTTGAAGCAAGCTGCCAATTAGAGCTGCAGCGCCATTTAAGCGGCCGCCCCTTTGCAGGTTGGATAGATCGTCTACCATGAAGTAAGCATTAGATGATTCGCGGAGTTCATGCAAGCGTGCGATGATTTCATCAGGATGTTTGCCTTCCTTCGCCATTTTGGCTGCTTCGAGTACAAATAATCCCTGAATCATGCAAGTGATCTCGGAGTCAAAAGCATAAACCTTAATGTCATCTACCATTTCTCCAGCTGTAATAGCACCTTGATAGGTACCGCTAATTCCACTCGATAAATGGATACTGATCACAGCATCATAGTCCTTCGCAAGCTCTTCATATTTTTCAACGAATTTTCCGGTTGCTGGCTGTGAGGTCGTTGGAAGCATATCCAAACGCTCGACCATTTCATAAAAGTCAGAAGCAGTTATTTCATTCTCCTCCTGATACACTTCATCTCCAAACACTACACTTAGCGGAATCATATGTATATCATATTGCGTTCGCAGGTCTTTTGGTATATAAGCTGTACTATCTGTAACTATTGCAGTTCTCATTATTGAAAACCATCCTTATTATTGAGATTTTCCTTATTATCTTCTCCATTTTAAATCATAATCAGTCTGTTTGCATTACATTGGTTAAAATGGTAATTTTTAAACTTTTCAATCTATATTTTTTTACCCAAAATCAGCAAATCTCTTTGCACTCCATCTAATTCTGCTACACTAGGCAAATGAGCCCATTCTTCAAATCCAAATTGCTTAAATAGACGTATGCTTGGCTCATTATGGGCAAAAATAAATCCCAGCAATGTATGAATCCTGAGGATGGGAGCATTCTTAATTGCATAGTCTAAAAATTTTGCTCCTATTCCTTTTTTTCGATAAGCCGGGTCAATATAGATACTGATTTCAGCAGTAGCTTGATAAGCAGGTCGTCCATAGAAATCCTGAAAACTGAGCCACCCTATAATAATACCATCATTTTCCATAACCCATAAAGGCCTTTTCTCAGAGGTATGATTCAAAAACCACTCCAAGCGACTTCCTACATCCACCATTTCCGTGTCAGCTGTCACCATTCTGCTCTGAATAGTAGAATTATAAATTTCAACGATGCGTGCTAAATCCTTCTCTTTAGCATCTCTAATTGTATACGGTTGATTCACAATATCTCCTCTCCTACCCTAATCTTTATTAAAAACTTTAACAAAATATGAAAAATGTATATACACTATTGAAAAAAATATATAAACTGACAGTTTGACAGAATCCATCCCGATTAAAAAAGCACCAACCAATTGGTCGGCGCTTAAATCTATCATCTATTATAATCTAACTTCAACCCAGCCGTTTTTAATCGCATATACAACCGCCTGAGTACGATCATTTACATTCATCTTTTGAAGGATATTACTTACATGATTTTTAACGGTCTTCTCGCTGATAAATAAAGTCTCACCGATTCCTCTATTACTTTTGCCATCAGCCAATAATTGAAGGACCTCGCACTCACGTCTTGTCAGCAAATGCAATGGACGGCGAATCTCGACATTCATGACATTATCGCCATTTGCTGCTTCATCCGTTGCCAATCTTCTGTAATCACGTACTAGATTATGAGTAACCTTCGGATGCAGGTAGGAACCACCATCTGCAACGACTTTAACAGCGTCAATCAAGGCATCCGCATCCATTTCCTTTAATAAATAGCCGCGGGCACCTGTTTTTAAAGCATGGGTTACGTAGTTTTCATCGTCATGAATTGAAAGCATAATTACTCTGGAATCCGGAAATTTCTCAATCAACTGGCCTGTTGCCTCAACCCCGTTGACGTTTGGCATATTGATATCCATGATGATAACATCCGGATGATATGTATCAACAATTGAGATCGCCTCGCTGCCATCGTCCCCCTCAGCGATTACCGAGAAAGAAGATTCGAAATCGAGAATCCGTTTAACCCCTTCGCGAAATAATTGATGATCATCTATGATTGCAATTGTAGTTGTCATTATCTCTCATCCCCCATCTTTTTACAGTAAGTAGTCATTATCCTAATTATATTCTTGACTACTAGTAAACTCCAAACATTTACAATAAATATAACTAAAAAACTATTTTATAAAAAAATTACACAATTATTGATGCCTTTAATGGAATCTGAATATAGACAAGCGTACCTCCACCCACACTTGATTGAATGGTCATTTCTCCTTCAAGTGTCTCAACACGCTCATTCATTCCCATGATTCCAAAGGAACCTTCCTTTTGTTTATGCGGCTCAAATCCACGGCCATTATCCCGTACAGTCAATGTCCCTTTATCATTCAAAAGTTCCAGTTTAACCTGAATCAGGCTGGCATTCGCATGTTTGATTGCATTTTGGACTGCTTCCTGGGCAAGCCTGAATAACGCAACTTCATAATTCGGCTCAAGTCTTTTTTCCTGTCCATAAATCTGAAATTTAAAATCAATCTCTGAATTGTATTCACCAATGGTTTGCAAATACTTACGCAGAGTCGGGATAAGCCCAAGATCATCCAAGGCCATAGGCCGCAGGTCATAGATAATTCGCCTAACCTCAGCCAGCGCACTCCGAACCATCTGCTTCAGAGATTTTATTTCCAGCAACGCTTCCTCAGGACCGCGTTCCCTGAATATCCGCTCCGTTAAATCTGAACGGACCATCACATTGGCAAGCATTTGTGCAGGACCGTCATGAATTTCACGAGAAAGCTTTTTGCGCTCGGCTTCCTGGGCCTCAATGATTTTAAAGCCAAAGTCCTGTTTCTGTTTATACATATCGAGAACCTCAGACACGTCCTGCAGGTCACTTGTTAAATAATGCAGAACAACCGTGATTTGCGAAACGAGATTCTCAGCTCTATCAATAGTTTCCTTTAGATTAATGAGCCTTCTTTCAAGGTCATCTCGACGTTTACGGAGCTGTTTTTCCAGCTCTCTGTTCATGGTCAGGTCAACCTGATACGTATGTGCCTGTTCATAGGCTGCCCTCACTTGTACCTCCGTAAATTCCTTGAAACGGGAGGAAACATCTGATAAGCATTTACGGGATTCACGCGCCTTTTGATCAAGCTCATCCCCATCAGCAATGACCTTCAGCACCATTGTTTTAACAGATTCTAATTCAGAAGAAAGTTGAGCAAATTCATGCTGACAGTGTTCCCCTATTTCATATATTTCTCCCTTACTATTGTCCACGGTACTGATCATATGATTAAGGATGTTATCGAGTGCCTTTCCATCCAGCTTAGGTACCCGCATAATCTTACCTCCTGTTTGACGCAAAAGAATCCTCCGCTTCTTCTGTACCAATTCATATAAAATAGTTCGGTCTTCACGAATTTCCTTTGTGGGTGTTTTTAGAAATTATTGGGTAAATAAGTTAATATACCAGTGAAATACTACATAATAGTTAAATTATAGCACGATTACCAGTATTTTTTTTACTTTTTACTATTTCACATCTCCATCACAGCATATTACTCTTCTGTAATAAAGATGTCGTACGAACCGAATAATAAAGTATACTAGAAGGGATATAAAGAGAAAGGCGGCAGTTTAAATGCTGAATTCATATAAAACAGTAAAGGGATATGGCGAATCTGAACAAATCATCCAAAAGTCACGCTTTATTGCCTATGTGAATCGCGTGGAATCAGAGGAAGAAGCCATACAATTTATTCAATCAATCAAGAAAAAGCACTGGGATGCGACCCATAATTGTTCAGCCTATATGATCGGTGAAAATGACCTCATCCAAAAAGCCAATGATGATGGTGAACCTAGCGGCACAGCCGGTGTCCCTATTCTCGAAGTCATTAAGAAAAAGGGCTTGAAGGACACTGCGGTGGTTGTGACACGCTATTTCGGAGGAATTAAACTTGGGGCTGGCGGATTAATCCGCGCATACAGCGGAGCAGCTTCTGAAGGAATTAACGCAACCGGTGTGGTGGAAAGAAGATTAATGCGCATCATGAAATCCACGTTCGATTATACACTTCTCGGGAAAATTGAAAATGAACTTCGAAATTCGCACTATTCCATTAAAGAAATTCATTATCTGGACCGAGTCATGATTGAATCCTACGCAGAGGAAGACGCAAAGGAAGCCTTCATAGACTGGATGACGGATTTATCAAATGGACAGGCATCCATAGAAGAAGGCGAAATGCTATACCTCGAGCATGACCTCTAATTCTAAAAGAACTCAATTCCCCCTTCTTTGTCTAAAATCTTAGGAAAAAAGTTTAGTTTTATCGACAAAATACAACAAGAATTATAGTTGCAATTAGGTAAAATGAATCAATACGATATTGGACAAAGAAGGGGTTATTTATGAAAAGAGTATACCAGGTTCTATTCAGCCTCACGGTACTCGTTGTCTGTCTATTGGCAACCTCCTTATCGGCAGAGGCACACGTGAAAAAAATATCCACTCCTGTTTTAACTCAGGAAATCCACAACATCTTCAGCACAGATTCTTCAAACTGTATACGCCATGAAATAATTTTCAATTCTATTAAAATTTAGGCCAACTTCCCCGCTAACTTTAACCATAGCAACCTAATGCAAAATAACTAAGCCAAAATACAACCCACACTTTTTATTAACTCGACAATTAGCCACTAAAAACAATTTTTATAGAAAAGAATCCATATTAAAGTCTATTAAAAAGATCCAAAGTATAACTATTAAAATAGTTAAATATTACCATATTTATCCGATATAATAAATAGGGGATTATTGTAATTAATGCATTTAAACTAGGGGGATATTGAATGAGGAATTCATTAATTAAAGGAATTAGTGCCTTTATTGTATTTTTGTTTTGTTTCATGGTTTCCACTGCCAATGTAAACGCTGCGGAAACATTACAAAAACAGAACAATGCTCAAAAAGGCGGTATAAAATTATTCAGTACTGCGGATGAGAAAGAATACACAGAGCAAGAGTTGATTGTTAAGTTTAAATCTGTCCTTTCTAAGGGTCAGCGAAAGCAAATCATCAACAGCATTAAAGGTAGTGAGCTATCCTTTTCTGAAACAGGAAATTATTCTTTAGTCTCTGTAGTAAAAAATACTGACCTATCTTCTATTGCCAAAAGGCTCTCTAAGCACAAATCCGTTCAATTGGTTGAACCAAATATATTATACAAAACGGCTTATACCCCAAAAGATAAACATTATAAAAAACAATGGCATTTACCAAAAATCAATATGCCAAAAGCATGGGATAAATCAAAAGGATCCTCTTCGATCATAGTTGCTGTTATCGATAATGGAATGCAGATAAATCATCCAGATCTAAAAGGGAAAATTACTAAGCAAAAAAATATTGTACGCAACAACTCGACGATAACATCGGCAGCTCATGGTACCCATGTAGCTGGTATCATTGCAGCTACTCAGAACACAATCGGTATATCAGGTGTAGCTCCAAAGGTTAAAATCATGCCTGTTCAAGTTTTCAATGGGCAATATGCAGACGCTTATAGTATTGGTGATGGAATTATATATGCAGTCAATAATGGTGCAAGAGTATTGAATTTAAGCTTTGGAAGTTATTCTTACAGTTCATATGTAGACAGTGCAGTGGCATATGCGCATTCGAAGGGCGCTATTATTATTGCAGCTGCAGGTAATGACAGCACCTCCTACACTTCTTATCCAGCTGCTTTAAATCATGTGTTGGCAGTTAGTTCCACTAATAAGAAAGACAGCGATTCATACTTTTCTAATTTTGGAAACTACATAAATTATTCAGCTCCTGGTGAAGATATCTATTCTACCGTCAACGGCAGTTCTTATGAATATATGGATGGAACATCAATGGCGGCTCCTTTAGTAAGTGGAGTAGCTGCTCTAATGCTTTCTAAAAATCCTTGGTTATCACCAGACCAAATAGAAATTATTATGAATAAATCTGTCAAAGACCTCGGGAAAAAAGGCTGGGATTCTTTATATGGATATGGTCGAATTGATGCGAGCAAAGCAATGTCAAATACACCTGGGCAGTTATCAACGATAACCGCGAGTACAAAATTCACTGCTACAGGGAAAAATAAACATAACATCTCTGTAAGCGCATATGGCTCGTCAAAACTATCAATCTATGTAAAGGATTCCAAAGGAAAATTGGTTAGAAGTTTAGTCTCCAATAAACCGTGGAGTTGGGGGAAAATTTCCACATCATGGGACGGAAAGACAGGATCATATAGCTACGCCAAATCAGGAAAATATACGCTTGTTGCAAGAATGACTAGAGGCAGCAAAAACATTTATAAAACCAAAACTGTGACAGTTAAGGATAATGTAGCCCCAACAGTCACCAGTAAAGCTGCCAATTTTTCACACAAGGTCACTACATCAATAAAAGTTCCTTATGTACTTAACAAAGATTCAAAAGTAACTGTTAAAGTTTTGGATAGTACGGGGAAAACAGTTGGAACAATTATGAAGAGCAAGACCATCAAAGGTGGCAAACAATCAATTACTTGGAACGGGAAAAACTCCAGTAACAAGCTAGTGAAGGATGGCAGTTATAAACTGTCATTCGAAACCATCTCTCTAACGAAGGTCAAAGGAAAAACAGTTAAATCAAGTATCACTGTGGATACGACTATAAATGGCTCTCTAAATAATATAGCTACCCCATTTAAAGCAACAGAGAAGAATAAACAGAATGCAACCTTTAAATCCAAAGAAAAACTATATATGACTGTTTCTGTTTTGAATAGCAAGGGTTCGAAAGTAAAAACACTGGTTACTAACAAATTGTATGATCCTTCATCCATACAACATAGTTGGAATGGAACAGACAGTAAGAATAAATTTGTTACAGAAGGAATTTATGTTTTTCAGTATGAGTTAAAAGATCTCATCGGTAATAAAAAAACGATTAAGAGTAAAACTTTCAACCTCGAAGATCATCGTGCTAATTTTGTAAGTGGCAAAGGAACAAAGAATATCACCGGTAATACGGACGTTGCTATTCCATATACACTCATTAAAGCTTCCAGTGTGTCTATCAATGTTTATAAAGGCTCGACACTTGTAAAAACAATCCTAAAAGATGAGGACCAGAAGGCTGGCAGCTATGATTTCTCTTGGAATGGAACCAATTCTAATGGTGAGTATATTGGAGATGGAGTTTATACCTACAGAATCAACGCATCTGACAAGTATAAAAATAACGCAACTTACAGTGCAAATCTTAATGTGGATCGCCAAGTTATTAAAGTTGAGTATCCGAAGCACGTACAAAATAAATCTAAAGAGTATTATGAAACAGATATTGAGGTCTTCTATAAACTCTCTGATCCTGCTACCGTCACGGTTGAAATTTATGACGGAGATGATTCTCTAGTTAAGACTATCAGTAAAAATGTAAAACAAGAGGCGGGAATTCAGAATTTCACGTGGGATGGAGTAAGTGACGATGGCAACGATTATTGGTATTACGAACCTCTCAATTACGTTATTAAAGCCAAAACAGAGATGGGCAGAGAAACAAAAGTAACCGGCTCTATCTTAAGCAATTATTATGAGGAATATCCAGAGTGGATTCAAAGTCATTCCGTAGATACACATAATACGGGCATCGATATAGTAACAAACTTATCAAAAGATACAGAGATGCAATTAACTGTCTATGATTATAATCATTATAACTCCGGCAATCTTAGTAGCTATTATGATCAGCAAACATATACATTCAAAACAGGGCAAAACACCTTGAATTATCTTGTACCTGACAATCTCTTTGTTGATAATAGTTACATCGATTTAATGTATGTATTATCCTATAAGGATGAACTGGGGAATAAATACGAGTACGCCTATAACGATGGGTACTATAACTATTAATTTATAGGATCTTAAATTAGCTGTCTAAGAAAACGTATCTTCTTAGGCGCACTCTAATTAAGTATAGGTATTTATAGCCTAGCTCATGTAATCAACACTCTCATTTTATAGTTGATTCTATAGTTTGCTTAATGGAATGGCTGACAAAGAAAATAGTTCTCCCATTTTCCTCTAAGACTTCTAGCAAATACTTGGTCACAAATAGATAAAGCTTGAGTAAATAAATCACCAGAACTAAAAAAGCTGCGCACTATCCGTTTTTTAGGATAATCGCAGCTTTTTAGTTTGTCATCCAGAGCGGTCAATGAACTCTTTGCCTCATAAAACGCTCTAGTGCATCCCTCCAGGTTGGTATGACAAAACCTGTATCCTTTACTTTATCCAATGACAGGACAGAATGCTTTGGCCTTGCAGCCTTTTGTGGGAATTCAGCTGATGTCCCAGGCAAAACCTCTACCCGTTTACCTTTTAATATTTCTTTAGCAAACTCAAACCATGTCGCCACTCCATCATTCGAAAAATGATAGACACCTGCCTCGACTTCATGATTCACAATATAAACCATGAATGCCGCTAAATCATGCGCATAGGTCGGCTTTCCATATTGGTCATTTACCACCTTAATCGTATCCATTTTCTTAGCTAAATTCAGCATGGTATAAACAAAATTACGGCCATGTTCTCCAAATACCCAAGAAGTACGGATGATATAGGCAGAAGGACTATATTTTAAAATTGCCTCTTCACCTGCAAGTTTAGCCGCCCCATATTGATTGATAGGATTTGTTTGATCTGACGGTAAATAAGCTGCCTCTTTTGTTCCATCGAATATATAATCTGTACTTATATAAATAACTCGAGCCCCTATCTCCGCTGCCGCTTTACTAATATAAGCAGATCCATCTCTATTAATTCTCCAATTCGCTTCCCTGCCTTCTTCCTCCGCAGCTTCAACATTCGTATAAGCTGCACAATGCAAAATCCAGTCCGGGTGAATGGAAGATATGGTCTCGGAAACTTCCTGTTCATTAGATATATCCAGCTCTTCCTTAATAAAGGGGAATACCGTGTGTATCCCATCCTCCTTTAGCAGGGTAACAACATCAGTCCCGAGTTGGCCATTCGCTCCCGTTACTAGTATTTTCATCTTATTTCACCAGTTTGGCGCGTTCCTTTAATGGACGCCACCATTCCTCATGATTAACATACCAATCAATTGTTTCCACAATCCCCGTATCAAAGGTATACTTTGGCTTCCAGCCCAGCTCAGTTTCGAGCTTTGTGGGATCAATCGCATAACGGAGATCATGCCCGAGCCGATCCTCTACATAGTGAATCCTGTCACTTGAGAGGCCAAGATGCTCTACAATTTTTTGAACGATTTCATTGTTAGTCCGTTCATTATGACCGCCAACATTATACACTTCTCCACTTTTCCCCTTATGGAGCACTAAATCTATTGCGGCACAATGATCGGTTACATGCAGCCAATCACGGATATTCTCCCCATTTCCGTAAATCGGTAACATGTCCCCATCTATTCCATTTGTTATCATCAATGGAATTAATTTTTCAGGAAAATGATAAGGCCCATAATTATTTGAGCAGCGCGTGATAGTAACGGACAAGCCATAGGTCTCATGATAAGCACGGACGAGCATATCTGCTCCTGCTTTACTTGCTGAATATGGGCTGTTCGGTGCTAACGGTGTCTCTTCTGTAAAATAACCTGTTTCCCCCAGCGATCCATAGACCTCATCCGTCGATACCTGTAAAAACCTTTGGATATGACATTCCTTCGCTGCATCCAATAAAGCCAATGTTCCCTGTATATTCGTTTCAATGAATATTCCTGGATTCAAAATACTGCGGTCCACATGTGACTCAGCCGCAAAATTAACAATTGCCTGGATATCATGTTGTTCGATTAAGCTCTTGATTAGCTCACGGTCCGTGATATTCCCTTGGACAAAATAGTGATTTTGATTCTCCATCAAATCATCCAAGTTATGTATATTACCCGCATAATTTAGTAAATCCAAATTAATAACTCGATAATCAGGATAGGTAGTTAATAGATGACGGACAAAATTACTTCCAATAAAGCCCGCCCCTCCTGTAACCAAAATGTTCATTAGGCATCCTCCCAAACAAAATTATAATCAGCTCCATGAAGCTTCGGATGTTTTTGGTCCTTATCAGATAAAATCGGAACTGAAACTGGCCATTTAATAGCTAGCTCCTCATCATTCCAGGCAATTCCCCGGTCATGTTCAGGTGAATATAATTGATCCACCTTATAAAGTACATTTACATTTTCCGTAATGGTACAAAATCCATGTGCAAATCCCTTTGGAACAAGTAATTGGCGCTTATTAAATTCACTGAGAATAAATCCTTCCCATTGCCCAAAAGTAGGTGACCCTTTTCGTATGTCAACCACTACATCATAGATTGCTCCTGTTACCACACGTACTAATTTGGTTTGGCCCTTAGGTTCCAATTGGTAATGCATCCCTCTCAATACGCCGGCTTCCTTTGAAAGGGAATGATTATCCTGAATAAACCGATCAAGAATGCCATGTTCATGAAACAGGTTTTCATTATAGCTTTCCGTAAAGAAACCACGATGGTCCCCATAAACGGCAGGTTCGATTAATTTAACACCCTTCAACCGGCTTTCAATAACATTCATAATTCCACCTTTTCTTTAGGCATCATTTGGTCTTGCTCGATCATCCTCATCAAATACTGCCCATACTCATTTTTCGAAAGTGGTTCAGCCAATTGTCTGACCTGCTCAGCATCAATATAGCCCATCCGATAGGCGATTTCCTCTAGGCAGGCAATCTTAAGCCGCTGTCTTTTTTCCACTGTTTCTATGAATGTGGAAGCTTCAAGCAGGCTCTCATGCGTACCTGTATCCAACCAGGCAAAACCGCGCCCCATGATTTCTACGGTCAACTCGCCATTTTCGAGGTAGATGCTGTTTAAATCTGTAATTTCCAATTCTCCTCTGGCAGATGGCTCAATTCTTTTCGCATATTCTACCACTCTATTATCATAAAAATAGATACCTGTCACAGCATAACTGCTTTTCGGATTCTTCGGTTTTTCTTCTATGGATATAGCCCTCATCTTATTATCAAACTCTACTACACCAAAGCGCTCTGGATCATGCACATGATAGCCAAATACAGTAGCTCCATACTCCTTCGATGCAGCTTTTTGTACCATTTTGGATAATCCCTGTCCATAAAATAGATTGTCCCCTAAAATGAGCGCAACAGAATCTTCGCCAATAAAGCTTTCACCGATAATAAAAGCCTGTGCTAGTCCCTCCGGTTTTTCTTGTACAGCATAGGAAAGGCTTATGCCAATATTAGAACCATCTCCTAACAGTTGTGCGTAACGTGATGTATCTTCTGGAGTTGAAATGATTAAGATTTCCTTTATACCTGCCAGCATCAATATGGATAAAGGATAATAAATCATCGGTTTATCGTAAACCGGCAGCATTTGTTTGGAAATAGCACTGGTTAATGGATATAATCGGGTACCACTTCCGCCTGCCAATATAATTCCCTTCATTTCCATCCTCCTTAATAGTCAACATCACTCACTTGAACAATTTCTGTATTCCTACTCTGCCTGTACCCACCGGGCGCAGTTCATACCAACCTTTTACACTGGGATGATTGCTAATATTGCTTACTGTATATTGATGAACTGCGGGAAATAGCTACAGTAATATAAATAAAGATTCTTCCTCTGCACAACAATCTATCTATATTTTTTACAATTTTACCATTAATATCAAGTATAAAATATATTTTCCTATATTTAGTAGGTTGATAAGGTGCTCTTTTTACTTATTCCGCAAATTAATTAACCCACTATCATCTGTAATAACATTCCACCATAATGAAAAAAGACAAAAGTATACCAAGAAATGATGTGCACTCCAAAAGTTAGAATCAAAAATCTAACTTTAGAGGTGTGTTTTATTATGACTAAATACAGCGAAACCTTTAAATTCAAGATTGTACAAGGGGATATAACTGGAGTTGAAGAATAGAGGAATCAAAGGGGAATAAGTTTAAACGAAAGCCACACCGATATAGTTCCTTTTTATGGAGAATCTTTATGTACCTATGAGGAATTAAAGAAGTGAATTAGCAAATACATCAACTATGACAACAAAAAAAATTAGCTGGTATGAGTCCGGTTGAATACCGTCTTCACACCAGCCAACTAGCTGCTTAATCATAACTCTAACTATAGGGGTTACCTGAAAACCCCAGATTACTAATACCTCTTATTATTTCGCTACTTCAATCAGCTTGCCTTGCTTTTCCATCGCTTGCTGCTTAAATTTCTTTCGCTCTTCATTGGACATAGCTTTATATTCTTTAAGGAACTTTTCATACTTTGGAACAACCTCTTCAATCGTTCCATAGTCTTTTAATTCTCCATATTCAAGCCATATCGCTTTATTGCAAAAATCTTTAATTTGCTTAATGGAATGGCTGACAAAGAAAATCGTTTTTCCACTATCCCTGAAGCTATACATCTTCTTTTTAGATTTCTCAGCGAATGCTTGGTCACCAACGGATAAAGCTTCATCGACAATTAAGATATCCGGATCCACTGTAACAGAAATCGCAAACCCAAGCCTTGATTTCATCCCACTTGAGTATTTTTTTACAGGTTGATCAATAAATTTTCCAATATCGGCGAACTCAATAATCTCCGGTTCAAGTTCTTTAATCTCTTTCTTGCTAAAACCCAGCATCAAACATTTTAGCTCAATATTCTCACGGCCTGTTAATTGATTATTCAATCCAGATGCAATGGCAATTAAAGAAGTTTGCCCTATTGTTTCTACCGTGCCAGTTGTTGGCGGAATAATACCTGCAATAATATTGGACAATGTAGATTTACCTGACCCGTTGACACCAATTAAGCCAATGACATCACCTTTCTTTGCGGTGAAGCTAATATTCTGCAAAGCATAAAAGTCTTCTCCACGGCCGCCCGGCAAAATAATATCGAGTAATTTATCAGTGGTTTTACTATGCATCCGGTATTTCTTATATACATTCTTTACAATTACGGTTTCTTCCATTACATTCACTCCATTTTACAAGTAATCTACAAAGTGATTCCGGAATCTTAAATGAAGCGATGAACCAATCATTAATAAGACGATGGTCACTCCCCAAAAATAAAAGGTGTAATCAATATTATCAATAAAGTACCAGGACTGGCCGAGTATAGAAGCCCGATATCCTTCTACCAAATATGTTAATGGATTTGCTTTTATTAAATTTAATAATGGGCCTGGTAAATCAGGACTGTACCATATTAATGGTGTAATATAAAATACCATCCTCATTATAGCTTGTACAAACATTTGTACATCTCTGATAATCATAGCCAAGGTGGATGTAATGAGTGTTAATGCAACCATAAACACAACGGCACTTGCTATATAGTATGGCAGCTGCAAATAATATATCGATACCGGATACCCGTTAAATTGCATAATGACTAATACTGCAGCAAGAATCAGCAAATGTTGATACAGTTTTGAAAATATAACATACGTTGGTATGGTGCTCATTGGAAAGCTCATTTTTGCAATCATATTAATTCGCTTATGAATGGATCTCGTCCCATCTAAAATGGCTGGATTAGCAAAAAACCAAAGGCTGATTCCTGAAATCATCCAGAGGATAAATGGTACACCATCTATATCCTGCCCTCCACGGATCCCAATACCAAAAATAAGCCAATACGTGGCTATTTGTATCATGGGATTAATAAATTCCCATGCCATTCCCAAATAATTATTATTATTATTGCTCTTCATTTCGAATGCAGACAATCGGCGAATCAAATAGAAAGAGCTAAATTGTTCTTTTATAACTGTAAACATTGACTTCATAAATAGAATATCCTTCCCCATAATTTACAATCAACTTATATAGTATAGCGTATTTGCATGTGTCTATCTATCTTATAGAGCCCTATGCTTAGATGAATAAACAGGGGGTTTATCAAATAAATAAGATATCAAATTTTCACTTGAATTTCCTTTAGAATACTTATTCCATTTTTGTGCAAATTCATCAATCTTATTCATATCAAACTGATCTTCTAAAATCAGATTTGTAATCTCTTCGGTATCTTTTGCTATCGGTCCTGGCACTGTCTCTTCATAAGAAGACCATAAACCTCTGTCTACCTTATAAGTTTCCAAATCATAAGGATAGAATATCATTGGTTTTTTTAGCAATGCATATTCATAGATAACCGATGAATAATCTGTGATTAGATAATCCGAAATAAGCATGAGTTCTTTAATATCATGGATTTCCGAGGAATAATCTACTACAAATCCAGGATACATTTTGCTGTAATCAATATTCATTTTAATGGTTGGATGAAGGCGCAACACAACAATATATTCATCCCCAAGCTTTTTTTTCATTCTATCCAATTCTAATTGTAAAGTTAAAGTTTTATTGTCATGTTCTCTGTACGTCGGTGCATATAAAACAACCTTTTTATTCCATAGAAGTTCGTTTCCCTGCTCAACTTGGTTAAAAATACTTTCTTTAAGAGCTGTATCATAAAAAAAGTCTGTTCTGGGAATACCAGTCCTAAGAATACTTTCTCCCTTAACATTGAAAGCTTGGATTAAATACTTGGCCATACTATCTGAACCAACCACAACTTTATTAAAACGGCTACACCCTTTAAGAAAACGTTTCTTAGACCTGCCTGAACAAACCTTTATAGAGGCCTCTTCCAGTCCGAAACGCTTAATTGATCCGGATGCATGCCATAATTGAACACACACTACCTCTTCTTTAAATTTAGTAGATGGTAAAAACTCATAATAATCATCAACCATGATGTATTTGGATGTCGCTAAATGGTAGAAGGAACGAAAAAAATAAAGTGCGTTCCAGCAATCTAGAGGCAATGTACAAGTATCTTCATATTTTAGAAAATGATTTATACTTTGACCTTTACATAAAAAAACAGCTTCACACTTCACATTATTTTTACGCATTTCTTCATATACATACTGAGCATTATCGCCATAGGAAACAACGAAGGTTACTTTATCTTTAAGGGGTAACAGACCACAAACAGAAAAAACAACCTTTACTATGAGTAAATAGAACTCTATTAACCATTCTCTAACCATATTCACCTGTAATGCACTAATTTATATTTTTGCCTTAAAAATCGGAGTGGGAGTAAATTTAAACTACTTTTTAGTTATCAAGCAACCCTCTCCACCCACACTTATGACAAATATAGGCATATCACTATTACGGATCTTTATTCGATATGAAACAATGGATTACTTAATTATCAGTAAATAACTTTATATCCGAATTTCGCTATATCGATCACACCGAGTGGTTGTTTTTTGTTCATCCATTCTTAACACGGTATTTTAAACGGACAGTCCCGGATACCGAACCACTATATTGTGCGCAAAATCTCCTATTTATTATATATCTCTGCTCAATAACTTTCAAATAACCTTTTCATTGTACTACATATCTAAGAAGATTTCGTTAGTGAATACAAGGAAACATGGATTCGCGCATTATATAAAAGAATGAATCCGAAAAGCCTTAACAAAGTCTAATCAATAGAACAGCTACTATAATACCCTTCTAGATTATGCAGAAACAAATGATTCTTTCACAGGCATATGCTGTTGTTTACTATTATTATAAAGGTTACCGAATAGCAGTTGACTTTAGGTTCAAATCTCTAATTATACCTTACCTATACTTCGCATAAGCTTGGGATCAGATTTTTTATTATGGGTATAACTTAAAACAATGATTAAATTCAGGTAATATTCTATCTAAATAGATGAAAATAAGCAGCTTTCTCTAATAAAAACCTAATAATGCTGCTTAATCCATCCTCAAGAAAAGGAAATCAATGTGTAAATCATTTTTATGAGGGAAAAGAACAAGTTTTTGAGCGAATTAGAGGAAGTATTGAGCGATTTTAAACATAATTGAGCGAAATATGGAATTATTGAGCTATCTTTAAAATAAATGAGCGAAACCTGACCATTATTGAGCGAATAGAATTTTAATTGAGCGTTCAGAGGGCGAATTGAGCGAAAAGCATCTCTTATGAGCAAAATCATCTTTAATTAAGCAATTTAAACCCTGATTGAGCCAATTATACAAGCCTAAGCTAGCAACTACTTTAAATTCATAAGATCTGTCATCAACCAAATAAAATTTCTACTTTTAATCATTTTATCTTACATAGCATTCCACACACTTCACCAAACCCCTTGCTAGCACTACAGTATCTACTAAGCTACTTTTTCTAAAAAAGACTATCCGCAACAGCCACTAAGTGACTTGTCGGACAGCCTTTTTCCATAATTCCTATTTATTTAACTCTCTGATTAAATAATCACCTGACACCCAGCCAACTGTTCCATTTGATAGTTTAACCTTATACCAACCGCCATTAGTGATTGGATTTTCACCTGAATCCACCACAAGCTCGACATATTGATGATTTGGCAATGATCCCACTTTAGCAGCTGCCGTACTTGCGGATGCCCGTACATTCAGGGTACTCGATCCACTGACACTCACACGAGCTAAGTTTTTAACAGTCATATACTGATTATATTTGCTTAAGCTGACCGTATTTGTATAATATTTTTTGCCTTTATAGCTGACTGTCAACCAGTAATCATTCCATTTTTCCACTAGGTTAAAGGTTTCACCTTTCTGGATTGTGGCTGCTACAGCCGCAGAGCTGATTGTCTCATTTTTAAGACTGATAGCTGAATTGGCAACAGCAATTGTACCTGTCGGAAATACATCCTTGCCAATTGGATAACTTGGCTTGGCTGGTACTGTCGTATTTGCACTTTGGCTGACTGCCCCTTCCTGACTATAAGCTAAAATCTCGGACATATGGTTGGCAATCTTACTTCCCCAATTGGAATCACTGGCATAGTAAAAGTTCATTCCTTTACTTAAATCCTCAACCCGATTTCCATTAGTATTTTTAATGGTGTAACCAAGTGTTGGACCCTTGTACTTCCAGTTAGACGGATTTAAATAGGTGGCTTTCATTTCCTGTGCAATAAAGAAAATATTCTCATCTATAGTAGTAAATTTAACAGAACCTACAAATGGAGCAAGATCATAGGATCCAAAACCAAACAAATTATTTTTTCCCATAGAAATAGTTGATTTACCAAAATCACTTTCATGAATCGCATGTGCTGCTAAATACAGGGCATTCACACCATATTTGTTAGCTGCAGTGATAAACACCGATCCTTTATTATAGAGGACACTGTTACTGGACGTTGCATTCTTCGCAATATAAGCATTGATTTGGGCAGCCGTAACAGAGGATTTCGTGCGTAAATCCAAATGTATATAGGAATTCTTATTGTTTTCATAAGAGTTCATTTTATCGTAGTTCGCTTTTGTAATTAAGTAATCGCCTGATACATAGCCTGTTACTCCATCATACGTTATCCGATACCATCCCTCACTGGTTTTATAGGTTGATTTTACTTGTGTGTATTCAGGGATTAAACCGATTTTAGTAGATGATGTCGTATCAGAAGCACGGATATTCAAATCAGCAACCGGAAAATAGATTGTTTCAGTAATAGTCGAACCGCTCGGAGTGTTGCTTGAGGTACTACTATATGCAACCAAATAAGTGCCGCTAACCCAACCAGTTTGACCATTATAGCTCACTTTATACCAATCTCCTGATTTTGCTGTGGCCGTCACAATTGTATTTACAGGAATGGTGCTCAATTTTTCTCCGGAAGTGGACGCTGTCTTTCGTAAATTCAGATTGGCCGTCGTCTTAAACTTTTTAGCTATAATTGACGTGTCTGTTGATGATACCATTTTCGAGAATTTAGCAATGTTGATATAACCCGTTTTCCCTCTATACGTTGTTTTATACCAATCCCCAATTCTATAAGTGGTTGTTATTTTGACTCCCTTAGGAATAGCAACCAATGTTCCATGTTTCTCCCCGGCAAAGGAATATAAATACGTCGCTTCTTTTGCCGTATAGCTAGTACTTGTAACCTTAGCTGCAGACACCTTACTTACAGACCCGGATTTAATGAAATAATTCTTCCCTTTATAGGAAACTCGATACCAGGTTTCTCCTATACTATTAACTACCTTTTGAGTAGATGTAAATATATTATTCTTTGGTATAGAATGAACCGCAGCTTTTTTTGTATTCGCAGCGCTATACAAGGAGCTTGTCGCATTCGTCTTATAGTAAGTGGTACTTGTAGTCGTAGTTTGATTGTATTCTTTTATATACGAACTGCTTACCCAGCCTGTTTTACCACTATAAGAGACCTTATACCATGAGCCTGATTTTGCCGTAGCCGTGATTATTTTATTCTTTGGTATAGTAAGGAGTCGAGTGCCACTTGTTGATGCTTTTGACCTCATGTTTAAATTTGCTGTCGTTTTAAATTTAGTCGACTTAATCGAAACAGAGGCAGAGGAACTCGTTTTTTTAGTGATTTTAATATATTTTGAGCTTACATATCCTGTTTTCGTTCCATATTTTACTTTATACCAGCTGCCGCTCTTTGATAGATACGAGACCGTTTTCCCTTTTGGGATGGTCGTTAAGATGGCTGCACTGGTTGAAGCTGTTTTGCGTAAATTCAAATTAGCTTTCGTTGTGTATACTGATGTACTTGTTTGAGAAACGGCTTTTAAATAACTAGAACTGACATATCCCGTTTTTGTTCCATATTTTACTTTATACCAGCTGCCACTTTTCGATATGTATGTAACTTGTTTCCCTTTTGGAATCGTTGTAAGTATTGATGCAGTTTTACTTGCGGACTTTCGCAAGTTTAAATTAGCTGTTGTCTTATAATATGTCTCCGCAGCTGCTTCTACTTTTACCTCCCAAAAACGATCCTTCAATCCAATTTCAGGTCCAAAAATCAGACCAGTAGATAGAAGAACGGATGTTGCCATAACTCTAATTGGTTGCCTATAGCTTTTATTCATTGAACTCTCCCTTTATAGTAAATAAGACGCTGGACTAAACTATTATTTAGATATACATATTTATTCTCTTATAAGCACATATCCCCCCTTTAATAGAATTACGAATAATAGAGCGGTTTTCTATGGGTAAACACTGAAAAAAATAAAATTATCAATCATTTTTTGTAATAAAGCATACTTTTCCATCGTTATTTCATTATTTTTCCATAATAATTTTGTCTGATTACAAACAAAAAAGAGATTGTTGATTTAATCAACAACCTCTTTTCTTCATTCTATTTATTTAACTCTCTTACCAAATAAGAACTTGATGCCCATCCAACTTTTCCGTTAGGCAGTTTAACCTTATACCAACCGCCACTAGTAACTGGATTATTGCTTGAGTCTACCACAAGCTCGACATATTGGTGATTCGATAATGATCCTACTTTAGCAGCTGCCGTACTAGCGGATGCGCGGACATTCAAGGTACTCGTACCACCGACACTTACACGGGCTAAATTTTTAACACTCATATACTTATTATATGTGCTTAGGCTAACCGTATTTGTATAATATGTTTTGCCTTTATAACTAACTTTCAACCAGTAATCATTCCATTTTTCGAGTAGATTAAAGGTCTCACGCTTCTTAATTGTGGCGGCTACAGTCGCTGAGCTGCTTTTTGAGTTTCTTAGACTAATAGAAGAATTAGCAACAGCAATCGTACCGGTCGGGAATACATCCTTTCCGCTTGGATAGCTTGGTTTGGCTGGCATCGTCATATTTGGACGTTGACTGACAGCTCCTTCCTTGCTATAAGCCAATATATTCGCCATATGGGTGGCAATCCTTTTTCCCCAATCAGAATCACTCGCATAGTAAAAGTTCATTCCTTTACTTAAATCAGTGATTCGATTTCCATTAGCGTCCTTAATCGTATAACCAAGCGTTGCACCCTTATACTTCCAGTTGGATGGATTTAAAAAGGTGGCTTTCATTTCCTGTGCAATAAAGGCAATATTTTCTTCAATAGAAGAAAATTTGACGGAGCCTACAAATGGCGTACTATCGTAGGATCCAAAACCAAACAAATTATTTTTCGCTAATGCGATTGTAGCTTTTCCATAGTTACTTTCATGAATCGCATATGCTGCTAAATAGAGGGCGTTCACACCATATTTGTTAGCTGCAGTGATAAACACCGATCCTTTATTATAGAGGACACTGTTACTGGACGTTGCATTCTTAGCAATATAAGCATTAATTTGCGCTGCTGTCACAGATGATTTTGTACGTAAATCCATATGTATATAGGAATTCTTATTATTTTCATAAGAGTTCATTTTATCATAATTCGCTTTTGTAATTAGGTAATCTCCTGAGACATAGCCTGTTACTCCACCATATGTAACCTGATACCAGCCCTTGCTAGTTTTATAGGTAGATTTCACTTGAGTATATTTAGGGATTGAACCTACTTTAGCCGATGTTGTAGAATCGGAGGCACGAATATTCAACTTAGCAATCGGCAAGTATATGTTTTCAGTAACACCAGAATCGCTCGGGTTGCTGCTGCTAGTATTGTTGCTGGAACTACTATACGCAGCCAAATACGTACCGCTTACCCAGCCGGTTTTACCATTGTAGCTCACTTTATACCAATCTCCCGATTTTGCAGTAGCAGTGACAATCGTATTTTTAGGTATTGTGTCTAATTTCTCTCCGGAAGTAGATGCTGTCTTTCTTAAATTCAGATTGGCCGTAGTCTTAAACATTGTAGCCGTAATAGTCGTGCTTGATGAGGTTACCGTTTTCGAGAAGTTAGTCATATTGATATACCCTGTTTTTCCACCATACGTTGTTTTATACCAATCTCCAATGCGATAACTGGTTATTATTTTGGCTCCCTTTGGAATAGAAACCAAAGTTCCGTGTTTTTCCCCAGCAAATGAATATAAGTAAGTATTTTGGTTTGCCGTATAGGAGGTACTTGTAACATTTGCTGCAGATACCTTACTTACTGATCCAGCTTTAATATAATAATTTCTCCCTTTAAAAGAAACTCGATACCAGGTTTCTCCTATACTATTGACTATTCTTTGGGTAGAAGAAAATATATTATTCGTAGGAATCGAATAAACAGCTGCTTTATTTGTATTGGCATCACTATACAGGGAGCTTGTCGTATTCGTCTTATAGTAGGCAGTACTTGTCGCAGTAGTTTGATTGTACTCCTTTATATACGAGCCGCTGACCCAACCGGTCTGACCGCTATAAGAGACCTTATACCACGAGCCGGATTTCGCTGTGGCTGTAATAACTTTATTCTTCGGTATAGTTAAGATCCGACTACTGCTCGTTGTAGCTTTGGACCTCATGTTTAAATAGGATGTAGTTTTATATTTAGTCGACTTAATCGTTGTTGACGAAGACGTAGATCCACTTGTTTTGTTCGTAACTTTTATATAGCTAGAACTGACATAACCGGTTTTTGTTCCGTATTTCACCTTATACCAACTGCCGCTCTTCGATAGATACGAGACTGTTTTCCCCCTTGGGATGGTCGTTAAAATTACCGAACGGGTTGAAGCTGTTTTGCGTAAATTCAAATTGGCTGTCGTTGTATATACGGATGTACTTGTTGACTGAGCGGTCGAACTCGATACAATCTTCAGATAGCTGGAGCTGACATAACCTGTCTTCGATTCATATTTAACCTTATACCAGCTTCCATTTTTAGATATATATGTGACTTGTTTTCCTTTTGGAATGGTTGTAATTATTGATGCAGTCTTACTTGCGGACTTTCGCAAGTTCAAATTGGCTGTCGTCTTATAATATGTTCCAGCAGTTGCTTCAACTTTAGTACCCGTAAAACTCTCGTTGGGTTCAAGAGCAGGTCCAAAAATCAAACCAGTAGATAGAAGAACGGATGTTGCCATAACCTTAAGCGGTTGATAATTCCTATTATTCATTGCAATAAAATCTCCCTCTTTAGTAAATAAGACACCGAACTAAATTACTATTTTGATATAAAATAATTTTCTTATATAGTTTTAAAATTATCAAATAATTTGCTAGATACATAAATAATCACGCTTGTTTATATTATGTTTAAATAATATAACAAGCGTGATTATTCTTTTTCACTTATACATTCAAAGTTAAATTTTCTCTATCCAATAGTGTATTTAATA
Organism: Pradoshia sp. Z3_51; assembly: GCF_058215915.1. Taxonomy (NCBI): domain Bacteria; kingdom Bacillati; phylum Bacillota; class Bacilli; order Caryophanales; family Bacillaceae; genus Pradoshia; species Pradoshia sp. Z3_51. The sequence goes on along the minus strand of NZ_JBZAJC010000004.1, from coordinate 310,605 downwards.
AAAAAAGAGGTCGTTGATCATGTCAACAACCTCTTATCCAAAACCTTATTTATTTAATTCTCTTGCTAAATAAGAACCTGATGCCCAGCCAACTGTGCCATTAGATAACTTAACCTTATACCATCCGCTACTAGTGATTGGATTATTGCTTGAATCTACCACAAGTTCGACATATTGATGATTTTTTAAAGTTCCCACTGTAGCAGCCGTCGTATTAGCTGATGCACGAACATTCAACGTGCTGGCACCATTGACACGTGCTAAATTTTTCACAGTCATATGCGTATTATATGTGCTCAGACTAACCGTATTTGTATAATACGTTTTGCCTTTATAACTGACTGTTAGCCAATAATCATTCCATTTTTCGAGCAGATTAAAGGTCTCACCCTTTTTAATCTTTGCCACCACAGTCGCTGAGCTGCTTTTCGAGCTTCTAAGACCAATTTCTTTATTGGCAACAGCGATTGTACCTGTCGGGAATACATCCTTGCCGGTTGGATAGCTTGGTTTAGCTGGTACCGCTGTATTTGGACTTTGGTTGACTGCCCCTTCATTGCCATAAGCAAGGATGTTGGACATATGTTTGGCAATCTTATTTCCCCAATCAGAATCACTGGCATAGTAAAAGTTCATTCCTTTACTTAAATCAGTGATACGATTTCCATTAGCGTCCTTAATTGTATATCCAAGTGTCGCCCCCTTGTACTTCCAGTTAGATGGATTTAAATAGGTGGCTTTCATTTCTTGTGCAATAAAGGCAATATTCTCTTCAATAGAAGCAAATTTAACAGAGCCCACAAATGGCGTAATGTCATAGGATCCAAAACCAAACAAGTTATTTTTTGCTAACGCAATTGTAGATTTCCCATAGTTACTTTCATGAATGGCATGGGCCGCTAAATACAGAGCATTCACACCATATTTATTAGCTGCTGAAATAAATGCCTCCCCTTTATTATAGAGAACGCTATTAGCAGAAGTTGCAAACTTTGCAATATATGCATTAATTTGTGCAGCCGTCACAGAGGATTTTGTACGTAAATCCATATGCATATAGGAATTCTTATTAGATTCATAAGAGTTCATTTTATCGTAATTCGCTTTTGTAATTAAATACTCTCCCGATACAAAACCTGTTACTCCACCATATGTCACTCGGTACCAGCCCTTGCTAGTTTTATAGGTAGATTTCACCTGCGTATATTTAGGGATTGAACCAACTTTAGCTGATGAAGTTGAATCGGAAGCACGGATATTCAATTCACCGATTGGCAAATATGTTGTTTCAGTTATAACAGAACCGCTCGGTAAATTTGTTTGATCACCGGTGTTATTATTACCGGGGTTACTCGTATACTTTGTCAAATATGCACCACTTACCCAGCCCTCATGGCCATTGTAGGTAACTTGATACCAATCACCTGATTGTGCTGTGGCTTTGACAACCGTATTAACAGGTACTGTGTCCAGTATTCCACCGGTTGTAGAAGGTGTCTCACGTAAATTTACATTAGCCGTTGTTTTAAACTCCGTAGCCGTAAAAGACGGTGTCGTTGAAGTGACTGTTTTTGTGAATTTGGTCAAATCAATGTAACCTGTTTTTCCGCCATAGGATGTTTTATACCAATCACCAATTCTATAATCAGTGGTTATTTTAGCTCCCTCTGGAATTGTAACCAAAGTTCCGTGCGATGCTCCAGCAAAGGAATACAAGTAAGTATTTTCTTTTGCCGTATAAGAAGTACTCGTAACGTTCTCCGCTGTCACCTTACTTACTGAACCAGATTGAATATAATAGTTATTTCCTTTATAGGAAACTCGATACCAGGTTTCTCCTATACTATTCACGACCTGTTGGGTAGAAGTGAACACATTATTCTGTGGTATAGAATAAACAGCTGCCTTATTTGTATTAGGAGCACTATACAAGGAGCTTGCAGCCTTTGTATTATAGTAAGTTGTGCTTGTCGTCGTAGTTTGATTGTATTCTTGTAAATACGAGCCGCTTACCCAACCGGTCTGGCCACTGTAAGAGACCTTGTACCAGGAGCCTGATTTTGCAGTAGCTGTGACAACAGTATTCGCAGGGATTGTATTTAATTTCGCACTGGAATCGGAAGCTGTCTTACGTAAAATCAAATTAGCCGTAACCTTATATTTCGTTGCCTTAATCGAAGTTTCAGTTGAAGTAACCGTTTTTGAGAATTTAGCTAAATTAACATAACCCGTTTTCCCATTATAGGTAGTTTTATACCAATCTCCGATTTTATAATTGGTAGTTATTTTAGTTCCTTTTGGAATAGTAACCAAAGTTCCATGTGTTTCTCCTGCAAAAGAATATAAATATGTCTTTTCTTTTGCCGTATAGGAAGTGCTTGTAATCTTGGCTGCTGTCACCTTACTTACTGATCCGGATTGAATATAATAGTTTTTCCCTTTATAAGAAACTCGGTACCAGGTTTCTCCTATACTGTTCACGACCTGTTGCGTAGAAGTGAATACATTATTTTTTGGAATGGAATAAGCAGCTTTTTTATTTGTATTAGGAGCACTATACAAGGAGCTTGCAGCTTTCGTATTATAGTAAGTTGTACTTGTCGTCGTAGTTTGATTGTATTCCTTTAAATATGATCCGCTTACCCAGCCGGTCTTACCACTGTAGGACACCTTGTACCAAGAACCTGATTTTGCAGTAGCTGTGACAACTTTATTCTTTGGTATAGTGAGAATCCGTGTACCGCTCGTTGATGCTTTGGATCTCATGTTTAATTTATCTGTTGTTTTGTATTTAGTTGCCTTCATCGTAGCAGATGTAGATGTAGACGTTGAGGAACTTGTTTTTTTAGTAACTTTTATATATTTGGAGCTAACATATCCTGTTTTTGATGCATATTTAACCTTATACCAGCTTCCACTTTTAGATATATACGTGACTGTTTTCCCTTTTGGAATGGTCAATAACGTGGCTGAACTAGTTGAAGCTTTTTCCCTCAAACGCAACTTGTCCGTTGTTGTATATACAGAAGTATTTGTCGTAGATGCAGGAGATGATACAGTTGAACTCGTCACTTTTTTCAAATACTTAGAGCTGACAAATCCGGTTTTTGTTCCGTATTTCACCTTATACCAGCTTCCACTTTTAGATATGTAAGTGACCTTCTTTCCTTTTGGTATTGTTGTGATTTTTTGCGCCTTTGCACTAGCCGACTTTCTCATATTCAAATTGTCAGTCGTTTTATAATATACATCAGCCGCTTCAACTACTTGAATACCCGTAATACTAGCTGCTGGTCCAATACCGCTTCCCAAAACCAAGCCAGTAGATAAAAGAACGGATGTTGCCATGACCTTGAATGGCAGCGTTTTTCTTTTATTCATAAAAATCTCCTTTTCAAATGAATACCGGACATAAATATTATTCTAATATATTAATATTTAATTTTATGAATCGATATTAATAATTTATATATTTGAATCACGTAGTATTTTATTATTTTAAACTAATATTTCTGTGCATTTAAATGGTCTTTTAATGGTAATTTACATCAAGCTGATATACCTCTAAAATCCTGTTAATGGCAACATTGAAACATAGCAGTCTTCAACCTTGTATCTACAAATAAAGAAAGAAGACAACTGAACAGCTCAGTTGTCTTCTTTTGTTGCTTATTTACTTATATCTAAATCAATTGAAATACTAGCTTTAGAAACCAAGCCGGTCTTACCATTTAAATACTTGACCTTATACATATTGTTTGTAATTAATGGCTTTTTCGTTTTATTGTCCAAGATTAATTCAATATATTGATAATCTTTCGTACTGTGAGCGAGATTTAATACTGTCATATGTTCATTATATTTATCTAAACTTACCGCTTTTGTATAAAATGTTTTACCGCCATATTTCAACGTCAACCTAGAATCATTTCGTTTTTCCAGGAGGTTGAAGGTTTTTCCTTTTTTGATTGGTGCAGCGACTATTTTTAAATCTTCATCGGCATAAACTTTAATATCGGCATTTGCCACCGCTTTTGTACCTGGCGGAAAAGTGTCTTTTCCGTTTGGCGTTGCTGGTTTCCCTAAAACTTTTTCATTTGGTAATTGGTTTTTCGCCCCTTCTTTGTCGTAGGCAAGGATCCCGGACATATGTCTGGAAATTCCCACTCCCCACTCGGAGTCACTCGCATAGTAAAAATTCATCCCTTTACTCATGCTATCTACTCTGTCACCATTAATGTCTTTCACGCTATAACCAAGATAGGCGTCATTGTACTTCCAGTTTCCTTCGTTTAAATAGGTTGCCTTCAGCTCTTGAGCAATATAGTAGATATTTTCGTCTACAGTTGAAAATCGGTACGCACCTACATACGGAGCCAAATCAAATGCACCAAAGCCAAATAAATTATTTTTAGCCTTTGAAATGACAGAAGTTCCATAAGCACTTTCATGAATGGCATGGGCTGCCAGATACAAAGCTTTTACACCATTTTTATCTGCTGCATCAATAATAACTTGGCCTTTTTTAGTCAAAACACTCTTCCTACCGTTAACACCCTTATCAATATAAGTATCGATTTGCTTAGCTGTCACCGATGACTTAGTTCGCAAATCCATAAATAAATAGTTTTTTTTATTTTTCTCCAGCTCGTTAACCCTGTCCATTTCCTTTTGAGTTATTAAATTCGCTGAAGATATATATCCTTTTAGGCCATTATACGTTATTTCATACCACCCTTTTTTCGTACGATATGTGCTGCTCAGCTCTTTTCCTTCAGGAATTTCTACTCCTATATCCTTGCCATTTTCCTTAGCAACAAAATCAGATTCATAGAATTTAGAACCTTTTGCTGCTCTATAATTGACCTTTGTAATCACCTTACCTTCCGGCCGGTCAGAATCAGGGACAGGCTCTGGTGTTGGAATTTTTGCTGGCGTCGTATATTTAGCAAATTTACTGATATCGATATAGCCTGTCTTCCCTTTATAGGTCACCTTATACCAGTTGCCCACGCGATAATTACTTTTCACGATAGTATTTTTATTTACAGTCAGCAGACTGCCATGGGTGGCTCCTGTGGACTTATATAAGAAAGTATTCACCTTTGCCTGATAGCTTGTTTCAGTCACTTTTGCAGGAGTTACCTTATTAACTAAGCTGGAAATAATATAATAATTCTTGCCTTTGTAAGATACTCGATACCAGCTTTCCCCTTTGCTATTTACGATTCTTTGGGTAGATGTAAATACATTATTAGTAGGTATCGAGTATACCTTTGCTTTTTTGGTATCTGGTTTGGAATGTAACGAACTTGGTTTTTTAGTAGATAAATAGGCTGTCTTCGTTGTTGTATATTGATAGTATTCCTTCATATAGGAGCCGCTGACCCAGCCGGTCTTTGATCCATACTTCACCTTATACCAGCTGCCATTCTTTTCGGCTGAAGACAGAATTTTGTTCTTTGGAATGGTAACTAGGACTCTTCCCTTTGTTGAATAGGTGGAGCGCATATTCAATTTGGCTGTTGTTTTAAATTTGGTTGCTGCTATCTTTGTTGTTTTGACTGTTTTTGTGGTTTTTGTAGTTGTCTTTTTAATATATTTAGAACTTACATAACCGGTGTTGGATTTGTAGCTTACTTTATACCAGCTACCTGATTTCGATTTATAGGTAACCGTTTTGCCTTTCGGTATAGTGAGCAGAACCTTTCCTTTAGTAGATGGGCTCTTCCTCAAATTTACATTGGCGGTTGTTTGATAAGTTGTTTTCGATGTGACATTTGATAACGATTTGGCTACTGATGAAGATGAATTTGTTGCCTTAATCAAATATTTTTTGCTGACATACCCGGTTTTAGTACCATATTTAACCTTGTACCAGTCCCCAGTTTTAGAAATGTACGCAACTTGCTTTCCTTTAGGAATGGTAGTTACAATAGATTTTTTTGTACTCGCTCCGCTTCTCAAATTCAACTTGTCTGTTGTTTTATAATAGGTTGCTGCAGCTGCCTCCACTTGAGTGCCGCCTATCCCTGTAGTTTCTTTAACCGGTTCCCCCGCTGTAAATCCTGCAGATAAAAGAAGCATAGTACTAACAACAATGGCCGAGATTCTATTTCGCTTATCCAATAGGACATCCCCCTTTATTTTGCATATTTCATATAAAACAGTTCAAATGACATCTTGTTATTCAATTTTCTATTTTCAAAATTACTAACAATCTATGTATCGGTCATTGTTGTGCCTATATTAGGGTTTTGGTTAAAATTGTGTAACAAACTCACATGAAGAATATCATCCTATGAGTTAATGAGTCTTTATTTAATCCATGTTCAGTCTAGAAACTAATAAAAAAACGTAAATTTCTCAGCCTAACTTACATACCAAAGATGTTAGGATGAAAAAATCACGTTCATGTTGGATAGCTGTATTTATTTCCTTATGAAGGATTAGGCCTGACAGTTTTGTTTGGATCCTTAAGGAAGGTTCCAATTTTCGCTTCTATTTTGAATTTTGGCTTTTTCTATTGTTAATAGGGTAAATGCTCTTGAAGTGTTATAAAACGTAGGAGTGAGATGTATACTATATGCATAAGATGTCATCTCATGTTGAAGGTTCGTGTAATCAGCAGTAAAGCTCTTTTGTCTTTTGTAGATAAATGTAGTGCAGGTTGTGGTAGTTATTTTTCCTTATGGCAAAAATTGTAATACAAATACCCAATAATTTCAAAATAAAAAATAAACAACTTTCGCTTGTAGAGTTCGCTCAATTTAGTATATTTCCGATCAATTAGCATGATATTCGCTCAATAATGGATTTAATTGCGCAATTAGCATAATATCCGCTCAATTAAAATGCGTTTCGCTCAATTATTTCATTTTCCGCTCAATCCTTAGCCAAATTCGCTCGATTATTCCTAAATTCGCTCATTTATCTCAGAATTCGCTCAAAACTTCTCAAAAAATCCAAAATCCAATCATATCGAAATCCTTCTCTTCTTCAAAATAGGCTAATTTTTCTTTTCCCTGACTTATTCACTAAATTTGAAGACAAAGAACGTAAATTTGTCCATTTTAAAAACCACGCCCCCCCCGCCTCCATCAAACAACCCGTAATATAGCTAAAGGTTCCCAAATCGTTCATAAAAGCAGTGCACCTTATTTGTTATACTTAATAAGATGTAATTTACATATTTATCTAAAGGGAAGGGCGAGTCAGTTGATTATTAAAGAACGAGAGATCCCATTAACAATTCTGAAGCTTGAGGCTTTATTAAGAAGAATACCCGAACAGCATCATAAACGTCCTGAGATAGAAAAGGATTTAGCAAGGCGAAGAGCTGGATTAAGAGGCGAGGAGTCCCTTGATTATTATTTAAAGGAATTAGAGGATGAATCTTATTCTATTTTTCACGATATTCGCTTGCCGCTTAACAACCACTACTTTCAAATCGACACATTACTTTTATCCAATCATTTCGCTCTTATCATTGAAGTCAAAAACATCTCAGGAACACTTCATTTTGACCATACATTCAACCAATTAATCCGAACTAATGTAGATGGAAAAGAGGAAGGATTTCCAGATCCTTTTTCGCAAGTGGACCAACAAAGCCGCCATCTACAAAAATGGTTCCAACAACAAAAGCTGCCAATCATTCCAGTAGAAACTCTAATTATCATCGCTAATCCCTCCACAATAATAAAAACTAGCCACTCAACTCACTATCAAAAACTTTGCCACTCAGTTAAATTAGTTCAAAAAATTAATTGGATAGAAAACAAGTATAATAATGAAGTTATTTCAACAAAAGTCAGAAGAAAACTACATAGAACTCTGCTCAAAACACATATTCCTTTAGATATAGACATACTAAAGAAATTCAATATAGTTCAAGAAGAGATCATCACTGGTATTATCTGCTCAAGTTGTTCCTATAACCCCGTACAGCATATTCACGGAAAGTGGCAATGTCCTAAATGTAAATCCACTTCAAAAAACATTCACATTCAAGCCCTTCAAGAATATTTCCTCCTTATACAGCCCTCCATTACTAATCAGCAATTCAGAAATTTCACCCAAATAAATTCTCGTCATATTGCTAATCGTTTACTTACCTCTATTGGTTTACAGCAGAGCGGATCTACAAAAGGTCGTATCTATCATTTTATTCCAAAGTAAAACACTAAGAATATATTCTTTTTTTCTGCATACATATGGTGAGTATGTATACTTTAGATAATCATTATCAGCCAAAAATCTATTAAAACCACTACAAACTCATTTATTATGGTATATTTTGTAAAAATATAATCCTATTTTTATTTTTTAGTAGAGGTTTTATCTCAAACCGTATATAATTGTTAAATGAGATATGTATGCGTACATTCTACATGAATGTAATCATCAAAATAATTTCTTGATCTCGTTTTAACATTAAATGTCATGGGTAAGTATACCTCAGACATATAAAGACAGAGGGTGGATATATTGTTGTTAATCGCAGCTTTTTTAGTTGCCATATGCTTAACCATTCTCCTCACCCCTTATATTATTAAATTAGCATTTAAAATCGGTGCAACCGATAAACCTAATAATAGAAAAGTACATTCTAAGATTATGCCAAGCATGGGTGGACTCGCCATATTTTTAAGCTTTGTAATTACCATGCCCATTTTTACTCCGGACCTTGCAAGCTCTAACACTTTTTCAGCTATCTTGCTCGGTGCGACTGTAATCATTATTCTTGGCATTTTTGATGATATTTATGAGATTAATCCAAAGATGAAGCTTATAGGTCAGATACTTGCTGCTCTCATTATTGTAATTGGCGGCAAAATTCAATTGAACTTTATCAACACCCCTTTTGGTGAGCAGATTCACTTTGGATACTTAGCTATACCGTTAACTGTACTTTGGATTGTTGGGATAACAAATGCCATTAATTTAATAGATGGGTTGGACGGTTTAGCAGGCGGAGTCTCCACTATTGCACTTCTTACCATTTCCGGTATGGCCGCCTTTAAAATTGGAGATATGTTCGTAGCATTAATTGCTTTAGTATTAGCAGGAAGTACACTTGGATTTTTAAAATTCAACTTCTATCCTGCCAAGATATTCATGGGTGACACAGGCGCCATGTTCCTTGGCTTTATGATTTCTGTGCTTTCCTTGATGGGATTCAAAAATGTAACAGTAATCTCTTTAATTATCCCAATCGTTATTTTGGGTGTTCCAATTTCTGATACATTCTATGCGATTGTAAGAAGAGCTCTTCATAAGAAACCAATTTCTGCACCGGATAAATCACATTTGCATCACTGCTTATTGCGACTAGGCTATTCTCATCGAACCACGGTTCTTTTGATTTATGTGATGGCAGCTTCCTTTGGAGTAGCAGCATTCATTTTCAGTATGGCTACTTTATGGGGTGCAATATTCCTGATTGCCGCCTTACTGATCTGCCTGGAGTTACTTGTAGAGCGAATTGGTCTGCTGGGAGAGGATTACCGACCGCTTCACAATTTTTTCGTAAATGTAAAAAATCGATCATAAATATAACAAGTTCAATAGATAGGCTGCCACTTGAAGTGTGGCAGCTTTTTTTGTAAAAATAGTTTGCCCCATTACATACGATTAATGCAAAAAAGGCTTCCCATTTCAAAACGGGAAGCCTTGTCTTATATTATTCAACTGTTGTGGTATTATCGAGTTCTTCTGATTTATTACCAGTTGGTGTCCCAGTAGTTGATTCTGTATCTTCTTTAATATCCAAATGTACCTGTAAATCGTTTTTCACCGACTCGAGAGACGCTTCATCTAACTTATAATAATAAACTCCATTAATATAAGCATCAGCTCCCTTAAGATTTACGTTTTCAATCGTTAATCCATCGGAACCAATGACATAGCTGGTAAAGCTCTTCATTTCTTTAAACGTCATATTTGTTGTCATATTTTTACCGATACCTTCTATGACATCTGCATATTTTGTAAGGGAAGATACAGATGCTGCTTTTGCTGCGATTGCTTTCAAAATCTCCTGCTGACGTTTCCCACGCTCGATATCATTGTCCAGCTTTCTCGTACGAGCAAGAGCCAATGCTTCCTCTCCATCGAGAGTTTGCAAACCTTTCTCGAGCTTAATAGCATTTTTCTGGTCCTTGGAATTTTGCTCAGAGAATGTGTATGGCACCTCTACTTCAATTCCATCCAATGCGTCGATGACGTCAACAAAAGCGTTAAAATTCATTTTTACATAATAGTCTACCGGTATATCCAGCAATTCTTCAACAGTATCAATTGTATATTTTACACCGCCATACGCATGGGCATGTGTGATTTTTGAATTTGTATCTTTTCCTGGAATATAGACATATGAATCCCGAGGAATACTTAAAAGTTTCACGGTTTTATCTTTATCATTAAACGTTGCCAGCATTAGCGCATCCGTTCTGGATCCTTTAGCGTTGTTTCTTACATCACTATCATCAACGCCCATAAATAACACTGAAACATTATCTTTTGCCGGGTTTACACCGCGCTCACTGGAAGTACCATCATAGGAATCAGACAGAACGTTTGAAGCTTTATAGTATAAATATGCTGCATAGCCTCCTCCAGCTAAAACAACCAAAAGAACAGGAATTAATATCAGTGCCAGAATGCGACGTTTTTTTAATTTTTTACGTCTTTTACGACGTACTGTATGCCTATTTTGCATCATCCTTCTCCTTCATCTATAGTAAAAAAGTGTTATCCAGTTTTTTATCAACTCCAATTGTAACCTTTTTATTGGATACAGTAAATTTATTTTTTTTGTTACATCTACATGTCTATAATTTTTTTTACATATAGGTCGTTAAAAAACCACTTGGAACTCTCTGTTTCCAAGTGGTTTTTTATCATTCATCTACCAGATTAGCTACCAATATATACCTATCAGGCGCATCACCTATATAATCAAACGGATAACAAGTCGTTACAGTTAATGTCGGACGTGGTTTAGGAACAATCACTGTACGATCGTCAGCATCAACGATTCGTACTTTATGGACCTTATAGATAAATTCCCCCGCTGATGTTTTGACAATCAGTTTATCTCCAACTCCTACTTCACCTAGCTTGCGAAAAACCGTATCACGATGTCCCGAAAGTACTGAATTATCATCCTCACCAGGGAGTACACTATCAGCATAATGACCTACACCTTTTTCTAGCTCGTCCTCATCCGTTCCCTCCACTATAGGCAAGGTAGCAGAGATTTTTGGGATAACCAGCTCACCAAAGGTTTCACCGTCCTCCGGATAGGTCTTATAAAGCTCTTGTTTAGGCTCTTGTTTAGGCTTTTGTTCATTCTTCTTTTCGACAACTATCGGCTCAGATACCACCGTCTCTTTTGGTGAATCTGTCGTTCTAAAAAAAGGGAGACTATACTTACTAACCAGCCCAATCCCAGATAAAATGAGCAAGAGTGCCAGAGAGAAGGATAATCTATTTCTTTTCATTAGGCTGCATTCCTTTTTCTTTTAATGATTAGGCTAGAACCAACACCAATTAATAGAAGACCAGCGAGAATCCCTCCAGCATAATTCCCAGCTGTATTTGGCAATTTACCACCTTTAATGGTCCTGTTCACTTTTTTGGGAGGATTTTTCACAGGATTTGTAATCGGTTTTGCAATCTCTTGCACATCTTCTATAATCAATTCAGAACCGAACATTTCCGCTGTAATAATGATGTCTGCTAGAAAATTCCCGCTTGTGCTATATAATTCAACCAATAAGTCAGCACCATTCGTTGTTTCCAATACAATCAATTCATTTAAAGAAAGAGCTGTTCTCTCCTCACCTTTTACTAAATAGTACTTTGCTTTTAATTGAACAATATCCAAAAGCTCTGTGAAAACAGAAGCAATTTCTTCTATTTGAGCTTGAGTTAAATCAGATGCACTTTCAAAGTCAGGAAGTGAGTCTAATCTTTCTAAAAGTGCCATCATACGCTTTTCTAAAGCAGGATCTTCAAAATCTATTGAGAGAATGTGCTTGAGTAACTTTTCGATCTCATCTTCTGTCAGTCCAAGCTCCTCCAGACCGCCAGCAACTTCATCATAACTGCTATATTTAATGTATGCTGCCTCTAAATCTTCAATGTACTCGTAGTTATCCAGGCTATCCCCATTTGTAGCCAGAAGTTGTTTTAACTCTTCCAAAGTCAACCCGAAAGTATCCAAAAATTCATTTAGACTTTCTTCTGTGATGGGAGTCTGTCTCTCTTCGAAGAAATACAAAATACCGTTCAGCGCATTCAAGTAAATAAAGGTTTCCTCAATTGTTTTCCCTTTTTCCAGTTCATCATATCCGATCAACATCTCAGTCAGTTCTTCACGATCATTAAATCCATACTCAAATATAAGCTTTTCTACACTGGCTTCGGTAAGCCTTGGACCTAAGATTCGTTTTAACTCTTCAACAGAAGAGATCTCTTCTAATTCATAATCATAGAAATAATGCAGATAATAGTTTTTGAACTCTTCAGCACTCTTGAAGCCCTCAGCTTTACTAAACGCCTCTAAATCTGCTTCCTTGCTAGCCGCTAAACTGACATCTGGCTTTATAAAAGCCATTAACACTGTAAACATTACAAAAATCGCCATGACACGTTTCATGTTCTTCCCCCTATAGTTCAACATTTAAATTTAGGTAATACATCTACTCTATATCTATTTTTTCTTAACCTTTAATTTAATGGCCTTGCTTGTATTACCAGCCGAATCCTTCAAATAAATATGTAAAGTCGTGTTGGCTTTTTGTTGTTTTACTTTAACGGAAAACACCCCAGATTTAGCTGCCTTTCCTGAGCCGATTACCTTTTTTCCAACCTTAACGGTGACCTTAGCATTCGGTTCCGATGTGCCTTTTACTGAGGTTGATTGATTCGTAAATTTATTCACTTGCTTAAGCTTTGGAGCTGTCTTATCTTTAACCGTTACGGTTACTGCTGGACTTTTATTACCAGCGTTGTCTGTTACTTGAATGGTTAGCTTCGTACCAGCCTTTAAAAGGGATTTCATTGAAGTCTTAAAAGCACCCTTATTATTAGCTTTTCCCTCAGCGACAACCATACTGCCCTTTTTAACCGTGATGGATGCTCCCACTTCCGCTTTACCTGTAATGATTTTACTATTATCCTTCACCATGCTTACAGTTGGTTTACTAGGTGCGGTTACATCCTTTACCTTCCTGTTTACCGGCCAGCTCTCATTTCCCTTTTCATCCACCAGCTTGACTGAAACAACCTGATTGGCTTTTTGCTTAGGAATACTGAGCTTGACTGAGAAAGGTCCTTTATAATCAACGGTTATTAACTTTTTGCCAGAAACCAAAATACTTCCTTTAAAAGCTGATTTGTAAGATAAGGTAACTTTAGTATCCTTATCCGTGATTTGACTTACCTGCGGGGACGCCAACAAACGATACATTAGTGCTTTTTGAGCATTCACTCGTTTATAGTGATAAGTTTTGTTCGTTTTTGGATGTTTCATAGCAGTGCCTGTCTGTTTCAACCTGTAAGCCACCTGTTCATTCGTCAAATGAGGCTCTCTATCCAAAATTAATGCAGCTACGCCAGCGACCACTGGCGAAGCCATTGATGTTCCTGACATTTTCCCGTATTTTCCTTTAGGCAAAGTAGAGATAATCTCGCTTCCCGGTGCTGCAATATCAATCGTTGCTCCATAATTTGAATAATATGCTTTTGTATCATTTTTTGTTGTTGCTGCAACAGAAAGCACATTCTTGAAAGCTGCTGGATAATTCGACTCCGCAAATGAATCATTCCCCGAGGCAGCTACTATGAGGACTCCTTTTTTATAGGCAGCCTGAATACTTTCATCGAATGCTCTTGAATACTGACTTGTCCCGAGACTCATATTAATGATGTCAGCACCAGAATCCACTGCATATTTAATGCCTTTAATAATGTCTGATGTAAAAGCCATTGATTTGAAGAATACATTAACCGGAATGATTTTTGTCTCTGGTGCTACACCTGTACCGCCAATACCGTTATCTATGGATGCAGCGATAATTCCGGAAACATGAGTACCATGTTGACTAACAGGCATGGATGTTTTAGATCCAGTCAGAACATCATACGGTTTAATAAAGCGATCCTTCAGATCAGGATGCTGTAAGTCAAATCCATCATCCAATACAGCTACAGTGGTTTTTGACCCTTTTGATGAATCCCAAGCCTGGCTTGCTCCAATTTTATTTAGATGCCACTGCTTAGGAAATTCTGGATCTGTTGGATTCGCAAGCAGTTGAACCTTATAATCAGGTTCAGCATAAAGCACACCTGGATTTCTCTTTATTTCCTTTAAAAATGATTGCATAGATTTATTCTTTGGTTTATCCAGTGTAATTAAATTAGATTTCTTCTCCAAATATTGAGCACCAAACTTCAAAAATTGATTGAGAATCTTAGAGTCTACCATTCTCACAATTACACGTTCATCAGCTTCCGCTGACTGTTGAGCCTTTCCTGATGCATCCACCTGCGCTAACGGGCTAATAACAAGTGACAAAAATAGGACAAAAGCGATTAATTTTTTCATTTCTAGTTCCTTTCCATAACTTCTGTAATTACCCTCATTTTACCACATATTCATTTCTAAATTCTTCCTAATTTACCATTTTTATGTCGAAATGTATGTCTTACTGCTTTTTCCTGTGTTACTATATATTAGGAGATTAGTAGAAAGGGAGAGGTTACATTGAAGAAAACGAAAGCAGTTGCTTTTGCAGCAGCAGCAATTATAGCGGCTTCTTACGCTGATTCTGCTTCCGCTGATTCCCATACCTATACAATCAAAAAGGGAGACACTTTGTCTGCCATTGCTAATAAAAGTGGGACAACAGTCGCAGCATTGAAGAAGCTAAATAGCCTGAAATCAGATCTGATATATCCGAATCAAGTACTAATTGTAAGTAAAACCAGCCCAAATCCAACTGTGAAACCAAAGAAAAAAACTTCGCCTGTAAATACATCCAAAGCCAAAACCTACAAAGTCATTGCCGGTGATAATCTATCCAAAATTGCATCTAGGCACAAAATCACAGTAACCAATCTCATGAACTGGAATAATCTAAAAAGCACCGTTATCTATCCTAACCAAGTGCTTAAGGTGTCTAATTCAACTACTAAAGCTAAGCCGGTTGCTGCACCGGTACCTAAACCTGCACCGACCCCTAACGTTCAGCCTGCTAAACCACCAACCTCAAAAGCAAGCTATATTGTCAAAAAAGGGGATACATTAGGGCGGATCAGTAAAACATACGGTACAAGCGTTGCCAAACTAAAGCAGTTGAACAACCTTAAATCTGATATGATTTATATCGGTCAAAAACTGATTCTCTCAAGTGGGGCAGTCACAAAACCTGCTACTCCAGTGACAAAGGAAAAGGATGAGTTAATTGGATCGTCTGCCTTTACAAAGAAATTGATCGAAGAGAGCAAAAAGGTATTGGGTGTTAAATACGTATTTGGAGGAACTACTGTTAAGGGATTCGATTGCAGTGGGTTCATCTATTATGTGTTTAACAAAGCGGGACATAGCATCAATCGCTATTCAGCTGCAGGTTATTATGACCGTTCTTATTATGTAGACACTCCGCAGCCAGGTGATCTTGTCTTTTTTGAAAACACCTATAAAAAGGGAATTTCTCACTTAGGCATTTATATCGGGAACAATCAGTTCATTAATGCTGATAACAGCGGAGTCAGAATCGTCAGTTTGAGTAATTCTTATTATAAGAAGCATTTTTCAAGCTTTAAGAGATTTTACTAATAGGATATACATTCAAAAAGCACCGATTACGGTGCTTTTTTACCATTTACTAACATAGACAATAGACTTGAAACCGTCTAAAATAAATATTATATGTAATATAGGGTTAATTTAGTATAGTATCACTTGCAAAAATTGGCAGAGTTTGATATAAGTTTATATAATTGTTTGACTTGGTTTCGTCTCTTGGCTTTTGGTTATATATACAATGATTGGATTATAAAACTACGAACATGGGAGGAGACCCATCAATGAAGAAAGTAATCACATATGGAACATTTGACTTGCTGCATTGGGGACATATCAATTTATTAAGAAGAGCAAAAGAAATGGGCGACTACCTGGTTGTAGCTATCTCATCTGATGAATTCAATAAATTAAAAAATAAGAAATCCTATCATAGCTTTGAAAATCGTAAAATGATACTTGAAGCAATTCGATATGTAGATGAAGTAATCCCTGAAAACACTTGGGAACAAAAGGTGCAGGATGTTATTGATCATGACATTGATATCTTTGTCATGGGTGATGATTGGGAAGGTAAATTCGATTTCCTTAAGGAATACTGTGAAGTCGTGTATTTACCACGTACAATTGGTATCTCAACATCTCAAATTAAAGATGACTTATTTGCAGTAAATAAATAATTTAAAAGATTGAAACTGAAACTATCCAGCTGTTGGATAGTTTTTTAATTGCAATTCCACTTCCTCTGTCTCCTGAATAAATAGCCCAGGCAATAATCAGATACGCTCAGAATAAACCATAATCGTGGCTCATGATCATTCGAGCACTATTTTTCGATCATTTTTGAAAATCTGTTATAAAAAATAACACTTTTCTCTGTGGCTTTTTGCTTTGCCGTTGATCAATTCATTTTTAATTAACTTGTTCTTAAACGCACTCATTATACCAAACCATAAAATGGTTTGGTCTTCAAAATCCCCGCAAAAACCTTCTATTAATTACAATTATTGACATAGCATATTTATATACAAAACAATATATAATAAGAGCATATTCTCATCCCTCTATTATGATTTATCTAAGAAATAGATTGATTAATAGTTTGTAAATAGATCTTTCAGAAATAAGGAATTCTATTAATTACAATTTAAATCAAAGAGGAAATAACCAGGGATTCAGCATCATTAATGTATCTTTTTTTGCATTATTGAGGAATATTGCTTATTATACTCTATTAAGATATTCTAAAATGGTATTATAAAATATGCCTGATGCAAAATTATATCATGGCATCACACGAGCGAACATCAAGGAGGATAATATGTCTGAACTAATTAAAGATGAGATTTTAAAAAAAGACTTGATAATAGATGAAGATCATAAAAGTAAATATAAAGTATACAACACCTGTTTGGAAGTAGTGAATATAAACGAAACAGTTTTTCATGTATATTCCAAAGAAAGCGGCGAAGATATTTATTTTGAATTGGCTAATCTTACATCAAATCAGCCCATGAAACTTTATGAGACAGAAGAGCCTAATCAGATTTTATTCGAATATAATGTCAGCGAAACAAGTTCAATCTATTTATATTCCTTTAACGGCTCCTGTTATATTTTATTCGAGGACAGTACTAGCGTTGGTTATTTACATGATAATCCAACTTTCCCACTGAAGATTGAGTTAGAAAGAGAAGATATAATTCTCCAACAAGAAGGTCTTATTAAAATAAATTGTATCGATTCAGAGAACAATATTATCGGGACATATACTGAGGCTTTATCGAGGAAAATAAATACAGGAATAGTGGAATTTAAATTATTTTTGGAAAACAACCGAACTCGCTTTTTACCTGTAGGTAAGATCTCTTATGATAGGTATAATATTTTTGCGGTTTATGATGATTTCTTAAAGGAAATCAACTTCTATAAAGTTATGTTAGAAGTGAAGGAAGAACACAAGAATCTAAGTGTGAATCTAGAGAATCGCCATGATTTAGCTATCACAAATAATATAACTGGTAATTCCACAGTAGTTAAATTTACGAAGATTGGTAAAAAGAAAGCTACTAAATTATTTGACGAAAATGAACTCTCCCACTTCAAGGGTGGAAATATCATTGGTTTTTATACAATTAACCAAACTAATTATTTTGTATTCTTGAGGAAAAGCGGTATCTATATCATTAAAAGTAATGGTAAACGCGCTACCCGATACGGAAGTTACTTAAAAACAATGGCTACTAAAAAGAATATTTTTATCTTTGGAGTAATGGTACATCGTTCATACAATGCCAGCCAAAAATTTGAGCATCTCTATTTATATAATAGCGATAATCATATAGCTAAATTCAAAAGACCATTCGCAAATATCCGCTTTTTGAAAAGGTTTGGATATTTTAAATTCCCAATTGATAGCTTATGCATAAATGATAGGATTCATAATAACTTTCATATCGGGAATGAGAAGAATATTATTCATAATTTACACAGAAAATCTAGAGATAAAAAGGCTAAAACTTTAAACGTTGTACAAAACAATGAAAATATCCATGTATTACGTACAAATTTAGCCGGAAATATTTCTTCCACTATAATTCCTATGGCACCCGAGTATACGTTAGCTAACCGTTTAAAAATAAATGCAGCTCGTGTACTATCATTTTTCTATAAGTCTCAAAGAAAAGTAAATTTATACTTTGAGAAAAAAAGCTCTAAAGCTGATGAGTCCGGATTCAGGGTATTTGAAAAGGTTATGTCTGAAAAAGATCTTAAATCAAGTAACTATTTCGTTATAAACCAAGAATCTGAGCATTATCCAGCTTTAAAAGAAAAGTATGGTAAAAATGTTATAGAAAAGTATAGTTTCAAACATTATTTCTCTGTTTTTCAAGCTAACATGTTTATTTCCAGCGAATTATCTAATCATTTATTAAATGATAGACTTTATATAGATAGTATTCGCAGTAAATTGATGGCTACTCCATTGATTTTCTTACAACATGGAATCATGTTTGCAAAACCTGTAGATAACCCGATGGCTTTTGGGTTCCATAAAGATAAAAATGCTTATAATATATACAAAAATGTCATTTCTTCCGAATTGGAAGCAGGGGAATTTTACAAAATGAAGTACGACCCTGAAGATCTAATATTAACTGGGCTAGCTACCTTTGATTATGCCAAGCTTAATGAAGATGCTAATAAAATCGCTTATATGCCAACCTACCGTTACTGGGAAGAGTCCTTAATTTATAATAATAATATCGAAAACACTAGCTACTATAAGGCTATAATCAAGGTTATTCGTGCTTTTGAAAAGGCAGGTCTCTTAGATCGATTATTAATTGTACCTCACAATAAATTCTCAGAGTTTATTTATAAAAATATGCCTGAGTATGAAAATATAATTAGCGATAACCCTTCTGAAGCATTAAAACAAGCGCAGATTTTCATAACAGATTATTCTTCTGCTATTTATGATGCTCAATACAGGGGAGCATATCCAATCTTTTATTGGGAAGAAAGAGATTATTTAATTGAGCAATACAAAGCCATACCTGCATTAAATGAAGAAACAGCTTCAGGTCCTATTGCTTGGGATGTGAATGAGTTGATGAAATTAGTTCAACACGCCATCGCACGTAATTATAAACTTGAAGATGAATATATCCAGAAATATAGAATGATCAATTCATTCCATGATGGAAAAAATACAGATAGAATTGTTCAATTCTTAAAGGACGATGAAATCATTTAATAAAAGTGGAAATTCACTTAGTGAATTCACCTAATTATTTCTTAGTCCTCAATCAGGCTGCCTAGAACCAGATTTTCTGGAACTAAGGCAGCTTTTCTATTTATTCTCCCCAATACTTTCGAGTAAAACATTAATGCTGCCGTCACACAGAAAAGGAAAAACACCTACCCATTGCACTGGATACAGCAACATTGGGTAGGTGTTCTTATTACTACATTATTAAGAATTAATATTTCGCTTATTTTTCAATCGTAAAATCCTGCGGTTTAGCTTCAATTAGTCCATTAGAATACAGAATAGCTTCTACAATTCTTCTTGAAGCCTGTCCATCACCATAAGGATTAGATGCTTTTGACATCTTAGCATGAGCATTTTCATCTGTTAACAACTCATTTGCCATGTCGAAAATTCGATCTTCATCTGTACCTGCAAGTTTTAAAGTTCCCGCTTCAATACCCTCTGGACGCTCAGTTGTATCACGTAACACTAATACTGGTACTCCAAGTGAAGGTGCTTCTTCTTGAACACCACCGGAATCTGTTAAAATCAAATAAGCTCTTGAAGCAAAGTTATGGAAGTCGATCACATCTAATGGTTCAATTAAATGGATACGGTTATTATCGCCAAGAATTTCATTAGCCAATTCACGTACAACTGGATTCATATGAACTGGATAAACTACTTGAATATCTTCATGAGTTTCCGTTAACCTTTTGATTGCTTTAAACATATGTCGCATTGGCTCACCCAGATTTTCTCGGCGGTGGGCTGTCATTAATACCAATCTATCCCCATTAAGTTGCTCCAGGATAGGATGAGAATATGTATCCCTGACAGTAGTTGACAAAGCATCAATTGCTGTATTGCCTGTTACATATATGTTTTCTGATTTTTTATTTTCAGTTAAGAGATTATCTTTTGATTTAGGAGTAGGAGCAAAATGTAAATCACTCAATACACCAGTAAGCTGGCGGTTCATTTCTTCAGGATATGGAGAATATTTATTATGTGTTCTTAAACCAGCCTCGACATGACCCACTGAAATTGATTGGTAAAAAGCTGCAAGTCCAGCAACAAAAGTTGTCGTAGTATCACCATGTACGAGCACAAGATCCGGTTTAACTTCCTCCATTACATTATGCAAACCTTCCAATGCACGTGTAGTTATACCAGTCAAAGTTTGTTTGTCCCTCATTATATTCAAGTCATAATCCGGCTTAATTTCAAAAATCTCCAATACTTGATCGAGCATTTGTCTATGTTGTGCCGTTACTGTTACGATTGGTTCAATTTTATCAGTATATTTCTCCAATTCTTTAACCAATGGAGCCATTTTGATTGCTTCTGGTCTTGTTCCGAATACAGTCATAACTTTTAACTTTTTTTTCAACTATATGCACTCCCTATAAGATAGTATGAAACATAATATACATGGTCGACTTTTATCTCTGCATTCAACTTGATTCTACAGAAAGATTATTTATTTTATGGGCATAATGATATCAAATAATATATATAAGTACAAATAAATCGGTAAATCACACTGACTCGAATAGCTGTTACTTATATAATATTCCATGTCCATCCATCAATTTAATGACCAGCTATTATTTTTAAAGTTATATATACCTACCAGCATGCATTCAGTTGCAGCAATAGATATACATTAATAATCATAACATAATTCTAATATATCAAACTTATAAAATACTATTCTGCTCCATATATTTCTGCCTAATCTTGCATCCATTCTACCATCTACAAGACTCATTCTTTATTTATTGCTTTAAATGTAATATCATTATCCTTTTTTCTACAAGATAATCTATAAATTTACATATATTATCAAATCAAGTTATGTATTATAATAAAAAATATACAAAATTAATGAAAACGTGAGGTTGCTGTATGCGCACAGAAAAAAGAAAGAAGAAGAAACGGACCTGGGTTAAAGTACTATTCATCGTTATTGGCCTTTTATTAGTAGCCGGTGGAGTGTATGCTTATACCGTTTATCATTCATTAAACAGTGCTGTTAACAATATGCACGATCCTTCAGGACGAGATGGGTCATCCAAAAGGACCGAAAAAGTAAGTTTAAAAGATAAAACGCCGTTTTCAGTATTACTACTTGGAGTAGATGAAAGAGCTGGAGATCGCGGACGCTCAGATACGATGATTGTCCTTACAGTTAACCCGATACTTGAGTCTGTTAAGATGGTAAGTATTCCGAGGGATACACGGACAGAGATTATTGGAAGAGGCACACAGGATAAAATAAATCATGCCTACGCCTTTGGCGGTGTCGAAATGTCGATGGATACAGTCGAAAATTTCCTCGATATTCCAATCGATTACTATGTAAAAATTAATATGGAAGGCTTCAAAGAAATTGTAGATGCTGTAGGCGGAGTTACGGTCGTAAATGATCTCGATTTTACTTATGAGGGATACCATTTTGCTGAAGGAACTCTTGAACTTAATGGAGAAAAAGCTTTAGCCTATTCACGTATGCGTAAAGAGGATCCAAGAGGAGACTTCGGCAGACAATTACGTCAACGTCAAATCATACAAGCTGTCATTAATGAAGGAGCCAGTCTCTCCACTCTAACTCGTTTCGATTCTATCTTTGATGCTTTGGGTGATAATGTCAAAACAGATTTAAGTTTCTCTCAATTAGTCAGTATTCAGAGCAACTATAAGGAAGCTGCAAAATCATTAGAGCAAGTCCAAGTTGAAGGTAAAGGAACAACTATTAACAAGATCTATTACTATCAAGTTTCTGACGAAGCTAAAACAGAACTTCAAAATACCTTAAAGAAACATCTCCAGATAAATAATTGATATACAATAAGGAAGCCTATCCTTCTAGGCTTCCTTTGCTTTATCTTAAACCCTTATCTAGAGAATATGTTACCCACCTTATCGAATATAGCCATACTCCGTTTTTTATAATCCGCAGAAGTTGGTGTGGGCTCTTCTTTGTATGATGGTACCCAAGCTGTCGACTTTATTCCCTTTTCAAGTTTTATATTTCTCCAGGATACATGTCCATTTCTTTTTAAGTAGGGGCCCACTTTTAGGAACTTTCCAGCTTCAGGTTTAAATGTGTAGGAAACTCTCAACCAACTAGCATTTTTCATAGTTCGGACATCAGCTAGCTTTATATACTTATACCATATACTATCTTTCTGGAGCTGCTGATCAATCTTATTAAAAGTTCTTAAAGAGAATATAGTTTGAGTCTCATCTAACTTTTGTATATCCTCTATCTTTAGATCAAAGGACACTGTATACTCCTGTTTTCCATCCGTGTTAATTTCTACAGGATTAGACCATACTTGTCTATTTGTATCCTCCTCAGCACCTGCTCTATTTATGGTTAATATATTTGATTTTTTATCAATATGATCAGGCTGGATTATTTTAAAGTCGTTATGCCAATATGTCCAAAATGCGTTATCTGCATTAAATGTTGAATTTCGAATTAAATTAGGATTTATCTTCGAATAAAAAGGCAAAGAAAAACGAGGAATATGATTCTTTGTTTTAGATTGATCGTTCGAAATAATATTTAGCAGCTTTGTTGTAAAATCATCGTAGAAGTCCTGGGTATAATGAACATAAAAGAAATTCCAGATATGATTTTCATCCGAGTAATACTCTTTATCATAATGCAAATATTCCACATCAAAATTTTCTTCAAAATACGTGTAAAATTCATCTAATTGCCGATTTACTTGGTTTACATTGATTTTTTTATAAACACCTGTTTCACTAATCCGTTTGATTTCTTTATTTTCTTTTGAAATATAAAAATCGGTAAAATGAACTTTATTGACAATGATTTTTATATCAGGAAACTTCAATTTCATCATATCCATGAAATGATTTACAGATTCCTTCCACAATCGCATGTATCGTTCATAGTCATGATCTAAATTTATTGTGTTACCTAAATCTAGAGTTGAATAAAATGGGGTTTTTTTAAATAACCATGTTTTATTCGTAATATAACTATTACCAACTTCACGTATTCCAAAATAAACATCTGCATAAAAATCCAGAATTAAATAATCTGGCTTTTGGATTTCTAACGAGTCCCATACACTTTTAGTCAATTCTGTCATTAAAATTTGTTTATTAAAATCGGTGATATCTCCTTCAATCCGTCCATTTGGTTTGTATGGAATTGGATTAGCTAAAAGCGAAATCATAGACATGTGATTTTGAGCTAATACGCATTTGTAATACCTTTTGTAATCCCTTACAATTTTCGAGTTAAACCCATCTCTACTAACACAGCTACCTATTACAGCAATTTTTATTTTACTCATAAATACCTCATTTTGATGAATAATTTTATGTTGGTAACCTTTAAATAGAGGGGATGTATTCACTTGTCCCCTCTATTTTTAAATCTATAGATATGGTAGACACTAAGGTTGATTATTACCTAACCGCTTCTAATCTTTTCTGTTGCTTAACAAGACAATTGTAAAACGACTCCATTGCTAGGTGATTATATTGTTCATAATCGAATTTTTCACCTATTTTTTTATTCTTATTGACTGATATAGCTTCCATACCTGATACTAAGCCATCAACGCTTTTTTCAACAAGCATACCGTATCTTCCATTCTCTAGGACGGTACGATTTGCTACAATATCAGTTGCTATTATATTCAGTCCTAAGGTCATAGCTTCTAATAAAACCATGGGCTGTCCTTCATAATGTGAGGATAAGATGAAGCAATCACACTTACTAAGGAAACCGAAGGGATTATCCAGTTGTCCTAAGAGAAAAACAGATTCAGCTAGATCCAGTTGAGTGATTAAATCCTTTAAGTCTTTTTCTAAAGGTCCTTGGCCCATTATATAGAGCTTACTATTTATATGTTTCTCATGGAACTTGGCGAAAGCATGAATTAAACTGTCTTGAGCTTTTTCAGGAGATAATCTCCCCATATTCACAAAGTTGATATTTTCCTTTTTAGGATATGAAATATATTTATTCTCCACTACTAATCCATGTACCTCTTGAATGATTAGCGAGTCATTGTTAATCCAACCTATTGGGATCTCATCTTTTCTAATATGAGAATAGCTTCCCTCACTGGTAATGACTTCTTTATCTACTTCAACAACAGCACCATCCAGACTATCGTTGAATTGGGTTGATAAATCTATACGTGTCCGGCTATACAAATCCTTCACTACTGAGGTGTTATCGTTCAAATAAATTACTGCACGCTTATAAACCTCAATTTCCTTAATAAGGAGGGGTTTATTATATTTTTCAAATGCCTTAACATTTAACCAACCGATTGTTTGGTCTTCCCTTTTAAATAGGTAGTAGACACCCGCTTTAGTACGGCTCACTCGAATAATCCGTACAACCTCGTCTGTATAATCTTTGGCATCTGCAACTTTTTGAGCATCAAAATTGGGATATGCTTTGTTATAGATTACTAATTCTTCAGGCTTACTAATTTTCCGATAAAAATGCCCCTTAACGTCTTTTTCTTTTAAGGTTCTATTATCGAGGTGTCTAATAAAATCGTTATATTTATTGTATTGCTTAGAAATAAATCTCTCTCTTTTTTTAGTCGTATTTATGACTTCAGTTTCATCCATGGATTCAGTGATAGTTAGGGTGTTATAGACCTTTAATGCAGATGAATCTATCCAGCCTATAAAAGTATCATTAATGGTTAACCTGCTATAGGTAGATCGCTGGGTCCTTACTTCCTTATCAACCTTTACCACTTTATTTTTAAAAGGTACACTTGTTGATATTCGATAGGAGCCTTGTATATTATATGGCTGCGCCCATAAATGGTTTCTTTTCGGTTTTGTAATTTTAGCTATCTTATCTACGATTTGTTCTTCTATGATGCTATCAGGCAACAATTCTACGGCCGTTTCAGGGACCCAGCCAATTATTCTATGATTCAAGCTGCATTTATATAATATTTGTTCACTATTTTGAGCCAACCTGCTAATCAGTATTTCTTTACCCAGATATTCTTCTTCTAAAGGTAATTTCCTAAAGTTTAAACTTCCAGGCAGTGAATTAAGTAGGTATTGTCCCTCAATAGAAATCATTCGTGCTCTTGAAGTAAATCCTTCAGAACGCAAAATATCTTCTTTCTGATCATCCATCACATGCACGTTGCTATCATCTTTTTGAAGAATCTTTTCGGGATTTATTGAGTTCATGATATAATCAAACTTCCCATAATCAGCATACTCAGATAAATTTTGACGATTTAATTCCATTGTTCCTTTAGACACACTAACTAGTTTATCGAAGCGATGATAAACGGAAAATAGCCCCCGTAGATTCGTTCTGTGAGGTCTCTTTGAGCCTACTTTCCTTTCACTATCAGATAGTAAATCATTATGCATATAGCAAATCTTCATTTTAGCATCTGTAGCTAAAAGATATTTAGCCCAAAAGAAACTGTATCCACTAAAGTCAATCGCATAATCAAAATGAGTAAGCCCAAATAGACGTCTCTGTTCTCTTTTGTATGCCTCTTCCGGATAGAGCTTTTTACCCAAGTATCCTCGTTCTCCTCGATTATGGACTAAATTGTTTTGATAGATTTCTTTCAATGTATAAATTGGATAACCCGGCTTAAATAAGAATCTGACATTTTTATTTACCTTATCAATATTGTTGAGAACTTCTTTATCATGTGGTGTCCCTGTAAAACAAGTGACGTCAAATCGATCATAATCAAGGTTGTTCATTAAATTAATAAAAGAAGAGGTAATTCCGTTATTTTTCATGCCTCCAGAATAGATGAGGATTTTTTCTTTTTGACCAGTTGAATTTGAAAGTATATTCAATTTTCTTGGAGCTTTGCCAAAGATGTAATCAACAACTCGTTCTGTCACAAACCCATCTTCATAGCGAGTAAATTCTTCTTTCATATTTTGATACTTACTAGTAAATGTTTTCTTAACCTGCTCAATATCACGGATTGCATCGACCAATTCATCTGATGTATAAACAATGGGTCCTGGAAGACTCTCGTTACTTAAATATTGTCCTCTTTCTTCCGAATATACATCTGCATCCCATGTATAGAAGAGAATAGGTTTATCAGTTACTAAATAATCGAAAAAGATACTGGAATAATCAGTAATGAGAATATCAACAACAGCCAGTAACTCATTAGGATCAACATAATCAGGTATTAAATGATTTTTAAGCTCGGTACATTGACATGCCACCTTATACAAATAAGGATGGACTTTAATCATAACATTGTACTGATTTCCAATCTGATCATGTAGATATTCCATATCTGCAATAATTTGCCGTGTATCGTTTTTTGCTTTAGAAATCGTATTGCCTTTCCATGTAGGTGCGTATAAAATAATTTCTTTATCTTCCTCAATTTCTAAACCTAGATTTCGTAAATAACTTCTGTACTGATGAGCATTCGTATTAAGAGTTAAGTCAATCCTTGGATATCCCTCTTCAATTATCGTCCCTTCATATAAACCCTCTAACTTGTAGCTATGTGTAAACATTTTTGTAGTATGAGCATTAGGACTAAGAATATAAGAAGTACTCAGGAAATTCCTCACCACATTCTGTGAGTGCGATGGATTACCTGGTATATCAAAACCCATCACTTTAAGTGGAGTACCGTGCCATGTGTTTATATAAATTTGATCAGGCTTTGGAGTGTAAAAGGATTGAAATGTTGAGTTATTGATTAAATACTCACTAGATGCTAAATACTTCAGATATTCTTTAGAGTTACGTTTAACAAATTTAACATTATGATGTGTCTCATATCTTGAAATGATTGAAGATAAAACTTCGAAATCCTCAACCGACCATATATGAACATAATCTTTGAAATCTGGGTTTTTCAACATATACAAAAACATCGCATATGGGCTATCAGTTATACTGTTACCATCGCGACTTTCATATAAGATTGTATTTTTTTCTATAGGCAATTTCTTATAATATTCAGCATAACGGCTTGCTCTTCTAATTTTGGTATTAGAGACTATTTTTTTTATAGGCTCTTTAATAAATTTAAGTTTCCTTTTTATAATCTTCTTATTCACCAAGAGCTACACCCTTTACTATCGAGTTAATATGAATACATTTTTCTAAAATCAACCATAAACAAATTAATTCGATTTGAGTTTTCTTTTACCTATTTCTCTATCAACAATCTGTTCCATAATAGCCAGAACATCTTCTCGTAAATCCGTATTTTGTAAAGCGAAATCTATCGTTGTCTTTACAAACCCAAGCTTTTCGCCAACGTCATGTCTTTGCCCCATAAAATCATACGCATATACATTCTGTAATTCATTCAATCTTTGGATTGCATCTGTTAGCTGTATTTCTCCCCCGGCACCTGTTTCTTGATTCTCAAGCAGGTTAAATATTTCTGGAGTTAAAATATAGCGTCCCATAATAGCTAAGTTCGACGGCGCATTGCCCGATGCTGGCTTTTCTATAAAGTCAGAGACTTCATAGCGTCTGCCTTCCTTATTTTTAGGAGCAATTATTCCATAACGATGTGTATCTTCAAATGGAATTTGCTGAACCCCTATAATAGAATGGCCTGTTTCATTATATTGATTAATTAATTGCTGCACGCATGGTGTCTCACTTTGAACGATATCATCCCCCAGCAAGACAGCAAATGGCTCATCCCCTATAAAATTTCTGGCACACCAAACGGCATGACCTAAACCCTTTGGCTCTTTTTGTCTAACATAATGGATATTTGCTAAGTTTGAAGAGTATTGCACTTGTTCTAAAATATCTAACTTTCCTTTTGCCTTTAAATTTTGTTCCAACTCTGGCGCGATATCAAAATGATCTTCTATCGCTCTTTTTCCTTTTCCAGTAATGATAATGATATCTTCCAATCCTGAAGCAACAGCTTCCTCGACTATGTATTGAATAGTTGGCTTATCTATAATGGGCAGCATTTCCTTAGGTACTGATTTGGTAGCCGGTAAAAATCTAGTTCCTAACCCCGCTGCTGGTATAATTGCCTTCCTTACTCTTTTCAATGAGGCTCTCCCCCCTTACAAGCTAATGATGTTAGTATAAATTGTTGTGAATCAAGGAATTCGATATATTTGTATAAATATTCTGTTAATATAAATTATAAACTTCCTCTTAAGTTATATACCAATGTACATCCTCCTTTAAACAAAATTGCATTTTTTTACTAATTAAAAGTATAACATTTTTTCCTATAATCGTATAAATGATTTAATAACAAGAAGTCTCCTTAAATAATAGGGTAGGGCATTAATCCTCTATCTCTGACATAGCTATACGTAGTACGCTTTTCTATAAGGCGGTTTAAAAAAAGATCATTGACGCACAGTTTTATAAGGAGCTTATAACCTTTGATGCCCTTTTGAAGCTCTATTACATAATCCACGAAAAAAAAGAGCCAACATGGTGTGCTTCCCCCAAAAGTTAGAATTTTAAATCCTACCTTTTGAGGACCACCTCATATGATTGGCTCCTTTAAAATTATATCGGACTATTAAGTTTCAACTATTTATATTGACCTATTTGATGAGGAAATTTAAGTATAAATGCTCATCAATTTCACTTTAATTTCTTCGACAAATTCTTGAGTAGTTAAAGAAGAATCTGTCGTGCCTCTTTCATAAGCTGATTTAATTACATCCATAAATGCTTTCGCTTGTTGGTTATCATGGGTATCTATCTGTTTCAGTTCTTTTTCCATTATCACTTTTCTCCTCATATACTATTCCTAATCATACTAAATTACCTATATAATGTAAATTACTATTTGATTAAATAACATTGACGTATGTGACAATTCTCTTTCAAAATCGACATAATAATTCTACCTTAACTTATACCACCAAATTAGGAAAATAGGCTTGGTAAAATTTTGATAATTTTCTATTCTGAAAGCCTATTAATAAGGAAATCTGACTAAATGAATATCCTAATAAAATTTATGCAGAATAAATCTATATCTCTAAGTACGAGAGAATTGGAGTGTTCATAAATCCGAGAATCTATAAATTAATAGCTATTAAAATAATACTCCCTTCATTCAGGTAACAGCTATATCGAACAGGCCTATTAACACGATGAAAAACTTCATAAAATAGCCTATTCAGATTGCAATTATCATGTTAACATTTGGAAAAACAAGAGAGGTGAGCTATGAAGCGAATATGGATTACAGGTGTAACAGCTCTACTGTGTATTGGATTTTTAGCCTATGGAAATAGCTATTATCATACGGAAATTGAGGAGACCCGTGCAGAAGCGTACAAGCAATACACGGAGGATCAGGCAAACCAGATCCTAGAAGAAACACAACTCGAAAATGAACGAAAATCAATTAATGACCAGCAGCAAAAAAAGCTAAAAGAAGCCCAAAAGATGATCAAAAAAGTATACGATGATTCGAAGCATCAAAGCACTGAATTAAAAGGGGTACTACAGGACCTTACTCCACTAATGGAACAAAAAGGAGACTGAACTGACTAGACTTTAGAGTGTTCAGTCTTTTTTTCTGTAAAAAAGGCCCCATCCTTTTACCTATATTCAGGACAAAAGGATTATTTTAGAATTAGTAGGGGAATATATATTTTATATACTGAACAAAAAGAGATGCTAAAATGATACTCCTAAAACATCTTTGGTATGAATATAGAATAAAACACCTTATTAATAAAGCAGATTCCTGTACTAATCCCGATATGAAAAAGGATTTAAACAAAAAAAAATTTATGACTTACATTTAAAGCTTAATGAAATCGAGAAATTTTATATTTCAGGTGAACAATCCAATGGATGATTCATTCATATAGATGGAGTAGAATTGGAGTACGCTCTTACGATTCTACTCCATAAAACCAACTCATCTTCTCTCCGTTTCGATCAGCCGAGCAATATATTTTAGAACATCCTCTCTTAGCTCTTCATTTTTCAAAGCAAAATCAATCGTAGTCTTGATAAACCCTAGCTTCTCACCTACATCATATCGTTCTCCTTCAAATTCATAGGCATAGACACGCTGGATCTGATTGAGCTTTTGAATGGCATCGGTCAATTGAATTTCACCGCCCGCTCCTACTTCCATTTCACCGAGAAAATCAAATATCTCTGGCTTAAAAATATATCGCCCAATAATAGCCAGATTAGAAGGTGCTGTTCCTCTCGCCGGCTTTTCCACAAAGCTGCCTACGAGATGGCAACGCCCATCCATATGAATAGGATCGATAATCCCATACCGGTCGGTTTCATCTTCAGGTACAGCTTTAATGCCAATAACTGATGAATCAAGTACCTCATACTGTTCAATCAATTGCTGTAAGCACGGCTTATCATGAACGACGATATCATCACCAAGCAACACAGCGAATGGCTCATCCCCGATAAAATTACGCGCACAAAAGATGGCGTGGCCGAGACCTTTTGGTTCCTTTTGGCGGATATAATGAATATTCGCAAGCTCAGAAGGTCTTTGAACCTCCTCCAACAAATCAAATTTGCGCTTTTCCCTCAGATTATGTTCTAGTTCAACAGCATGATCAAAATGATCCTCAATGGCTCTTTTTCCTTTACCTGTCACAATGATAATATCTTCAATTCCGGATGCAACGGCTTCTTCGACTATGTATTGAATGGTAGGTTTATTCACAATCGGAAGCATTTCTTTCGGCATGGCCTTTGTTGCCGGTAAAAATCTTGTTCCAAGACCTGCTGCAGGTATAATTGCTTTCGTGATTTTTTTCATACGAATCCCCTTTATCATCAGTATAATCATCTACTATATATAACTAATTCCTCAACTTACATTCTATTCCTCTAAAAGTAAATAAACAGCCCGCTCAAATTTAGTTTTTCTGGGAAAGCAAGATGTAAACAGTATTTCATAGTAACGATTCCGGCTTTTTACTGGGGGATCAGAAGGATAATGTCTTACAGCAAGACTAGTTAGATTCAACTGTTATAAGTAAATAGAAAAGCGGATTATATAATAATATAAAATTATCCATATACATAACAGCATTGACAGTTACTTTAACATATTGGTATCTTTTAAATTGTTATAATACTTAAAGATAAATATTTTTTCCTACTTTTTGACAAAATGCGACTTTGGTCCCTATATTATATTTAATACATTTTGTACCATTATATTAAACGTCGAAAAAGCAAAGCTAGCGAAAACTAGTGACGCAAAACTAAAGGGACTAAGGCTCGCCTCATGCTAGCTAAGTCAGCCAGTTGTCGAAACGAGGAGGCACGAAATTGAATTACTATCAAACTCCTGAGGAAATGTACAGAAAAAGAAAACTTAAAAAGACTGCAACCTATGCAGGCTTAATTGTAATAGCTATCGGAATCATTTTAGGATTACAAGTATTGCTATACAATATGTAAAAAAAGAGTGGAACTATGGGTTTCATTCTTTTTTATATTCTTTTTTCTTATCTTTTGATGCTATAAAGAGGGTGCTGTCAACGTAGCAATTTTTCATACACATACCTTAGAATGAATGGTCAAAATACTTACATAAAATTTTTTGAATAAAAGATGATATTTGAAAACTATTTATATCTTCTTCATTATCCTAGTTTAAAATTCGAGGTTCCTTCTTAGAAGATATAGTGAATTTATTTTTAGTAGTACTAGTGTTGGGGAGTATTTTTGAGGTATTTTATAGTAGAAAAGAGGAGAAATCGTCAACATTTTCTCCTCTTTTTGAAACACTCTTTATTTATTAGAAAATAAAATAATCTACTTCTATATAAGTCTCCGTAAACTATTGTACGTCTTGATACATTTAGAGAATACTGGGTTTAACTCCTATCCTAGTCTTTCGAATCAGTGCAACACCCAGCTATTATTTCGACGTATAACCTTTAGGATTATGCTTATGCCAATTCCATGCATCCGAAATAATTTTTTCTAAAGAATCATACTGCGGTTTCCAACCCAATATATCTTTTGCCTTCTGTGACGAAGCAATTAAGACAGCAGGATCTCCAGCTCTTCTTTCTTTTACTTCTGCTGGAATAGGATGGTTTGTGATATGTCTTGCTACATCAATAACCTCTTTGACAGAGTATCCATTCCCATTACCTAGGTTAAAGATATCACTAGGATTTCCTTTTCTTAAGTATTCTAATGCTAGATAATGTGCTGATGCTAAATCCATTACATGAATGTAATCACGGATGCACGTTCCATCCTCTGTAGGATAATCATCACCAAACATATATACCTTATGACGTTGACCAAGCGGAACCTGTAAAACCAATGGAATAAGATGTGTTTCCGGGTCATGCATCTCACCAATATGTCCGCTCTGATGAGCCCCAGCAGCATTAAAATACCTTAAAGAAACATATTTTATGTCATATCCTTGGTCAAACCACTTCATCATTTTTTCCATCGCAAGTTTGGTTTCACCATAAGTGTTGGTAGGATTTGTTTCATTATCTTCAACGATAGGAATATTTTTAGGTTCGCCATAAGTAGCTGCTGTAGAGGAAAATACTACTTTATTGACGTTATTATTTTTCATGACATCCAATAAACACATCATGCCATATACATTGTTATGATAGTATTCATGGGGTTTACTCATGCTTTCTCCAACTAAGGAGTTAGCAGCAAAATGAATAACAGCCTCGATATTATGAGTCTTAAAGACACGATCTAAAGCTTCTTTATCTCTAAGATCAATCTCATAAAAATGATTAACGTCTACTGCCTCTCTATGCCCACTTTGTAAATTATCAACAACAACCACTTCTTCGTTCTGGTCTAAAAAGTATTTCACTGTATGAGAGCCGATATAGCCTGCTCCCCCTGTAATGAGTATCGCCATCTTAACACCTTCTTCTTATCTATTGATATTACCATAATAAAGCTTGCACTTTGCTCATCAAGCTATTCTGGACAGTATCCAGCTTTCTCTACTATCCACCAACGTTTGACCCTTCACACAAAAATATAATTTCGCTTTTGGTCTGTTCCAGATGGACGTAAAGCAATCCAAGTTCCATCAGTTAAATGATACTTCAACACATTAGAACGAGGCAATTCAATTTTCTCTTCTTGTCCATCCCTAACTCAAATAAAGGTTAAATAATCCTCTACCGCAATAACTTCCATACCAGCAATTCCAGAAAACGGTTCATTCCTAAAACGTCTCCATTAATCTTGCAATTTGTTCTGTTCCACCTTCTCTGAAATCTTAAATCCATGTACTCAGGTGGATTTATGAATTGCTATATATGTTGCACCAAACTTCTGCTCCATTTAATTACTGGGTACTGGATGATTTGCATAGCAAAAAGAGGGACTTATTTCATATAAGAAATAAGTCCCTCTTTAAAATTAAACAAGCGCAATTTCTAAGCTATTAACTGTTTTTCTACCAATGGATTCATAAACAATATTCGCTTTTTTGGCAGATGCTAAGTTATAGCAGTTACGACCATCAAGGATAATTGGGTTCTTCATTAACTGGCTATACTTCGCTAATTCAAAATCTTTAACTTCATCCCATTCAGTAAAGATAAAACAAATGTCTGCATCTTTAAGAGTTTCTTCTATTGAGTTGCAGTACGTAATTTCATTAGGATATATCTTCTTATAGTTATTAACACCCACTGGATCCCATGCTTTTACATTTGCTCCATCCTCAAGCATCAATGGGATACTTACTAATGAAGGTGCTTCTCTTAGATCATCTGTTCCAGGCTTAAACGTCAACCCTAATACCGCAACATTTAACCCTAGTAGACTATCATAATACTTACGTGATTTCTTAAACAGTTTAAGTTTTTGATTCTCATTGACATCAATTGCAGCCTTAACTGTTTTCAACTCAGTATCATGGAAGTTTGCTAACCAATGTAATGCCTTTGTATCTTTAGGGAAACAAGAACCCCCATAACCAATTCCCGCGTTTAAGAAACGATTTCCTATACGACCATCGAGGCCCATACCAAGCGCAACATCTTCAATATCTGCCCCAATGGTTTCACATAAGTTCGCAATCTCATTAATAAACGAGATTTTTAGTGCTAGAAAATCATTGGAAGCATATTTAATCATCTCTGCGCTCTTACGGTTCGTCACAACAATAGGAGCATTAAAATCTTTATAAACCTCTTTCAAGACCTCTGCTGCATAATCTTCTTCAGCGCCAATTACTACTCTAGAAGCTTGCAGAGTATCACGAACTGCTGTTCCTTGAGCTAAAAACTCTGGGTTAGAAGCAATATAAACATTGACGTCATGAGCTAAATTTCGTTTAATCATTTCCTCAACTTTATCGTTCGTCCCAATAGGTACAGTAGATTTCACAACAACTACACAGTCTTTTTCTATACTCCGAGCAATCTGCTCAGCCACTTCATAAACATAGGTTAAATTAGCGGATCCATCCACTTTTTCAGGAGTACCCACACCGATAAAAATCACGTCAGCATCTTTATAAGCAGCATGATAATCAGTTGTATATGTTAACCGTTCTGTGTTTTTCTTCATTAATTCCTCTAAACCAGGCTCATAAATTGGGGAAACTCCTGCTTCCATGATAGCTACTTTATTTTCATCAATATCTACACAAGTAACAGAGTGACCATGTTCCGCAAGACAAACACCTGTTACTAAACCAACATATCCTGTTCCAGCTACTGAAATTTTCATATTGCTCCTCACCTCATATTTATGGATTATTTTAAACTTGTTATCTAATAGACTACTTATACTATACTATACTAGTATAGTAATTTACAGCAGTGTTGTACCCCTAATAAATGTATATATCTCTACGATTTCATTAAATCGAGTATTCCCTTTGCCACTCTACTAGCCTCATCACTAAACTTGTAATCTCTTATATTTGTTGATTCATATAGTTCCTTTATAAATTCAGAATCAATTTCGAAGGATTTAAAATCATCCCATTCAATTGTCTTACATAAATTACGTTCCTTTAAATACTGAATTGTATTTCGATCTTCTCTCATTGATTGTCTGTTAACAAGCAATAATGGGGTATTTGAGCACAGCGCCTCCCCTATCATTCCCCAACCTGCCTTTGATATAACCAGATCGGATACTGCTATATAGTTTTGTGTCTCAATATAGTCAATTGGTACTTGATAGACATTTTCCCGAATTACATTAATATTAGTAGACACAATAAAAGATACATTTGGACTATCCCAAATAGGTAGACTTTCAAGTATATCGAGGTCGATCTTCATACCAAGTCCTAAAAATACTATAATATTGTTACCTGTTGGGTTAATTAACTGTTGAATTCGGTTAACCTCTTTTTCATCTATAGCCCTTGAGAAAAATCCATAGTCCTGAACTTTACTATTCCATGGCTCTTGACTACCTGCTAGTGCAAAATAATGATTCATTTTTTCATAAATCTCTTTAAAAGGATTTAGCTCTATTTCCTCGATTAATCCCTTATAAGCTGTATACCATGTGAAATTAGATAAGCCAATTGAAGGAACACCTGATTTATTTGCTGCCTCAATACCCAGTGGAGATATATCTGATATCACCAATCTAACGATATTGGTTTTTAAGAAGTCAATCTCTTCCGTTACTTTAGCCTCCCAATCAAAGAGATAATTTTTATATTCTTTAAGTAGTAAACTTTTATCAGGATATATGGAGTTTTCCTTCAAATAGTACCCTATATCTGTTTGAATGGTTCTATAAGTGACCCGTTTACTATGAATTGAACGCTTCATAAAAGATAGTGCAAATGAATGGCAGACAATAATTTTTACCTTAGGGTTTTTCAGTAGTTCCCTAATAACTGCTATACTCCTCGAAGCATGACCATACCCATAATCTGAAATATAGTAGGCAATGACTTTCAATTCATTCACTCCATAAAAAAAAGAACCTACATTCTTCCTCTAAAATATTCTTATAAAATTACTTTTGCCTTTGATTTAGTAAAGTGTGCAATAACCTCATCCCACTCAAAGTAAAGCCGAGTAAAATCTTCATCACTTATCTCAGCACCTGTTTGTACTTCAACAAATTCTAATTCAGAAAGAGCTTTAATCCCATGTTTTTTTCCTGCTGGAAGGTGGATGATATCTCCCGCCTTAACACGAGTGATATGATTATCTAATGCTAATTCTCCCTCACCGCGAACGATTGTCCACACTTCATCCCGTAAATTGTGGAAATGATAACTTGAGTTTTTACCTTCATAAATACAGATCCTTTTTGTTACCATCTCATTGCCGTCAGTATATCTAGCGTAATCAAGTACTCGTGACCAACCCCATATTCTTTCCTCATACATTGGCGGATGATTAAAATCGCCAATTATTTCTTTAATCTTAGGACTTGATGCTTTATCAGCAACTAGAATACCATCTGGACTTGCTGCAACGACAATGTCCCTTGTCCCAAGAACTGTTACCGGAATATCAAGCTCATTAATTAAGTGAGAATTCATAGAATCCTCACTTAAAACTCCCTTACCTATTTGAGATGTTGCCATCTCCTCTGTAAGAGTATTCCAAGTACCAAGATCTTTCCAATAACCATCATAAGGCAATGCAACAATATGATTTGCCTTTTCTACCACTTCATAGTCAAAACTAATTTTAGGAAGAGTTCCATATTCTAATTCCAATTGTTCAAATTGGGTTGGCAATCCTTTTTGGACTAAAATATCAATTAGATACCTTAATTTGAAAGCAAATATTCCACAGTTCCATAATGCATTCATATCTATTAATGATTGAGCCTTTTCCTCATTAGGTTTTTCAGTAAAATGATTGACTGTAATATAGTTATCACCATCTACAATTCCTTTCGGAACAATGTATCCATACTTTGATGAAGGATAGGTTGGTTTAACACCAACTAATGCTAAATCTGCCTCCGAATCTATTAAAACATTTTCTAGATCTTTTACTGTTTCGAAGAAATCATCTTCAACATAGGGGTCAACTGGTAATACCACAACTGTCTCCTCTTCTGAAACCTCTTGAATCGAATATAAATATGAGGCTGCTAATGCTATGGCTGGGAACGTATCTCGTCTTTCAGGTTCAATAATGAGCGGTACATCCATTCCTAACTGACTATGAATCATATCTCTTTGCATTTTAGATGTAGCAATAACAGATGTATTCGCAAGACCAGCAGTTTTTAACTGTCTCCATACTCTCTGAACCATTGATTGTTTTTCACTCTCATTATTTTTTAATACTTTCAAAAATTGTTTTGATCTAGTGTCATTCGATAGTGGCCATAATCGCTTCCCTGATCCTCCAGATAATAATACAAGTCTCATATAATCCCCCCATTATCCACAAAGACTATTCAACAATTTATTATATAGCTAGACGCCAGTCTCTTTATTTAATATTATTTTTCTTTAATAAACATAAAATTTTGTTTTCAAATTCTCTAAGAATGTTTTCTTTGTCCAAGTATTTCTCAGCATAATCCCTTGCCCTTCTACCCATATCTTCAATCATTTCTTGTTTTTTGTATATTTCCAATATATTTTCTAACAAATCATTATGATCCTCAGGCTTTCCAATTATGCCTAACTTGTGATTTTTAATTACTTCATACAAAGCAGTTCCTTCCTCAGCTGTTGCAATAACAGGACGACCTGCTGCAAGTATATTTGTTAATTTAGATGGCATAACTAAATCAGCAGCTTCAGGCCTTTGAATTACAAAATGTACATCTCCTGCTGCAAGTAATTCAGGAAGACTTTCCAAGGGTTGTACTGGTAAAAAAACCACATTTTTCAATTTTCTTTCATCTGCATACTTTAATAATTTAGCTTTAGCTGATCCTTCCCCTACAATTGCAAACTTAATTTCTTGGTTGTCTATAAGCTTTTCTGCAACATTTAATATTAAATCTAAGCCCTGTTTTTCTCCAATATTACCAGCGTACATGAATAGTACTTGATTTTCATTTATACCTAACTGTTTTCTATATTTATTATGTTTTTTATCAAGCGGGGTAATAAAGCCTATATCTGACCAATTCGGAAACAGCCACGTTTTTTCTATATTTATTTTTTTATCAATTAGACGATTTAACATAGCCTCAGTAATTGTAGAGACATTAGTTGCAGATTTTAATAAAAAACTTTCTACTTTAAAAAGAATGTTTGTAAAAATACCCGGTTTTAACATATTTAATCTTACAGCAGCATCAACTTGTAAATCTTGAATATGAAATACCCATGGTACCTTTCTAAACACATTATAAATAAAGGGCAAAAGTCCAACTTGCATAGGTGGAGATACGGCAACTACTATATCGTACTTATCTCGCCTAAATAAAATTGGTATCCAATACCTTAAGGAATTAAACGTATACGTTAGTTCCATTTTTATCCTATTCTTAGAATTGATCTTATCTGAAGAAGGAACGAACAATGGCGTTCGATATACTGTTACATTTTCTATAGTCTCTTTGTGATAACTTTTATTAATATACGAATCGTCAATCTCCCAACTAGGATAGTGTGGAAAAGATGCAATTACATCAACTTCATGTCCATTTTTAGCAAGCCATGCAGCCATTTCACCAGTATATTTTCCAGTTCCAGTTGGTTCAGGATAATAATTAAGTCCAAAAATTAAAATTTTCATAATCTTACTCCTACTTAACTAAGTTTATAAATTATCTGAAATAAGGAGAATAGTAACAAATAAATTTACCTATATTGTAAAAGTTAAATCATATTGGTTCCTATCCTGAAAATCATAATTTCAGTTTCTGAATAGAAAACTAATATATAATTCCATCTTATTTTAAATAGTTTGCATTTATTGTTAACTATCTTCATAAATTATAAAATTATATATATACGAAAATACAATAATGCAATAAAAAGAACTGAGGTTAAAAAGGATATTTTCAAACAGACCAATCACTAAAAATACCCAAAAAAGCGAAACCATAAATACTTTATCTTTCTCGTTCGAAATGTTTCGTATCAGCAATCTATATAAAATAAAAATAAGAGTTAAGAAAAATATTAAAACAACAAGACCATTTTGATATAGCATGTAAATATAGCTGTTATCTAACAATACGGCTCCTATCGTAGCTGTATTAGAATTTGTATAAGAACCTTGACCTGTTAAGATACTTCCGTTATTAATAAGTTCATTAAGAGACATACTCCACAAATCTAATCTATAACTTAATAAACTATTGAGGTCTTGATAACTGAAATTTTGATACATATAAAACGCCAGAAAAAATATTACTATACATGTTAAACATCTAATTATAATTTTCCATAGTTTATTTTTAACTATAGCTTTATAAAAAAATATTGTGTAGAAAATTAATAAAGCGTATATTGATGTTCTTGAATCAGTTAAATATAACACATGTAAATAAATCGAAATTAAAGATAAATAAAACAATTTAAACCACAAATTATTTTTATCATTTCGATAAATTCTATATGTCATTAATATTATCCCTAATAAACATATTAATCCTAATGTATTAGGATGAGAAAAGAATAATTGTAATCTTAAATCACTACCAATTCTATCTCCACCTTCAAATCGATAACCATCTGGTCTGATGAGATACGATAGTAATACAGAAATTAAAATACTTAAAACAACAAGTTTATTATTTCTAACAATTCCTATTCTATTGATTAAGAATGGCAAAATAACAATCACAAAAAAAACGAGAAAAACTAAA
This sequence comes from Pradoshia sp. Z3_51, assembly GCF_058215915.1. Taxonomy (NCBI): domain Bacteria; kingdom Bacillati; phylum Bacillota; class Bacilli; order Caryophanales; family Bacillaceae; genus Pradoshia; species Pradoshia sp. Z3_51. Next base: position 270,255 of record NZ_JBZAJC010000004.1, on the reverse strand, counting down.
GAAAAGAATTTTATTAGAGAATCTAGTTTATAGCCTGAGAAGAATAATGATATTGAAAGGCTAAATATAACTAAAAAATTGAGTGATAAAACCTTTTTTAAGTTTTCACTGTAGTAAAAACCATTTCCTATACTTTTATCTCTAGTCAAATAAAGACACATTGATACTATTGAAATAAATAGCATACCAATAAATCTAATAATATTCATATTATTATCATCATAAAATGATACAAAGAAACTAAGATAAAACAAAAATAAAGACACTTTAATAAACATAGAAGATTTCATTTTTTTGGTCTCCTATTTTTCTTTTTTAAACCAATATTATTATACACAGAGATAACAACCATATACTGAAATTTACTTATCCTCAATTCTTCATTAACTTTGCAGAACGAGTATTATAGTAATTAATTGCACTATCATCGAAAACTTCATTGGATTCTTCCATAACCTTTAATGCCTTGGCTTCTTGTCTAGAATTTTCTCTAATTCCACTCTTGTCAAGAGAGGACTTTCGTTTTGCCTTTTCAAGATAATCCTCCAAACTCTTACAGTAGTAATGGTTAATCCATGCTTTATTTGCTGTTGGTGGTGTGGCCATACTACCATGGACTTTACGTCCATCTTCACGAATTGCAAGTTTAGCATTACGATAGTAAAAATTATGTGAATTTCTGTTACAAGTTACCATTTCAGGTCGTACAAATACCTTAAAGTGACGGTTGGGTTTAAGTGCGCGTCGCGTATACGAATTAATAACAGTTTCTTTTGGACGACTTTTATGCCCATTTGATCCAAAGTAATACCAATGTAGCGCTACAGCCGGAACACCTTCAAACTCATCTAGGAAATCTGGAATAGAACGTCCATCTTTAATTACTACAAATTCATCAGCATCTAAAAAACCAACCCAGTCAAATTTACCTTGAGTTTTTTTAATACAATCATTTTCTGCAGCTGGTGATGCAGGAGTATATGGCCATTCTATTAGAGTAACGTGCCCAGTTTTAATATATGGTTCTATAATATCTTTATAGTTGTCCGCACTAAAATTATTATAAAGAAAAAAGTGATCTACTCCAGCAGTAATATAATAATTTAACCACTCATCTAAATAAGGTGCTTCATCCCTAAAGCGTAAGCATAAAGCTAATTTTCCAGTTACACCGTTAGATGGTGATTCATTTAATGGTTTAAAAAAGTATAAAATTGCATACTTTAGGTTTGCCAATGTGTATGAAAGAGCAGATATATATGACTGCTTACGAATAAACCATCGAACACGATATAATTTGTTTTTTACATATTTATACATCCAAGAATATCCTCCCGCTTTAAATATCAAAGTAACTTTTATGGATTCCTTTACTTACACTAAACTTTTTAAACACGTTACAGACTCTCCGATACTCTTTTTGTAGCTACATTTTTATTTCTTTTAGTAAAATACAAGATAAAGCCTATTAACAATGTAAACATAATAAAAGAACTTAAGCTAAATAGTGCTATTGAAATTATATAATTATAAAAAATCGCACCGATCAACATAGCTCCTAATCTTACAGTGGTAAAACAAATTTCAAAGATAAGAAGGTATTTTTGCCAACCATATATTTCAAATATAGGTATTATAGGCTTGCTAACGAAATCTACTAATACAAAAATTATCATCCATTGTGCTATACTGCCTGAGGAATACCAATTTTCTCCTAAAACGGTCGCAAATAATTGTGGTCCATAAATAATTATTATTAGCGTAGGTATTACTGCTAGTAAAAACATACTAATTATCACCTTTTTTAAACCTTTGTATAAGCTTACACCATCATTAAATTCTCTAGAGGCCTTTTGAAAATATACCTTTCTAACCGATTCACCAATTAAGTTTATAGGTATATACAGTATCCTATGAGATAAGGAATATAACCCAGCAATTGTTGGACCATAGTAAAAAGTTAATATAAATATAGGCATAGCATATGAAATATTATTTATTAACGCTTGTGGTGTGTTGTATTTTGGATAAGCATTGTATTTCTTCATTAAATATATAGCTTCGTTTAAAGAAATATATTTTTTAAAAAGATTTTTATCACTATTCCAAGTACGAATAGACATTATCACTGACGATATTACCTGACCTATTGCATAACCACCTATTAATCCTCCAACTCCAAATTTGAAAATCCCTCCACCTAACTGAATCCCAGTTGTAGTAGTTGACCTCGATATTTGAGACATTGAAAGCATATAATAACTGTTTTTTCTAATATTCCAATATTCCAGGTTTTGATAAATCCCCATAAAAAAGATAGTGATTGGAATCCACCATAACCAAGACTGGAGTTCCGGCATTCCTATCTTTTTCAATAATATTTCTCCAAAAAGAAGGATAATTGCACTGACAAATATTGTGATCACCAAAACAATAATAGATGATGCAACTAAAATATTTACAGCTTCTTTATGTTTTTTAGGTAGGACAATCGCTAATTGGTACCGCAACGTTACAACAGCTGCTAAGATAGCGATAATAGAGGTAAAGTTACCTAATAGCCCAAAAGCATCTGGTGTATATAATCGGGTTAATATGGGTGATGCGAACATGGCTATCAATTGTGCTATTGCTGTTCCTGACATTAATACAGAAATATTTTTAAAGAAGATATCCCCTTTTATTTCCACGGATTTTCCACCCCCTTTTAAACAATTTATAAAAAATACTTTCAATAGGGGTAAACAATTTTGATATTAACTTCGCCTAATATATCACTTTAAAGTAGGTAACTTAATGAATTCAAATGTTTCAATAGCATTTTTTTTGCTATCAAATAAACTGAAAGCAGTTTGGTATGCTGCTTCTCCCATTTTACTAATTTGTTTCTTATTTTGTACTAAGTCATCTATTATAAATGAAAACTCTTTCTTATTTTTATATAATTTACCATTATAATTATCAATTACAATTTCGTTTGGACTAGGAATATCCCTACTTAAAGATGGTTTTTTCAAGGCAGCCCCCTCAATTATAGCTCTTGAAAAGTGAGGTTCAATAAAAGGACAAACAATTAGATCATTCTCATTTATTAAATCTTGTACATTATCAACATAATCTAGGATCTTAATCCGCTTATCTCTTTGTGCATTACTCTGTACCATTTTTTCATAACTGCTCTTATCCTTATCAAAACCTGATATTGTTAACTGAACTCTATGATTTTCAACTCCAGAGAATTCTTCTATTAACTCTAATAATCCATTTTGTTTAATTATTCTTCCAAGATAAAGTATTTTAAGTGTGTTACTAGTATTCTCAAGTGTCTGTCTGCTGTTTTTTTGATTATCATTTGTCAAATTTGGTATATCAACAAAGTTATATATTACTTTATTAGGAATCAGTTTTTCCTTTTTCATTGTAGTTTCTAAATCATACTTACTGATTGCAATGAATTTATCAGAATATGCATTAGTAAAGTGCTTTAATATTTCACCAAAAATATTTGGTAATAATGGTTCTCTAATATGAGTAACTATCGTTTTAACCCCAGCCAATTTCGCTCCCATTGCAGCCGGAAACATTGAGCTGCTATTCATGTGAACTATGTCTGGCTTTTCCTTCTTCATATATATATAACTCATGAATACAGACGGAAGGAAACCAAGTATATTTCTTAAAAAAAGTTTAATATTCATTCCAGTTACAGTTGATCCATGAAACGGTACGATTCCCTTTGTAATTTTTATATTTAATCCTAATTTTCTTAAATTATCTACTCCAGGTCCATCTCTTACAACCCAAATATTTAAATCATCGTCTGTTGTATCTTTAATTTGATCCAATAGATAGTATAATGATTTTTGGGCACCAGCTTGATGACTAGAATGATGAAAAAAAACTATTTTCATATTCAATACTTCCTCTTCTAATGTCGAATTAACTTCATGTTCGCTCATAGCAAACGAAAAAAACTCCATATTTCCACATAAAATTAAGCATTTGAATAACATACGCGTTTCAAACTTAACATTAGAGTAAATATGGAGGTAGATTAAAATAAAAAATATTATAAGAAGCTTATTTAATCAAAAGCTTTCTTAGTTACCGCTTCCTTCGAAACTTTATCCATATCCGCTTCCACCATAAGTTGGATAAGCTTTTTAAAAGAGGTTTTTGTTGGATTCCAGTTCAATAATGTTCTAGCTTTTGTAGGATCACCTAATAACTGATCAACTTCTGCAGGCCTAAAGAACTTAGGATCTACATCAACAATTACTTCACCAGTAGATTTATTAATCCCCTTTTCATTAACTCCTTCTCCGGACCATTCAATCTCAATTCCAACATGTCTAAATGCTAATTCAACAAATTCACGAACAGTATGCATTTCTCCAGTAGCGATAACAAAGTCTTCTGGCGTATCATGTTGAAGAATTAGCCACATACATTCAACATAATCTTTTGCATAGCCCCAGTCACGTAATGAATTTAAGTTTCCTAAGGAAAGCTTCTTTTGTTTACCTTGAGCAATACGCGCAGCTGCTAATGTTATTTTGCGAGTGACAAATGTTTCTCCACGACGCTCTGATTCATGGTTAAATAGTATTCCATTTACAGCAAACATATTATAGGACTCACGATAGTTCTTCGTTATCCAATAACCATAGATTTTAGCTACTCCATATGGTGAACGTGGATAGAATGGAGTTGTTTCTTTTTGAGGTACTTCTTGTACCTTACCAAAAAGTTCAGATGTTGAAGCTTGATATACACGAGTTTTTTCTGTCAACCCTAAGATCCGAACAGCTTCAAGGATATTCAACGTCCCTTTTGCATCTACATCTAATGTATATCCTGGCATATCAAATGAGACACGAACATGCGATTGTGCTGCAAGATTGTAGATTTCATCTGGTTGAATCTCCCCTATAATTCTCGTCACATTTAAAGCATCAGTAACATCTCCATAATGAAGGTGAAAGTTTTTGTTATTTAATAATGCATTTTTTTCCTCTTCAGTTAAAAGCTCCTCTAAACGCTCTTGGTTATAAGAAGAGCTTCTTCGAATAATACCATGTACTTCATACCCTTTTTCTAATAAAAACTCTGCTAAATAGGATCCGTCTTGCCCTGTTACCCCTGTGATTAACGCTTTCTTCATTTTAATCCTCCAATTATGTTAGTTCACTGTTGTAATTTCATTTTCTAGAAACCATTGATAAGCTTTTTCTAGCCCTTCTTCTAATGAAGTGGACGCTTTCCATCCAAAAGAGTTCAACCTTGTTACATCAACTAATTTTCTTGGTGTACCATCAGGTTTAGTTGTATCAAATTGAATATTTCCTGTATACCCGACAATCTCTTTTACTTTTTCTGCCAACTCTTTAATGCTTATATCTTCGCCAACGCCGATATTAACAATTTCTTTACCTGAATATGTATTCATTAAGAATACACAGGCATCAGCTAGGTCATCAGAATATAAGAATTCACGTTTAGGAGAGCCTGTTCCCCATACTTCAACGAAAGGTGCTTTGTTTTTCTTTGCTTCATGGAACTTACGAATCAACGCTGGAAGGACATGAGATGTATGCAAATCAAAATTATCATTTTCACCGTATAAATTCGTTGGCATCACTGAAATATATTGTGTACCATATTGTCGATTATAAGACTCACACATTTTAATACCTGCTATCTTTGCAATAGCATATGGTTCGTTTGTTGGTTCCAATTCACCAGTTAATAAATATTCTTCTTTCAATGGTTGCGGAGCCATTTTAGGATAAATGCAAGTACTTCCTAAAAATAAAAGCTTGGTTACATTGTTTCGATAAGCCGCATCAATAATGTTTGTTTGGATTAATAAATTATCGCGAATAAAATCAGCAGGATATTCATTATTGGCAACAATTCCCCCTACCTTTGCTGCAGCAAGGAAAACAAATTCAGGTTTTTCTTCTGCAAAGAAAGTATCAACTGCATTTTTATCTCGTAAATCTAGTTCTTTACTTGTTCGATAAACAAGATTCTTGTATCCAAGTTTTTCCAACTTTCTAACTATAGCTGATCCCACTAGACCACGGTGTCCAGCAACGTAAATTTTAGCTGTTTTATTCATTAATATGCCCCTTTTCTTGCAATAACTTGAAAGACTGTTTTGCATAATATCTTTAGGTCTAATAATAAGCTTTTATTATAAACATAATACAATTCGATATCGACACGTTCCGGGTAACCAACATCACTTCTTCCACAAACCTGCCAGTAGCCAGTAATTCCTGGTTTTACCGAAAGAAAGTCATCCTTTTTATCCCTATACTCGTTTAGTTCCTCAATAACTACAGGCCTTGGACCAACCAAACTCATATCACCTTTTAAAACATTTAGAAATTGTGGTAGTTCATCCAAACTTGTCTTCCTGATAAAACGGCCAAACGAGGTTATTCGGGGATCCTCGTGTTGTTCTAATTTAAAGTTATTTTTTATATACTTAGAATATAATTCCTTATCTTCTTTCAACTTTTTCTCTGCATCGACTATCATCGATCGGAATTTATATATATAAAACTTTTTACCATCCATACCTATTCTAGTTTGTTTAAAAAATATAGGGCCTTTATTGTCTCCAAAAAGGTAGAATATCATAATAATAATTTGGATAGGAAGAGTTAATAATAATCCAACTATTGCTCCTACGATATCTATGCACCTTTTTAATAATAGATATAGAGCACCTGAATTCTTATACTCGAGATTAAGAACATCATGGTTATATTCAGTTTTCATCTAATTCACTCCAATAGATAACTCTTCAATTAATAGTCCTCTTAAATAGTCTTTTAGTTCATTTTTTATTTCGTCATTTTTTAAGGCGAACTCAATCGTTGTCTTCACGAATCCCAATTTTTCCCCAACGTCATATCGTATGCCTTCAAAGTCATACGCAAAAACTCTTTGAATTTCATTTAACCTTTGAATAGCATCTGTTAATTGAATTTCTCCACCAGCACCCGTTTGCTGTTTTTCAAGGAACATAAAGATTTCCGGCGTTAACACGTAACGTCCCATAATAGCTAAGTTAGATGGCGCCGTTCCTGGTGCTGGTTTCTCAACAAAGTTACTTACTTGATATCTTCTTCCTTCTTGCGTTGCAGGATCGATGATTCCATAACGATGCGTTTCATTGTCACCTACTGTTTGTACACCAATAACAGAAGATAAGGTTTTTTCATATTCATTAACGAGTTGACGTAGACAAGGATTATCATTTTGAACAATGTCATCGCCTAATAGAACTGCAAATGGTTCATTTCCAATAAAATTGCGTGCGCACCAAACGGCATGTCCTAAACCTTTTGGTTCTTTTTGGCGAATATAATGGATATCTACTTTGGAAGGAGCTTGTACTTTTTCGAGAAGATCAAACTTACCCTTTTCCATCAAGTTATTCTCTAAATCATACACATGATCGAAATGGTCCTCGATGGATCTCTTTCCTTTACCAGTCACAATAATGATATCCTCAATCCCTGATTCAATTGCCTCTTCGACGATATATTGAATCGTTGGTTTGTCTACAATCGGTAGCATTTCCTTCGGCATTGCTTTTGTCGCTGGCAAGAACCGGGTTCCAAGTCCTGCAGCTGGTATAATTGCTTTTCTTACTTTACGCAATGGTGTTCCTCCTCCTAAAGATTCAGTTCGCATTTCACTTATAGGTTTTTATACCTATAAGTGGAATGCGAAAAATATTCTTTTAATTTAATTATGTTCAATAATTTTTAGAAAGGTTATCAACTAATCAGTAGTTTAAATTCAAACCGTTATTTTATATAAATCACGAAATCTTGCATAAATTAAAAAAACGAGGCATCTAACCCATCCTCACACCATCCTATTGATGACTTTGCATCTAAGGAAGCTTCTTGGCTCCCCACAGCATGGCCGAGTGCCTCCTTTGATAAAGGCTAGGAGGCATCACCTTCATGCTCATCATTAAAATAGTCCTAAAAACTTGCGCTTTCTGACTGGCTGTGGCATTTCTCTCATGATTGTCTGGCCACTGATGAGTAACTCTGCATTTTCTTCAAAATAATAGATTTGGTCTAGTCCAAACTGTTTTTCCAGTTCATCCAATGCTTCCTTCATCCAAAATTGTCTGGACGAAACATTATGTGCATCAGATGCTACAAAATGAATAAGATTTGCTTCGATGAGGTCCATAGATAATTTCTTAATTTTCTTTCCGAATTTACCAACAATACTGCCGCTCGTGATTTGCGTACTGACACCCTGTTGTACAAACTCGTATAGTAAGTTCGGATTATCAGCGATGGCTACATTTCGTTCAGGATGAACCAATATTGGATTTATTCCACGTTGGAGTAAATCGAAAAATAAAGTGTTAGCATATCTGGGAACATAGTTTGAGGGAAATTCTATTAATAGATAGGAAGAATCGTTCACAGTTTGTATCAATCCTTGTTCCATATCTTCAAGCAGTTCCCCATAAACTCTTACCTCTTGCCCTGGTAAAACTGTTAGAGGAATTTGATTCTTTTCTAATTCTTCGTTTAATTGTTTAACCGACGATAGAATACTTTCTTTTTCATTTTCATATTTTCCATTTTTATGATGAGGGGTTGCAACAATGGTCTCTATGCCATTACTAACGGCTAGTTTGGCCATATTTAGCGATTCTTCTAAACTTTTAGCCCCATCATCAAGATTCGGTAATATATGACTGTGTATATCAATCATTCTTGTGCAACCCCTTAGTTAATGTAATAATGTCGTAAACTGGATATGCTTCACTCTCACCCGAAGATAGTATCTATAGAAATACTTTAATGATTACCATAGTAATAATAGGTGTTATCCTTCATTTGTTTGTTATTAAGAACAACGCCTAGAATTTTAGTACCCGTTTTGGTCAGTTGTTCCTTCGTTTTAATTGCATCCTCTATCTGAGTTTTTCCACTGCTGACTACCAACACAATGCCTTGGCAAAGACTTGAGATAATCTGGGCATCTGTGACAGCCGTTACAGGCGGTGTATCAATAATAATCACATCATAGTGATTTTTTGCCTCATTAATCAGCTCTTTCATTGCTTTAGATGATAATAATTCAGCTGGATTTGGAGGTATCGGGCCACTCGTTAACACATGCAATCCAAGCGGTTCAACAACATTAACAGCTTCTTCTAAACACGAATGTTTCGTTAAAACACTTGTTAATCCAAATGTGTTTGTAAAAGAAAACGTGTAGTGTGAAGAGGGCTTCCGCAAATCCGCATCAATAAATAATGTGCGTTTCCCCTGTTGGGCAAACACAACTGCCATATTAGCTGCAGTGGTAGATTTCCCTTCTGCCGGCCCAGAAGACGTTACTAACATCGTTTGGATCTCCTCATCAACCGAAGAAAACTGAATGTTAGTGCGAAGCGTACGATACTGCTCTGAGATTGGTGATTTTGCATCCCACATGGTGATTAGTTTTCGTTGATTTCGATTTCCAGTTTGTTTTCCCTTATTACGCGCCATGCTGCCCACCTCTTCCTGATCGCTTCATTCTTGCTCTCGCTTCCATTTGCGTATTATCCGCTTCAATCACACCAATCACACCAATAACCGGTAAATCCAGAATCCGTTCGATATCCTGCTCGGTTTTGATTGTATGGTCCAAATGCTCCATTAAGAATGCTAATCCGACACCAACCATCAAACCTACTACCATCGCAATGGCAATGTTAAGTAACGGCTGTGGTTTTATCGGTGAATCATTATCTGAAACTGTTGCTTTCGCAAGGATACTGACATTATCCACATTCATGATTTCAACGATTTCTTCTTTAAAAACTTTTGCTGTCGTATTGGCTATTTTGGCAGCCATGTGTGGATTCTCATCTGTAACTGATACGTTTACTACCTGAGAGTTCTGTTCACTTGCCACTGTGATTTTATTGGTTAACTCATCCACCGATAGGTCCAAATCTAGTTCCTCAATTACCTTATCCAATATGGCTGGGCTCTTCATAATGACATTGTATGTTTCGATAAATTGCAGATTCGTTTGAACCATGTTTTGGTTATATAATGTTTCTTCGCTCTTCGCCTGATTGACAAGTAGCTGTGTAGAAGATTGATAGATTGGAGTCAAAATAAAAAAGCTTGTTACTCCGCTTATCAAAATGGCCAAAACAGTAATCATAGCGATGAACCATGCGCGTTTTTTTAAGGTTGCAAACAAATCCTTCAAGCTGATAGTTTCTTCCATTTCATCCTCCGATTAAAAATAATAATGATATTATACTACAATACCTTTTTAAAAGCCCTTACTTTTTCTAGGAAACACACAAAAACTTAATCAATGTTAGAAAGATTGCTAATTTTTTATATAAATTTATAAAATCAATATAATATAATCATATTGTTATAATATATTTATTTACATGGAGGATGAAAAATGAAATATATAACAACGATTTTACTTACCTTATTCACTATCGTTGTTTTAGTTTTCGGACAAACTAGCTGGAGCAACCAAATAGAAAAAACTGTAGCGATGGAGAGTGAAAAAAAGACAACTGAACAAAAAAAAGAAATGAACACAAAAAAGAGCTCTACTTCTTTATATAAAAATGTAAAAAACCAAGAACTAAAGAGCGCGCTTGAAAAAGGAATCAGTAAACATGAAAAAGCTAATGTTTTGATTGCAGGTTCCAAAGCATTGGGCGATCAAGATAACGGCCTTGGGGAAACAATTAGTCAGGAATTAGAAGAAGAGTTTGAAGATGGGATTGCGGTATCTCATATAGAATTTAACGGTACATCCACCGAATTAATAGAGGCAGGTCAAATCAGCGATTATCAAGATGCCAACCCTGATGTTCTGATTCTTGAAGCTTTCACATTGGCTGATAACGGAGTCGTGGAAGTGGATGAAAATCACGAAAACATTGCAACTATTATTCAAGAATTGAAGTCTATCAATGAAGATCTTTTTGTCATTCTAATGCCAACTCACCCTATTCCAAATGCGATTATCTACCCACAACAAGTAGATGCCTTAAAGGAATATGCAGCAGAAAATAACATCACATGTATCGATCACTGGACGGAATGGCCTGATTATAAGAATGAAGACGAATTGATGGAGTATCTGAAAGAGGATAAGAGTGCTCCGAATGAACAAGGAATACAGATTTGGAGCGAAGAGGTTTATGAGTTGTTTGGAATTTAAAATCGAGCGGGAGATGGAATTAACCCCCGTTCTACTTATGGAATATGACGTGATTGAAGGGTTGGAAAGAAACCTATATTAGGAGTTCCTGGATAGAAGTTTTTGTGGTAATTACGAAGAAAAGGAGATTTATCAATACTAAAACAGGCGGAGAAATCTTAGTCAATTTCTCCGCCTGTTTACTTTCCATTGTTTTATTCAGGGGAATTAATTGTGTTTCACTTCACTACACTTTTTACACTCTTACTTACATAATATTAGAGGTAAGAGCTACTTACTCTTCTCATTAATATTAATTCAAATAAAATAAACCCTCCAAAATAATTGGAGGGTTTATTCATGCTACTATTTTACCTTATAAAAATCCACATACCAATCAGCAAACAGTTGCAAGCCCTCCTCAATAGAAGTACTTGGCTTAAAATCAAATGCATTAGCAAGTGGAGTTGTATCTGCATAAGTCGCATATACATCACCTGGCTGCATCGAAAGATATTCTTTTTCAGCTACAATTTCTCTGCCTGCTGCTTTACTTAAGCATTTTTCCAAGGTTTCAATGAAATACATCAATTGTTCAGGATTTGAGTTACCTATGTTGTAAACTTTATGAGGTACACCATTTTCATCCTGTACTGGTGGATGATTGAGCATTCTCTCCATTGATTCGATTATATCGTCAATATACGTGAAGTCCCTCATCATATCGCCCTGATTAAAGACTTTAATAGGTTCACCTGCAAATATCTTGTCAGCAAATCCGAAGTAAGCCATATCTGGTCTACCCATTGGACCGTAAACCGTAAAAAAGCGTAATCCTGTTGCCGGGATCTTATATAAGTTGCTATAAGCCCGAGCCATTAATTCATTACTCTTCTTCGTTGCAGCATATAATGAAACCGGGTCATCCGTTTTATCTTCCACTGAAAATGGCATCTTCTTATTCGCACCATAAACTGAACTACTGGATGCGTACAATAAATGCTCTACTGACGTATTACCAGTATCATAGGAATGACGGCAACATTCTAGAATATTATAGAAGCCAATTAAATTAGAATTTATATAAGCTTCCGGATTTGTAATACTATAGCGTACTCCTGCCTGTGCTGCCAGATTAACCACAATATTAGGCTGATGCTGTTTAAATACATTCTCCAAAGCAGTCTTATCTGAAAGGTCAATTTTCAAGAATGTAAAAGATGAATAATCCTTTAATGAACTTAGCCTACCCATTTTCAGATTAACATCATAGTAGTCATTTAAATTATCAATACCAACCACGCGACATCCTTGATCTAATAATTTCTTAGATAGATAAGATCCTACAAAACCAGCAGCACCGGTTACAAGATAAACTTTATTAAGATCTGGTGTTTTGTAATTCATGATTTCCCCACTCTCTTTTTGTATCTCGTACAGCTGCTTGTCTTCCAATGGAATGATACTCAACTCCAGCCTCATGCATCTCATTGACATTATATATATTTCGCCCGTCAAACACTAAAGAGGTTCTCATTAGTTTTTTGTACATATGCGGCGTCAGTGCTTTAACTTCTCCCCATTCCGTAAAGATAAAACAAACATTAGCACCCTCAAGTGCCTCCTCTGGATTCCCTACGTATGTCATCGTACCTTGGCCATTAGCGCCTTCAGGATACGATTTAGAGAAATTATAGACGCCTACTGGATCATAAGCATACACGTTAGCTCCATTTTCCAACAACAGAGGAATATTGTCTAAAGCAGGAGCTTCTCGCAAATCATCAGTTCCAGGTTTAAAGGTTAATCCCAACACAGCAACCTTAAGCCCATTAAAGGTGATGAGTCGCTTGCTTGCTTTTTTATATAACATTGTCTTTTGCTCTTTATTAACGTCAATGGCAGCCTTAATGGTTCTCAACTCATATCCATTTTGCTTTGCAATATACTCCAAGGCTTTCGTATCTTTAGGGAAACAAGACCCTCCATAGCCAATACCCGCATTAAGAAACTTACTTCCGATTCTTTCATCATAGCTCATACCTTTAGCAACATCCTGTATATCCGCTCCCACTAATTCACACAAGTTAGCAATATCATTCATATAGGATATTTTAAGAGCCAAGAAGTCATTGGATGCATATTTAATCATCTCGGCTGATCTTCTGTTAACAGAAACAATGGGCAGATGAAATGGCTTATAGATTTCCATAAGCATTTCTTCTGCCCATTTACTTTCGGTTCCAATAATGATTCGTTCTGCATGTAAAGTATCACGTACCGCTGATCCTTGCGCTAAGAACTCAGGATTAGAGGCAACCTCTATCTTCACATCATTCTTTAAAAAATCATTAATAAACTGTTCAACTTTATCATTTGTCCCAACCGGAACAGTAGATTTAACAACAACCAAGCAATCCTTTTCCACATTTTCAGCAATTTGCCTTGCAACAGTTGCTATATGAGAAAGATTAGCTGATCCATCCGGTTGCTCTGGAGTTCCGACTCCAATAAAAATGGCATCTGCCTCTTTATAAGCCGATTCATAATCAGTTGTATAATCCAATCTACCAGCAGCATAATTCTTCTGCATCAACTGTTCTAAATCTGCCTCATAAATGGGCGAGATGCCTTGTTTCATTTTATTAACTTTTTCTTCATCTATATCTACACATGTTACTTGATGACCAACTTCGGCGAAACATACTCCAGCTACTAAACCGACGTATCCTGTTCCTGCTACCGCTATATTATACATACTAGAACATCCCTTCACACTCTATGAGAGTATTTTATTATAGGTTATACGTACTATGCAGATCTCATTTATTTTACAACCTGGATTCTATTGAAATATTATTCTTGATAGTGTAAGTTAATTTAGAAGTCTATATCTAATTCAATTCTTAAAATACTATAATATATAGTCAGGATAAATCCGCGTCTCTCGAATTATTATAGTTTAAATTTAATACTAGAGCGATTATAATCAGGTAAAAAATCAACTCCCCTCTAAGTATCAGATTTATCGCCATCCCCCTAAATAATAATATTAGTAAAGGAATATAATTAAATAAGTTTCGCTTAATTCTAGGATTTGTTTTACGAAATGTACTTAATATACAAAGGATATATAATACAGAACCTACTAATCCCAAATAGTATATTGTTTCTAAATAGAAGTTATGTGATGCATGTGAATGGTATAATTCTGCACCAAACCCGGCTCCAAACATAAATACTTTTATATCACTAAAAATAAACTCTAAATATAGTATCCAAATATCAAATCTCCCTGTTGTAACATCGGATATATCCGCATTACCATTATTAATTAATAATCTATTTATAAACATATTCAAATACTCTTTATCAACTAATAATAAGATTCCCGTGATAAATATTGCGATTAACATTAATGATTTAGGTACATTTAACAAGTTTTTCCTGGAATTAGCAACCACAAATAATATAAACAATAAGAAAAGCATTAATAGAAATGATTTACTTAATGACATTATTCCAAATATGGCGAGTCCGAATATAAAGATAAAGTCAGTCTTTTTTAAGTCCCGTTGACCAATTAACAGACTGAACCAACCTGCTAACGCAATACTAATGTCCATTGTATAGAAGTTTGGATTATCCTGCACTCCACTAAATCGATTAAAATATTCTCCTGTTTCTAATCTAATATTCGAATGATTCATAAAAGAAGATAATCCTGGTATAAATTCATTAAACAAACCTGCTAATGAGGAGAATATTATGCCTAATGAAAAATAATATAAAACCTTTTTTAAGTCTATAGATACTTTTTGATTAAAAATTAACATCATTAAGGTTAGATATAATACAATAATTATAAATGGCACTAAAGATTCAACATTTCCAACCAACAATACATATGCGGAGAACAATGTAAGTATTATCACTTGTTTGTATCTGATTTTCAAATTGAAAAGTAAAAACCTTAAAACTGCAAATAATACTAAGAGATGAAATAGTGTATAGCTACTCGGATCAAACTTAAATATTGTAGAAAATGGCATTAAGAAGAACAGTAAAACAACTATTTCAATAGTAGTACCAGTAATAATAAATAAAGAAGCTATAATTATAGTCACGATATTTACAATTGGTATGTTTACACCAACTAGAATCAATAATAAAATTAACAAACTTTTTACAAACATACTTGTATCTTTTGAAACTGATAAACCTGAGTAATAAAACATTTCCAGGATTTCCTCCCAAGATTAAGTATTCTTCGACTTTTTTAGTTAAATATCCAAAAGCTAAGAAAAGAATACATCGGATTATATTAAAGGATAATTCACATAACACGGAAAAAAATAGCATGGAAAAGTCCCTATCTAAATATTTTTAATAATTTATTTTTTATAGGGAAATTAAAGCTATTTAAAATACTCATAAGTTCCTTTTTACCTGAAGGAAAAATGAATTGTAAAGTAAAATAAAAAATAATACTTAATAAAATAGAGAGGGTCTCCCAAATATAACTATCACTAAATGTCAATAATAGATAAGCAAAACATCCCATACCTATTGAACAATAAACGGAAGAAAGAACGTTTTTTACCATTGCGATGGGCGATATTTTGAATACGATATGCATAATAACCCAATTAATCAATATTTGATAAATTTTAATTAACGAATGGCCTAAAACTAAAGTTTGAAATCCATACTTAACTGAAAACAAAAGGGTCGGCAATAAGCCCAATAGATAAAAAATTTGTACTAAGAATGATAACCTCGGCCTTCCTTTCGCACGATATACCTCGCTACACAATTGCCCGAAAACTATAGTAATGCTACTCATTAATCCTAAAAGTCCTACAAAAAAACTAGCTTCACTCCATTGCTTACCTAACAATATATTAGTAATCAAGTCCCTATATAAAAATATACCAATCCCCATTGGGAAAATTATCATTGCTATTAACCGTATAAACTTTAGAAAAACTTCTGTAAACTCTTTATTATTATTTTGCAACCTTGAAAGAGAGGAAAAGATTATTGAAGTGGTAGCACTAGTTACTATAGCGAATATACCACTAACTGTTACTATGGTCGTTTGGTATAACCCGAGATAATATGAATTTAAGCCGCTAGCTACAATAAATATCCCCAAATAGGTTGTTGCCCAAATTGAGACTGACTCTACTAATGACCAGATACTAAAGGAAAACATTTTTCTTAGTATTGTTATACTATAAAATAATTTAGGTTTCCAATTTGATTTTATTGTTAGTAAAATAACATTGGCTAGGTTTCCAAATATAGTACCTAATATCAAAGACCAGTAACCAAATCCTAATATTGCAAGTGGGATAGTTATAAAAAATGGTATTAAAACAGTTGCAATCCTTATATAAAACAAAGGCTGATAATCTAAGCTGCGCCTATAAATAGCTACTTGAATACTTGAAAAAGAATTCAATGGTAAATTAATTCCTGCTATCGCAATAACAAATCCAAGTTCTGGGCTGCCAACAGTTTTTGCTATAACTTCACTAAATGCAATTATTAAGCCCCACAAAGTAAGCGACAAAGTGATATTTGTCCAAAAGGCAACGTTTATACTTTGTAACATCTCTAACTTTGTTTCAAATTCCCGTTGTATTAAATATTTCTGAAATCCCGAATCACTAAATAGATTTGCGAAGCTTATTACAAGGGTTATTGTTGCAACTACACCAAAAGCTTCAGGAGCCAATATTCGAGCTAAAATCATATTTGTAATTGGCACAATCATCTTTGCAATAAGTTCTGTTAATGTTGACCATTTTGTTGCTTTACCGATAGACTGTAAAAGAATATTTTTCTCCATTACTTCACCTACATAATCTTATCTGAATAACAGAAATTATAGATTGTCAAAAATGTTTTCAAGTTTATTTTGGAATTTTGAATAAGTAAATTCTTTTGCTCTTTCTTTAGATTTTTTATAATAGTAATCTCTTAAGTCTTTGTCTTTTAATAACATTTTCATTGCACCGGCTAATTCGTTATCACACTCTTCAATGAAGTTTGCTTCATAGTTAAAACTCTTGCTTACGGGAGGTGAAATTACTCCAAATTCACAAGTTTCTAATTTATTGGCTGTTTGTAGTTGATAATCATTTGACAGAATTTCCCTTGGACCTGATTTACAATCCACAGCCAATATTGGTAGGCCTATAGACATTGCTTCAACCATTGCATTTGGGAATCCTTCTGTAATGGATGATAATACATACATATCCGCTTTCTTCATAAATTTATAAGGATTACTTTGACCACCAAGTAATAGGACATTCTTATCTATTCCAAGATCTTTTATTAAGGTTTTAATTTTATATTCCTTACTTCCTTTACCTACGATAATTAATACTGTATCTGGATGCTGTTTTAAAACCAGTGAAAAAGCCTTTATCAGATGGTTATAGCCCTTTTGATTTTCTAATCTACCTACTGATATTATTATCTTTTTGTTACTCGGTATTTCAACCTCTTTTATTGGTTCATTAGCCTTTTGATTAATTAACTCTACATCATATGGATTATATAGGACTTTACTTTTAGATTCATCAATACTAAATATATCCTTAGCTTCCTCAGCAATAACATTACTTACAGAGACAACCATATTAGCCTTATTATAAGTCCATTTATCTATTGAAAAAGTCGCAAAGTAATCTGTTAACCAATCATATGACCTAATACCAACAACAACCTTTTCATTACCTTTGGTAGCTACATTCGTAAAATTCGCAGCAGTTCCAAATGACATTACAATATCGGGCTTAATCCTATTTTTTATTTTCTTTACAGCTATAGTTCTTTTAACTATATTTAAATATTTCATAACTCTATGAGATTTAGGTGGACAATCAAGGTTAATTATTTCAAAAGGAGGAGAATAATCTGGGTTATCTGCATATAATGTCACTACCGTGATATCATATTTTTCTTTAAGTAAATTATGGGCAATAAATACAACTCTTTCCATCCCACCATAGAATAATCCTGTTATTAGAAAAACAATTTTCTTTTTCTTTTTCATAGAGTATCACCTCCTATTTGCAAATTATTTAACTGTTACCAAAGTTATAAGTTGAACGCTTTGGTTTTATAATAGCTGGAACACCTACAGCTATACTATTTGGGGGCACATCTTTAGTTACAACTGCATTAGCTCCAACTATAGAGTTTTCTCCAATTGTAATAGGACCTAGTACACAAGCACCCGAAAAAATTGTAACATTCTCTTTTAAATGTGGTCCTCCCTTATTTACTGCTTCTCCATTTACTATCTTACCGTTACCACCAAGAGTTACATTTTGATAAATTCTACAATTTTTTTCTATTACCACTCCTGGATGAAAAACACACCCTAAACCATTATGAACAAGCTCAACAGTTGGGTGAATATTACTCTTATATAAAATGTCACAAGAAAAAAAGGACCGTAAAATAGTATAGTAAAATTTTGCAAATGGTAAATTTCCATTCTTATAAGACTTTATACTGCGTTGTACAATCTTTTCTGCTTTTCTCATTTATTTCCACCTTCAAACTGTATTAGGTTGCAAAACTTTTTCATGGGAATCTCTCTTTTGGATAAATAGATTATATAATTAAGTAGATTAATTTATAATTCAATAAGAGATTACTTACCAGCGTTCGATATACTAAAGTATAAATCTTTGATGGTATTTTTATAAGATTGAATGTTATTTAACATTTGCCCCTGTATTGTCGCACCTTTAGACTTACTTATCCAGTAATCTTTGTCGGTTAATAATTTCTTTAACTCTTTTATAAACTCCTCATTTGATTTACATACCTTACCGCAAGAATCATTAACTAATTCTGTCAAGCCACCAACAGATGTAGCCACAACAGGCCTACCTAAAGCCATTGCTTCTACTGCCACCAATCCGTAACCTTCCCATTCTGAAGTAATACATAGAACCTTAGCCTTTGATAAGATAGTATATGGGTTTTCCAAAAACCCCATTAAAGTGATATTCTCATTAAGACCAAGTTTTTGCACTAGGTCTTCGCATTGTCCCCTCATATTCCCATCGCCTATCATCACAGCAGAAACACCAGGAACGTATTTCTTTATTTCATGTATTATATTTATAAATCTTAAGGGGTCTTTAGGTTTTGCTAGCCTTCCGAGATATACCAAATCAAATTTATTACCTGAAAGATTACTGAAATCGACCCTATCCCTAATTTTCCTTAAATCCACCGGATTACCAATAATATGTGTTTTTTTTGATATATACTTCGAAAATACATATTCACGTTTTACAGAATTAGAAACCATAAGAATATTCCTAAATTTCATACTTGAAATTAAATATAAGAATGAATTTAACCCATATTTTTTTATCCATGGTGGGTTACTATGCAGATGGCTTACGGTGTAATACTTTCCATAGGTTACCGAACTTATAAAACCCGCAGTAGCATCGTGGGCATGAACTATATCTGGCTTAAATATACTAACTACTCTTTTTAACTCCATAACTGATAATTTTTTCATCGGATAGAATAATATATTTTTGTTATGAAGAACTTCCCTAATTAATCCATCTTTACTACAGTAAGCCATTTCAACATCTAATTCATCTCTAAACAATTCAATTATTTTACATGCAACATTTTCAGCACCTGAATAGTGACTACTTTGAAGTACATGTAGAACTCTAATTTTATTCCCCATTTAAAGAACTCCATTTCTAACTCTAATACATCATATAGCTATTAACTGTAATTACATATTTCCTTTAAATAAATTTCTTCCATTGCTTGTCGAACGTTTCCTACATCGTACTTTTTTATTGTTTCTCTATTATTCATGCCCATAATCTTTCGCTTTTCTGAACTTGAAGTCAAAATGGAGATTTTTTCAGAAAATCTACTTATATCTTCTGGATGACAGAGATATCCACCCTCACCATCCTTTATTAAGTCTGTATTTCCTCTAATGTCTGACGCTATACAAGGCAGTCCCGTTGCCATTGCTTCCATCATCGAACGTGGTAAGCCTTCTTGATACGTTGTAAAAAGGAAGATATCTGCCACGGCTAACAATTCTTTTATATCAGATCTAAAACCTAAGAAGTGAATTTGTTTTTCTACTCCAAGCTGTTTCGCTAATTCCTGAAGAGAAGCCAACTTCGGCCCTTTCCCACAAATGAGAAAATGAATTTTTGAATTATTTAATTGTGCAATTGCCTTTATAGATACTTCATAATTCTTGCGACCAATTAGATCTCCCATTGCAATCAATATAATCTCATCTTCGCTTATTCCCAATGAATTTCTCAGTTCTGCACTATTAATGTTGTTATCTTGATAGAGTTTCGTGTCTATCCCTACACCTGGAATGTAATAAACATTTCCATTGTTACGCAACTTAAATTCTTGAGCAGCGTTGTAGTCCTCTTGATTCATTGTGATAAGAGCATCAGTGTATCTAGCTAGAAATTTCTCAGCCCATTTATATATAATTCTATTGATTAACGAAGCACCCTTAAAAAAGTGAAAACCATGAGCTGTATAAATAACCTTGGGGATATTCATTTTTTCGCCGCAAATCCGACCTAATATACCACCTATTGGAGTATTACAATGGATACCATCAAACTTTTCCTTTTTTAATAAATCTATCATTTGTTTATAAGCTTTAAAATTTCCAATATTGAAGGGGTTTCTAACTAGGTCTATATGATGGATAGTAATGTTATATTTGGAGGGATCTTCATTAAATCCAGAACAATTTGCTGCTAGATGAAATTCATATCCTAATTTCTGACTAACCTCAATAGATGGGAGAGAGAAATTAGTTATTCTATTTGTAATATTACTGATAAACAATATTTTCTTCAAAACTTGCCTCCCATTAGCTTTACCTTTTTGCCTTTACCCCACTATTAGTGTAAAGTCCTTGTTTTTTAAATACTGTTAGTATCGTTTTAAAAAATACCTTAATATCTAATCGAAAATTAACATTGTTGGCATACCATGCATCCTTAAGTCTTTTTTCTCTATTAGAAAGGCCATTTCTATAATAAGCCTGTGTATATCCAGTTATACCAGGTCTAACCTTCATCTTGTCAATTTCATCACTTTTGAATGTATCAATGACACTTACTAAGCTAGCTCGTGGTCCAATAATACTCATATCACCAATAAGAACATTAAGTAATTGCGGCGTTTCATCAATACTTGTTTCTCTCATAAATTTCCCTATTTTTGTTACTCTGGGATCGTCCTTTGAATTATAAGTGCTTCCATCTTCATTTAATAGAGTAGGAGCATTTATCTTCATTGATCGAAATTTATACATTTTAAAAGTTTTACTATGCTTCCCGATTCGTTCTGCCTTATAAAAAATCGGGCCTTTATCCTCAATTTTTATTAATAAACCAAAAATAACATATAAAACTAAGAATACCGGCAATCCTATAATACAAATTAGTATATCAAGAACACGCTTTAGGAAATTCTCATACATAATTTAATTATGACCTCCATTGGAAGTAACTTACTTCATTTTTCTCTTATTATCTGTTCATTAAATATTTTTTTAGCCCTTTCTACCTTTGTTAATGCTTCCTTTACTTCATCTGAGATAGAGACAATGTAACCACAACTATCAAGATTATTGTGATACTCCTTTATTTCACTTCCAACCTTTAAATGATGGTATATCTCTACTCCGTAATCCTTCTTAATCAGTTCAGTATCTGGAAGTATCTCAACCTTACCTGGATTTAAAGCCAGTATTCGGGTAACTATGTTAGTTCCTGGACTTTTTGCCTCAAACTCAACAGATTCTCCTAGTGTCGCTCGAATCAAAAGTCTCATATAATCAACACCAGTACCTATAGGTATAATATGGGATCCAATTAAGTTGCCACCCATTCTTGCCCCTACATCTACAATACAGACATTGTTTTCTTTCGTTACCAGAATATCCATATTTACTGCACCGAAATTAATACCTAATGTCCTAATTGCCTTATCCACAACTTCCTTTACCTTTTCTTCAACATCTAAATTACTTGGAAAGGAGTGACCTAACTCTGCATAATCTGGCGGACTAGTCATATACTTGCCCATTACGCCTAATATATGAACTTCACCATTATAAACAAAAGCTTCCACGCCATATTCTTTCCCTTCAATAAAGTCCTCTATTAATGCTTTTCCAATTAAAGAAGTTTTCATTGCATCAATGCAGGCTTCTTTTAATCCATCAATTGAGTCGACCCTTTTTGCCGCCTTACTTCCTGAACCATCACAAGGTTTGACCATCATCGGAAATTTAATCTTGGAATAAATATTATTAAGTAAATCAGTATTGTCAATTTCATAATATTGTGATACATCGTCTACATTATTTTCAAAAAATGTTCTTCGAACCTCATATTTATTTTTAATAACCTTCGCTACTTCATAGCTAAGTCCGGGTAAACCCATTTCTTCCGCTATATATGAAGACGAAAGCACACCATAATCAGTTGCGGCTGTCAGTACACCATCAATCTTCTTATAAACCGCATAATTTAAACATGCCTCTTGATCTATTATATTTATAACCTTGTGTTCATCTGCATATTTAAAACCAACTGAATTTGGATTACCATCTATTGCAATAGTATAGTATCCCATCTCTTTCGCCTTTTTTATTATGAAAGTTTGTAAGAAACCTGCGCCGATTATTAAAATTTTCTTCAAGATAACAAACCCCCAGCTACTACATTAATATTGTACTTACAGTGCTTTTTCCATTAGATATACAACGAAGTTCCTAGTAGACTTACTTCCCGTAATTACAAACCCTCTTTTTTTATAAAATCGGATAGCATGTTCACTTTTTTCATAAACATCTAGAACCACTTTTTTCATACCTTTATTACGACAGTATTTTTCTATATAATCCATGCTAGTTTTTCCTATACCTTTTCCCGCTTCAGTAGGATCAGTAGCAAACTTATTGATGGTTACTAAATGCTCGGCAATTTTAATACCGTTCGATTCTGATGAATCAACTTGTTCCCAGTTGAATTCTAATTGAAATGTGTTTATATAGAGGTTAGTTGTTAAATCTTTAACTAAGAAAACCTCTCTATCTTGGCAATTTTTCCTTATAGATTCTATAGGGTATGGATTTCTCCAATGAATTAATCCTTGCTCCTTATACATCTGTTCCCCACTAGACTTGATTATTCTGTATACCTCAGCTATCTTTTCATCTTCATTCTGAATAACCCGTTCAAAGGACAACTCCATACTTTACACTCCAATTGATTTAATATTAAAGTATTCCTTCTATCTCTAAGACCTTCTTGTAACTACTAATTACGTACTCGACATCTTCATCGCTTAATAAAGTGTGAAGCGGAAGTGTAACTTCATTAACATACTGATTAGCTGCATTTGGATAATCTCGGATATTAAAGTCTAATTTTCTATAAGCTGTAAACATCGGCAATGGCTTATAATGAACATTACAAGCTACACCTCTCTCTGCCATACTAATAATAATTTCGTTCCTTTTCTCTTCAGTAAGCCCAGGAATCCTTGTTAAATAGAGATGGCCCGAAGATTTAAAATCCTCACCGTAATGCTTCAGAGTCTTAATACCTAAAGGTAAGAGAGCTCTATCATACATTTCAATTATTTCTTTACGCCTCTGTAATGACCTTTCATATCTACTAAGTTGTACCAATCCAAACCCAGCCATAATATCAGTCATATTGCATTTAAAGGCAGGATAAACAATATCATATTCCCAAGCACCTTTTTGCGTTTTTGCAAGCGCATCTTTCGACTGGCCGTGTAGACTATATAACATGTACTGTTTATATAGCCAATCCTCATCTAGACCAAGATCCTTACGCCAAACAACTGCCCCACCTTCAGCTGTCGTTAAATTTTTAACTGCATGGAAAGAGAAACAAGTAAAGTCAGCAACCTGGCCACAATTTAATCCTTTTCTCTTTGCCCCAAAAGCATGGGCCGCATCCGTCATCACTATTACTCTATTAAATGTGTTCTGGACATTATTTTTAGGTTTAAATAAGTGCTTTTTGCTTTCAACAATTTTATAGATGGAGTCATAGTCACACATCTTACCTGCAATATCTACAGGTATAATTGCTTTTGTTTTATCTGTAATTACATCCGCTAGCTTAGAGTAATCCATTTCAAAAGAATCTGGAGCTGTATCAACAAGAACAATTTTTGCACCAACATGGTCAATAACAGAAGCAGTCGCTGTATAAGTATAAGCTGAAGTTATTACCTCATCGCCAGGACCAATCCCTAATATACGAAGAGTAAGTTCCATTGCTGCAGTTGCAGAATTCAAACAGACAGCTTTATTGGTACCAATATATTCCGCAATTTTCTTTTCAAATTTCTTTGTTTTAGGCCCTGTTGTAATCCATCCAGATTGCATGGCCTTTATAACTTCTTCAATGTCAGCCTCTTTAACATCGGGAGGAGAAAATTGTATATTTCTTAATTTAATATTAATCATTGTTATGACCCCCTTTATAAAATACATGTCAAAACAGAAGGTTTTTAATGGTTTAGCACCAACTAAATTCCTAATAACCAATGAACGATAACCTAATAAAGTTCAATCATAAACATAACTATATTGTAATTTTTAATCTTTCTTACTAACTATCTGCTAGCTAGACTATATTCAGGTTAACTTTCTTTCCAACTATCTCCTAACCACCTATAAATAAAGACTGCTTCTCATTAAACTTCGTATTAGCAATCCCCACAAGCATCTCCTTCATATCTATAGAATCTTGATCAAGAAGTGTCTCAATCACCTCATAAAGCTCCCGTTTATCCATCGGGTTTGCCTTTCCAATAAAGATTTTCGGAAACACTTGTCCCTTTTGAACCTCATTTTCATTTAGAAGCTCTTCATACATTTTTTCACCAGGCCTTAAGCCAGAAAATTGAATTCCAATCTCATCTACAGAATATCCTGAAAGAGTGATCAGGTTTTTAGCTAGGTCAACGATTTTAACTGGTTCTCCCATATCAAGGACAAATATTTCTCCTCCGCGAGCCAACGCCCCTGCTTGTATGACAAGCCTCGAAGCTTCCGGTATGGTCATGAAATATCTTGTAATATCAGGATGTGTAACAGTTATCGGACCGCCAGCTTGAATCTGTTTCTTAAACAGGGGTATAACACTACCACGGCTACCTAGCACGTTTCCAAAACGCACTGCTACAAACCTTGTCTTACTTTCCTTCGCCAAGTTCTGTATGATCATCTCAGCAAAACGCTTCGTTGCCCCCATTACATTCGGAGGATTCACTGCTTTGTCAGTTGAAATCATCACAAACGTACCAATACCGAATGTATCAGCAGCTTCAGCTACATTCTTCGTTCCAAATACATTATTTTTAACTGCTTCTCTTGGGTTATACTCCATCATTGGAACATGCTTATGTGCTGCAGCATGGTAGATTACATCTGGCTTGTAAAGATCCATTATTTCAAAAATTCTATTTCGATCCTGAACATCTGCAATTATTGGTATAATCTCAATTGATTCACCATAATGTTTCCTTAATTCCATATCAATCAAATAAATACTATTTTCTCCATGACCCAGTAAAAGGAGTTTACCTGGAGTAAACTTACATATTTGACGGCAAATTTCAGAGCCAATTGATCCTCCGGCACCAGTGACCAAAATTATTTTTCCTTTTACATATTCAGATATGCTCTCAATATCCAATTGAATTGGTTCACGACCCAATAAATCCTCTACCTCTACATCTCTAAACTGCGTGACTGAGACATTGCCTGACATGATTTCTTCAATCATTGGCATAATCTGAACCTTCGCCATTGTTTTCGAGCACTCTTCATAAATCCGCTTTATCTCACCCTTTGATAGGGAAGGAATTGCAATTATGATGACTTCAACCTCATGTAAGGCAACAGCTATAGAGATATCTGCCGTTTCGCCTACTACCGGTAAACCATGTATTTGAAGCCTTTGTTTATACGGATCGTCGTCGATGAAGGCTACAGGTACTAAATCAGTATCTACCTTTTGAAGCAGTTGTCTGGCTACCATCGTTCCTGCTGCACCGGCTCCGATAATTAACGTATGTTTCTTTGCAAGATCATTCGTGCCCATATAACGGCCCCTGAATACTCTCCAAGAAAAACGTGAACCGCCAATCAACAGGATATGAAGCATCCAGGTTATCCCTAAGGCCCTTATATATATATCTTGGAAAACAATCGTTTGAATGATAGCAGTTGTTACTATTGTTAACGTTACAGCCTTTGCAATTGCAATTAATTCTCGAATACTCGCATATTCCCATGCCTTGTTATAAAGTTTATAAATAAATGCATACACATGATGACTAATTAACAATGCCAGAGAGGTTATTAATAAGGTTTCCATTTTGAAAATACCCAAATACGGGTGGAGGACAAGGTAACTGCAATAAATAGCCGTTAACACGATAATGGAGTCTACTAGTATCAATGTGGTCAACCTTTTACGGTATGTCACGTTCAAACCTCTCCTCTTAAAAAAGACCGGCACATGTCCGGTCTATCTCCAATTATTTATTTTTTTAATACATTTAACTTTTCTTCCATAAAGCGCAATAAATCATTACGCAAGGATTCATCCTGAAGCGCAAATTCAATTGAGGTTTCGATAAAACCAAGTTTCTCTCCGACATCATATCGTTTTCCATCGAAATCATAAGCAAACACCCGTTGAATTTCATTCAGCTTCTGTATCGCATCTGTCAGCTGAATCTCACCACCCGCCCCTATGTTTTGCTCACCAAGAAATTTAAAGATTTCCGGACGTAATATATAACGGCCCATAATGGCTAAATCAGATGGAGCTGTTCCTTTTTCCGGTTTTTCCACAAAACTCTTCACCTGATAGCGGTGTCCGTTTTGTTCAATCGGATCAATGATTCCATACCGATGGGTTTCTTCCATTGGTACATGCTGAACACCTATAATAGAAGAAAATGTTTTTTCATATTCATCCATCAATTGACGTAGGCAAGGCTTTTCTGCCTGGACGATATCATCACCAAGTAAGACAGCAAATGGTTCATCCCCAATAAAATTGCGCGCACACCAGATTGCATGGCCAAGTCCTTTTGGTTCTTTTTGGCGAATATAATGAATATCGACCTTGGAAGGAGCTTGTACTTTTTCGAGAAGATCAAACTTGCCCTTTTCCATCAAGTTATTCTCTAAATCATACGCATGATCGAAATGGTCCTCGATGGATCTCTTTCCTTTACCGGTCACAATAATGATATCCTCAATCCCAGATTGAATCGCTTCTTCAACGATATATTGAATAGTTGGCTTATCGACGATTGGTAGCATTTCTTTCGGCATAGCCTTTGTGGCTGGCAAAAACCTCGTGCCAAGGCCAGCAGCTGGTATAATTGCTTTTCTTACTTTTTGCAAGGTGTAGCCTCCTTTTTATAATCACTATATAGAATGAATCATAACTTTTACATTTTCAGGGAAAATAAGTGGGTATAAATTCTCAATTATCAAAAAACAATTAAAAATTATTAGACAATTACAATTACTATGTTTCATAATCAATATTAAGGGTATTTATTCGTACATTTTTATAGTTGTTCTCACTTTTTTCATACAAACTTTTAATCTTTCACTTAAATATTGAAAAATATAGGCATCTAACCTACCCTCACACCATCCTACTGATGACTTGCATCTAAGGAAGCGTATTAAACCTCCCACAGCATGGCCGAGTGTCTCCCTTGATAAAGGTTAGGAGGCATCACCTAATTTGGTTCATCATTAAAATAGTCCTAAAAACTTACGCTGTCTGACTGGCTGTGGCATTTCTCTCATGATTGCCTGCCCGCTAATGAGTAACTCTGCATTTTCTTCAAAATAATTAATTTGGTCCAATCCGAACTGTTTTTCTATTTCATCCAATGCCTCATTCATCCAAAACTGTCTGGTTGAAATATTATGTGCATCGGATGCTACGAAATGGATTAAGTTAAAGGATAGTAAATCCATTGATACTTTCTTGATTTTCTTGCCAAACTTACCTGCGATACTACCGCATGTAAGCTGTGTACTGACACCTTTTTGGACAAATTCATAGAGGAGATTTGGATTTTCAACAATCGCCATATTCCGTTCTGGATGGACCAGAATTGGATTAATACCTTTTTGCTGCAGTTCAAAAAATAATGTATTTGCGTACCTTGGTATATGATTTGAAGGAAATTCTATCAAGAGATAAGAGGAATTGTTTACTGTTTGGATGAAGCCCTGCTCCAGATCCTCGAGCAATTCGCCGTATACCCTGACCTCTTGGCCGGGTAGAACCTTTAAAGGAATTTGGCTTTTCTCCAAATGTTTATTTAATTGATCAATCTCGGGTAATAGGTTTGTTCTTGTATTCTCGTATGCACCATTTTTATGATGTGGGGTTGCGATGATTGTGTTGATACCTTCGTTCACAGCAAGCCTTGCCATGTCTATTGAATCTTTTAAACTCTGTGCACCATCATCTACACCTGGTAAGATGTGACTATGTATGTCAATCATTATGTAAAGCAACCCCTTCTTGTTTATTTATTCTAATAATGAATCTATCTTACTCATATTTATTGTAAAAGTCTAGCAACTTACCTATTTTTTACCATAGTAATAGTACGTATTATCCTTCATTTTTCTGTTGTTAAGAACAGCGCCTAGGATTTTAGTACCGGTATTTAATAAAAGTTCTTTCGTTTTGACAGCATCTTCCACCTGCGTCCGTCCGCTGCTCACTACGAGTACTACTCCCTGGCAAATATTCGCAATAATTTGTGCATCTGTAACGGCTGTGATCGGCGGGGTATCAACGATGATGATGTCAAAGTCTTCCTTCGCCTGATTAATCAATTCATTCATCGATTTTGATGATAATAACTCAGCAGGATTTGGCGGAAGCGGTCCGCTTGTTAACACATGTAGACCCAAAGGCTCTACAATCTGGATTGCTTTACCTAACTCTATTTGTCTGGTCAATACACTTGTTAATCCCACATTGTTCGTAAACGAGAACGTATAATGCGAAGAAGGTTTACGCAGGTCGGCATCTATGAATAATGTCCTTTTCCCCTGTTGGGCAAACACTACGGCGATATTAGCAGCTGTTGTTGATTTTCCTTCAGTGGGGCCAGAAGATGTAATCATAATCGTTTGCATTTCTTCGTCTATGAAAGAATATTGGATATTAGTTCTTAATGTACGGAACTGCTCTGAAATCGGCGATTTTGGTTCCAAATAGGTTACAAGCTTCCGCTGATTACTGTTTCCAAACTGTCTGCCCTTCTTACGCGCCATGTTGCTCACCTCTTCCTGCTCGTTTCGTTCTTGCTCCTGTTTCCATTTGCACATTACTTTCTTCAATTATGCCAATGACACCAATCACCGGTAAATCCAGAATTCTTTCGATATCCTGCTCCGTTTTAATCGTATTATCTAAATACTCCATTAAGAAGGAAATTCCCACACCAATCATTAATCCAACAACCATGGCAATAGCGATATTAAGAAGTGGCTGCGGTTTAATCGGGGAAGCATTCTCTGAAACCGTTGCTTTCGAAAGGATGCTTACATTGTCTACATTCATAATATCGACGATCTCTTCTTTGAAAATCTCAGCTGTGGTATTAGCTATTTTTACAGCCATTTGCGGATCCTCATCTGTAACTGATACCTTCACTACCTGAGATTCCTGTTCACTAGCTACTGTTATTTTATTGGTGAGCTGGCTAGCTGATAGGTTCAAATCTAATTCTTCAATCACCTTATCCAATATGGCCGGGCTCTTCATAATGACATTGTACGTTTCGATGAGTTGCAGATTTGTTTGAACCTGGTTGCTGTTATATATTGTTTCTTCACTTTTCGCTTGATTAACAAGCAGCTGTGTAGAAGATTGGTAGATTGGAGTCAAAATAAAAAAGCTGGTTACTCCGCTTATTAAAACTGCCAAAACGGTGATCATGATAATGAACCATGCACGTTTTTTTAAGGTTTCAAACAAATCTTTCAGGCTAATAGTTTCTTCCATTTCATCCTCCGTTTAACATAATATTAAGTATTATACAACAAATTTGGAAAATTTCATCTATTTTTTTTGGAAATTTTATTTAATTCTTTCTAATAAAATGTAATATATACATATAAAGTGAAATTATTTGTCGACTCGGAGGAAGAACAATGAGATATATTACCTTGCTTTCACTTACAATATTCACCGGTCTTGTTCTAGTTTTCGGGCAAACTTACTGGAGCAACCAAATCGAAAAAACAGTTGCCATGGAAAAGGAACAGGCTGAACCGAAAAAAGAGGAGAAGACCTCTTCATCTTTTGAGAATGTTAAAGAGGATGAACTGAAGAGCGCTCTCGAAAAAGCAATCAGCAAGCATGAAAAAGCTAATATTTTGGTAGCCGGATCGAAAGCATTGGGAGATCAAAAAATCGGGTTAGGGTTAACAATCAGTCAAGAGTTGCAAAGGTCATTTGAGTCGAATATGATTGTATCATTCATAGATTTCAACGGCACATCAACTCAATTAATAGAAGAAGGTTTAATCAATGACTATCAGGATGCCAAGCCTGATGTTCTTATTCTAGAAGCCCTTACACTAACTGATAATGGTAAAGTCGTTGTTGAGGATAATCACGAAAACCTTTCAACCATCATCCAAGAATTAAAATCTATCAATGAGAATCTTTATGTGGTTCTCATGCCTTCTCATCCTATTCCGAATGGTCCCATTTATTCAACACAAGTAGACGCCCTAAAGGAATTCGCAGCGGAGAAGGAATATACTTATATTGACCATTGGCATGCATGGCCAGATGAAGCTGAATTAATGGATTACCTGAAAAAGGATAAGAGTGCTCCGAATGAAAAAGGGATAGAGATTTGGAGTAGAGAGGTCTTGAAGTTATTTGGAATTTAAGAGATTAAAGAAGCTCCAGTGAATGAGAGGTTTGATATGAAATATTCCTATTACAAATCTATTTTACTGGATACACTTGTTCCTTTATTATTTCTTATGTTCATTCTAAGCGTTAGTTATATATTGCCAAATACAAAAAAATATATTGGTTTAGCTTATTATGGTGAAAAATCACTATATATTATGTTTCTTCACATTCCAATATGTGTAAATATTTTACACATTGAAACTCCTTTAATATATACAGTGATTGGAACATTGATTCCTATACTCATTGCTTGGTTTATCGAGAAGAATAGATACTCCACCTTTTTATTTACAGGGAGAGTTCAACGTCTATCAGTACATACAGCACAGGGATAAGACAATAAATCAAAGTACAAGCATTTATAATCTATATGGTTCTGACTATAAATAACAATTTCAATAAATTTTTAAACAGCTAAAAGATGTCTTTAAAGAGTAGAAGAGTAGATTAAATTTAAAATCAACCTACTTTTACATACTTTTTTAGTTAATTAATCTAAGCACAAATTAGCTATTGATTATCATAAAAATCAAATATAAGAGAGTTTGCAAAGCACCCTATTTTGGGTGCTTTTTGATTTTTAACAAATTGGTTGTAATATTGGAAATTTTTAATCATTTTATCTTCTATTCTTCTACTTTATTGTAATTATGAGGGGAGTTAAGTTACTTAGAAGTATCGGAATATCCGATTTTTATCCTAGTTTTTTTACATACTTTAACAAACCTCTTTAGATTTGAGCGATTCATCCGATGAAAAGAAAAGAATAAATAAAAAAGAGGTGAATGAACTTTTGGGAAAATATTTTATTAAAGCTGCCAGTTTGCTGATTTTGCTATCATTTTTCGTTACTCTGTTACCAGAGAAAGCAGATGCCGCCAGTTTTTCATCGAAAGTCAATGCTGATGTCCTAAATGTCCGCTCTAAGGCAACTACCAAATCCTCTGTCATCGGAAAAATCAAAAAAGGAAAAGTGGTCACGGTTCAATCTGAGCAAAATAACTGGAGCAAGATTACATACGATAAGAAAACAGGCTGGGTAATGAGCAAATATCTTACATATGTCAATTGGACTGGGTATGCAAAAACAAATAACCTATCTATTAAAAAAACTACCTCTTCTACTTCTATATCTCTTGCGACTATTAATAAAGGGACAGCCGTTTCAGTAAAAGGGCAAATTGGAAGCTGGGTTAAAGTCTATTATTCCAGTAAAAAGATAACTGGGTGGGTATCTATTTCAAATCTGACGAAGTCAAAGCCTGAAACTGGTATAGCAAACCTGGGAACCTAT
Source organism: Pradoshia sp. Z3_51 (assembly GCF_058215915.1). Lineage (NCBI taxonomy): Bacteria > Bacillati > Bacillota > Bacilli > Caryophanales > Bacillaceae > Pradoshia > Pradoshia sp. Z3_51. Next base: position 237,624 of record NZ_JBZAJC010000004.1, on the reverse strand, counting down.
TATGTCTCAGCTACCAGCCTGAATGTACGTGCAACAGCGAGCACAAAAGCAAAGGTCATCACAACTGTGAAGAAAAACACTTCGGTGAGTCTTCAGCAAAAAAGCGGTACTTGGGGGAAAGTGAAAACTTCTAACGGGAAAGTTGGTTGGGTAAGTCTCTCTTATCTTTCTACTAAAAAGCCAGTTGTAGACCTGGGAACCTATTATGTTACGGCTAGCAGCTTGAATGTACGGGAGAAAGCCAACACTAAAGCAAGAGTCATCACGACAGTAAAGAAAAACGCTTCAGTGACTCTTCAGCAGAAAAGTGGTACTTGGGGGAGAGTGAAGACTTCTAACGGGAAAGTCGGCTGGGTAAGTCTCTCTTATCTTTCTACTAAAAAGCCGGTTGTAAACCTAGGAACCTACTATGTCACAGCTACTAGTTTGAATGTACGTGCAAAAGCAAGTACAAAAGCAAAGGTCATCACAACTGTGAAGAAAAACGCTTCGGTGACTCTTCAGCAAAAAAGCGGTACTTGGGGGAAAGTGAAAACCTTTAACGGCAAAGTCGGCTGGGTAAGTCTCTCTTATCTTTCTATTAAAAAGCCGGCTGTGAATCTTGGAACCTATTATGTTACGGCTAGCAGTTTGAATGTACGTGAGAAGGCGAATACTTCTTCCAAGATCATCACGACTGTGAAGAAAAATGCTTCGGTTACCCTGCAGCAAAAAAATGGATCCTGGGGGAAAGTGAAAACCTCTAATGGAAAAATCGGCTGGATTTCTTTAAAATATATTTCAACTAAAAAACCGGTCAATACAAAACCACCACAGCCTGTATCCACTAAAACAGAATACCTGGTCACCAACGCCAACACTTCTCTGTACATGAATGCTGACTCAAAATCTACCGTATTGGCTTCAGTACCCAAAAACTCTAGTGTGATGAAACTGAATACAAAAGATAGCTTTACACAGGTTAAACTGGCATCCGGCCAGATTGGTTGGATTTCCAGCAAAACACTGATTGTATCCAAAAGTGTGCGAGGAAAGGTCATCGTTATTGATCCAGGTCATGGGGGGGCAGATCCGGGGGCCATTGGTGTAAAGTTAAAAACAAAGGAAAAGAATATTAATCTAAGTACGGCCAATCAATTGGGTACCTTATTAAGAAATGCAGGGGCAACTGTCATCATGACACGCAGCAATGATACCTTTATTTCGTTAGCCAATAGGGCAGCACTCAGTAACTCGAAAAAAGCAGATGCGTTCGTGAGTATTCATTACAATGCAGCTCCAGATTCTCCATCCGCATCTGGAGTAGAGACTTATTACTATCAAAATAATAGTCTGGCAAGTGCTATACACGCTGAATTGATTAAAGCAACAGGGTTGAAAGATCGAAAAGTTAAACAAGGTAATTTTCAAGTCATCAAGAGTAATAAACAACCAGCTACCTTGTTAGAACTTGGATTTCTGACAAATGTAGCCGAAGAAAAAACTATTTCCCAAACCAGCTATCACAAAAAAGCAGCACAGGCAATTTATAATGGATTGAATGTATATTTCAAACAAAAATAATAACATTTTATTTTGCAGCCTCCTATTCAAAGGAAGCCGAAGACTATAGATAAAAAGCACCCTATTTTGAACTGTACCCCAGTTGTTAGACACTTCTAACATATTTAGATGCAGTTTGATTTTTGGGTGCTTTTCACTTATAAATTCCTTACATAATTAACACCTTTTTCTTATTTACCCCTTCTAGCCTTCTATTATATTTTAATATATGGGCCTTTGCGCTCTAAAAGGAAAAAATCTATTTCATATTCTTAAAGAAACACATTAGATTTTGATAGATTTGTCCGATTAAAAAATAGAATAGTTTATGTAAGAGGTGATATTTTGAGGAAACACTCTATTAAAGCTGTCAGTGTACTGATTATGCTATCATTATTCATTACTATGGTACCGGAGAAAGCAGATGCTGCCAGCTACTCATCTAAAGTCAACGCCAGCACACTAAATGTCCGCTCTAAACCTTCGACCAAATCTTCTATTGTAGGGAAAATTAAAAAGGGCAAAGTGGTAACTGTTCAATCAGAACAAAATAACTGGAGCAAGATTACATATGATAAAAAAACAGGTTGGGTTTCAAGTTCCTATCTTACCTATGTGAGCTGGACTGGCTATGCAGGGACAGACAATCTGTCCATTAAACAAACAGCTTCTTCCTCTGCCAAATCTCTGGCGACTATAAAAAAAGGCACAGCTATTTCAGTAAAAGGGCAAAAGGGCAACTGGCTTAAAGTCTATTATTCAAACAAAAAGGTGACCGGTTGGGTACCTGCTTCAAGCCTGACAAAGACAAAGCCAACGACTGCCACAGCAAATCTGGGTACATATTATGTCACAGCTACTAGTCTAAATGTTCGCGCTAGTGCGAGTACTTCTTCCAAAGTCATTATGACTGTGAAAAAAAATGCTGCGGTTACTCTTCAGCAGAAAAGTGGATCTTGGGGGAAAATTAAAACCTCCAACGGTAAAGTTGGTTGGGTTGCTTTATCCTATATTTCTACTAAAAAACCGGTGACTTCGACGTCTAATCTCGGTACCTACTATGTCACAGCGACCAGTTTAAATGTTCGCGCTTCAGCGAGTACTTCTTCCAAGGTTATCACCACTGTGAAGAAAAATACTGCTGTTACTCTGCAACAGAAAAGTGGATCTTGGGGGAAAATCAAAACCTCCAACGGTAAAATTGGTTGGGTTGCTATGCAATATATATCAACTAAAAAGGCCGAATCCACTGCAACAGAGTACCTTTACACTACCGCCAACACCTCCCTGTATAAGGAGGCTGACTCTAAATCTACTATTTTAGCCTCAGTTGCTAAAAACACTGGTGTAATAAAACTTACTGCAAAGGGCAACTTTACACAGGTCAAGCTGATATCCGGTCAGATTGGATGGATTCCAAGCCAATCACTGGTATATAAGAGTGTGAAGGAAAAAATTATCGTTATTGATCCTGGTCATGGCGGCTCAGATAAGGGAGCTATTGGTGTAAAATTAAAAACAATGGAAAAGGATATTAATCTAAGGACGGCCAACCAACTGGCTACCCTACTTAAGAATGCCGGTGCAACGGTCATTATGACACGCAGTAATGATACCGTTATTTCATTAGAAGACAGAGTAGCACTCAGTAACTCTAAAAAAGCAGATGCGTTTGTAAGCATTCATTACAATAATGCACCTAATGTACCATCAGCATCTGGAATAGAAACTTTTTATCATCATAATAGCACCTTGGCAAATGCCATACATGGTGAATTAATTAAAGCTACTGGCTTGAAAAATCGTAAAGTTAAATATGGTAATTATCGAGTCATACGAGATAATAAACAGCCCGCCGCTCTGCTCGAACTCGGATTCCTTTCAAATGCAGCCGAGGAAAAAACCATTTCCCAAACCAGCTATCACAAAAAAGCAGCACAGGGTATTTTAAATGGCTTAAATACATATTTCAAAAATAAATAACATCCAGCCTGAAGCCTCCGATCATTCCTCGGAGGCTTTTAATTTTCACTAAAATCCAATCCATCACTAAACCCTCGGAATACACTATAACGATTATCCATAAATGGATGTGATAGGGTGTCAAATCAATTGAAAGAAATAGTTGGAGCTTGGCTGACGGCTATCGGAGCCATTGTTGTAGCTATCGGCTCTACTCCAAACACTGGATTATCAAACAAAATACAAAGAGAACTTAATTTAGTCGGGAATGCACTGGAAGCAGTCGGTGCCGGCTTAGCAGCGGACGGACAAGATAATCAGCTCTCGCTTGAGTATACAGGAAGTGTCTTATCCAGTATTGGTTCCTTGGAGTCCTTTACAGCGATAGCCATTGATTTTCCCGATTCTACAAAAACGAATATTTCGATCCAGGGTAATTTGTTACAAGCGCTTGGCAGCGGAATCAGTGCGGCTGATGAATTTGGCGATAATACCACTTTAGGAGCAACAGAAATGCTTATCGGTAATATTCTCCAAACCATTGGCAGTGTCATTCAAGCATTCGGCGTTAAAATTCAAGTTAATGACCAGGATAAGGGACAAAGCTATATTGCAACAGGGAGTTGGATTCAAGCGATTGGTGCTATTCTATCCGCCATCGGTCAACAACTCGAGGAAAATCATGAAAACGAACCAGGTATCAACGAATAGGATGCCCTCCTTTGGTGGAGGACATTTACATACAGGTTTGCAACAGGGAGAAATACTGTTGGATAAGCAGTTAGAGCAATCTATTAGGACCACTTCTGTGTGATGTCTTTATCCCTACTTAAACTGTAAGTTCAGTTGATTAATAGCACTATTTGCAGGCAATAGGCTGCTCTGGAGACTGATGGTAAAGTTGTTTTATAGAATATGTCGGAAAGAAATAGCTGCTATCGTATCACTTGAGAAGATTCCCATGATGACAATAAGTCTAATCCCCTAATAAACGTTCTTTTTTAAATTTTTTACCGACACCTTCTGCTATTCAGATAGCCGTTATACAGGTTTCCCTATCACTTTTCCACAGTTGCTGGCTAACCATTTCATTTAAAATGACTATTTGTTGGTATTTGTTTTGTTTCACTTCGTGTTTTTTACGGTATAAATAGAGTACAACTATTCCAAATTATGTATAAAAAAAGGAGGCGCGAAACTATGAGAATCCGAGCAGGCAGTTGGAGAATGCTTTCTAAACAAGAAAAGATCTTTATCCTAAATGCAGTCAGTCAGCGTCGGACATTTTAATCATCGCCAATCGGATGGTTCCTTACCTCAAGTATATTTGTAGGGCAGGAACGTAGGTTAAAGGTCTTTTCCTCTGTTCACTTCTAAAAAGATAAATATACAATCCTTCGCTTTATTTTCTTTCTCACTTTTCCTCCATTGTTGCTTTCAAGTAACCAATCATCCGTATCTTGACGGGTGATTATTTTATTTGGGCCTATTCATTAATCGATTGATTAATTTGGTCTTCTAACTCCTCTGGGTTGAAAGTATACTATACATATAGATGGTTACTGTCTTTTGTCATAAAAAATTCAATATGTATTATTTGAAATTATCTTCGATATGCCGATATAGTAGAAGTAAGCAACCGTTACTTATGACCCAATCCTAAAGGTGGTGTGAGGAAAATGGCGAATCTAAAAATATCCCCACTATTTAAAATATCCCTAATGATTATACTTACTGTCCTTTTATTCGTTAGCTTTTATTTTATAAAGGGACCGTTTCTTGATAAGGATACTCTTGTCAAAAAAGTTGAGACCGCTCTCGCCTATCAAAATGTACATCAGCTCTCCCGGATTCTAACCTCATCAAATGAAGACCTGGTTATTGACGAAGAAAATACAAAGATCTTGATGGATTACCTTCAAAAAAATCCTGATTACACCCAAAGCCTTCTGACAGTTCTCCATGAACAATCCCGATATTATGATGATGATTCATCCAAATCAGGTAAGGAACAGCCCAGGATTGAAGGATTTTTAACACTGAAAAAGAATACGAATTCCTGGCTGCCGGACAACTATTCAATTGAAATCGATCCAGTTTATCTGACGATCACTACAAATTCTAAGCATGCCACCTTAATGGTGAATGGTGAACAAGTCGTTAAGGCCAACGAAGCCATTTATGAAAAGAAAGTCGGCCCCCTTCTACCGGGAGAATACAAAGTCGAGGCAAAATTGAAAACAAATGATACGGATATCAACGAAAAGAAGCAGGTTGTTTTGTGGAATAGTGATGAGAAAATCAACATGAATTTAAATGATGAGGAAGTCGGCTTGGATACAAATGAATAATGATAAGAAAGACAAAGATCGGTCTTTGTCTTTTTTTATTTCATTCTTTACAAATATATACTGAAATATCATAAGCAACAAAAAAGAAACTTAGGTCTATTCTCTTATTATATTGTTAAAACTTCTCAGTATACTTTTACAAATAGGAAGTTTGAATCAAGCACAGAAAACGAACATTCGATAATATTGTAGAAGAAAGCCCATTTTTATGATTCGTTTTTCCATATAAAAGTACTGAGAAAATCATTTCCTCAGTACAGAAAAATTATTCTGATGTAAACAGTTTCTTAATATACTGTTGGCAACTCATCCGACGTCTTATCATCTTTTTCCTTCTGTCTCACATATAAAAATTCATCAATATGGTTAGCCAATTGTATTCACTCCGTTACTCAGTTTTACATTATACATGGTTGGTAGTTCAGCTACTTGTGTGGGCTTCACATTATACATAGTCGGCAATTCTGCCACTTGTGTTGGTTTCACATTATACATAGTCGGTAACTCTGCCACTTGTGTGGGCTTCACATTATACATAGTCGGTAACTCTGCCACTTGTGTGGGCTTCACATTATACATAGTCGGTAACTCCGCTACTCGCGTTGGTTTCACATTATACATAGTCGGAAGCTCCGCTACTTGTGTTGGTTTTACATTGTACATAGTCGGAAGCTCCGCTACTTGCGTTGGTTTTACATTGTACATAGTCGGAAGCTCCGCTACTTGTGTTGGTTTTACATTGTACATCGTTGGGAGCTCTGCAAGATCCGTTTTAGAAATAGTAATTGTCGCTGTCAAAGCACTGATACCTAACACACTAGCACCGATTAACATAATTTTCTTTTTCATACATATTCCCCTTTTCATTCATAAGTTTATAAGTATAATTGGTTTATGTTTATACTTACATTTAACCATATATTTACTTTTAAAGGTTTATTCGATACAGGGACTTTAGATCCAATTTATTCAATATAACAAGCACATACATACTTTTTTACATATAAATATAACTATAGGAATACTATCGGAAAGGGGATACCATGAATGGATTTCTCCGCAATTGGTCAGCGAATAAGAGATTTGAGGAAATCACTTAAACTATCTCAAGATGAGCTAGCCCAAGGAATATGTACACAAGCACAGATAAGTAAAATTGAAAAAGGTGATGTATATCCTTATGCTAATACCTTATATCTCATTTCACAAAAATTAGGAGTGGATGTTAACTACTTCTTTGAAATTGGTTCTACTCCTAGAGTAGACTATGTTAATGAGGTAAGCAGACAGTTACGGCTAACGCGGCGCCATCTCCTCTACGAAGAGATGAATAGAATTGTAAAATTAGAAGAGGACAATCCGCTCTTTACGCAAAATGGGCGTAACAGACAGCTGATCTTATGGCACAAGGGTGTCTATGAGCATGCTGTAAATAATAATGTGGAAAAATCTATAGAATTGCTTAAGTCAGCAATTGACTTAACACATGTTTTGGATAAAGTTTGGAATGAAAGAGAAATAGAAGTACTCATGTCTATGGGAGCAGTCTATGTTACAGACAATCAGAATGAGATTTCTCTAAAAATATTTTTGGAAGCTAAAGAGCATTTATCACATTTAGTTTTCATTAGTGATCATTCGATTTTACCGCGGCTGTATTATAATATTGCCAGAGTGTATACTCGATTGAAACAATATGATGAATCTATTACATACTGTAAAAACGGTATAAAATATTGCTTAGAAAAAGACAATCTATTCCCATTGGCTGAATTACATTATCAAGTTAGCTACAATCTTGAAAAGCTTGGTAAGTATTCGGATTCCATATATTATTTAAATAAGGCTATTTCGATATTCGAATTAATCGAAGATAAAAAATATATGAACCTTCTGAAGGAAAAAAAGAGTTCCTTGGAATTACACTACGGAGACATAACAAAAGCTGATCATTCTAAAACATGATCAGCTTTTTCAATTATACCGTAACAATAATAGCGTCCGTTGAAAAGGCAGCGTAGATATTTACCTCTCCAAATAAGCTTGTCTGAATGGTATATTTTTTTTACCGGTGCCTAAGCTCTACTAGATTTTAAATACCAATATAAAGAAAGGCGAATTTGTGTGTATTCAATTAACCTTTTCTCTTATTTGAAGCTAGTTATGTTCCAGCCTCTCTCCAATAAATATTAATTTCGGAATTTTTTCCATACAAAATATAAGATAATCCCTGTCAATCCACCCACTGTATCAATCATCACATCATGGAAGAGTGGCGTGCGGTCACCTGTGAATGACTGATGCCATTCATCTGAGCAGGCATACAGAAAGACAATTCCCATCGTGATTGCCGTTACCTTCACCGCTCGCTGTACCCATACTCTGACGATACTGGCCAATATAAACGCCATTACAAAGTAAACGCTAAAATGGGCACCCTTACGGATAAAAAACTCAATAAAACCTGGCAACCCTAACGCTTCCACACTAATCTCTACACCAGCATAGGTGAAGCTTATTTTTGAAAGCAAAGCCACTACCGAATCAGGGAGCTTTAAGTTCTCACTCAACAACGGTTGAATATTTTGTTCGGTATAAGGCTGTGAGGAGGAATAAAATACTACTCCTACAACCAACAATAAAAGGATTAAACGGTATATGATCTTTTTCCTAGCATTATTCATATTCCTATCCTAGCCGAATTCATCCACAAGGTAAATACCAAAGACTTGCAGAATGGCGGTTTTCTCTTAATTAATCGATTGATTAATTCGTTTTGTATGTACCTTGTATGCTTGCCTGTATGAAAGATATTAAAACACCATGGCTAATAATCCTATTGCTGTGGCTGTTTCACGGTTTTGGCTATTCTTTTAGGGAGGTTATTTTTTAATAGGTATGAAACGGAGAGGCGTTATCGGGAATTAGCTCATTTACAGTACAAATCGCTCAATGACCATAAATTCCGCTCATAACCTCTCTAATTCGCTCAATAAAAGCTCATTTCGCTCAATTCATCTTCAATTTAGCTCAATTATTTTATATTTAGCTCAATTCCGTTCATTTTCGCTCAATAACCATGTAAAATCGCTCAATAGTTTGCTAATATCGCTACTTTAGTAATATAAGCCGATAATTTAATGTCTCTAGGGACATATGAACAGATTTTGTTTGTTTATTCATCCCAAAAACTTCTTTTTATGCCTATATTTAAAGAAAAACAGTCTTTTAGTCATTGCATTCTCTCCAATAACAGAGTATTGCCTTAAAACACCCAGAGAGAACTTTTACCCCGGTAATTGCTGCAACACTCATATAAATGCAAAAAGACCAAATCCCGCCTCCTAAGAGCAAAATTTGGTCTTATCATATATGATTTATGCCATACTGGCTAGTCGATTATCTTGGTAACGAATATTTTGGATTCCAATGACGTTTAGAAATTTTTTAATTTCATTTATAGCGGCTGTTTTATGTCCGTCTATGACTGCTAGGTCCGTGACAAAGGCAATTTTCGGGTATTTTGTTTCACGTTTCTTAGGGTTTAGCATCGGCTTTTCTTCAATAAGTTGAGCGTCCATTTCCTCTTCACATGTCAGAATAACCGCTTCACCAATTTTCTTGTTTTCCCAATCAAAAGAGAACGAAAATTCAATTGAACACTCACCGTCAATAAACTTTGGTTGTACTTTTACGTTTAACTCCACTATGCCCAGCCTCCTTCATTGGTTAATTGTTCCTAGTATAACAGGAGTGCCTATGAAGGTGGCCTGACCACATATGAGTAAAACACCGATATTCCTACATGTTTATGCATAAATGCTCGCTCTGACGCATATTTTTATAACTCCAGGAATATTCCTAAACGAATATTTTATATTCTTTATTCTACCTTTAATCCCTAAAATATTCCATATGTTTTTGTAAAATTCCTTTAATTCTTTTGACCTCTTCCGCGCTAATTACCTCATAATAGATTCCATCTATTTTTTTAGCTGCACCTTCCATGCTGATTCGATCAATATGCTGAACTGCCTCCTGATAATTATTTTTTATTTTTATCATCTCTGAAATTGTGATATTTGTTTTCACATTATTCATTAAGGTAGTAGCGATTTGATCATAGTGAGTTAAACTTCGGATATTGGCACCTGTTCGAATTACCTCACCAATTACCTCATACCGCCGCTGCTGCCGTCCTTCTTCTCCATTTGGCTCCAACTGGCGCATGCGCATATAAGCCAAAGCCTCTTCACCATTTAACTGGATTTTACCTTTAGCGAAATGTTGGCCATCATAAGAGAAGTCTAATTGGTTTTCTACGGTGATACCTCCGATGGCATCTACCAGCTCCTCCACTCCATCCGTGTTAATGCTCACATAATAATCAATTGGGATTTCTAAAAATTGTTCAACGGTCTCCATCGATAGTTCCGCTCCGCCTTCTTGATAGGCATCGCTAATTTTATCCCAATTCTCACTTCTAGCAATTTTAACTCTTGTATCCTGTGGGATACCGAGCATTTTAATGTTATTGTGTTCCGGATTGACCGTTATGACCATAGTAGTATCCGGTCTGCCGTTTGTATCAATACCTAGCAGCAATAAGGAGAATGGCTCTTTTTTAGTTAAATCTAGCTGTTCTTCTCGATAGGGAGATTGGCGTTCCCGCAGTGGATCCTTTATGGCTTGAAAGGCCTGATAAATAGGATATCCGACAACCAGGACAATCACAATTACGAAGCCGGAAATCCATAACCATCTATATTTCTTTCGTTTATCTGCACCTCGATTTACATTCATCGCATTCTCTTCTTTTTCATTTTTATCTTTAGTCTTCTACTTTCCTCCCCCTTTTCATACGTTTTTTTGATCAGTTTTGTTACAATTAAGATTAAACTTGGTTAAACTGTCTCGTAAGGAGAATGATATATGCACGATGCACTTAAATTCTACGGGGAGCGAATTTCGGATATTCTCTCTCCTAAATCAACTAATGATGTCAATTTAGTTTCGAAGGGTCTTGTTCTTTATCGTCAAGGGACAGTGGTAAAGCTATCGATCGAATCTGATCTTATTCAAGGTGTCGTACAGGACGTGACAAAGGTGAACGTCACTTTGGATTTAAGTTTTCCAAGCAATAGCTCTTGTTCTTGTCCGGCGATTGATTTATGCCGGCATCAGCTGGCTGTATTCTTTGCTGCCTACAGTAAGGAAGCCAGCGTAACGGAATGGGTGGATCATTGGAAGAACAAAGAGGACCCCATGTTCCGTTTAAAGGAATCACTAAAAAATGGACCCGTATATAAAGAAAAAAGCAAGCCTTCTAAACCGGAGCATACATACAGTGCCTGGAAGGAATTTTTCATCCGTTCCGCACGGGAAGAGTTAGCCATCCCTCCTTACTTTATGGCCGGGATAAACCGCTCTGCGTCTAATTTTCAGCGTGCGATTCAGCGCAGCGAGCCCTCCAATCAGCAATGGGTGCCTTTATACCGCAGCATTGCCTACTATATGGGCTTGGTACATTTATTTGATCTGCAAAGTAGTACGAAGGATCACTTCCAGGAAGAATTACTCGAATCTATGATTCACGAATTGTTCCTTGCCTTTAAGGATGAGGTTCATCGGTTTGAATCCTCTATTCGTCCATTTGATTCAGAGGAGTTTATCCATTCCTGGATTGATGAAACAAAGCATTTGCCAACCGGTGAAATGGAAAGCGGCTATTATCGCTGGGATATCTATCGTACGATTTGGACAAATATCATTACAACTAAAGAAGAACGCGGGGCTGAAATAGATCGTTTGTCAAACCAGCTCCCGGCTCTCGCTGACTCCTTGCAAATTGAGTTGGTCTTTTGGATGATGATTCACATATATATGGTCGATGGCAAGGATGAGCAGGCGTTAGAATGTCTAAATAAGCTTGGTCCGATATCCTGCTTCTTCCTTACCTTTGTGTTAGAGGAACTGCATAATGCAAAGGAACATGCTCGAATGGTTCCCTTTGTTGAATTCTTCTCAAAAAATATTAAAGCTTATTTACATGATTATCAGACTCAGGAGTATAAGAGAACTCGATTTTTATATAATGCTCTGCAAATTATTCGTCCTTTTTGCTCAGCCGCCAAACGCTTCGACTTGCTAGAGCGTATTCTAAGAGAAACTATTCCTTACTCCCTTATTCCATATTCACACTATTTGTATGAGAAGAAGGAGTATAAAAAATGGGTCGAGCTCCAGGTTGCTGAGCGTGTTGATGTCCTTTATGAATGGTCCAATCAAACAAAGGAAATCCAAAAGGAACAGCCTGAAGTCCTCCTTCCTATTCTGCATCTGCAGGTAGTTAATTTGATTGCGGCTAAAAATCGTTCATCCTACCGGGAAGCGGTCCGTTATTTGAAAAAGCTGAGAACTATTTATAAAAAACTTAAGCGCGTAAACGTTTGGGAATCTTATATTGAATACATCAGCGACGATAATAAGCGATTACGTGCTTTTCAGGAAGAACTAAAGAAAGGAAAGTTAATTGATGCAGCTGATTGAAACTCTTCATATTCAAATTGAATTACTTGAAGGCGGACGCGTCTTTATTTATGGAACGGACGAGGGTGAGCCTGTCCCAGCCGAATTGTGGGCAACAAGCTTCTTTCTTTGGGATGCGGATAGTTTCTTTGGTACGAAAGTGGATATCCAAACACTTGATGGTAAAAGCGGTGTCCTCATGAGCGCCCATAAATGGATGAAGGTGCTGGCAGAAGAGCCTTTCAACAGCTTTATTAATTGGTCCTGGTCCAATTGGGCATCCATTAGTTTAGCTTTGGCCCAATCCTTATATGAAACCGTTGAAAACGGAACGGTTATGCCTGATTTTAACGATAGGAATCAAGACGGCATTACCTTCCCGCTCCCACAGGAAATTCTCGAAGACTTTCAGGACTCCTTTTGGGAACAGGAAATGGCCAGACACGAGCATGACGGAATCCAAACCATAACGGTTCGGCGCTTTGCAGAGGAATGGTTAAATGAAGCGATTAAAGACCGTCCCGGCAATCATCGCGTAGGTGATTTGCTTGATTTGTTTGCTGAAAAGAGTATCCCGACCAAGGTACTCAGCCGCTTCTTTGACGGAGACCGTTGGGAAATATGGACCGGTGCCAAAGAAGATGAATTGCCTTTTTCTATGGGAATGCGCCTGAGCGAGCCTGATTTTGCAGCGGGTGATGAGGTTGACCAATGGAAGCTAGAACCGTTTATGCGCGGCAAACGAAATGAGGAGCACTTTTTCGTATGGGATGATCGCCATAGAATTCCTTTTGCCTGGAAAAAACATTTAGAGATGGCTGAGAAGGAAATCGCCCGCTGGAAGGATATTTTCCCTTGGATTGATGATATTGTCACTGAGGATCAGGCCTGGGATTTCTTAACGGATGCCTCCGAGGTCCTGCATATGCTTGGCGTAGAAATTCTATTGCCATCGTGGTGGCAAGCAATTAAGGATGCGAAAATCGCCATGAAGGCTAAAGTGAAAAATTCACCGAGCCGCCGAAAATCATTTGTAGGTATGAATGCCTTGCTCGACTATAATTGGCGTTTCTCCGTCAATGGTGCTGAGGTTTCCGAGGAGGAATTTAACAAGCTTGTTGAGGAAAAACGGAAGCTTGTCTATATTAGAGGGCGCTGGGTGAAACTGGACCCTGCCTTGATGAGACGCATGCAAGAGTTGAAGAAGGAAGCAGATGAGCGCGGATTGCGTATAAATGACTTACTTCAGCAGGAGTTCGCACAGGATGAGGAGCTCGAGGATGAGAATGAAGGGGATTACGCACGAATTCAATTTGAGCTGAATAGTGACCTGAGACGCTTTATGACGCGCATCAACTCACTGCAAGATATCCCGACTGTCCAGGTACCCGATGCCTTCCAGGGCGAATTGCGGCCGTATCAGCAACAGGGAATGAGCTGGCTGATGTTCTTACGTGAATATGGATTCGGTGCCTGTCTGGCCGATGATATGGGTCTGGGGAAAACGATTCAGCTCATCAGCTATCTGTTAGCGGTTGAGGCGAAGAATGGTCCAGCAAAAGCGCCATCCTTGATTGTCTGTCCGACTTCCGTGCTTGGAAACTGGCAGAAGGAGTTTGAAAAGTTCGCTCCATCTATGAACGTGCATCTTCACTATGGTCCAAGTCGTATGAAGGGTGAACAGTTTAAGGATGGGATTGGTAATGCCGATGTGATTCTGACAACCTTTGGTTTGCTTCATCAGGATGAGGAAGACTTTTTATCCATGCAATGGAATGCAGTTGTGCTCGACGAAGCGCAGAATATCAAGAATTCCCATACGAAGCAATCCCGGTCTGCCCGTAAGCTTGAAGGCATACATCACATCGCCTTAACCGGTACTCCAATGGAAAATAGACTGAGTGAGCTTTGGTCCATTTTTGATTTTATTAATAAAGGCTATCTTGGCTCACAAACGCAATTTGATAAAAACTTTGCCGGACCGATTGAACGCAATGGTGATAAAAATAAAATTGCCACCCTGCAAAGACTTATTCAGCCTTTCCTTTTAAGAAGGACGAAAAAGGATGAAGAGGTTGCTCTCAATCTGCCGGATAAATTGGAGCAAAAGGAGTTTATCAGCCTAACAACCGAGCAAGCCGCTTTATACGAACAGCTTGTTAAAGATACGCTCGATCAAGTTGAAAAACTGAGCGGTTTTGAACGAAAAGGGCTTATTTTGCAGATGCTGACCAAGCTGAAGCAAATCTGTAATCACCCTGCCCTTTATTTAAAGGAAGAGGCACCAAAACATATTCTTCATCGATCCGGGAAAATGGAAAAGCTAATCGAATTGCTCGATATCATTTATGAACAGGATGAAAGTGTCCTTATTTTTACCCAATACATTGAAATGGGTAATATGATTAAGCAAATTGCTGAGCGCCGCTATGGTCATGTCGTTCCATTCCTGAACGGCAGCGCCAATAAAAAACAACGGGATACCATGGTGGCCGATTTTCAGGATGGCAAGTATCCGATCCTTCTGCTTTCTCTGAAAGCCGGCGGTACAGGGCTTAACCTGACGGCTGCCAACCATGTCATTCACTATGACCGTTGGTGGAATCCAGCTGTTGAAAATCAGGCGACCGACCGTGCCTACCGTATTGGGCAAACGCGCTTTGTACATGTCCATAAGATGGTTTCCTCCGGTACACTTGAGGAGAAAATTGACGTTATGCTGGAGAAAAAACAATCGCTTAATGATGAAATCGTCCAAAGTGACAATTGGATTACCGAGCTATCCTCGGATGAATTAAAGGATTTGCTGGTGCTTGAAAGATAACTTTTTGGCCATCCCCATCTTAAAAAATAGGGGATGGCTTTTTTGCACCTATTAGAGTCGAAATAATAAAAATTGATTATATAAATAAAATAATTTACAGTTATTAGTAACAGGAAATGGAAACTGAGGTGAGGAAACTGAGTTTTAAAGAGGTTGTACAAACTTTTGAGAAGACACAAGATTTAGCTAATGCACCGCTTACGTATATTGCGTTGATCTGTTGGACAATCATTGGAATAGCTATTTTCTATCATGTCATACGTGATCGGAGATCTTTATCCAGTGTTGCGGTTGGTATAAGAGTAATTTCCTTAGCCGCGGTTGGCTTCATTGCGTTTCACTTATATACGACTATCTCTGAATATGATTATTCACTTGATGAGGAAAAATGGAAACAAGAATATTTACTTGCTTATTTAGATTCACAGCCTGAGGAGAGGCTGGCCATTGAACAGGTGGAGGCGACGAATACAGATGGTGACAAAGCAATTCCTTCAATGCACCTAAAAAAGGGATCACCTACCGTACACGTGAAATTTTTAACTGTCGGGAAGAATTGCGGCAAGCAGGAGATTTCCACTCAGGTAAAGATTAAACACGTACAGGCAGAAACCGCTCCATATCTCACCTATAAAACTATTGAAGATGAATTATCCAATCAATATAGAGATGATATGTACTATGAAACGACTCTATATATCAATCAAGATAGCAATTTGTATAAGTAAGGAAAGGGGTCTCTCCTCTTTCCTTTTTTAAGCATTTATTTACTTACCCTCTTTTAAATAATGTCAAACCACTTATTTGACGAAATTTGTTCTTCATTGTATACTTTCCTACATTATTCCTTCTTTTTCCACATTCTTTATATCCATTTATGTAGTAATTTGTTGCGAATGTATAGTCACGGTCCTGGCATATCATGTTATATGTCCAATTAAAACAGCCAGATTAATTAACAGGAGTTGCTTACATTAATGATCGTAGAAGAAAACATCTCTCTTGAAAGTACCTTAAATCGCCCCTCCAGATTAGCGAAAACAGTTTTACGTAATCATTCAAATATCCTATCCGATTTCCAGCTTAAACAAATACTCAAATTACTTTATGACGATTATAAATACTTAGGAATGACCATTTCCATATACGATCATCCAGATCAGGTCATCGCAGACCGAACCCATTATGGAAAGGAATTTATTGATGATTGGTGTTATGAGGATTCTTTAAATGGCACATTGGGCGGATACCATAAGCTTGGTAAGATTGCATTATTTCCCTTTAACCATAAGGTAAAAAACAAAAAATACGAGCGCGGGCTTATGCAGCTGTTTTTACTACAGGATCTCTTTCATGAAATTCGCCATGCCTACCAGCGTGTCTATATGAAGAGGCAGTATAATACGCCTTATGTCAACACAGGCAGAAATGGCTATCAATCACAATGGGTTGAACGGGATGCTAACATGTTTGCCCAAAGGATGATTGAGAAGCATCGCAACTCTATCAACACTATTTTAAGTATCGATTTCTTATGGCAAAGCTGCTGGGGACGTTTTTACGTAACAATTGTACGCCAATAGAAATAAAAAGGAGACTCAGGAATGAGCCTCCTTTCTCTTACAATTTTTCAAGTAGTAACTCGCCTAATTTACGAATCATATCCCCACGGCTAATTACACCTACAACCTGACGATTTTCATTGACTACAGGTATCTTTTTGAAATGGTGTGCTGCCAGCAGCTTGAGTACATCTTCAAGCTCATCCTCTTCTCGAACAAAGACTACTTTTTTCTTCATAATTGCTTTAACCGGAGATTCACTTTTTGATTTTAAGGTTTCATCCAACTCTTCTATATAAGTGACATAAGAGGAAATGAAGGCTTTTGGGTTCATATATCTAAGGACATCCCCATCTGTTACAATCCCTAACAGTTTATTGTTTGGATCGACCAGAGGAAGTCCTCCGATTTTATGTTTCATCAATACTTCCAGCAATGTTTTAATACTTGCATCTTCATTTAAACTGATTACATCCTTAATCATGAAATCCTTTGCTTTCACCTTAAATCCCTCCTGGCTGTAATAAGAAAATATGTATCTACCGTTATCTTACCAATAATTTCAATTCTATTTCTAATAGAAATTTACCTTTTAGCAAAATAATTATCCCAAAACTGAAAAAAAGCCGCGCATTGGCGGCTATCAAGAGGGGGTATAACTTTTATAAGTGTATTGGAGGCATTTTGTGTGCAGATTATGTTTGTGAGGGATTAATGTTCGTGGAGTTGATACGTTTGTTCACATAATTGATATTGAAGCTCCTTCATGTTAGACAATTCTTTTATGAGGATTTGCAGGGTCTGTTCGATTTTTCTCAAATCTGACTCACTTTTGGATACACGGCTATTTACACTACCAACGATTCGGATTAAATCAGCGACTACTTCCCGCTCGTTCATAAAATAGGCACTGCGTTCGTTTCCAGACTGCCTTCATGAAGGTTATTCACCCGTTTTCGATCTAAAAAGTTAACACTTTCCACTATAACTTCTGTTACATACGTACGCTTTCCTTCTGGATTTTCATAATTACGTGTATGAATTCTTCCAACGATACTGACTACAGAACCTTTTTGACAATAGGATGCGGTATTTTCAGCTGCCCGATTCCAAAGTGTACAGTTTACAAAGTCCGTCCCATACTCGCCATCAGCATTCTTAAAATTTCTCGTAACGGCCAAAGTAATGTTTGATACAGCTTTCCCCTCCGGTGTATAACGCAGATCAGGATCCTTCGTCAACCTTCCAACAAGCGCAACCTGATTTAACATACTACCTTCACCTCTCTTTTTTATAGCTTACAGAGGTATCATAAAAGAGTTATGGTTAAAAGTAAAAGAGGCGATTTGGGACTTTAGAGGGAGATTTTCACTCAAATTTCCTTTTTGAATATATAAATATGGTGTTTGTAATCAATATTTATAATCTGTGAATTATTTAACAAACTCTTCGACAAACAATATAAATATTTTTTCTTTTTTTTACCATGCTATAATGAACATATAATAATTTAAAATTGGAGGTAAGTTGATGAAAACCTTTAAGTTAGTTTCCTTGCAGTTACTTCCAGACAATCAGCATCCAACCGAATTACATATCCTAGACGGATTAATTATTAATAAAGAAAATGAGGCTAACACTTGGCTTATTGAGGCAGTCGTTGATTATGAACATTTCAATCTTTTCAAGGAAATCACTGCTGATACTGACAAGCTTACCGTTAGCTGTATCATCACAAAGAAGGATAATATCCCTGCCTACTTCGATGCAACTATCGCTGATGTCCGCAAGATGGATCAATTCGCCAGCATCCTGTTTCGGGCAAAGATTCGCAATCGCAGAAGAGAAGCCGTTGAATTCCTATTGGATACACTAGTAGATGAAGGATATAATGGTGAGGATTTAAAAAACGCCTTTAAAGAAGGCCTGGGTAGTAATAAATAACAGCTGGCGAGATTACCTCGCCAGCTTAAACTTGTTACTTATTTTTATCTTTACCATTGTTATTGTTGTTATCAAGGATATCGTCTGCGCCTCGATCTGCATCGTTCCTGATTCTATCCCCATCTTCTCTTACATCTGTATCTAAATTGCCACTATCTAGATCGGAACCATTATCATTGATATCATTCATACCATTATTATCATTGTTACGATTGATACCATTGTTACCATTCGTTCCGTTGTTACCATTTGTACCATTATTATCTTTTGTACTTTCGTTCGTATCTATCCCATTATTATCGTTCGTACCGTTATTTTGCTCATGGTTGTTGTTACCTTCTGGAGGCGGGTTATTGTCATCGTTATTATTACACCCCACCATTAACACAGATGCCAACGCAACCCCCATAATCGCTTTATAAAACTTCTGCATTCGGCATGCTCCTTTCAAACTTTTATGACCTGATCAGGTCTGTTTTTAGATTACCCAGAAGAGGGCAGATTATGATGGAGCAAAAAAAAGCAGGCCCAAACATTTGGGCCTTCAAATAGGGAGAAGTGATATGGTTATCCACGTGCCAGTGCTTTTACACTAGCCTATATTCCTTTAATAACACAAACAGGTAAATTCTAAACGTATTTGTGAAAATTCCCTTCACCGTAAATGTGTTCGCTCCTTATTTCAGCTGATGCTTACCCTAATTTTTATTGTATGGATGGTTCATACTAATACAGCCGGAGTTCCTAAAAAGCATTTTGCATAAAGGCCTCAAGGTAAAAGGCATACATCATAAGTGAGGAATACTTTATGGATATAAAAAAAGTCGAACAGATGAAAGATCAATCTATGGAGAGACTCCATTTAAAGGAGCTGAAAGACCAGGTAATTGTTATTACTGGTGCTTCTAGTGGGATTGGGCTTGTTACGGCACGTATGGCAGCTGAAAAAGGAGCCAAGGTTGTTGTGGCAGCCCGGAATAAAGATGCCCTCCAGGAATTAGTCTACGAATTGAAAAGCAAGGGGCATGAAGCAGTCTGGGTTGATGCAGATGTTGGTGTTGAAGAGGATGTCCTTAAAATTGCTGAAACAGCCATCTTGAATTTTGGCGGCTTTGATACATGGGTGAACAATGCGGGTGTTTCGATTTATGGAAAAACAACCGAAGTCAGCATAAAAGATATGCGCCGCATGTTTGATACTGTTTTTTGGGGTGTCGTATACGGATCCAGAATCGCGGTCGAGCATTATAAAAAACGTGGTGGCCCAGGTGCCATTATTAATATCGGCAGCTTCTTCGGCGATAGGGGAACTGTTGTTCAGTCAACCTATTCTTCCGCAAAATTTGCTTTACACGGCTGGACGGAGAACCTGCGGATGGAGCTCGAGAAGGAAAATGCGCCGATTTCTGTGACACTCATTCATCCCGGAAGAATTGACACACCTTACAATGAGCACGCTCGTAGTTATCTGGAAAAGCAGCCGACCCATATAGGGATGATTTATGCACCTGAAACAGTAGCCGAGGCCATCCTTTTTGCCGCAGAGCATCCAAAACGCGATATGTATGTTGGATCTCAGGCTAAACTCCTGGCTATGCTTGGCCGGTTTGCCCCAAGGCTTACTGATAAATTTATGGAAAAGACTATGTATCATACACAGCATGATGACCGTCCCTCCAACCCACCGGAGGAAAGCGCCTTGTATAAAGCTGGATATGGATTGCATGAACGCGGCACCAATAAAGGCTGGATCCGCGAAACAAGCTATTATGTAAAAGCATCCAAACACCCAGTCCTAACTTCCGTACTGGCAGCCGGGATCGGTGCTTGCCTATTGGCTACCTTCATGCAAAATAAGTAGGCGAAAAAGCAGAAAGGCTATTTATGTGAACTGCCCCTTAAAAGTTGTTTGCTGTCTAACTTTTAAGGCCAGTACATTTTGGCCCTTCTGCTTTTTTATTTTTTACGTGAGTATTAAGGATTTCAGGATTTCTGATCGCCTAAAGCAAATGTTATTTCAGCTTCACAAGCCAGCTCACCATTCACAGTTGCCCTGCCAATTCCTTTTCCAATCGGACCGCGTACTCTCGTCAATTCTACTTCCAAACGCAGTTGATCACCAGGACGCACCTGTCTCTTAAAGCGGCATTTATCGATACCGGCAAAAAAAGCAAGCCTGCCCTTATTTTCCTCTTTAATCAAAACAGCCACCGCTCCCACCTGAGCCAGCGCCTCCACAATCAGCACCCCCGGCATAACCGGATAATCCGGAAAATGACCATTAAAAAACTCCTCATTCGCCGTCACATTCTTAACACCAACTGCCCGCTTCCCCTCATCAACCTCCAAAATCTGATCAACCAACAAAAACGGATACCGATGCGGAATAATCTCCTTAATTTGCTGAACATCTAACATATAATTTCCCCCTTATTATTAAAAAGCTGAGACGACTGCCCAGCTCCGAAAAGCATAAGATGAGGTGCGTAGGGAGAGCGTCTTTTCTCTCCCGCAGCAGCTACACTTATGTCTCGAGGAGCTAGGAGTCGAAGCTGGATTACATCAAAAAGCTGAAGGGCCTTATTCAAGGAACGAAGACTAAATGCGCTACGTCCTGTGGCAACGTCTTCATGACCTACATCCTGTAGGCTCGCGAGGAGCATAAGACAGGACATCGGAAGGAGGTGTTCTTCCTCCTGCCGAGGTCATGCTTATGTCCTGAGCTTCTAGCCGTCGAAGCTGGATTACACTATAAAGCTGAAGGGCCTTAATCAATGAACGAAGACTAAATGCGCCACGTCCTGTGGCAACGTCTTCATGACCTACATCCTGTAGGCCCGCGAGGAGCATAAGACAGGACATCGGAAGGAGGTGTTCTTCCTCCTGCAGAGGTCATGCTTATGTCCTGAGCTTCTAGCCGTCGAAGCTGGATTACACTATAAAGCTGAAGGGCCTTATTCAAGGAACGAAGACTAAATGCGCCACGTCCTGTGGCAACGTCTTCATGACCTATATCATATAGGCCCGCGAGGAGCATAAGATAAAGGCACGTAGGGGCGTTTTTATCCCCCGCAGTGGCTTTATCTTATGTCCTGAAATCCTAGACCCTGAAGCTGGATTACACTAAAAAGCTGAGACGACTTATGCGCCACGTCCTGCAGGCCAGCAGCAAGTGTAATTAGACGCGAAAGTGGTAAGACCACTTTTCATCAAACTTCTCCTACCTAATAAAAAACAGGAAGGGATATATCTTGCCTTCCTGCCCGTATTATTTGTCTTTATTCTCCGTCGTGTCCTTATTGACCAAATCAACGATATGAGTCCATGTAGATTTCTTAAAAACATCCATTGCTTTTCCATCACCCATAACGGAATAGCCAACCATGGCTCCACCAACAAGGGCCATCATCGTCAACACAAGGACAATTATAATACGAGCCCAAAGTGGCACTAACCGGATTTTGATTTTTTGATCATTACCCAGTTTTTTTCTATCTATTCGACTGTTTGGTTCAGACTCAGTCTGCTCACTTTTATTATTAACCAACGCTTGCATTCTTTTACTCCTTTAACGAATACCGTTGACCAACCCCATCATTTGATCGGCCATACTAACCGTTCGTGATTGAAATTGATATAACCTCTGAGTTTGCATCATTTCTGTCATCTCAGTACTAATATCGACATTAGATTGCTCCAAGTTTCCTTGAACCATAGAAATTTCTTCTCTAAAAGCACCGGTTAGTTGGGTATATATGTCGTTTTCTGATACATCCAATTGTGCCATATTTTTCGGAAGAGTGAAAGTATTATTATTTATCATTTCCATAAATTGTGGCTTCTTGACGGAGATAATCCCCAGATTAAATGATTGAGTCCCATTTTCAGTAGTGACATTTAGCTGGCCTTTATCTGTAAATGTTATGTCACTAGGGTTACCATTTATCCTAATTTCCTGATTATTTTCATCCAATACTGCACTGCCATTTGATGTTACCAATTGCACTTGATTAGATCCATCAGAAGCTGGACTAAGATAAAAAGCCCCATCCCTTGTGTAACCAAGCTCACTGCTAGTGCCATCTGCCGTGCGAATGGCAAAAAATAAATTCTCATTAGTAAGGGCGACATCCAAGTCACGTTCCGTTTTTTGCAGATTACCCTGTGCCAAATTAAGCTGAGACTGACTCATTTTTGCGCCAACACCCACTCGAATACCATTTGGCGTCAATCGGCCTTTTTCCTTCTCAGTTCGCTCCTGATTATTGAATTCCTGAGCGAGCATGTCTGAGAAATAGGTTTCTTTTCTTTTAAAACCGGTCGTCGAAGTATTTGAGATATTATTCGAAACTGTTTCCAGCTTCTTTTGCAGCTGCCCCATTGTATTTGATGAGGTTATCATCATTCGATTCATCCTTATTTACCCTCCTCTTCATTCAGCTCTTTATCGTTTACAGCTTACCTATTTCATTGACGGTTTTTTGCATGCTTTGATCATAGGCTTGTACAATCTTTTGATTGGCTTCAAATGTACGATAGGCAGCCATCATATCAGTCATTGTTTTAGATGAATCCACATTAGACTGTTCAATTGAACCTTGTTGAACAGCAAATTGAACATTATTTAATGTATAGGCAGAAGGCAGCTCTCCTTCATTGATCCGGTATAATCCATCGCCTTCCTTGATGAGCTGTGCCGTTGGAGTAGCGCTAAAGCTTATTCCAATTCGTCCTCTATTCAATGTTCCCTCAGATATCTCACCCTGAGAACTAATCGCAAAATTTTCGGAGTTTAAAAGGATACGTTCCCTATTCTCATCTAGGACATAATAACCGTTAGCAGTTGTTAAATAGCCTGAGCCATCTAATGTAAAATTCCCGTTTCGTGTATATCTCAAGCCATCAGGAGTCTCAACTGTAAACAGGGCCGTACCCGGTTGATTCCTTTCAGGATAAATAGGCATAGCTTGATCTACAATAGCCATGTCCGTAGTATTGTCGGTTGTTTTAACATCACCCTGTGAAAAAGACGGGATAGTCTCTTGTACATAAACACCCGTGTTCAATGCACCCACATATTTTGAATGATTGATGGATACTGATTCCTCAACGGGAAGATTCACTTTTTCATAACTGCTAAGCAGCATTTCTGGAAATGAGCGTACACTCGCTTGATCCTCTTTATATCCGACCGTATT
This sequence comes from Pradoshia sp. Z3_51, assembly GCF_058215915.1. Classification (NCBI taxonomy): domain Bacteria; kingdom Bacillati; phylum Bacillota; class Bacilli; order Caryophanales; family Bacillaceae; genus Pradoshia; species Pradoshia sp. Z3_51. The sequence continues at coordinate 213,713 of NZ_JBZAJC010000004.1, read as the reverse complement.
GGCATTCGCTAAATTATTTGCAAGCAGCTCCGTTTTGCGTTGCTGAGCCAGCATACCGGATGCCGCTGTATAGAATCCTTTAAACATTTCTCCACCCCCAAATAGGCCTAACAAACAGCCATATTACCATTATATAGGGAATAATTTTATAAGATACGGACTTTTTTCCTAAAAACCGATTTCTCTCGACATAGGGGGAGTATATGTGGACTTTGTAGTGTTAACTGGAGTTGTGTGGAAGGAGAGATGTTGTAGAGGTGTTGCATAGGTCGGGTATAGGCGCTCCATAGCCGGGGCATAGGCGGAGCATAGCTGCTTTCCTTCCTCTACCCTTCACCTACCTTTGACCGACCTATACCCGGGTATAGGTGCCTCATAGCCAGGGCATAGGTGGACCATACCTGCTTTCCTCTGCCTTTCACCTACCTTTGACCGACCTTTACCCGGGTATAGGTACCTCATAGCCAGGGCATAGGTGGACCATACCTGCTTTCCTCTACCTTTCACCTACCTTTGACCGGCCTATACCCGGGTATAGGTGCCTCATAGCCAGGGCATAGGCGGACCATACCTGCTTCACTACAACCTCTCACCTACCTTTCACCTGCCTTTCACCCACCTTTACACAGGCACAGGTCGCATCATAGATGAATCATTCCCATGCACGGCATTGCCCTCCAACAGAGGACATCCCTTTATACATATAAAAAAACCAGTTCATCAACTGAACTGGTTTTTTTATTGCCTGGCGATTAAACTAATTTACGGCGCGTGATGCGATCGATATTATCAAGCATCATACCTGTTCCTATTGCTACGCAATCCATTGGATTTTCTGCGATTAATACAGGTACCTTTAGTTCTTCAGCCAATAACATGTCCATGCCGTGAAGCAGAGCTCCGCCGCCTGTTAGAATTACTCCGCGATCAATAATATCAGCGGATAGTTCTGGAGGTGTTTGCTCCAACACAGATTTTGCTGCATGAACAATGACATGAATGGACTCACGTAATGCCTCTTCGATTTCTTCTGAACCAACTGTGATGGTTTTTGGTAGCCCTGTCACCATATCACGTCCGCGAATATCAATAGTTTCATTACGGGAACCTTTAAAAACGGTCGCAACTTTCACTTTTATATCTTCAGCTGTACGCTCTCCGATTAAAAGCTTGTATGTACGTTTGATGTAATTTAGAATCTCGGCATCAAATTTGTCACCAGCCATTTTTATGGATGCTGATGTAACGATATCCCCCATTGATAATACGGCAATGTCAGTTGTGCCTCCGCCGATATCGATGACCATGTTACCGCTTGGTTGGAAGATGTCCATACCTGCGCCGATTGCCGCTACCTTTGGCTCTTCCTCAAGGTAAATCTTTTTGCCGCCGCTTTTCTCTGCTGCTTCACGAATCGCTTTTTGTTCAACGCTTGTAATATTAGTTGGACAGCAAATCAAGATACGTGGTTTTGATAAGAATCCTTTTACGTCCAATTTGTTAATGAAGTATTTTAACATGGATTCCGTTACATCAAAGTCAGCAATCACTCCATCTTTAAGCGGTCGAATGGCAACAATATGTCCTGGAGTACGGCCAACCATACGGCGTGCTTCTTCTCCAACAGCTAATACACGATTAGTATTCTTATCCAAGGCTACGACAGATGGCTCATTCAGCACAATTCCTTTACCCTTTACATAAATGAGTACATTTGCAGTACCTAAATCGATTCCAATATCTCTCGAAAACATAACCTAATTATCCTCCTCAAGGAACTCTACAATTCCTTCTACTGTACTAATTAAAAATTTTATCATATTTTGTAGAACAAAAGGAACTATATTACCAAAAAATCTGCCATATTCAGGAACAGTGTAGGGAATATGACTCAAATTAAAAAGGCCGTTGATTTCCTCCGGCCCCTTCCTCCTGTTATTCAATTACTGAACCGGCTCTTCCTCTGTTTTTTTATACTTCTGCTTGGTTGCTTCTCCGCCTCTTAAATGCCTGATTGATTTATGATAATCAAGTATTTCCTTAACCTCATTAGCCAATTCCGGATTTATATCTGGCAGTCGTTCAGTTAGATCTTTATGGACAGTACTTTTGGATACACCAAACTCCTTCGCGATTACGCGAACTGTTTTTCTCGTTTCCACGATATACTTTCCAATCTTGATAGTTCTTTCTTTGATGTAATCGTGCAATTCCCTCGCCCTCCCTATTTTTTTGAGAAGTACGAGATGTTGATTCGCTGTATTGCAGCCTTTAGTATGTATTTTTATGAATGAGTAATTCATTGTCTTGGATTCCTGATAGATTTAACGAGTCTTCACCTCTTGCATTCTCTATGTGTCAGGTTTGTAAAAGTTTATTAGCTTGGTTCCACTTTTATGCACAAAACATGCAATAAGGACAAGACTTCTTTGGTTTTCGTGCCATTTAAGCCTATTCGACAACTTTTTTTCCTGCACTATTTCCCGAGAAATAACAGGCAATACGTCGAAAAAAATGCCTCCAGACAATAGAGCCTGAAGGCATTTTCTTTATTCGTTACCTGGTTCTTGATTTGGATCGGACTCTTGATTCTCATTTGAGTCCTCAGATGTTTCATTACCTGCATCATCTTGATTTTCAGTTGTTTCTTCTTTTTCTTGATCAGCTGAATCTTTAGCCTTTGTATCGGCTTCTTTTTTCTCAGCTTTCAAAGAACTGATTGGTTTATCAAGATACTCTAACGGGTTGACAGCAACATTATCTTTTCTTACTTCGAAATGGACATGGGTGCCAGCTTCTTCATTAATAGCACTTGTTCCGCCTTTGGCAAAGGTTTCACCTTGTTTAAGGTTGTCTCCCTCTTTTACTTTAATATCCTTAATGGAGGAATAATGAGTTTCTATCCCTTTATCGTGCTCAACAACAACTAAGTTACCGAGTAATGCATCTTCCTGCACACTTTTCACTTTTCCGCTCATAGCAGCCGTAACATCAAAGCCTTTTCCATCCTTCATGGCATAGTCGATTCCTGTGTTAGGCTGATACGTATTATTATAGACAACAAGGGATGCTTCCTGTTGCTTTGTATCTCCATCCACATCATAAAATTCCTTTTTAATGACAGCAGACTCTGCCTCGCTCATTGGAATTGTGAAGGTTTCCAGCGAATTGTTCACTTCAATAGATGGCTCATTATTTTCAGACGTAATGTTTTGTTTGTTCTCAGATGGATCTTGCGTAAATTCATTATCGCTTGCTTGATAAACTAAAATACCTGTCAAAAGGACCGCTGCACTAAAAATATAAACTGCCGGCAAAAACCAACGCTTTTTCATTATACTTTTTACTTTTGACTGAGAAGATCGTTTATTTTCTTCCTCTCTCATTTTCATCACCTCTGTCATCATTCTGAACACTTTTCAGAAAATATATACATGGGCGGTGAAAAAATTTATATCTTTTGTAATACAAGCTGAAATTATGCATGAAATAATTTATTTATAAGAAGAAAATAAAAAAGAGCCTATACAAAGGCTCTGATCAGTTCACTTCTTCGCTGTATACGTAGGCAGGTAGGCTGTTGCCTGTGATATTTTTACGTCTTTATAATAGTAGGAGATGATATCCTTATAGGATTTACCTGACTGTGCCATTCCGTTCGCTCCATACTGACTCATTCCTACTCCATGACCGTAGCCCTTTGTCGTGATTACAACTTGGTCGCCCTTTTTGTACCAGGAGAAATCACTTGATTTAAGGCCAAGCTGCTCTCTTACCTTTTTACCAGTGAGACGTTTACCGCCTATCTCGATTTCTCCAATTCGATTTCCTTCTGTTCGGCTAATTATCTTGCCAACATCCTCTTTGCTCGCAACCTTCACATTTAGGAGACGTTCAAACTCTGATAACGATATCGTTGTTTCGCTTAAATATTTTGGGGATTTCTCATCCCAGGGACTGGCCACACTGCGCAGGTATGGAAGTGCATTCGGCCAGTAATCTTCTGAGTTCTCGGTGTATCCATTGCTGGTTGAGAAAAAAGATGGAGTAATTAATTCTTCCTTATAGGTTAAAAGCTGCCCTTTCGTTGCGGAAACGGCCTCTTTAATCTTTTGCATATTCGTTTGATATTTATTTCCCCAGGCAGCTTTTAACTCTTTATCATTTAAATAGACCTGATCATTCACAGTATCCGTTATATCGGCACCCTTTGGAATTTCCTTCTTCGTTGTGGCTGTAAGTGCCTTTACGATAAACGTTCTGGCTGTCAGGGCTTGTGCCTTTAATGCCTCTAACTCGAAATTAGCAGGCATTTCAGCGGCAACTACACCAGCTACGTATTCCTCCAAATCTACAGCCTCCACCGTCTTTTGAGTGTTTCTGTACACTTGGATGGTTGTTTGTATCTCGGCCTTTTTCTCCGGCTGCTGTTTCGGTTCCCTTAACACGTGCTGCTCAGCCTCTGCTTCATCATCATTAAAAGGTGCGACCAGGAGTGTGGGAATCATAATAGTAACGGCTGCAACAAGACTAATAGCAAAAATAATCGGTTTCCAATGCTTCATATAGTAGTCTCCCCTCTATTCAGTTAACTGTCCAACACTTCATATGTATGAATTCTCTTATATGAATATGTCTATAAATAGTTAAGAGGGGCAAACTATTTATTAGGAATGATTCTTCTTTTTCTTTTCATAGTTTCTGTAAAGACTAAATAAAATATATAGAATGATTCCAAACAATAAAACATCAAATAAAATCTTAGCTACCTTAAAGATTAAAACCGCTAAGCAAACAATTAAAATAAGTTTTATTATGGTCGATACGCTTATGTCTTTCAAACTAAAAATCTCCTTTCCTTTATTTTATCAATTATAGTCTATTAAAATTTCAGATTATTTAGTGAGTTACCCCCAGAAGTGATGGAATTGTGTATAAAGTTGTGGATAACTAGTGAACGACCAATATTTTTAATAAAATCTTTAAAAAAACTTGAAAAATAAAGGTTTGAAATGTTGGAGAGCTATTTTCACACCCATTTATGTGGATAAGGCTGTTGATAACCCTGTTACAATTGTGAATAACTTGTTGTTAATTTGTTTATACACCTGTGGGTAACTCTATATACGTTGATATTTATATAAAGGTAACCACTAAATTTTCCACCGTTTTTCGTGAAAACGAAAAAGCCAGACATTTCTGTCTGGCTTTCAACGCACTAAAATTTACGCGTTTTCCGCAATAACTGTAGATTCTTCCTGCTCAGAGGATTCATTAATACGCTCGATATCTGCACCAAGCGCAGCAAGTTTACCATGGAAATTCACATATCCACGATCCAAGTGCTTAAGCTCTGTTACCCGAGTGACACCGTCAGCAACAAGTCCGGATAAAATCAAGGCTGCTGCTGCGCGCAGATCTGTAGCTGCTACTTCAGCTCCCTGAAGGTTTGCTTCTCCAGAAATTATAACAGAACGGCCATCAATTTTAATATCAGCGTTCATGCGACGGAATTCTTCTACATGCATAAAGCGGTTTTCGAAGACCGTTTCAGTAATCATGCTTATTCCATTGGCACGTAACAACAATGCCATCATTTGAGATTGCATATCAGTCGGGAACCCTGGATGCGGCATTGTTTTAATATCTACTGCTTTCATGCTATCTGACCCAATTACACGCAGGCCATCTTTCTCTTCTTTGATTGTAATACCCATCTCTTCCATTTTAGCCACAAGAGAGGATAAGTGCTCCATTACTGCACCTTGCACCAATACATTTCCGCCTGTAATTGCAGCAGCAACCATGAAAGTTCCAGCTTCAATACGGTCAGGAATAATGTAATGTTCAGTACCATATAGCTTTTCTACACCCTCAATACGGATTGTAGCTGTTCCTGCACCCTTAACCTTTGCACCCATTTTATTCAAATAGTTAGCCAGGTCCACAATTTCAGGTTCTTTTGCACAGTTATCTAATACAGTGACACCATCTGCCAATGCAGCAGCCATCATGATGTTTTCAGTAGCTCCTACACTTGGGAAATCCAAATAGATTTTTGCACCTTTAAGACGACCATCAACCTCAGCTTCGATAAAACCGTTGCCGACTCTCACTTTAGCGCCCATTGCTTCAAACCCTTTTAGATGCTGATCAATTGGACGTGAACCAATTGCACAGCCGCCAGGTAAAGCGACGCGAGCTTTTCCGTTTCTAGCCAATAAAGATCCCATTACAAGGACTGAAGCACGCATTTTACGAACGTATTCGAACGGCGCTTCTTCTGCTAATGGCTTTGAGGCATCCACTGTTACAGTATTATTGCTAAAAGTGACTTCTGTATTTAAATTTCGGATTACTTCATTAATTGTATATACATCGGATAGCTCCGGAACGTCTTTAAGAACGCTTTTTCCTTCACTTGCTAATAATGTTGCAGCTAATACAGGTAAAACGGCGTTTTTTGCACCCTCTACACGAACTGTACCTTCTAACCTGTTTCCGCCGCGGACAATGATTTTTTCCAAAGTTATTCCCCTCCGCGTTCAATATCTCTATATTAGTATTCAAATGCTATTATCGGTGTGCCAATGGTAAACTGTGTCCCACTGTTCTTTTGATCCTCTCTGATATCTCGAAAGGCCAGTTGGAGGTTCATTCCATTGGTCATCATATTCTTAAATTGATTGCTTTTTGCAGCAACAGAAATAAAATTACTTTCTATTGCACTTTCCATTGACTTAGCTTCATATTCATTCATCCAGTTTTTTAGTAGAACCTTATCCATATTAGCACCGGTTATCCCTTTGATACAAGAGAAATAGTGAGGGGGGTCCTTAAACATGACCTTTGTCCCATTTTTTAGCCAGTTTTGGATAAAATCAACTTGTCCACGTGTCCACTCAGTCCCTTCTATACTCGTAATTAGAACTGTTTTTTGTGAATCACTGGACATGATTTTAATCTTCGAGGTAATATTCAACTTTTCATTCAGATATGTACCAACCAATGTTTTTCCGTTGCTGCTGGAATCTTCGCTCCAAACATAATTGGTATATTCAGTCTGTATGTCAGCCGCCACTTCAGAAAATTGATTATCAACACTTGCTCGGGCCAAAACAATCCAATCCGTTATTTCTGCTGCTGGATCGACACGCTTTATACCCTCAGCAATCATTAGCAAGTCGCTTTTAGCCAATGCTTCTGTCGTTTTATTCCCCACATATAAAATCATCAAACCAACAATTATTGAAAGAATCACTTTTTTCATGTATGCCACTCTCCCCTATTGCCTTAGTTTTACCTTAGGGAATCATATGCATACAGAAATCCGTTCGTCACTTTCTGACAGCTTCGGTTAATTAAAGAGATTCGTTAATTGCTGAGCATAACTCCAGTAATCAAGAAAAAATCCGCTGACTGCTGAACCGATGGTAATGGTCAGCAATATATACAGCACTCTTGCCTGAAATACTCTTCCTGCTCTCAGCAGCTTATCAAAGTGCAGCGCTTGTAATGCCCACCATGTAACAGCTATAAAAAACAAATGACTCACAATACTGAGCAAAGCTTGCATTCCGAATGAATTCATGGTCTTTTTTCCTTTCAAAACTAAAGATATACGAATTCAGTGTACCATATTTAAAAGGACCGTTCCTCTTTTTCTACAAATTATCGACATTTTCTAACAAAAAGAATCTAAATCGTATGAAATAAACGGATTCTATCAAATAATGTAATAAACAGACATATTTAGGCACGCATAATATTATTTTACAACATAACACCTGTTAATAGCTAGATTCACTTCTTCACAATTTAATGGTAATTATTAAGTTTTCTTTACAAAGAAAACAAATAAAAAGCCAGGAGGTATTTTCCCTCCTGGTCATGTAAATTTATTTTAACATTTGATATATATCCGTGAAGTTCTGATGGAAGAAATCGAGCAAATAATGAGGGAATAATCCGAACAGGATCGATCCCACAGCACAAATTCCGATTACATAGTGGATGACTGATATTTTCATCTTACCTTTTGTTTCTTCTTCCGTCCTCATAAAGAGATGGACAATGATGTTGAAGTAATAGAGATAGGAAATTACGGTAGTCACCAGCATGATTGCTGCCAGTATATAATGGCCTTGTTCCTTCGCAAAAAGGTTCATGAAAATATTCAGCTTTGCAATGAATCCTGCCGTACCAGGAATTCCTGCCATGGAGAGAATGAAAATACACATGGAAACCGCCAAAAATGGTGATTTTTTATACAGGCCGGCCATCATATATTGATCCTCGTCCCCAATCTTCCTATCTTCTGCTATGAATTGGATGACGGCAAAGGCCCCGGTCATCATTAGGATGTATGCAGCAAAATAGTACCAAATCGATTCAATCGTATATTCTCCAAAGGCTGTAACCGCAGCAAGCAAATATCCTGCATGGGCAATGCTTGAATAAGCAAGCATTCGTTTCAGATTCTTTTGCCTTAATGCAATTAGATTTCCGGCAATCATCGTTATACTAGCCAGGACAGCCAGATAGTTTTGATTGGCCGTAAAAATCGATAGGAATCCGATATCATCCATTGTTGCTGTTAAAAACACGGTAACAACGATACGAAGTAAAAGCGCAAAGCCTGCTGCTTTTGAAACAATACTCAAGAAGGCAGTCACCGGCGTCGGCGATCCTTCATATACATCAGGTGCCCACATATGGAAAGGCACGGTTGCCAGCTTGAAGGATATCCCGATTACGAAAATAAAGAAGGATAGTCCAGCAATATATTGAAGCTGCGAGTTTTCTTGGGTGGCAAATATAGTTCCAATTTCGAATATATTCGTCGTCCCGCTCACGCCGTACATATAACTCAGTGCAAACAGGATGATGGCTGTCGAGATTCCCCCATTGACCACATATTTCATTGAAGCTTCAGCTGATTTTCGGTTATTTTTCTGCATTCCAGCCAGAATATAGGATGAAACGGACAAAAGCTCTAGCCCCACAAATAATGTAATCAAATCTCCGCTTGATGTCATGATCATGGCACCTAATAAAGCAGTTAGAAGTAAATAATAAAATTCTGCCTGATACGGCTGCATCCCAGCTCTCGGTTTATGTACCACAGCCAGCACCATGACAAAGGCTAATCCAATCAAAAGTATAAGCTTAAATGCTTTGGCAAAGGCGTCCAATCGGAATGTATCATACAAAATCGAGCCAGCCTCCAATGGGAATAAGCCAATTAAAGAAATGATGGCAAGCCCGATACTACCAAAAGCAAACCAGCCAAGTACCTTTCTTCCAAATTGTTTAGGCATGCATAAATCCAATATAGAGAGGATGATCGCTGCACCAAGGATTATAAATTCAGGTATCATTAAATTCCAGTTCATCGACAGTAATGTTTCCATATCCATATCTTAGTCACCCCCTATCCCTGTCATCATGTCAGCAATTTCAGCCTGAAGCGGTCCTTCCAGGATGGCAGGGCAGACGCCGATCAAAATAATAAAACCAAGTAATACAAATGCCAGTACCGCTTCGTTCGGTTTTAAGTCGGCGATGGATAACTCGTTCTTGGGCGCTCCAAATGTCATATTTAGAACGGCACGCAGCACGTAAACAGCAGTCAATACAATTCCTAACGTACCAATGGCAGCAAGGATTGGTTCGGTCTTAAACAATCCCATGAACGCCATGAATTCACTGATAAAACCGGACATCCCCGGCAAACCGAGTGAAGCCATCCCTCCTGCCAGTAAAATCCCCGAGAAAACCGGAATAGATTTAGCCAATCCACCAAGTTCTTTCAGATTTGTAGTTCCGACTCTTTCATAAAGAAAGCCAACCAGTAAAAAAAGCAAGGCGGCGATCAAGCCATGAGATACAACCTGAAATAAAGCACCCTGAATTCCTGCTGTATTTAATGCCCCCAGTCCCATAAGGACAATTCCCATATGAGAGATTGAGGAATAGGCCAGCACGAGCTTGAAATCCGTTTGTTGCAAAGCAAGCCAAGCACCATATAGGAAATTAATGACGCCAAGCAAAGCAATCCAAAAGGCCATCTCTTTAAACTCACCTGGGAACAATCCCATTCCAAATCTGATTAACCCATAAGCACCAATCTTCAGTAATACTCCGGCATGCAGCATAACAATTGCTGGAGGCGCCTGTACATGGACTCGCAGCATCCAGGAATGGAACGGAAAAATCGGCAGCTTGATTCCAAAAGCGATGACAATCCCCGTAAAGAGGATATATTTCAATTCTGTACTGATTGGAGCTAGAAGCGTCTGCCCGCCAACTGATAAGATTTGCCCCAATATCTCAATATTGGCTGTGCCGGTTCTCGCAAAAAGTACCATGATGACAAACAAGAGGATACAAGAGCCTAAGCCGTTATAAATCAAGAAGCTAAATGCGGCTTTTTCTTTGTCGAAATAACCCCATTTCCCAATCAAGAAGAACATGGCCACCAAGGTAACCTCAAAGAAGAGGAAGAATAAAATCAGATTCTGAGATAGGAAGACACCCAGCATACCAACCTCTAATAAGAGAAGAAGAATAAAATAGCCCTTCCATTCTTTTTTTATCTGAAGAACAGAGGCTAGTGCTGCCAATGTTGATAAAATCGCTGTAAGAATTACCATCACAAGGGAGATTCCGTTCAGGCTCAGTTCAAAGGGTATGGCATATAATTGACTTTGCCTAACTCCCCCGCCTCCTAATTGAAACCACTTATGAAAAACCGAAAACACCGTAAATTTCGTTCCAGATAGATATTCACTATATAGGTAGATTGTAAGAATCAATGGTGGAATGGTTCCCAATATACCTAATCGTTTCAGTGCGTTTTCATTGTTTTTCGAAACAAACATTAATCCAGCTATCCCTAGCAAAGGGGAGAAAACGAGCAAACTAAGAATATATGGGTTCATCTGACATACCCTCCTGTCCATGCAAAGATCACAAGTACGGCAGCCAGGCCAATCAGAGCAATCGTCCCATATATCTGCATTTGGCCATTATGCGCATTGGCACCTTTAGTAGCGCCAAAATTGATCAAGTAAGAAACAGATGACACAATTCCCTGCAGGATATATTTTTCAACCCAGGAGAGAATCATTCCGAAGCCCTTCACCATCCGCACAATTGTAAACTCGTAAAATTCATCGATATAAAATTTGTTCTCCAGTATTTGATAAAGCGGTCCCGGAACTTCCTTCTCCACACCGACACTTTTCCTTTTACCATAAATCAGCCAGGCGGTGCCGCTTCCAATTAAAAAGGCAAGAGTTGCCACAATAGGTATCCAAATTGGCCCCTCTATATGTGCATGGTCCAGATATCGGTTCCCATCAGCCAGCCAATCCCCAAGAAAAGTTCCAAACCACGGGGTGTTAACATAGCCTGCAAAGATAGAAAGTACAGCAAGTATCATCATCGGAGCTGTCATGGAACCAGGTGATTCCTGCACATCCTTTGTTTCATTACATGATGGTCCCCAAAATACGATAAAGAACAGGCGGAACATATAAAAAGCCGTCAAAATGGATGTTAGTAATGCAACTATAAATAGGACGGTATGGCCGCTCTCCCAAACAGATATAAGAATCTCATCCTTACTAAAGAATCCTGATAGGAGTGGAAATCCGGTTAAGGCCAATGTCCCGATTAAAAACAATGGACCAGTTCGCCGTAATTTTTTCCACAAGCCACCCATCTCGTCGATATTTTGAGTATGAACAGCATGGATGACACTGCCGGCTGCCAGGAACAATAGTGCTTTAAAAAATGCATGAGTCGTTAAATGGAATACACCGGCCACATAGCCTGCTGTCCCAAGTGCGAGCATCATATAGCCGAGCTGGCTGACCGTGGAGTAAGCCAAGATCCGTTTAATATCCTTTTGGACTGTGGCAATTGCAGCGGCAAAGATGGCTGTAAACGCACCAACAATCGCTACAGTCAGCATGGCTGTTTCACTCGCTGCAAACAGAGGAAACATCGTTGCGACTAAATAGACGCCGGCTGCCACCATGGTAGCGGCATGGATTAATGCCGATACGGGAGTCGGGCCTTCCATCGCGTCAGGAAGCCATGTATGTAATGGAAACTGGCCAGATTTCCCGATAGCACCAATAAAAATCAACAGCGCTGTGGCTGTAATCCAGCCTGAAGTCAGGACTCCATTTTCTACAGCTGAGAAAATCGCTTCATACTCAAAGCTGCCTGTTTTCCAGAATAAGATGATAATGCCGATTAAAAGTCCGATATCTCCAATTCTGGTCATAATAAACGCTTTTTTAGCTGCGCGCCTGGCAGCATCCTTGTAAAAATAAAAGCCAATCAACAGGAATGATCCCAATCCGACCAATTCCCAAAAGATATAGAGCTGCAGGAGATTCGGTGAAACCACCAAACCCAGCATGGCGAATGTAAACAGCCCCAAATAAGCAAAGAAAACAGGCACCCTTCCATCGCCTTGCATATACCCAATTGAATAAATATGTACCAGTAAGCTTACAAGTGAAACAATCACCAGCATCAACGCATTTAATTGGTTTACCTCTACCCCCATTGTCACTTGGTTCTCACCAATTCTTAGCCAATCCACTACAGAGCGATAGTCTGGTGATTGAAGGCGGCCAATGAGAACCAGGAGGGAGAAAAGGAAAGTAAGTAACGTGAAGCCAATCCCTATGTATGCACTCGAAGCCTTCAGCCTCTTTCCAACCACAAGCAGAAGCACAAATGACAGGAGCGGGAAAAGAGGAATGACCCATACAAGCTTCATCATATAAACATTTCCCCTTATGATTGAAGAGCAGCAGTTCCCCTCTTCAATTCGTGTTATCCATTGACGTTAATTTTTCAATGTGTCCATTTCATCTATATTGACAGTTTTTCGATTCCGATAAAGTGAAAATAAAATCGCGAGTCCTACTGCAGCCTCGGCAGCTGCTACTGCAATCGCAAACAAAGCAAATACCTGCCCGGTTATGGCAGGGGCCGGTCCAAGCTTACTGAAAGCTACTAGATTGATATTCACGGCATTTAGCATTAATTCAATCGATACGAGGACAATAATTATATTTCGCTTTGTCAGAGCACCATAAAGCCCAATACAGAATAGTGTCAACGCTAGTGTTAAATAGGCAGGAAGCGGAACTGAAGTCATTTCTCCTCCTCCTTCTGAGAATCTTTTTTCGCCAATACGACAGCACCTACCAAGGCAACCAGCAGCAATACGGATACAAGCTCAAATGGAATCACAAATTTCGTATAAATAGCAATCCCAATTTTCTCTGTATTATTTAAATGCAGGGTACTCGATTGACTGACCAGATCTGTCTCGCCGCTCGCTGTATTGACAGTCTCTGCAAAGTTTAAATTATAAATGCCTGCATAGACTGCACCTGCAAAGCCCAAAACCCCTATTAGGACAAAGGCTTTCCTCCACATGCTTGCCTTTGTTACACTTGGGTCGCGGTGATTGGTCAGCATAATTCCAAAAAGCATAATGATTGTGATTGCTCCAGAATAAATCATGATTTGGACTACTGCCACAAACTCTGCTGACAGTAACACATAGATTCCGGCAATGCTGATAAAGGTAAACACAAGTGACACCATCATATGCATGACCTTGGTTAGATGGATCATCAGCACAGCGCCGCAGATTGCTATTAATCCCAGCACAATGAATGCTGTCATTTCTCCACTCATTATTGATTCACCTTTCGAATATTTTCGTCATTTTCATCAAGCCACTCCAGATTCTTAAATAACTCATCCCGGCTATACTCCGCCAGTTCAAAATTATTCGTCATTACAATGGCTTCAGTTGGACAAACCTCTGTACATAAATCACATAGTATACAAATCTCAAAATTTATATCATAGGTATCGATAATTTTGCCTTTTTTAGTAGAGTCAGGGTGTTTTTTACCTGTCAGATGAATACAATCTGTTGGACAAATATTCATACATTGATTACATACAATGCATTTTTCGGGATAAAATTTTTGAATGCCGCGGAAACGATCGGGTACCATAATCGACTCATTTGGATAATCGTAGGTCACTTTTTCACGAGATAAATTCTTCAGTGTGTACTTCAGACCCTTAGCTAAACCGAACATTTTTTTCTCCCTCCCTCTATTACTCTCTCTATCTTAGGCTATTATTTTTATGACTAATGCTGTTACAAAGATATTTAGTAAGGCAACCGGCAATAACACCTTCCAGCCAAACTCCATTAAATGATCTGCTCGTAAACGTGGGAACGTCACACGAATCCAAACTAGGAAAAACGTGACCGCAAACCATTTCAAGCTGAACCAAACGGCACCTGGAATCCAATCAAGGAACGGGAGAGGCTGCCACCCTCCAAAAAACAGGATTACAGTCAATGTGGCCATCGCAAACATGTACACATACTCTGAAAGCATAAAGAATGCCCATCTAAAACCCGAATATTCAACATGAAATCCTGCTACCAGCTCCGATTCAGCCTCGGATAAATCAAAAGGAACGCGATTTAATTCTGCTACTGCCGCTATCAGAAAGACAACAAACGCAATTGGCTGGCGGATAATATTCCAAACACCTGCCTGGGATTCTACAATATCATTTAAATTTAAGCTGCCTGTTAAGAGAACAATCCCAATCACAGACATGACGAGCGGAACCTCATAGGAAATCATTTGTGCACCTGCACGCATCCCGCCCATTAAGGAATATTTATTATTGGAAGCCCATCCTGCTGCCAATATCCCAACTGTACTAACCCCAGATACTGCAATATAATAGAGCAACCCTACACCCAAATCCGCAAATTGCAGAGCTTCTGTGAATGGCAATGTAGCTACAACAACCATCGCAGGTGCAAACGCAATAAAGGGAGCCAATTTAAACAATGGTTTATCAGCCTGATCCGGAATCGTATCTTCCTTAAGTAGCAATTTGAGGACATCTGCAACTGTCTGGAGTAAGCCCCATTTCCCTCCAAGCTGATTGGGTCCATGGCGCAGCTGCATATACCCCATAACCTTTCGCTCTGCTAAAATGGCAAATGTCACGAATCCCAGTATGACGAACATGAGTACAATTGCCGAACCAGCAAAGACTGCAAATGAACTCCAGCTCGGAGTTGAGGTAAGTAAATTTTGAATCATTACCCATCAACCTCCCCAAGGACAATATCAATTGCACCCAATATTGCAACCAGATTGGCGATATTTTCTCCCTTTAATAACTTCGGCAAAATTTGCAGGTTGTAAAAAGACGGGCGCCTGAATTTAAGACGGTACGGCTCTTTTTTTCCCTCGCTCGCTATGTAACAACCGATTTCTCCTCTTGGTGATTCAATTCGGACGTACCCTTCCCCTTTTGGCGGCTTTATTATTTTTGGAACCTTAGCCATAACAGGCCCATCAGAAGGAAATTGTTCAATACATTGTTCAAGAATCTTTAAGGATTCTTCGATTTCATCCAGACGAATTTCATATCTGGATAACACATCCCCTGTTTCACGTGTAACTATTTTAAAATCAAAACGGTCATAAATCGAATAAGGAGCCGTTTTTCGTAAGTCCTGTTTCACACCTGTGCATCTTAAATTTGGACCGCTTAATGAATAGGCAATCGCTTCTTCAGCGGAGTAAATTCCTATACCCTTCACCCGTGTCAAAAAGATCTCATTTCCGCTTACCAGTTGACGGTATCCCTGCAGCTGTTCACGCATATATGGAATAAATTCAGCCACCTTTTGAATCCATCCATCCGGTGCATCCCATTTCACACCACCAACACGCATATAATTAAATGTCAGTCGGGCACCAGATAGCTCATTCAGGAAATTAAGAATCATTTCCCTTTCCCTGAATGCATAGATAAATGGACTGGTCGCTCCCAAATCCAGCACGAATGTCCCCCATGCCACAAGATGGCTCGATATCCGCCCCAGTTCCATGGCCATAACCCTTAAATACTCAGCCCGGTCCGGCACTTCAATCTTCATCATTGTTTCGACCGCATGGCAGAGCACATAGTTATTGGTCATGGCAGATAAATAATCAAGCCGGTCGGTGTAGGGAATAATTTGAGTGTATTGCAGGTTCTCCGCCAGCTTTTCCGTTCCTCTATGTAAATAGCCAATAACCGGTTTTGCCTCGGTAATGATTTCTCCATCAATTTTAACGACAATCCGCAGAACACCATGTGTACTTGGATGCTGCGGCCCTACATTCAAAAGCATTTCTTCCGTTCGAATCATGCCCTCCTACACCTCCACATCATCATACTGCTCATAATCCTTGCGCAGTGGATGACCAACCCAGTCTTCCCCAAGTAGTATTCGTTCTAAGTTCGGATGGCCTGTAAACGTTATGCCCAGCAAATCATATATTTCTGACTCTGCCCAATTTGCACCTATCCATAACGGCACGACAGATTCCAGCTCTGGCTGCTCTCGATCCACCTTGACCTTAATGACAATTTCACGCTGATATGGAAATGAATACAAATATAAATATACCTCGAAATGGGTGACAAAGTCTGTTCCGTGAATCTCAGATAAATAATTAAACTTCAGTTGCTCATTTTTTCGTAAAAATTCGAGAGTTCGATAGTATGCTTCCTTTTTTAAAACAATCGTTGGTACATCCTTAGAAAGCCTATTAATATAGGCATCTTCCAAAATTTCAGTTCCAATATTGGTTTCAAGTATCGTTCGATAGGTATCAAGCAGGGATTGATTTGGAGATGGCGCTTCTTCTGATGCAGGTGCGGATGTTTTTTCGGCAAGTTTTGATTTCGCCTTGGCTGCTGCCGCGGCTTTTGCCTTTGCTACTGCAATTGCTTTGGCTTTTTCTGTTTCTTCTAGTGGTTTGGTGGATTCGGTGTCTCCCTCTGTCCGTTTTTGCTTCGCTAATGCAGCTGCCTTTGCCTTGGCTGCGGCTGCCGCCTTTGCTTTCGCGAGGGCGATGGCTTTTTCTTTTTCTGTTTCCTCTGACGGTGTGGCGGATTCAGAGTTTGCTTCTCCATCTGTGCGTTTTTGCTTCGCCAATGCTGCCGCTTTTGCTTTCGCGAGGGCGATCGCTTTTTCTTTTTCTGTTTCCTCTGGCGATGTGGTGGATTCAGAGTTTGCTTCTCCCTCTGTTCGTTTTTGCTTCGCCAATGCAGCTGCCTTTGCCTTGGCTGCGGCTGCCGCTTTTGCTTTCGCGAGGGCGATGGCTTTTTCTTTTTCTGTTTCCTCTGGCGGTGTGGCGTTCTCGGAGTTTGCTTCTCCCTCTATTCGTTTTTGCTTCGCTATTGCGGCTGCTTTTGCCTTGGCTGCGGCTGCTGCTTTTGCTTTCGCGAGGGCGATGGCTTTTTCTTTTTCTGTTTCCTCTGGCGGTGTGGTGGACTCAGAGTTTGCTTCTCCCTCTGTCCGTTTTTGCTTCGCTATTGCAGCTGCCTTTGCCTTGGCCGCGGCTGCCGCTTTTGCTTTCGCGAGAGCGATATCATCTTTATCTTGATGAGGATCTGCTTTAGGTGATTGCTCGGAGGATTGCTTTTCAGCAAGCTTTTGTTTGGCTGCTTCCTTCGCCTTTTCTGCTGCCTCTTTCTTTTGCTGGGATAAGTCTTTTTCGCTCAACTACAACACCTTCTTCCCAGTTTTTGCCTCATATTTAATCTTTTCCTTCAATTTATTGATTCCATATATGAGAGCTGCAGGATTGGGAGGACATCCTGGTATATAGACATCAACCGGCACTATTTGGTCGACTCCCTTCACTACACTATAGGAGCGCACATATGGACCTCCTGCGGTAGCACAGGAACCCATCGCGATGACCCACTTCGGTTCAGGCATTTGGTCATACAGTCTTCTTAAAATAGGAGCCATTTTCTTTGTCACAGTCCCTGAAACAATCATGACGTCTGATTGACGTGGAGATGTACGAAAAAAGGAACCAAATCGATCAACATCATAATGCGAGGAACCAACAGCCATCATTTCAATAGCACAGCATGCCAGTCCAAATGTAAGTGGCCATAGGGAATTTCCTCTCGCCCATCCCTTTACCTGTTCCAGTGTTGCCAAAAATATCGTACGTTGCAGTTCATCCTTCTCCCTTGGAGAGAGCTCTTCCAATTTTAATTCCATTTCAGCACCTTCTTTTTCCAGGCATAGAGTAATCCAAGTACAAGCATCAACACAAAAATCAGCATTTCAATTAATGCAAATACGCCTAATTTTTCATAGGCTACCGCCCATGGATAAAGAAATACGGTCTCTACATCAAATAAAACAAACAGCAGGGCAAAGATATAATAACGTACATTAAATTGAACCCTTGAATCATGAAAGGGCTCCAAGCCACTTTCGTAAGTTGTACCTTTTGCGTCGGTAGGTTTGTGAGGTCTTAATAACTTTCCCAAAGACAATGCTACAATTGGAAGCAATATTCCAAGGCATAAAAAAACCAGAACGATTATATAATTGTTCTGATACCAATGTAGTGATGCCAATCTCATCCCCCCATTTTCCCCACTAAAATTTTCTAAATATTCAATATGTAACCGTATACATTATAACATTCTGATATATACGTGTCGATATGATATGGTGATTTTGGTCATACCACTTTTATCTCAATTTTTATTGGATAGGTGGGGATGATAGGTGGCTCATAGGTAGTTGATAGCAGAGCTTTCTACGACCTTCTACATACCTTTGACCGACCTTTACCCCGGTATAGGTGGGGCATAGGTGCCTGATAGGTACCCCAGAGCTCCTTTCCCCCACCTTTCACACACCTATGACCGGCCTTTACCCCAGTATAGGTAGGGCATAGGTGCCTGATAGGTACCCCAGAGCTCCTTTCCCCCACCTTCCGCATACCTATCACCGATCTTTCACCCATCTACCACCGACCTATGACCGACCTCCCACCGAACCAACAGCAAGAGACAAAGTCCTCTCATCCCACTTGTTCCATTCTTCCTTCCTCATATCCTATATATATTTCTCATTTGCCAAGTTATGTACAAAAAAACTCCAGGGGCCCCTCTCCCCTGGAGTTTATTCAACGTTTAACGTTGTCTTTGTTCAGCAATATCTAGACGGTTTAAAGCACGCTTAAGTGCCAATTCAGCACGATGTGCATCAATTTCAACTTGTCTGTCTTGAAGTCGTCTTTCAGCACGTGCTTTAGCCTGTTTGGCGCGAGCAGTATCAATATCTTCAGCACGTTCAGCTGACTGTGCGAGTATGGTTACTTCTTCACCGTTGACTTCCATGAATCCACCGGATACAGCAACCCATTCTGTATTGTTACCCGTTTTTAAACGAACGGAACCGATATCAAGTGGAGCTACCATTGGAATATGTCCGGCAAGAATACCAAGTTCCCCCGTTTTTGCTTTCGTACTGACCATTTCTACTTCTTCATCCAACACAGGACCGCCAGGAGTAACTACAGAAACTTTAATCGTTCTCATATATGCGCCCTCCTATAAGATCCTTCGGTTAAGCCTCAACGCCCATTTGCTTAGCTTTTTCTACAACATCTTCAATGCGTCCAACTAGGCGGAATGCATCTTCAGGAAGGTTGTCGTATTTACCATCAAGGATTTCTTTGAAGCCTCTAACAGTTTCTTTAACTGGTACATAAGAACCTTTTTGACCAGTAAACTGTTCAGCTACGTGGAAGTTTTGAGATAAGAAGTTTTGAATACGTCGTGCACGGGCAACAACTAATTTATCTTCTTCTCCCAATTCATCCATACCTAGAATGGCAATAATATCTTGCAACTCTCTGTAACGTTGTAATGTAGATTGAACGCTACGGGCAACTTCATAGTGTTCTTCTCCAACGATTTCAGGAGAAAGCGCACGGGAAGTAGATGCCAACGGATCCACCGCTGGGTAAATACCCATTTCAGAAAGTTTACGCTCAAGGTTTGTTGTTGCATCTAAGTGGGCAAATGTTGTAGCCGGAGCCGGATCCGTGTAGTCATCGGCTGGTACGTAAATTGCTTGAATAGATGTAACAGAACCCACGTTAGTGGATGTAATACGTTCTTGTAATTGACCCATTTCTGTAGCCAATGTTGGTTGGTAACCAACGGCAGATGGCATACGTCCAAGCAGGGCAGAAACCTCTGAACCGGCTTGTGTGAAACGGAAGATGTTATCGATGAAGAAAAGTACGTCCTGACCTTGTGCATCACGGAAATACTCAGCCATTGTCAAACCTGTCAAGGCAACACGCATACGTGCACCAGGCGGTTCATTCATTTGTCCGAAGACCATGGCTGTTTTCTTGATAACACCGGAGTCAGTCATTTCGTGGTAAAGGTCATTTCCTTCACGAGTACGTTCTCCAACGCCTGCGAATACGGAGATACCACCGTGTTCTTGGGCGATATTGTTGATTAATTCTTGGATTAATACAGTTTTACCTACACCGGCACCACCGAACAATCCGATTTTTCCACCTTTGATGTAAGGTGCAAGTAAGTCTACTACTTTGATACCTGTTTCAAGGATCTCAACTTCAGTAGATAACTCTTCAAATTTTGGAGCTTCTCTGTGGATTGGATCTTTTTGATAGTTGCCTTCTAAAGGAGCATCTAAATCAATTTTTTCACCCAATACGTTGAATACACGACCAAGTGTTATGTCTCCAACCGGTACAGAAATTGGTGCTCCTGTATCGATTACTTCTGCATTACGGACTAATCCGTCTGTAGAAGCCATTGCAATCGTACGAACCGTATCATCGCCTAAGTGAAGAGCAACTTCCAAAGTAAGGTATTCTGCCTCATCAGCAGGCGCTCCTTTGGAAATGTTGATCTTCAGAGCGTTATAGATCTCAGGTAGTTTGCCGTTTTCAAATCTAACGTCGACAACCGGACCCATGACTTGAGTAACGCGTCCTATGTTCATTCCATTCCCTCCTATTTACTCTATGCCGTGTGAATGTTCGAATCTATATTTCCATTTTATCTATTCGAGTGCAGCGGCTCCGCCGACAATCTCGGTAATTTCTTGTGTAATTGCAGCTTGGCGTGCACGGTTGTATGTCAATGTTAGAGAGCCGATAAGCTCAGAAGCATTATCAGTTGCACTCTTCATTGCTGTCATCCGTGATGCGTGTTCGCTTGCCTTACCATCCAACAATGCGCCATATATTAAACTCTCAGCATATTGTGGCAGTAACACTTCAAGAATCTCTTCCTGGTTTGGTTCGAATTCGTAAAGTGTAGCTACAGCATCGCTTTCTACACTTCCAAGAGGTAAAAGTTTAGTTTCCGTTACTTCTTGGGAAATAGCACTAATAAAGTGGTTGTAGTACATATAGATTTCGTCAACAGTTTCGTCTGCGAATAACTTTACCGTACTGGCGGTTATTTCTTTAATGTCATCAAAGCTTGGCTGATCAGACAATCCGACCATTTCCTGGATAACGTTCATACCGCGGATACGGAAGAATTCACTTCCCACCCGCCCAAGAACGATAATACCGTATTCATCCGGGGATTTATGGCGTTCATTGATTGTCTGATAAACTTTTCTTAAGACACTACTATTATATGGTCCAGCTAATCCGCGATCGGAAGTGATAACCAGATATCCGGTTCTTTTCACAGGACGAGTGACCAGCATCGGATGAGATGCATCCGAGCTTCCATTCGCAATGCTCGCTACGACCTCTTGGATTTTCTCCATGTACGGTACAAAAGCTTTCGCGTTTGCTTCGGCACGATTCAATTTGGAGGCGGAAACCATTTGCATGGCTTTTGTGATTTGGCTCGTCTTTTTCGTTGATTTTATACGCGCATCTATATCACGTAATGATGCCATTTCTTCTCACCATCCTTTATTAAATGCCTATCCTGTTATTCCGATACAACAAATTGTTTTTTAAATTCAGCGATTGCTGCTTTCATATCCTCTTCTTTTGGCAGATCGCCAGTAGTGCGGATATGTTCAAATAATTCGTTGTGGTTACGTGCAGTCCATTCAATGATTTCAGCTTCAAAACGCCTGATATCAGCCAATGGAATATCATCTAAGAATCCACGAGTCAAGCAGTATAGAATTAATACTTGTTGTTCTACACGCAATGGCTTATGAAGATCTTGTTTTAATACTTCAACTGTACGTTGACCACGATTTAATTTCGCTTGAGTTGCTTTATCCAAGTCAGATCCGAATTGGGAGAATGCTTCAAGCTCACGGAATGATGCCAAGTCCAAACGTAGAGTACCGGCAACTTTTTTCATTGCTTTAATTTGCGCTGATCCACCTACACGGGATACGGATAGACCCGCATTAATCGCAGGACGTACGCCGGAGAAGAATAAATCAGATTGCAAGAAGATTTGTCCATCTGTGATGGAGATAACGTTTGTTGGGATATAAGCGGAGATATCTCCAGCTTGTGTTTCAACGAACGGTAATGCTGTGATTGAACCCGCACCAAGTGTGTCGTTCAATTTAGCAGCACGCTCCAATAGACGGGAGTGCAAGTAGAATACATCCCCTGGGAATGCTTCACGGCCTGGAGGACGACGAAGCAACAAGGAAAGCTCACGATATGCTGCTGCTTGCTTAGATAAATCATCATATACAACAAGGACATGCTTGCCTTGGCGCATGAAATATTCACCCATTGTTACCCCACTGTAAGGAGCCAAGTATAGCAATGGAGCTGGTTGAGATGCAGATGCTGAAACAACGATTGTGTAATCCAATGCACCATGCTTACGGAAAGTTTCAACTGTTCCACGAACTGTTGATTCTTTTTGACCGATTGCTACATAGATACAAATCATGTTTTCATCTTTTTGATTCAAAATGGTGTCAATCGCTACAGATGTTTTACCTGTTTGACGGTCACCAATGATTAATTCACGTTGTCCACGTCCGATAGGAACAAGGGCATCGATCGCTTTAAGACCTGTTTGTAAAGGCTCGTGTACAGACTTACGATCCATTACACCCGGTGCATTGTTTTCGATCGGTAATGTTGCAGTTGTAGCGATTGGACCCATACCATCAAGTGGTTGTCCAAGAGGGTTAACGACACGTCCGATAATAGCCTCACCTACTGGTACTTCCATGATGCGGCCTGTACGGCGTACTTCGTCTCCTTCTTTAATGTCGCGGAAAGGACCGAGGATAATAACACCGACGTTATTTTCTTCCAAGTTTTGCGCCATACCAACTACACCGTTTGAGAACTCAAGCAGCTCTCCGGACATGACGTTGTCCAATCCATGAACACGCGCGATACCGTCACCAACAACGATTACGGTGCCGACTTCACTCATTTCTATATCAGATTGATAGCCTTCAATTTGTTTCTTAATCAGCGCGCTGATTTCTTCAGCTCTGATGCTCATGAATTTCACCCCTAACTTCTAATATTAACCCAGCAAACGACGTTCCAAGCGTTCTAGCTTACCTGAGACCGTACCATCAAAAATACGGTTACCGATTCGCAGCTTGATTCCACCCAGAAGACTGCTGTCTACGATATTTTCAATGCGCAGTGCTTGTTTTCCAATTTTTTGGGCAAAAACCTTTGAAATGCCTTCTTGTTCCTGCTTCGTTAAAGGACGGACAGAATAAACTTTAGCATCGACTACACCTGTGTATTCGTTTACTAATAAAATAAACTCATCTGCCAAAGTCGCCACAATATCCTCGCGATGACGGTCTACAAGAATCATTAACAGGTTTTGAATAGATGGAGACATAGTAGCAAAAGCCGTTCTTATGGCGTCTTTTTTGCTCTCCATAGATACCTTTGGATGCTCAAGGAATAAAGTAAGCTCCTTGTTTGATAGAAATACTTCCTTCAAAGTCCGCATTTCGCCTTCCAAACGGTCTATTTGATTATCTTCCTTGGCAATTTGGAAAAGAGCATCTGCATAGCGTTTTGCTACAACTGTATTACTCATCGCTCTTCTCCTGCCTCTTGAATGTAATCGTTAATCAATTTTTGTTGATCAGCTTCACTAAGTTCTTTTTCAATCACTTTAGACGCAATTAGAACAGACAAGGATGCAACTTGCTCACGAAGTTGAACCATAGCTTGTTCTTTTTGCTGTTCAATTTCACGTTTCGCTGACTCTTTCACACGTTCAGCTTCCTGACGGGCAACAACGATGATTTCTTCGCGTTGTTTTTCACCATGTTTCTTAGCCTCTTCAATAAGAGATAAAGATTCCTGGCGAGCTTCTTTCAGCATAGTACGTTGTTCTTCTAACAAAGCAGCTGCTTCTGCACGATTCTTTTCTGCTACTTCAATTTCACTCGCAACATGTTCTTCACGTTGTTTCATAATGCCCATAAGAGGACCAAATGCGAATTTTTTCAGTAAAAGCATCAAGATGATGAAAGCGACTAATTGGAAGATGATATCTCCCGTATTTAGACCGCTATGCGCTGCAGCTCCAAGTACCAAATTATTAAATAACACCCCTATTTCACTCCCTTCAGAAGTCTTTACGGCTTGCTTTTTTATTGCATATACGTTTAAACCGTGAACTCACGGCCGGATTTTAGTAAACATAAAGGAATGGCGAAGATAATCCCTAGATTCTCCGCCATCAGTATTGTCAATTACATTACCATGAACGCGATAACAACCGCGATGATAGGAATCGCCTCAACTAAAGCTACCCCGATGAACATTGTAGTTTGAAGCATACCACGTGCTTCTGGTTGACGTGCAATTCCCTCTACTGTACGAGATACGATCAAACCATTACCAATACCTGCTCCAAGAGCTGCTAAACCGATTGCGATTGCTGCTGCTATAACTCCCAAATCCATTATGAAGTTCCTCCTTTAATTTGTATAACTATAGTTAAATTTTTTATATTATTAATGGTCTTCGCTGACTTTGTGGGCCATGTAAACCATTGTTAACATCGTAAAGATAAATGCCTGGATTGCTCCGATAAATATACTGAAACCTTGCCATACAATGGTTGGACCAATAGCAAGGGCACTGCTCCAGAAATCTGTTGCAAGAGATCCCGCCAGTAGGCTGAGTAAGATTTCACCCGCATAAATATTACCGAATAGACGCAAGCCCAGTGTGAGGGTATTCGCGAACTCCTCAATAATCTTAAGCGGAAATAAGAACGGCATAGGTGATACAAAGTTTTTACTGTACCCTTTAAAGCCTCGCATTTTGATACCATAGAAGTTTGTAAGGACTACGATCATTACTGCAAGGGTTAAAGCGACTACTGGATCGGCTGTTGGCGACTTCCACCATAGGTCTCCGTTATAAGTAACTGAGAATGGAAGACCAAGCATATTTGAAACAAATATGTACATGATAAGCGTCGTTCCAAGAACTAAAAAGCGCCCGCCAGTGTTCCAGTCCATATTGCTATTAATAATGTTTCTGACGAAGTCAATGACCCACTCCATAAAGTTCTGCATACCAGATGGCTTAACTGCCAATTTTCTTGTCGACAGTACGGCGATTAAAAATACAATCACACTTGCGACCGTAATCATCAGAACGTTACCAAGATTAAAAGTAAGGCCCATTAATTCGACTGTAGGTGCTCCATGATTCAATCTAAATTCACCTCTTTTCCCCCCGCCTTATGTTATGGATTGTTAAATCTATCATAATGACAAGGTAACCCGTCATTAATCCCAATACGACAAAAAATACATTAAATTGATCAGGATATCGCATAGCAATGGCGACAGCTAAAACTGCAGCTGCCATTCTTGAGATTGTCCCAAGTGATTTCATGCTGCTTCCCTCAAGCACTTTCTCACCTAATTGAGCAGTTTTTCTTGATAAAAGCCAAATATTATAAATACCAATTATACTGCCAAGTGTCATTCCCAAGGCTTCTGTTTTATAAGGGGTTACTCCCCATAGGATAACATAAATGGATAATAAGGTGAACGTGTACCTCAGATAGCGTCTGAAAACAATGTGGACTTCTAGCATTTGAATAGGTTTCTCCATTAAGAGTTATTTGAACGGATAGCATATACACCTTTCACTAACTAATCCGATCAGGAGACAATAAGGGGTTCCAATTGTTAGCGATTATGATTATAGCCACCTACCAATAAAATTCCGATAGTATTGGGCCGATCAATTATAATAAACCGGCAGACATTGTAAATCGTTGCAGAAAAACACTGCGATTATTATTTTGTATCGAATCAACTCAGATATGTATATTAGAGGTGTATAATCAACACAATTGACAATATAAATGGAAAATTGTCTGTCAATTTGAAAACCCTACCATTTATACCCTATGTAAGAATACAATAGGCAAAAATGATTGTCAATTCAGATAGGTGTGAAATCCATTACCTATACTAGAATAAATTATCAATTATGTTAAAAATAAGTGTATAAATTTCATTCTAACTGAAATTTCAAGTAATTTGTATTCTTAAGCACTACTTTTTGATGGTCTTTTTCAACTTCTGTCACAATTTCGTAATAATTTGAGAGGATATTTTCCGGTAAGTCGACTTTTTGTTTAAGTACCCCTCTTTTAACACCTTTCACTTCTACTAGATCTTTTATGTAAAGAAGTGAATCTGCATTATACAAGGTAAATCTTACAGAATCGGCTCCAAACGGTAAATAAACACTTATTTCCATCTTGCGATCGCCTTTCTCTTGAACAACCTCTACCCCTTCAGCAATTGGGTAATCAGGTTTCGTCATTGCAAAAATGTAAGGGATCTTGCGCACCTTATTTCTTCCCGCTTCATTGAGGTATAGATAACCATCATCTAGTTCACTTTTCTCTTTCCAATTATCCAATTCAAGCTGAACTTCCAGTTTCTTCTTTTGGCCTCCTTCAAGTACAAAAGCTAACGGCAGTTTCCATGTCATAAATCTTTCCTTACGTGGAATAGAAAAATAATATCGCTTTTTTCTACTACTTCTATTTTCTACTACTATATTCGCTTTATACATTCGACCATTGGTTGCCATGCCAAAAGTTACAGATGACGGAGCTAAAAATGTATCCTCTTGCAGTGCATCCTTCACATTTACCCGACCAGCTCCCTGTTCAAATGTATGATATATTTCATCCTTATCATTTTTCAACGATATAGCACTGGTCATTAAAGCCGATTTGATTTTTTCTGGGCTCCAATCAGGATGAACCTCTTTAATCAATGCACACACACCCGCCACATAAGGAGCAGCCATACTCGTTCCTTGCAAAGAAAGATACGTTCCGCCCGGTATCGTACTTTCAATTCTCACACCCGGTGCTACTACATCCGGCTTTATCGCTATGCTATGAATAACCGGACCTCTTGAACTAAAGGAGGCTAATTTCTCTTTTTCTTCTATATCAATTGTCCTACAGGTGAGTTGTCCATTTTCCAGAGCCTTTTTCATTTTTCGCCCATCTTTTTGCGAAACGGTGATTACGGGAATTTTTGAATTCATTTCGAGAGAAGCGCTTAATTCACCAGGTTCATTATTAAAAATAATTACACCCAGAGCTTCGGCATTCACTGCATTTTTTACTTTATCTTTAAATGATATTACTCCCCGCTCCACTAACACAATTTTATTTTTCGCATTGATATTTTCGTAATTCTCCCTTTTACCAAGGCCTGCATAAGTCATGATCATAGAATGTGAAAAATCCCACTCGGGGGAGCCTGCTGTTAATTGAAAATCAATGTCCGCCCATGGTTTCGTAAAATTCAACCTCTTCGATTTACCTGCATCTGAACTCGCCCCTACACTGATCGCTCCCCCTGATGTCCCAGGCGTACCTACCGTCCAAATACCCGGTCCATCATTTCCATTTGCTACAACAGCCACTATTCCCTTTTTAACTACCTTATCGAGCGCTTTACTTGTAGGAAGATCCGGACCATTCATCGTATCTCCCAAGGACAGATTGATAATATCCATCTTGTCCTTTACCGCTCTTTCTATTGAAGCAATGACTTGATCAGTTGTTCCGTATCCTCCCGGCCCTAGTGCTCTGTATGCATAAATGCTTGCTTCAGGAGCTATCCCTTTCATTTTTCCATTAGCCGCAATAATTCCAGCCACATGCGTCCCATGAATGGTTGCTTTTTTAGAGCTCCCCATCGTCTCCATTGGGTCCTCATCTTGATCCACTAAATCATAGCCGCCTTTATAGTTTGCTTTAAGATCAGGGTGCCTATAATCAATTCCCGTATCAATCACTCCGACCTTTACACCTTTGCCCGTAGCCTGAATTGGCTGGTTGAATTGAAGTTGCGGCTGACCTTTTGGCAGAGAATTCTTTTTAATAGTAGCTTTAATTGGACCCGATAGAAAAATAGCTGAAACTGATTCTTCCTTTTTTAATCTCGGTATTAATATAGAAGGTACGCTAGCAGAAAAGCCGTTGCACACTAAATTGAAATAATAGCGCGGTTTGATTGCTGGATACTTTTCTATCAGCTCTTTCGCCACTCGATGAGCTGATGTGTCTTTTACTGTTTCAATCATCACCACCTCTATATCCTCAGCAGAACTATGTGGAGCATATACTATTAATTGAATAAATATGAAAGCTCCAATTAAAATTTGCTTCAATGATTATCACATCCTTGTTTTTAGAATGGATTAACGGCAGTCTCTTATGCATGTAAAAATAAATAGTGGTTGTTCTGTGTTCTCCATTTTCGGGTAATGGATTGATTCTCCTGATTACAAAAAAATGAATGTCCACATTCTTCCTGTTTGTATGTTAAATAGGTCTGGGTATGAGTGTCAGGTATATGAGTAATTTAAGTTAGGATGTGTAGAGTTATGTTTGGTCTGGCCGATCTTACGTCATTAGTGATTTCTGCCTTTATCATCTTGCCTGTCGTTGTTTTTCTTCGGGAGACAGGCTATCTGTTAGTCAGCTGGTTATTTGGCGTAATCAATCCGAGACTTACGATTGGTTCCGGCCCCCGTATCAAAAAAATTGGAATGATCGATATTCGCAAATACTACCACTTATATAGCTGGTTTTCGTATGATGAATTAAAGCGCAAGAGTAAGTTTGCTTACATCTGCATCTATCTAGGTCCGATTTTAATGAACCTATCCATCGCCCTCCTCATCAACTTTTTAATTGCCAACCATTTTATTGAGGAGTTCAAGACATTTTGGGATCGCTTTGCTTTCTATGCGATTTATTATGTTCTGTTTGACGTTATACCAATGCATACAATTAACGGAAAACCTAATAATGGTATGATCATTTATGAAATGATCCGTTACGGAAAAAGGGTTGATTATAATAATGAATCCTTCCTTCCGGCCACATCAGAAGTCGAGGAACAATATCAGGAAGAAATAAAGAGAATTCAAGAAATCAAAAAAGAGCGCGATGAACATTTAAAATCTTAGGCTTTTAATGAAATCAGTTCTGCTATCACAGCATATTTTTATGCCTGAATAGCATATGCTGGAATCCTTAAAGCGGTGTAGTTGAGGTATCGCCCAGAGAACTTACTTGATCTAAGACGAGTCAATTATCCGCAAAAAAAAGAGGTATTCATCAGTCAGAAACGGCTGATGAACACCTCTATAAATTATCTTTATTTTGTTCCGAACAATCTGTCGCCCGCGTCACCTAGACCTGGAACGATATAGCCGTGATCATTCAATTTTTCATCAAGTGCAGCGATGAAAATATCGACATCCGGATGGACTTCTTCCACTGCTTTAACGCCTTCAGGCGCAGCAACTAGACAAACGAATTTAATATTTTTTGCCCCGCGCTTTTTGATTGCGCTAATGGCATCGACAGCAGATCCACCTGTCGCAAGCATTGGATCAACTACAATAAATTCTCTTTCCTCTACGTCAGCAGGAAGTTTTACATAATACTCAACTGGTTTCAATGTTTCTGGATCTCTGTATAAACCTACATGTCCAACTTTTGCTGCCGGAATAATTTTAATCATGCCGTCAACCATACCAAGACCAGCACGTAAAATAGGGATAATGGCTACTTTTTTACCCGCAATTGTTTTAGATGTTGATTTGCTGACTGGCGTTTCAATTTCCACTTCTTCTAACGGGAGATCTCGGGTGATTTCAAAAGCCATTAAAGTAGATACTTCATCTACCAATTCTCTGAATTCTTTTGTACCCGTATTTTTATCACGGATAAATGTTAACTTATGCTGTATTAACGGATGGTCAAACACATAAACTTTTCCCATATGGATCTCTCCTCACTTTTATGTTCCTATTTTTGCACTCGTTTTATTGTACAGAAAATTCTCCATTAGTTCAATTAAGTTTCTGTATGCCAAAATCTACCGCATTCAAGGTTTATTTAATCTAGCTTCAACAGCTAGAAGCTCAGGACATAAGCATGACCTCTGCAGGAGGGAAGTACACCTCCTTCCGAGATCCTGTCTTATACTCCTCGCGGGCCTACAGGATGTAGGTCATGAAGACGTGGCCACAGGACGTGGCGATTTTAGTCTTCGTTCCCTAAATGAGTTTCAGCTTTTTATTCAATCTAGCTTCGGCTCCTAGCTCCTCGAGGTCATAAGTGTAGCCACTACGGGAGGAAAGAGCGCCTCCCTACGTGCCTCCTCTTATGCTTGTCGGAGCTGGGCAGTCGCCTCAGCTTTTTAGTCTTCATTAGTTTTTTAATAAAACATGATTCTATACCTTCTTCTCTATTATCCACTTTTTAAAGTGTTAAAATCGTTAAAGAAACGTAAATGGATGTGAAATTTCCGTGAATTGAGCGGAAATGAGAATTAATTGAGCCAATGCGGCAATTATTCCAGCCAATTTTAATATTAATTCAGCCGAACCACGGATTTTACCAGCCAAAACACTCCTCATTCCAGCCATTCCTAAATTTCCAGGCTCATTGATCCCCATTCAGCATCGTTTTGCCCAAACCATATAAAACGACATGTTATACTGCCAAACATCATAAAAAGAGGTGTCAATAAGTCCTATCAGACTCACCAACACCTCTTCTATTCACCCTTAATACTCAGGGTATAATTCATATTTTCCAGATAGCTTAGTCACTCGCTCTGCAGCTTCTTTCAGTTTCTCTTCGTCCTCATGGTTCTTGAGGGCGAGACTGATGATTGCCGCGATTTCATCCATATCCTCCAATTTGAATCCACGGCTTGTAACAGCCGCTGTTCCAATACGAACCCCACTCGTTACAAATGGGCTTTCTGGGTCAAATGGAATCGTATTTTTGTTCACTGTAATACCAATATCGTCCAGTACCTTTTCTGCTACTTTACCAGTTAAGTTGATGGAGCGGACATCGATTAATAATAAGTGATTATCTGTACCGCCTGAAACGAGCGTAAGTCCTTCCTTCTGCAGACTTTCACCAAGGCGTTTTGCATTCTCTATAATTTCCTTTGCATAATCTGTAAAGGAATCCTGAAGTGCCTCGCCAAATGCCACTGCTTTTGCAGCAATTACATGCATTAGAGGTCCTCCCTGAATACCAGGGAAAATGGACTTGTCTATTTTCTTGGCAAACTCTTCTCTGCAAAGGATCATTCCTCCGCGTGGTCCGCGCAATGTCTTGTGAGTTGTCGTCGTGACGAATTCCGCATAAGGAACTGGACTTGGGTGCAAACCGGCTGCAACAAGCCCTGCAATATGAGCCATGTCCACCATTAAATAGGCGCCTACTTCATCTGCAATTTCACGGAATTTCTTGAAATCAATTGAACGTGGATACGCACTCGCACCGGCAACAATCAATTTAGGCTTACATTGGATTGCTTTCTCTCTAACATCCTCGTAATTTATAAGATGGGTTTTTTCATCAACACCGTATTCAACAAAATTGTATTGGATTCCGCTGAAGTTTACAGGGCTTCCGTGAGTTAAGTGGCCTCCGTGGGATAGGTTCATTCCAAGTACCGTATCTCCTGGATTCAAAATCGTAAAGTAAACAGCCATATTTGCTTGAGCGCCTGAATGTGGCTGTACGTTTGCATGCTCCGCGCCAAATATCTTTTTGGCACGTTCCCTAGCCAAATCCTCAACTACGTCCACATATTCACAGCCGCCGTAATAGCGTCTGCCTGGATATCCTTCCGCATACTTATTCGTAAGCACGGATCCTTGAGCTTCCATTACTGCTTCGCTGACAAAGTTTTCTGAAGCAATCAGCTCAATCTTACCGCGTTGTCTGTCCAATTCTTGTTGAATTGCATCAAATACTTGCGAGTCTTGCTTTTGCAAATGCCTCATCTTATAGCTTCCTCCCTTTTCGTCAAAACGGACAAATCTTCAATTTAATCCCTTCAATTCTAGCACGAAAAAGGACAATAGTCATTTATTCCATTGACGTATAATTCTTACATTTCTCTAATATTTACTCTATCATATTGAGCTCTCGGCCCACCTATCAGTTTCGGCCGGGTCATAGCAAATGTTACATGCGCCTTCCCAATCTCTCTAATCGCTGAACGCAACGGGACTGCAACATGCTTCAGATGCATTCCAATCATTGTATCCCCAATATCGATGCCTGCATCAGCACAAATATGCTCAACCACAACTGCATTCTCGAAATTAGCAAATGCACAAGCGGCCAATGCTCCACCCGCATTCCGGGCAGGCACAACTGATACTTCATCCAGATTATATTGAATAGCTGTCTTTCGTTCAATAATCAGAGCCCTATTAATATGTTCACAGCCCTGAAAAGCCAAGTAGACTCCCTTTTGTTTAGAAAAATCATATATGGCCTCAAAGATTGCTTGTGCCACTTCCATCGTCCCGCTTGTACCAATTCGCTTTCCGATTACTTCACTTGTACTGCAGCCAATTACCAACAAACGGCCATTCATCGGAAAATGAGCTTCCAAATCTTCGAGAATGGCAGTCACCTGAGTTTTTATTTCTTTTAAATTAATCTCACTCATTCTTCTACTGCCCTTCTAAGATTTATTTTTCTGCCTCAGCTATTTTTCCAATCCGTGTTTCATGGCGGCCGCCTTCAAATTCCGTTGTCAGCCAAACGCGGGCAATTTCTCTGGCTAAACCAGGACCAATTACACGCTCTCCCATTGTTAGTACGTTACTGTTATTATGAGCTCTTGTAGCTTGGGCACTAAACATATCATGTACCAATGCTGCACGAATTCCTTTTACTTTATTCGCCGCGATGCTCATTCCGATTCCAGTACCGCAGATCAAAATCCCTCTGTCAAATTCTCCTTTTGCCACTCTTTCAGCAACAGGCAACGCATAATCTGGATAATCAACAGATGTTTCACAATCGCATCCAAAATCCTCATATTGAATCTCAAGCTCTTCCATTAGGTTCATAATTTCTTTTCTTATATTTATTCCACCGTGATCTGATGCAATGATAACTTTCATGGTAACATGGCTCCCTTCAATTTGAACTGCACAGTTTCTATCCTAAATCTAGTCTTTTAATTTTTCCACAAGCTTTTTAATCCATTTAGATAATTCATGGAAAGTTTGCTCATATACTTGTTCATTACCCCCGAATGGATCTGAAATATCTCTGTTCCCAGGATCGTCACTTACAAATTCCTTTAATGTAAACGTCTTTTCAATCGCCTGAGGGTAATGCGAAGCAATTAACTGCTTATGGCCTTCTGTCATCGTTAATACATAGGTTGCCCACTCGATGTCTTCTCCTTTTAATGGAGATGAGGCATGGTCCTGCGCAATTTTGTGTTTATCAAGTACCGTAACCGTATACTCAGATGCCATTTGACCCCCATAGGCATAAACCCCTGCTGATTTTACTTCTATATCAGACAGATTATAATTTCGCAAAATAGCTTCTGCCATAGGACTTCGACATGTATTTCCTGTACAAACGAATAAAATATTCTTCAACGTATTTTCCCTCCTGTCCCCATTATAGAATATTTACGGACAATAAAAAAATGTATCAGATTAATCTGATACACATCTTTATCCATGCAGGTGCAGGATGATCTTTAACCCAACCGCAAACATGATGCTCCCCCCAAAAACAAGGCTGTATTTGCCGAGATATGTATGTACTCTTCTCCCTAACAACAACCCTGACACCGTCAAGAAAAAGGCGGCAAAGCCAAAGCACAGGATGGTCATCAGCGCTCGGGATCCCAGCATTCCGAGGCTCAGTCCAACTGAGAAACTATCCAAACTGACACTTATCGCAAATAGAATCAATCCTGTTCCAACTGGAGCCACAACCGTTTCACCTTTACCCTGAATTCCAGTGAGCAGCATTTGCAAGCCAAGAAATAGTAATAAACCAGCACCGGCGTATGAGGCAAACAATCCAAACTGAGCGGATAATAACTTTCCTGAAAAGATACCCAAGAGCGGCATCCACACATGAAAAATACCAACAGTAAAACCAATGATGAGTACTTGCTTAAGCCTCAGCTTGTACGATCCCATTCCCAATCCAATTGAGAAGGCATCCATTCCGAGTGCGAAAGCCATAAAAAGCAGGCCAAAAAATTCAACCATCGTTTGTTCCATCCAAGTAACCTCCCGGGACCAGCCTAAATAAACATATGCCTGTCCCGGATCAATTAGAACTTGTCTTGTGTGATGATTCTTCCTCCTGCCGCTTTCTTCAAGCGATTCATGATTGCAATCCCAATCCCATCCTCCGGATACACTTCTCCGAAAATTAGATCTGGCTGCTCTTTATCAAATTGGCGCAGCACTCCATACATTTTTTCAGCCACAGTGTCCAGCTGCTCACGGCTTCCGCCAGTAATAATAACATCAGCTTCATACAAATGGGCATGTTCGTCAACCGTGTACACACCCACTCGCTTACCTAAGTCCCGCTCTTCATTTATTAATGTTTGGATAAACTGAGGGGTACCCTCAACCAAGGTCAATGGGGCTTTCGGTGCGTAATGTGTATATTTCATACCGGGAGCTTTCGGTGCATCACTGTCCTTCACCAAGCCAGGGTCCACAGACACTTCACCGACTACCTTCTCCAGTTGTTCACGCGTAATACCACCAGGTCTAAGTATTTGCGGAATACTGCCAGTCACATCAAGTACTGTTGATTCCAAGCCAACCCCAGTTGGACCTCCATCCACGATCCCAGCAATTTTACCATCTAAATCCTCGCGAACATGCTCTGCTGTTGTCGGACTTGGTTTACCAGACAGATTTGCACTTGGCGCGGCTGTGGGACAGCCCGCCTTTTTCAGTAAATCCAATGCCACCGGATGATCCGGCATTCGGATAGCTACTGATGAAAGACCTGCTGTTACAACATCCGGGAACACGCCCTCTTTCTTTTGGAAAATTAGCGTCAACGGACCTGGCCAAAATTGTTCCATTAGTTTATCTGCGACTGCAGGAATTTCTCCCACCAATCCATGAACCTGTTCCTTTTCTCCAATATGGACGATTAAAGGATTATCACTCGGTCTTCCCTTCGCCTCATAAATAGCTGCTACAGACCCTCCAAGTAAAGCATTTGCACCAAGTCCATAAACCGTTTCAGTCGGAAAAGCAATCAGCTCTCCGGCTTTCAATTTTTGGGCCGCATCCATCAATTGTGGATAACCCTCTTCTTTATCCACAATTTTATCCACTGTCCACATTTTTGTTTCCACTATTATCACCTGCCACCAATCTACAACATTCTCTATAAATTACTTATTAAATAAGGATTCCTCGACATTTTTCACAAAATCACCTTGCAAGTATAAAAGAATTTATACAATAAAACAAGCTTTATCCACAGTCTGTGAATAAAGCCAATAAAATCGTGGATAATTTCATCCTTATAGGGCTCTTTCCATGATATATGTTTCGTTTATTGTCCACACCTTTTCCACAACCGAGGAATCTCTTACGTCTTTAGGAATCTCCCCGTTTTTCACTCTTTCAAATTGAAGAGCCTCAAAAAATCCTAACGCTTGCAGTTTATTCGATATCAGAAATATCTTTTTCAACCCTTTTTCCTTTGCTAAAGCCAAGATCGTTTCAAACAGGGCAGGTACTTGCACCTGAGCCTCCTCTTTAAACAGAAAAGACCTAAGCACCCCATAATCTCCACATGGCTCCAGACCAATCATTCCTTTAATAGAGCCTTCTTCTTTTAATAAAACAAATTTTCCTGAACTAATGTCTTCATGATGCAGCTCAACTCCTTGAGGTGCCGCAAACCGCTCAATTCCTTCAATATCGGTACTTTTTGATATAGATAAATAATACACCTTCTATTCTCCCTTCACTATCAAATCACAACTACTATATGGATATGAATTAATAGGGAAAATAGAACCGGATCAGGCTGATTATCCGGTTGGCTGCTATTTTGGCAAATTCAGCTGAATTCTATGCCAGTTCGGCTGAATTCTGTTCAACTTCGGCTGGTATTTCCCAGTTTCCCGCTCTATTCTGAAACCACTTCGGCTCCAGCACAACACTTCCTATTTGTACTTTTAACTTGATTTGCTCCGAGTACTATTCTGTTTCTCAAAACAAATCCTTCAAGATCTCTTTTAAAAAGAATTTCACCTTAACCGGCTCTTCATCCTGATTTTCATAAACAGGAGGGGCGATATCTTGTCCGGCTTCTTCAGACTGGTTCTCGTAATCCATTTGCGTTTCTTGATCTTCTGCCTTTTCAATCGATTTATCCGTTTGGGCGGCAGTCTTAATCGGTTGTATTTTTTGATCATCCGTTTGCGTTTGTTCTGCAGTTTCCTCGTTCATACTATTATTAACTGGCGCAACTTCTTCAGCTGACTCTTCATACGCTGAATCATTTGCTACAGCTGTTCCGCTGTTGAAATCCAGAAAGCATAGCGGCGGGAAAAGGACGCACCACCAGTTCTCACCTTGACCCTCACCCAATGTGATTTTAATAGCTTCATACTTGCCTGCCGGATATAAATATTGTCCATATAGCTTAGTTGGAAAAACAGTTTCACCAAAATCAACCTGTATCTTTTGTACATTACCTTCTTTGACCATAACATCTTCAGCTATAGCTTCTATATCAGACAAACGGGAACCAATCACTTTTCTGGCTTCCTCAATTGAAGTTAATTCTGCTACC
This sequence comes from Pradoshia sp. Z3_51, assembly GCF_058215915.1. Classification (NCBI taxonomy): domain Bacteria; kingdom Bacillati; phylum Bacillota; class Bacilli; order Caryophanales; family Bacillaceae; genus Pradoshia; species Pradoshia sp. Z3_51. The sequence continues at coordinate 176,615 of NZ_JBZAJC010000004.1, read as the reverse complement.
CATTTGTTAATTTCTTTATTGACCTCATCCCTGATGGATCGTTTCAATTCCTGGTCAGCTTCTTTATTACTGTTTGCTAAGATCCGTAAGCGGATCGCTTCATTCGGGATTACTTGAACCTCTGTTTCTGTCGCAGAAGAACTGTTTTTCGGTATAATCATTCCAGTCATTGTTGCCGCACAAAGTAATACAATATATATTAAAGGCAAATATTTTTTTGCCATCATCGTAAACACCGTCCCTTCACTTACAAACAGTGTGGACAGTTTTTTTCTATCTTAAACTATAATTATCTGAATTTTATTTCTACTGCGTTTTATTTACCGCATTCTTGAAATTAAGGGAAGGGAGAGTATAAAAATGGATAATTTTTTGATGGATGATGGTGGGTTCTTTGGCATTTTTTTAACTGGATTTCCAATCATCTTTGGTATTATTTTTATTTTAGTCATTGGCACTTTTCTATTTATTATCATCAAAAGCCTATCTAAATGGAGTCATAATAATAAACAGCCCAGGCTGAATGTAGTTGCTAAGGTTGTCACCAAACGATCAGAGAGCAGAGGAAGTGACAATTCGTCCAGTACCTGGTATTATGCGACGTTTGAGATGGAAAGCGGCGACCGAATGGAATTGACTTTAAGTGGAAAAGACTACGGGATGTTAGCAGAAGGAGATATTGGGAATCTATCTTTTCAGGGCACACGGTATCTCGGATTTTTGAGAATCTAGCTTCGACTCCTAGCTCCTCGAGGTCATAAGGATAGCCACTACGGAGGTCAACAGGAAGTTGATCACAAAGACGTTGCCACACGATGTGGCGTTCTTAGTCTTTGTTCCTTAATAGCCTCCCTTCATGCCTCTCCTTATGCTTGTCGGAGCTGGGCAGTCGCCTCAGCTTTTTATGTAATCCAGCTTCTGGGCCTAGGAGCTCGAGTCATAAGCAAATACTCTACAGGAGGGAAGAACGCCTCCCTCCGAGTATTCATCTTATGCTCGTCGCGGGCCTACAGGATGTTGGTCATGAAGACATTGCCACAGGACGTGGCGTTCTTAGTCTTCGTTCATCGATACAGGCTCTTCAGCTTTTTATGTAATCTAGCTTCAACGGCTAGAAGCTCAGGACATAAGCATGACCTCTGCGGGAGGGAAGAGCACCTCCCTCCGAGCCCCTGTCTTATGCTCCTCGCTTCTGATCAAGCCGTTTCAGCTTTTTATTTCGCCAAAGACCATTCGATCTTTTCCGTTGATATCGAACAGGACTTCTACATGGGCTTCAGGGTAAACAGCTTGCATTAGTTCTGCTACTTGCTCTCCCTGACCGGCGCCTACTTCAAATCCAACCAATGCTTTGTCTGCAAGTACACTTGGCAGATCTGATGTAATTTGGCGATAACAATCCAAGCCATCATTTCCAGCAAACAAGGCGAGATGAGGTTCATGGTTTTTAACCACATCCGAAAGGATTGCATGATCTGATTCAGGAATATAAGGAGGATTAGAAAGAAGAACATTCACCCTTTTACCAGCATCTATTAATGGTTTGAGCAAATCCCCCTGCAAGAACGCCACCTCAGCCTGAAGGCGTTGAGCATTTTCAGCTGCCTGTTTCAATGCTTTCTCTGACAAATCGACAGCCGTCACTTTCATACCTGGGCATTCCAAGGCCATCGTAATCGCAATAATCCCGCTGCCTGTCCCAATATCAGCCATGTCCAGCTTCTCTTCAGGATTGAAAAGCTTTTTTAGTTTAGCTAAGGCATGAAATATCAGCTCTTCCGTTTCAGGACGCGGAATCAATACATCTCCATTCACCAGAAATGTCCTGCCATAAAACTCCTCGCTGCCAATTATATGCTGCACAGGTACTGCTTCGATTCCATGCTTTTTTACATCCTTTATAAAGATAGCTTCTTCCTCTTCCGTTAACTCATCATGCATATTCGCAAGCATTTGAGCACGGGATAGACCCAGCTGATTCATCAACAGCCATTCTCCAGCATTTTCATCACGGCCATTCTCCCTTAAAAAAGAAGAAGCCCATCGAAGAGCTTCATACACTTTCATCATTCTTAATCCTCCGCATTTTGAAGACGGCTAGCCTGGTCCTCAACAATCAATGCATCAATCACTTCATCCAATTTGCCTTCCATGATTTGATCCAGCTTTTGAATGGTTAATCCAATGCGGTGATCTGTAACACGGTTTTGCGGATAATTATACGTACGGATACGTTCTGAGCGATCCCCTGTTCCGACTGCAGATTTACGAGCACTGTCATACTCAGCCTGTGCTTCCTGCTGGAATTTATCATAAATACGAGCACGCAATACTTTCATTGCTTTCTCTTTGTTTTTAATCTGGGATTTTTCATCCTGGCAGGATACAACAATCCCCGTAGGAACGTGAGTAAGACGTACAGCTGACATGGTAGTGTTAACACTTTGTCCGCCCGGTCCGCTGGATGCAAACGTATCTACACGGATATCTTTGTCATGAACTTCAACCTCAACCTCTTCTGCCTCCGGTAAGCAAGCCACAGTCGCTGTTGATGTGTGAATACGACCGCCTGATTCTGTTTCAGGGACACGTTGTACACGATGGGCACCGTTTTCGAATTTCATCTTGGAGTATGCGCCATTTCCATTAATCATAAAGATGATTTCTTTATAACCGCCAAGCCCCGTTGGATTTGAATCCATTACATCAATCTTCCATCCTTGTGCCTCAGCATAACGGCTGTACATTCTATAAAGACTTCCTGCGAATAGGGCCGCTTCATCACCGCCGGCTGCTCCGCGAATTTCCATAATAACGTTTTTATCATCATTAGGATCTTTGGGAATTAGCAATACTTTAAGCTTTTCTTCCAACTCTTTCATTTGTCCGGAAAGTTCATCTACTTCTTCCTTCACCATTTCACGCATTTCAGCATCCAGCTTCTCTTCAAGCATTGCTTTCGCATCAACAAATTGGGAACGTACATCTTTATATTCTCGATACGCAAAGACAGTCTCCTGAATATCTGATTGTTCCTTGGAATATTCGCGAAGCTTCTTAGTGTCATTTACGATTTCCGGGTCACTCAAAAGCTCATTTAATTTGTCATATCGGTCTTCTACCGCTTGTAAACGATCGATCAATTTCTTCACCTCATTAACAGGTTTTTAAAAGAGGTTTTTACCTCAGTATTTGATTTGTTTATTGTACCACAATCAGACGGAAACGAAAAAAAGAGACGGCAAAGATGAACATACATCCTTTAATCTGCCATACCCTTTTATTTCTGACATACAAAAACACCCCCAAATTCCACTTATTCCTCCGGAGGTGTTCATTCCTTTTAAAGCCTGTTTGTTTTTATGTTTTCGATACCACCGTTAATCGGTGTATGTACCGTTTCTTGTTTGCCTGGTACTTCATGATGATGACGGCATCTTGGCTCATAGGATTCCGATGCACCCACTAAAATAACAGGGTCCTCATAGCCTGCAGGCTTCTTATCAATCAAACGCTGCGTCCGGCTTGCAGGGGATCCGCATACGGAACAAACTGCCTGTAGTTTTGTTACCTGTTCTGCCAGGCACATTAACTCCGGCATCGGCCCGAATGGCTCTCCTCTAAAATCCTGATCAAGGCCAGCCAGGATTACTCGATAGCCGCTGTCTGCCAAATGCTGAGCAACCTGTACAATTTCTTCGTCAAAAAACTGCACTTCATCAATGGCAATTAAATCTGTATCTAAATCTATATGATCGAAGATATGGGATGAATGCGTAATGCCTTTGGCAATAACAGAAGTTCCATTGTGGGAAACCACCGCTTCCTCACTGTATCGATTATCAATAGCCGGTTTGAAAACAGCAATGGATTGCTTAGCAAAGACCGCTCTCCTTACCCTGCGAATCAGTTCTTCAGATTTTCCGGAAAACATGCTGCCACAAATTAATTCTATCCAGCCAAATTGTTTCGTTTCGTACATGTGTTGGGGTCTCCCTTCCTGTCTTTACTAGGTTCATTAGGATTTTGCTTGTAACATTCCTGCATTTACTATACCAATAGATAATTATACATCATAAACTGCTCAAGAAAAGATTTTTTATCATTTGTTAATAGAGACCTTTGTTGTTAAAAAATTGATATAACTCCTCTAAAAACATACAAACACAGACCAACATGTTTTTCTCAGTACATTAGCCTGTGTCTGCCTTAAAGCAAAAAAACAGGCAAGCGGCTTACCCGCTGCCTGTTTCCGAAAATCAAATTATTGTTCTTGTTGTTGGGATTTGAAACCATACTTCTTGTTGAAACGCTCAACACGTCCATCAGCAGAAGCAAACTTTTGACGTCCAGTGTAGAATGGGTGGCATTCATTGCAAACCTCTACGCGCACCTCTTCTTTAACAGAGCCAGTTACAAATTCATTACCACAAGCACATTTAACAGTTGCTGTTTTGTAATTAGGGTGAATTCCTGTTTTCATCTTTTCCACTCCTTCCGCCCTGAGTCTTTCGAAACAGAGTTATCAAGCGTGCTCTTTTTAGTATAAGCACACTCAAGATATTATAACAGACGTGTTATTTTAAATCAACAGCTACTGCTACTATTACAAGATTCTTTTCGATCCGCCCGTTGACTTTTTCATCTCGTCATCGAGGTATTGAAAGAATTCTTGGTTGGTTTTAGTTTGTTTAAGTTTTCGTAACAGACGCTCAGCAAAATCAGGCATATCTGACATCGTTTTGCGAATAGCCCATAATTTTTCCAAATGGTCTTTCGGAATAATAAGCTCCTCTTTCCTTGTCCCAGATCGGCGAATATCAATAGCAGGGAATATTCTTCTTTCTGCTAGTGAGCGATCCAGGTGAAGCTCCATATTACCCGTTCCTTTAAATTCTTCGTAAATAACGTCATCCATTCTTGAACCTGTATCCACAAGAGCTGTTGCTAAAATGGTTAAGCTACCGCCTTCTTCAATATTACGGGCAGCTCCAAAGAAACGCTTCGGACGGTGAAATGCCGCCGGGTCAATCCCACCTGACAATGTTCTGCCGCTTGGAGGGATTACTAGGTTATAAGCACGTGCCAATCTTGTTATACTATCCATTAAAATAATAACATCTCGTTTATGCTCAACCAGACGCATAGCACGCTCTAATACAAGCTCTGCTACTTTGATATGGTTTTCAGGAACCTCATCAAATGTTGAGCTGACTACATCTGCCTGTACAGATCGCTCGATATCTGTTACTTCCTCAGGACGCTCGTCAATTAAAAGGACGATTAATTCCGCATCCGGGTGATTCGTTGTAATGGCATTGGCGATTTCTTTAAGAAGCATCGTTTTACCAGCCTTTGGAGGTGCGACAATCAATCCACGTTGCCCAAAACCAACAGGTGCTACGATATCCATTACACGTGTAGATACATTGCGGGGAGTTGTTTCAAGTACAACCTGACGATCAGGATACAGCGGAGTTAATGCAGGGAAATGCACCCTCTCCTTAGCTGATTCAGGATTATCCCCATTCACTGCTTCAACATGCAATAATCCATAATACCGTTCATTTTCTTTTGGAGGACGTACCTTACCGGATACTTTATCACCGTTTCTTAGATCAAATCGGCGAATCTGAGATGCCGAAATATAGATATCCTCTGAACTTGGTGAGTAATTGATCGGTCTTAGGAATCCAAACCCTTCAGATGGAATGATTTCTAAAACACCTTCCATGAATAGGTACCCATCTCGCTCCGCCTGAGCTTTTAAGATGGCAAAGATCAATTCTTTCTTTGTCAGCTTACTATAATAGGACACTTTATACTTTTTAGCTTGTTCATAAAGCTCTTTTAGCTTTAAATTCTCTAAATCGGAAATTGTTAATTCCATTATGACACCACACTTCAGTAAATTAATTAGATTGATTTTAGTGATTTGTTTATTACTACATGGATAGGGTTATCAAGAAGAAAATATTTAGGAAGGTAAAAGGATGAGTTGCGGTTTAAATCCACGTAAACCATTTGTTGCTTTCATTAGCAATTATATTCTATTCTATTTTTTTCTCAAAAACAAATCCATTTTACTCGCTTTTGATTCAGACTTCAACTATTAACATCACATAGAGGTTTTTAAAACTATTGCAACATTCTCAATATATCACAATTTCATAATTTTTATAATAAAGTCCTCCAGATTTTCACCTGGAGGAACTACTATTTTTATCTAAATTACGTTTTCATAACCAAATTTGGTTTCTTATTTAGATTGTTACATTAAGAATTCTTAAGCTGCTCAATCTCTCTCGGCGATAATTGTTCTCTCCATATGGTCGCTCCCAGTCCTGAAAGCTTGTCCACTATAAAGCTGTATCCCCGATCGATATGCTCGACACCGGTTATTTCGGTAACTCCCTCTGCTAATAGACCAGCAATAATTAAAGCAGCTCCGGCGCGCAAATCACTTGCCTTCACTTTTGCTCCATTAAGCTGAACAGGTCCATTAATAATTGCAGAACGGCCTTCTACCTTAATATCGGCGTTCATCCTGCTTAATTCATCTATATGTTTAAATCGAGATCCATATATGGTATCCGTAACAACGGAAGATCCAGTAGCCTTCGTCAATAATGCTGTTAAGGGCTGCTGTAAATCCGTAGGGAAACCAGGATATACAAGGGTTTTTATATCTACTGCTTTTAATTTTTCAGCCTTCGGTATATAAATCTGGTCGTCCCGCTCTTCAATATCAATTCCCATTTCTCTTAGCTTTGCAATCAGGGATTCAAGATGCTGCGGTATTACATTATCAATCAATATACCTTCTCCAACTGCTGCGGCAACAATCATATAGGTTCCTGCCTCGATACGGTCAGGAATAATGGTATGTCTGCAACCATGAAGTTTTTCGACACCCTCGATACGAATGACATCCGTACCTGCACCTTTGATACGGGCTCCCATATTCGTTAACAATGTTGCAACATCGATAATTTCCGGCTCTTTCGCAGCATTTTCAATAATGGTTTTGCCTTTAGCTAATACAGCTGCGAGCATGATATTAATCGTTGCTCCTACGCTGACAACATCCAGGTAGATTCGGGCTCCACGTAATTCTTCAGCACGCAAATAGATTGCCCCCTGCTCATTTGTTACCTGAGCACCGAGAGCTTCAAATCCTTTGATATGCTGATCAATTGGGCGAGGTCCCAAATAGCATCCCCCCGGCAAGCCAATAACTGCTTTCTTAAATTTACCGAGCATCGCTCCCATTAAATAATAGGAGGCACGTAATTGTTTGACCCTTCCGTTTGGAAGAGGCATTGATATCATCTTACTCGGATCAACAGTCATTTCAGTTGAGTCAAGTGTTACCTGACCGCCGATTTCTTCAAGTAATCCTTTAAGCATTTCTACGTCAGAGATATTTGGAAGCCCCTCAATTGTTACAGATGAGTCAGCAAGAATAGTTGCTGGTATTAAAGCAACTGCACTATTCTTTGCACCACTTATGCGAACTTCCCCTTTTAGCGGATACCCACCCGCTATTTTAAGCTTTTCCATAATAACTCCCTTCTGCGCCCTTGATGTGATTTTATCCGTCCGGCGAGAATAAGGTAAATATTACCACAAAAATCACCTGAATTAAAGCTAGTCTGTCAAATTATTTCACAAGCTCGGATCATTCATACATATTTTACCACGATTATTTTTCTGTTCTTGTTTCCCAATCCTTAAGGAATGCTTCAATTCCTTTGTCTGTTAGCGGATGCTTACAAATTTGAAGAATTACGTTATAAGGAACCGTTGCAATATGTGCGCCGCGAAGTGCTGCTTGCGTCACATGCTGTGGATGACGGATACTTGCTGCAATAATCTCTGAATCGATATCATGGATTGCAAAGATTTCTGCAATTTCAGCTATTAAATCAAGTCCATTTTGTCCAATATCATCTAATCTTCCGATAAAAGGAGAAACATATGTTGCACCTGCTCTAGCAGCTAATAAAGCCTGATTGGCATTAAAAATTAAAGTTACGTTTGTTTTGATTCCTGCTTCAGTCAATGCATGAACTGCTTTTAATCCGTCTGGAGTCATTGGTACTTTTACTGTGATGTTCGGAGCAATCTCAGCTAATTCTTTACCCTCACGAATCATACCTTCCGCATCCAGTGCAATAACCTCTGCACTTACAGAACCAGGTACCAACGCTGTTATTTCACGCAGACGATCATGGAAAGAAACATCTTTTTCCTTCGCAACTAATGATGGGTTCGTTGTTACACCTGCCAAAATACCAAGTGCATGGGCCTCTTTAATTTCATTTAAGTTTGCTGTATCTATAAAAAACTTCATTTAAATTCCTCCTTGAATGAATTTCTATGTCTTTTATATTGTGTCATTGTTCTCCATTTTGAGCAAATAATTTCACCTTTAAAAACGTATGATTTAACCAAAATTATGTATAGTAAAAAAGAGGATCCCATGATGAGTGGCATCCTCTCGTAAAGATATCTTTTATGCTTTGTTATTAGAACCGAATTCACGAATTTTACCGATAACCGTTTCTTTAATTGCTTCACGAGCTGGTCCAAGGTATTTACGTGGATCGTATACTTCTTTGTCCGCAGCCAATACTTCACGTACCGCTTTAGCAGAAGTAATTTGGTTTTCAGTATTTACATTAATTTTAGCTGTTCCAAGAGAAATAGCTTTTTGGATATCGTGTAAAGGAATACCGGATCCACCGTGAAGTACTAATGGCATACCAGTTTCTTTTCCGATTTCTTCCATCTCTTTGAAACCTAATTTCGGTTCACCTTTGTAAGGTCCGTGAACAGAGCCTAACGCTGGAGCAAGACAGTCGATATTTGTACGTTTTACAAGATCTTTACACTCTTCAACGTCAGCATAGATAACGCCATCAGCTACTACGTCATCTTCTTGTCCGCCAACTGTTCCAAGTTCTGCTTCAACAGAAACACCATTTGCATGAGCATATTCAACCACTTTAGAAGTAATTTCAATATTCTCTTCGTATGGGTGATGAGAAGCATCAATCATAACGGAAGTGAATCCTGCATCAACAGCTTCTTTACATTTTTCAAAGCTGGAACCGTGGTCTAAGTGAATAGCAACTGGAACTGTTGTCTTGTATTCTTCCATTAAGGCTTTTGTCATTGCTACACACACTTTAAAACCGCCCATGTAACGAGCTGCCCCTTCAGAAACCCCTAAGATTACTGGAGATTTTTCTTCCTCAGCAGCTTGAAGAATAGCTTGGGTATACTCTAGATTATTGATATTAAATTGTCCAACTGCATATCCTTCTTCTTTTGCTTTGTTCAGCATTTCAGTCATTGATACTAAAGGCATTTTTCTTCCTCCTTGTTAATAATAAGCTCGAGCCAAACGGCTTCCCTTATCATTTTCCCTAATGGATCGATATGTATTCCCCCTTCTGCAAAAAGCGTCAGAGGGAAGTTATCTCTAGCATATCAACTTGTCCTCAAACTATCAACAAGTGTGCAAAATGTACATTTAACTGTCAATTTTAGCAACCGGTAAATGATCCTTTACCGCTTTCCTAATATCATCAATATCAAATGGTTTTGCAAAATGAGTCAAGGCTCCCAGGTTCATCGCTTCCTGAATCATATCTAATTCTCCATACGCTGTCATAATTAATACACGAATGCCCTGATCTTCTTCTTTCATTCTTTTTAAAATCTCAATTCCGTCCATACCGGGAATTTTCATATCCAGCAACACTAAATCTGGTGATTCACTTTTCTGGAGCGCCAATGCCTGCTCTCCATTTGCCGCCAGAAATGTTTGATATCCTTCCTGCTGCAGTACTTCATTCAGCAAAATACGGATGCCAAATTGATCATCAACAATTAAAATTTTTTCATTCATTTTACACAGCTCCTTCTTTCCGTTAGCCTGTATAAATAAGACACTTAAATCTATAAGTTCTACTAATAGGTAAATAATACCTTTATTCAAACGAAATTGTCTTTCGACAATTTACGTTCAAGCATTTATAATTTGACAGGAACTTATCATTTTAATGCTGTAAAAACAGTAAAAATGAAAGCATCTATTACTATTAAAATCAGGAGTTGACCCAAATGCTGAAAATATATTTAACTCAATTAACTGGTATTTATAAAAAAATTGAACAAGATGAACAGGAAAATATGGAGGACGCAGCGAGATTATTAGCTCAGGCTTTAGTCAGCCATGGTATTGTTTATCTTCATGGTTTTAAAGAAATGGATGGGATTATCAGCCAGGCAATCGATGGACCTGAACCGATCAAAGGCGTGAAGCGATTGTATAACGGCCAATATATGGCTCAAATCGAGCAACGAGACCGCGCCATCATTTTTGCACGAACTGCAACCGAACCGGAAGCAGTTGCTTTAGCTGAATCCTTAAACGGACAGCGTATCCCTTTTGTTGCCGTTTCCCTGGCTCCTGCTGCAGATGATATCAATACGCCGAACCTTGCCAATCTGGCAGATATCCATATTGATTTAAAAGCAACACGAGGTCTTATTCCAAATGAGGATGGAACAAGAAGCGGGATTCCCACCCTTGCAGCCGCCCTCTTCGTTTATCAGGGAATCACTCTGTCAATCGATGAAATCATTAAGGAATATGAAGAAGAATAATTATCCTGCTTGGCCAAAAAATAACTTTACATTACGTAAGCGCATACCAGCAAGTTTCTTGTCTGTTTTTGTTTGATAAAAGTTTTCTGATAATGATTTCGTTTACTATATAAAGTTGTAAGTTTGGACGATTGAGGTTAGTTGAAATTTTATAATTTCAACTAATTGAATAGCCTTTTCAGATGAGCGTTTTCCAATTTATTGAACCTTTATAGGACGAATTGTATATTTAATCGCCCTTATGAGTACAAATATCACTTTTGAGTAAAAAATCACTCGAAAATAAAAAAGGTGTACAGAGCTATCAGTAGTAACTGATTTTCTGTACACCTTTATTTTTATTATTTTTCGCCTAGTGATGCATGAATGAATTCACGGAACAATGGCTGCGGACGCTGTGGTCTTGATTTGAATTCTGGATGGAATTGAGAAGCAATGAACCAAGGATGATCCTTCAATTCAATAATTTCTACCAGACGTCCATCCGGGCTGGTACCTGAGAAGATAAAGCCTTGTTTCTCCATATCTTCGCGGTAATGGTTGTTGAACTCATAACGATGGCGGTGGCGCTCATATACCACTTCATCTTGATAAGCTTCAAATGTTTTCGTTCCAGGAACAATTTTACATGGATATAAACCAAGTCTAAGAGTCCCGCCAAGGTCCTCGATATCAATTTGTTCAGGAAGTAAGTCAATGATTGGGTTTGTCGTTTCCGGATTAAGCTCAGAAGAATGAGCATCTTTTAACCCAAGAACGTTACGTGCAAATTCAATGGATGCTAACTGCATACCAAGACAGATTCCAAAGAACGGCTTTTTGTTAGTGCGGGCATATTCGGTTGCCAGGATTTTTCCTTCAACACCACGGTCTCCAAATCCGCCCGGCACCAAAATACCATCCACATCATCAAGCATTTCATTTACATTCTCTTTATTTACATGCTCTGCGTTAATCCATTTAATCTTCACATCTGCATCAAATGCATAGCCGGCATGTTTTAATGCTTCTACTACAGAAATATAGGCATCTTGAAGCTCTACATATTTTCCAACAAGACCGATTTTCACTTCTTTGGTCAGATTCGTTACTTTATGTAGCAACTCTTTCCATTCTGTCATATCTGCATCGTTTGTTTGCAATTTCAAATGGTTACAAACAATTTCGTCCATTCCTTGTGCCTGAAGATCCAATGGAATGGAATATAAAGTTTCTGCATCACGGCACTCGATGACAGAATTTTTATCAATGTCACAGAACAGAGCAAGTTTGTCTTTCATATCCTGAGAGATTGGTAATTCTGTACGCACGACGATAATATTTGGCTGAATACCTAAGCTGCGCAATTCTTTAACACTGTGCTGTGTAGGCTTTGTTTTCATTTCACCAGCAGCTTTAAGGTAAGGAATCAATGTACAGTGAATGTATAGAACGTTATCGCTGCCAATATCACTCTTAATTTGACGAATCGCTTCCAGGAATGGCAAGGATTCAATATCCCCTACTGTTCCGCCAATTTCGGTAATAACGACATCCGCATTTGTATCATGGCCAGCTTTCAAAATCCGCTCTTTAATCTCATTCGTAATATGCGGGATTACTTGCACCGTTCCGCCTAAATAGTCTCCGCGGCGCTCTTTCTTTAACACGTGAGAGTAAACTTTACCTGTTGTTACATTGGAAAGCTTAGATAAATTGATATCAATAAAACGCTCATAATGGCCTAAGTCTAAATCTGTTTCTGCACCATCATCTGTTACGAAAACTTCACCATGTTGATAAGGACTCATCGTTCCCGGGTCCACATTGATGTATGGGTCAAATTTTTGGATTGTCACTTTCAAGCCTCTGTTTTTCAATAAGCGGCCAAGTGAAGCAGCTGTAATCCCTTTTCCTAAAGAAGATACAACTCCGCCTGTAACAAAAATATATTTTGTCATCTATAAAAACCTCCTAAAAGATCGTATTGATTTCATTTGGTAAGCACAAATCTATTAATAGTGATTAGTTTTTGTTTTTTCATCGGGCCTATCCCCTAAAAAAAATAAAAAAGCCCCCTTGCAAGCAAGGGAGCTTAAAATCGCTTAATAGTGTTTCCTTTATTTTAAAGGAGCCCAATGAATATTCTACAAAGATTGACACTTTAAGTCAAGGTTAAAGAATTAGCGATTGTCGTCCTCTTCTTCTTCGTCAATCACAAGATCTTCTTCCTCTTCTTCTTCGTCGTCAAGATCATAATCATCCTCAACGATAACTTCGTCCTCGATTAGATCCTCATCATCATCATCCTCATCATCATCGATGTCATCGATATCGTCGAAATCATCAATTAAAGAATCATCCTCATCATCGTCGTCATCGAAGTCATCAAGATCATCAAAATCAAGAACTTCATCCTCATCATCAAAGTCATCAACGAGTGCTTTTTTGCCTTTTTTCTTCTTCTTCACTTTAGAAGCTGGAACTGTTTCTTCTTCAACTTGTTCAACAGGGTACCATCCTTTTAGTCCCCAGCGATTGTCTCCAATACTGATAAAACGGCCGTCTACATTTAGATCTGTATAGAATTGGCCCATTTTTGCACTAACTTCTTCATCTGTCAAACCAAGTAATTTTTGGATTTTATCCATCATTACCTTAAAATCTATTGCTTCTTTCTTTTCTATAAGTAACACGTTCGCAATTTCAATGTAAGCCATTTCACTTACTTCTTCCTTAGACAGGTTGGCTAGTTTCATTGTTCGCACTTCCTTTCTATCAAATCAACATGAATGCCCAATTATGCATATCCCATTATAACCAAACGATTCATCTTTTTGCCACTTTATTTTATCCGTTCTATCCTTTTTCCTCTTGCGGCTTTATAAGAATATAAATAAAAAGCCATCACAAGGACTTAAAGGGGCACTGATCGGTCTTTGTTCAACCCGTTTCCAGTATCCTCTCGTTTCTCCATTATAACCTGCTTTTATGTATCTTATAATAAAAAGCTTCTACTTTTTTATCCTACCATACAACCAGCTATTAATGTTCAATCCCATACACAAATATTGAGCAAATGATCAATCCTTTGAATGTCATCCTAAAAAATCAGAGTACAGACATTAATTAGTCTGTACTCTGGTAGCACAGAAACTTACATATTTCTGCGATATTGCCCTCCAACTTCATATAATGCATGGGTGATTTGGCCAAGACTGGCTGTTTTAACAGTTTCCATCAGCTGTTCAAATATGTTCTCTCCATTAATGGCAGCCTCTTTGAGTTGAGTTAGAGCATTTTCTGCAGCCATTCCATGAATCTCCTTAAATTTATCTAGATTAGCAATTTGTAAATCCTTTTCATCCTTTGTGGCACGGGCCAATTCCATATTGTTTACTTCATCTTCACTCGGCGGATTAGGATTTAAATAGGTGTTCACACCAATAATCGGAAGCTCACCCGAATGCTTTTTCATTTCATAAACAAGAGATTCATCCTGAATTTTGCCACGTTGATACTGCATTTCCATTGCTCCAAGGACTCCACCTCTGTCGTTGATTCGTTCAAATTCGCGGAGAACCGCTTCTTCTACTAAATCCGTTAATTCCTCAACAATGAAGGAACCCTGAAGAGAATTTTCATTCTTCATCCAGCCAAATTCTTTCGTAACAATCATCTGAATGGCCATGGCCCTTCGTACGGATTCCTCCGTTGGTGTAGTGATTGCTTCGTCATAGGCATTGGTATGCAGGGAGTTACAATTATCCTGCAAAGCAAGCAAAGCCTGCAGAGTCGTACGGATATCATTAAAATCAATTTCCTGAGCATGCAGGGAACGTCCCGAGGTTTGGATATGATATTTCAGCTTTTGGCTTCGTTCATTCGCACCGTATTTATCTCTCATAACAATTGCCCATATTCGCCTTGCCACACGTCCGAGAACAGTATATTCTGGGTCCAGTCCATTTGAGAAAAAGAACGAGAGATTCGGTGCAAACGAATCAATGTCCATACCTCGGCTTAAATAATATTCTACATACGTAAAGCCATTCGACAGTGTAAATGCTAATTGTGAAATGGGATTTGCTCCTGCCTCAGCGATGTGATAACCGGATATGGAGACAGAATAATAATTTCTCACCCGATTTTTTACGAAGTACTCCTGGATATCGCCCATCAGTTTTAATGCGAACTCAGTAGAAAAGATACATGTATTCTGTCCCTGATCTTCCTTTAAAATATCTGCCTGAACGGTTCCTCTGACAATCTCCAGGGTCTCTTTTTTTACAGTTTCCTTTTCCTCAGAAGTAAGAGTTCTTTTAAGCTCTGCTTGCTTTTTCTCTATTTGTTGATCAATGGCGGTATTCATAAACATAGCAAGAATGATGGGAGCAGGGCCATTGATTGTCATAGAAACGGAAGTACTTGGTGAACATAAATCAAACCCATCATAGAGTTTTTTCATATCCTCAAGGGTACAGACACTTACACCGCTTTCCCCAACCTTCCCATAAATATCTGGGCGTATATGCGGATCCTCGCCATATAGTGTGACCGAATCAAAAGCCGTGCTCAGCCGTTTGGCCGTATCATCCTTTGATAAATAATGAAAACGGCGGTTCGTTCTCTCCGGTGATCCTTCTCCGGCAAATTGCCGCTTCGGATCCTCTTCCTGTCTTTTAAACGGAAACACACCTGCAGTGAACGGAAATTTCCCGGGAACATTCTCTTTCTGTACCCAGCGCAGGATTTCTCCATAATCCTGAAACTTAGGTAAAGCTACTTTCGGTATGGTCAGACCACTTAATGTACTAGTCCTCAATTCTGTCTTAATTTCCTTATTTCGTACTTTCGTAATCAGTTCTGTTTTTGAATATAATTCCTTCTGATTATTCCAGCCATCAAGAATGGCTTTTGACTCATTGGTTAGATTTTGCCTGTATCCCTTTTGAAGCTCGCTCAGCGGCTCTGTTCCATCCGCTGAATATCCCTCTTCCTCTAACGCCTGTATGGTACCTTCTATTTGAAATAATCGCCTGGCAATCTGTTGTTGCTCAAGTGAGGCGGTATGATATTGCTTTACTGTTTCAGCGATTTCCCGTAAGTAATATTGACGGTCGGGAGGGATGATGACATTTTGCTTTTCTGAACGCATAGATGTATTAAAACGGCTTTTGTATTCCTGACCTGTTTTCTTCTCAATGACTTCAAGCAACGCAGCAAAAAGTGCGTTTGTACCCACATCATTAAACTGGCTCGCAATCGTTCCGTACACCGGCATTTCAGCCAGATCCTTATCAAATAGATTGCGGCTGCGCTGGTATTGTTTTTGAACCTGGCGCAATGCATCCTCTGATCCTTTTCTTTCAAATTTATTAATAACAATTAAATCAGCAAAATCAATCATATCTATTTTCTCAAGCTGTGAAGGGGCTCCAAACTCACTTGTCATGACATACATGGATATATCACATACTTCCGTTATTGCCGCATCTCCCTGGCCAATTCCGCTTGTTTCAATAATTACAGCATCAAATCCGGCTGCTTTTACGACAGCTATTGCATCTTTTATCGAATTGGAAAGCTCAGAGTGTGAGTTCCGCGTCGCCAAGCTCCTCATATACACACGCGGATGAAAAATGGCATTCATTCGTATTCTGTCTCCAAGCAACGCTCCGCCTGTTTTTTGCTTCGTTGGGTCAATCGAAAGAATTGCTATGTTTTGTTCAGGGATTTCATTAATGAATCGCCTTATTAATTCATCTGTAAGCGAGCTCTTTCCCGCTCCCCCAGTACCGGTTATCCCAATTACCGGAATATGGTTAACCTGTTTATCATCTATTTTTTGCAGTTCATCTGACAAAGCAACGGCTTCCTGCCCAGCCAGCAAGCGATTTTCCACCATCGTAATCGCGCGTGCTACAGTTAATGGGGCCGATACGGATAGATTCCCCTCATTCAACTCTTCAAGCGGGGGCAGTGGATAATCACATTCACGTATTAGCAATTCCATCATGCCCTCAAGGCCCATTTCTCTTCCATCATCCGGTGAAAAAATCTTTGCAATCCCATATTCATGCAGCTCTTTAATCTCCCTTGGTATGATGACTCCTCCGCCGCCCCCATAAATACGAATATGGCCGGCTCCTCTTTCCTTGAGCAAATCGTACATATACTTAAAAAATTCTACGTGACCACCCTGATAGGAAGAAACAGCAATCCCCTGAACATCCTCCTGAATAGCTGCATTAACAATTTCCTCAACAGAACGATTATGACCGAGGTGAATCACCTCCGCTCCTTTTGCCTGAAGAATTCTTCTCATAATATTGACACTGACATCGTGCCCATCAAATAAACTCGAAGCCGTCACAAAACGAATAGGGTGTTTCGGTTTATATCCTTTATTCATCTTTTTTCATTCCCCTTTGCTTATCTGTTTTCCCCATTGGCTAAACCGCTTAAAAGAAGATGCGATTGCATTTCAATATATTGATCGATTGTATAGCTTTTTCTAAGTCCCCATCTCCTGAATGCCCACATTTGTCCATGAACAATAATGTTATGTGCAAGCAGGTGAATTTGTATCGGGCTTAAATCAATTTCCTCATGCTGTACACATGTCTGAATAAGTTCCTCAAACATTTTCGTCATTTCATTTTCTTTATTTAATACATATGGCAATGCTGCCCTGCTCAATGATTTTGCTTCCTGGTACATCACCAATACTTCATCCTGCATTTCATCACAAATTTTAAAATAATAGGCGATACCTAAGCGCAGCCCGGCAAATGTTCCCTCGCTTTCTTCAAGCGCCTTTTGAAGCCGGTCCTTCACCTCATCGTAAATATTGTCACAAACCAGATATAAAATATCATCCTTTGATCTGATATATTCATAGAGCGTTCCAATACTGAATCCTGCTGCCTTTGCTATTTCCCTTGTTGTTGTTCGGTGGTAGCCCTTCTCTATGAATAAAGAGACCGCCCCTTTAATCATCTCGTCCCGGCGTTTTTTCACAAGCCTCTCATCCTTTACCGAGGCATGGACTACGATTCTCTTCACCCTTTCACCCACCTACCTACAAGTATTTCTTTTAAAAATCAATTCTCCCCGGATAAAGATAGCCGGGAAGAACCCTATAAAAATTTGAAATTAGTTTTTGGTGAGCATTCTTGAGATAACAAGTCTTTGGATTTCCTGTGTTCCTTCATAAATCTGTGTTATTTTCGCATCGCGCATATAGCGCTCAACCGGATAATCCTTTGTATATCCATACCCGCCAAATACCTGTACCGCTTCTGTTGTGACCTTCATTGCTGTATCGCCGGCAAATAATTTGGACATAGCCGACTCTTTTCCATATGGAAGTCCCTCGGATTCCAGCCAAGCAGCCTGATAGGTTAAAAGTCTTGAAGCCTCTATACTGGTTGCCATATCTGCAAGCTTAAAGCCAACTCCCTGCTGGGCAGAAATTGGTTTGCCGAACTGAACTCGCTCCCTCGCATAATCCACTGCAGCGTCGAGCGCTCCCTGAGCGATTCCAACAGCCTGCGCAGCAATGCCATTTCTTCCTCCATCAAGGGTCATCATGGCGATTTTAAATCCTTCTCCCTCTGTACCTAATAGATTCTCCTTCGGTACTTTACACTCTTCAAAAATAATCTCTGTTGTTGGAGATGAACGAATCCCGAGTTTCTTTTCCTTTTTTCCAACACTAAAGCCAGGGAAATCTTTCTCCACAATGAATGCGCTTGTACCTTTATGTTTAGAGGACGGATCTGTCAATGCAAAGACCACATATGTATCCGCCACGCCCCCATTTGTAATGAATATTTTAGAGCCATTTAAAACATAATGATCTTCTTCCAGACGGGCAGTTGTTTTCATAGCTCCCGAATCCGAGCCCGATCCCGGCTCCGTCAGCCCATACGCTCCAATTTTCTCTCCCTGCGCCATAGGTCTTAAATATTTTTGCTTTTGTTCTTCATTGCCAAATTTATAAATTGGCCAGCCAGCCAATGATGTATGAGCAGATAGCGTAACACCTGTTGAAGCACAGACACGCGAAAGTTCTTCAATGGCAATGCAATAGGCTACATAATCACTGCCGATTCCACCATACTCCTCTGGCCAAGGAATACCTGTAAGCCCGAGCTCCGCCATTTTGTTAAAGATTTCCCTGTCAAAACGCTCTTCCTCATCCCGTTCGGCCGCAGTCGGTGCGACTTCATTCCGGGCAAAGTCCCTAACCATTTTGCGAATCATTTCATGTTCCTCTGATAATTTAAAATTCATTCCTATTTCCCCCTGTTCTATTAGCCCATCAAATGCTTACTGATTACTATTCGTTGGATTTCGCTTGTACCTTCGTATATTTCTGTCACCTTTGCATCCCTGAAATAACGTTCTACTGGGTATTCCTCGGTATAGCCATAGCCTCCAAAAACCTGGATTGCTTCGGTCGCCACTTCAACTGCCGTACGCGAGGCAAACAGCTTTGCCATGGATGCCTCCTTTGTACAAGGCTGATTCGAACTTTTTAAAGCAGCTGCCTGATAAACCAGTAATTTTGAAGCCTCAACCATTGTCCCCATATCGGCGAGCTTAAAGCCTATTCCCTGCTGAGCAGAGATTGGTTTCCCAAATTGGCTGCGATTCTTTGCATATTGGACAGCATGCTGAAAAGCCCCTTCCGCTATCCCAAGTGCCTGTGCTGCAATCCCAATCCGCCCTGTATTCAGGTTATTCAGCGCGATGGACATTCCCTGTCCTTCTTCCCCTAGCAGATTCTCGGCCGGTACTCTCATATCCTCAAAGATGAGCTGAACTGTTCTTGATCCATGCAAGCCCATTTTATTTTCATCCTTGCCGATGGTAAGTCCGGGCGTGTCTTTGTCTACAATAAAAGCGCTGATTCCCTTATTTCTCTTAGAAGGATCCGTAGAGGCAAAAACAATATAGACATCTGCCTCACCGCCATTCGTGATAAATATTTTTGAACCATTGACGATATACTCCCCATTTTTTCTTACAGCTCTTGATTTCAGGGAGCCTGCATCTGATCCGGCACTTGGTTCAGTTAGACAGAAAGCACCCAGATATTCGCCACTTGCAAGCTTCGGTATATACGCCTTTTTTTGTTCTTCATTACCAAAATTCAAAATCGGGTAGGTTCCAACAGATGTATGGACGGATAAAATCACGCCGACTGTCGGACTTATTTTCGATATTTCATGTATCGCTGTAATGTAGGAGATATAATCCATTCCGGCCCCGCCATATGACTCCGGTATCGGAATCCCCATCAGTCCAAGCTCCGCCATTTTGGATACAATCTCCCTCGGAAACAATCCAGCTTCCATCTTTGGTACAAATGGCTCGATTTCCTTGACGGCAAATTCACGAACCATTTTTCTCATCATTTGCTGCTCATCCGTAAACGTGAATTCCATTGCAGCCAGCCTCCTTTTTGACAAACTTAGTTGTATTGGTAAAATCCTCTGCCGGATTTCTTGCCGAGCCAACCGGCACTTACATATTTACGTAGCAGCGGACATGGCCGATATTTGTCATCTCCAAGACCTTCATGCAAGGTTTCCATAATGTACAAACATGTATCAAGCCCAATAAAATCAGCGAGCTGCAGCGGACCCATTGGATGATTCATCCCCAGCTTCATCACTTCATCAATGGCTTCCTTGGAAGCAACCCCTTCATATAGGGTGAATATGGCTTCGTTGATCATCGGCATGAGTATGCGGTTTGAAACAAAGCCAGGAAAATCATTTACTTCTACCGGAATCTTTCCGAGCTCTTTAGCGGTCTCTTCAATTTTTTTATATACTTCTTCAGAAGTTGCGAGACCGCGAATGATCTCCACAAGCTTCATGACAGGCACAGGATTCATAAAATGCATACCGATTACCTGCTCCGGACGTTTTGTTGCTGCTGCAATTTCCGTAATTGGTAAGGAAGAGGTATTCGTAGCGAGAATTGTGTGAACCGACGCAACCTCATCAAGCTCTTTAAATATTTTCTTTTTGATATCCATATTTTCTGTAGCTGCTTCAATTATGAGGTCGACATGACCTGCATTTTTCATTTCAGTTGAGGGTGTTAATCTTTCCAGGATCTCTACTTTTTCCTGTTCACTTAAACGCCCCTTCTCCACTTGCCTTAACAAATTATTTTCGATGGTAACCAGACCCTTTTTTACAAACTCTTCAGTTAAATCGTGCAGAAACACCTCGAACCCTGATACCGCACAAACCTGTGCAATTCCAGACCCCATTTGCCCTGCACCGATGACCATTATTTTTTTAATCTCCATCCCACTTCACCCCGTTTTTTTATTCTTTTGCCTTTGGCACTTCGATCATAATGGCATCTCCCTGTCCGCCGCCGCTGCAGATAGACGCGATCCCTATGCCGCCGCCACGTCTCTTCAGTTCATACATGAGGGTGAGAATGATTCGCGCCCCACTAGCTCCGATTGGATGGCCAAGGGCAACCGCTCCACCATTTACATTCACTTTTTCAGCATCAAGATTGGCAAGCTTGCCACTCGCAAGGGCAACCGCTGCAAATGCCTCATTCACTTCAAATAAATCAATATCATCCAGTGATTTTTCTGTTTTCTTAAGCAGCTCATTAATGACTAAGCCGGGAGTTTTTGGGAAATCCTTTGCTTCCACAGCAATTTCGGCATGGCCGATAATTCTTGCACCAATCTTGTATCCTTCATCAATTGCTTTATCCTCACTCATTAAAACAAGTGCTCCAGCTCCATCATTAATCCCCGGTGCGTTTCCAGCCGTTATTGTTCCATCCCGGTCAAATGCCGGTTTCAAGGAACTCAGCTTCTCCACTGTCGTATCTTTTCGCGGCGCTTCATCGATTTCCACAACAACCGGCTCACCTTTACGCTGTTTGACCGATACTGGAACGATTTCTTCCTGCAGAAGGCCGGATTCAATTGCTCGAATTGCCTTTTGATGGCTCTGATAAGCCCAGTTATCCTGATCACTTCTTGATAATTCCAGGTCCTCAGATGTGCTGTTACCGTAAGACCCCATATGTACACCGGTAAAGCTGCATGTCAAACCATCATGGACCATCATATCGACCAGCGGCGTATCTCCCATACGAGCTCCCCACCTTGCTTTCGGAAGAATATATGGAGCATTGCTCATTGATTCCATCCCGCCGGCCACGATAACTTCTTCTTCACCAAGCCGAATGATCTGGTCTCCGAGCGTGACGCTTCGTAAACCCGATGCACATACTTTATTAATCGTCTCTGTCTTTACTGACCATGGAAGCCCTGCATGTCTTGAGGCCTGACGAGAAACGATTTGCCCTTGGCCACCCTGTAATACACATCCCATAATGACTTCATTCACATCTGCCGCATTTACACCTGCACGTTCTATAGCCTCTTTGATTGCTATTCCGCCTAACTCCGAAGCTGTTAAACTGCTTAATGCTCCTCCAAATTTTCCAAAAGGCGTCCTAGCTCCATCAATAATTACAGTTTTCCCCATCGTTATCCCTCCGCTTTTAAATTTCATACTTTGGTTAATTGACTGAACGCTCGCTCGTCGTTGGCAGAAAATATGTAAGCGCTTTAATTTGGTATATTTGTATTTTGCTGTAAATAAGAAGGAAACGAAAATATTTACACAATATTTCGAAAACAAATAGTTGTGTAAATTTCCGTTTCTGTCTCATCTATTACTATATGAACCCCTTCATATATCGGTGAAAATTAAGATGCAAGCTCCCTATGTTCCCCAAATACCGCTTTTTCAAGCAGTTCTGCCACATCGTATGTTTTAACTTCTTCTTCAACTTCCTTCGCCTTTGTGCCGTCACTTAACATAGTTAAGCAATATGGACAGCCTGAGCTGATAACTGTCGGATTGACCTCAAGAGCTTGTTCCGTACGGGCAACATTGATACGGTGGCCTGTTTCCTCTTCCATCCACATCAAGCCCCCACCCGCTCCACAGCACATTCCATTTTCGCGATTTCTTTCTATTTCTACAAATGAGGCTCCCGGAATTGCTTTTAAAATATCCCTCGGTGCATCATAGACATCGTTGTACCTTCCCAAGTAACAAGAATCATGGAACGTAATTTTTTCATTAATGGCATAAGTTGGTTTTAATCTGCCTTCCTTCACTAGATCAGCCAGCACCTGTGTATGGTGATAAACCTCTGCCTGTAAGCCGAAGTCCGGATATTCATTTTTGAAGATATTGAAAGCATGCGGATCGATTGTAACAATCTTTTTGACCTCATTTTTTTCGAACTCTTCAATATTCTTTGTAGCCAGCTCCTGGAACAGGAATTCGTTCCCAAGACGTCGCGGTGTATCTCCGGAGTTTTTCTCCTTATTACCGAGAATCGCAAATTTAACGCCGGCTTCATTTAAAAGTTTCGCAAATGATAAAGCAATTTTTTGTGAACGGTTGTCATAGGATCCCATTGAGCCGACCCAGAATAAGTATTCAAACTCTTCACCAGACTTCTTCATTTCCTTCACAGTCGGTACAACTACATCCTCACGAGCTTCACGCCAATCTTCACGCTCTTTACGGTTTAATCCCCAAGGGTTTCCCTGACGTTCGATATTTTGCATCGCACGCTGAGCATCAGCAGGTACTTTACCTTCCGTTAATACAAGAAAGCGACGCATATCAATAATGGTTCCAACATGCTCATTCATAACCGGACACTGATCCTCACAGTTGCGGCATGTAGTACATGCCCAAAGCTCTTCCTCTGTAATAACCTCACCCACCAAAGCTGGATTGTACAATTCAGCTGCTGCCGCAGACTCCGCAGCACCCGCACCCTGTGCAGCCACCGCGATTTGATTGCCTTTCGTATTGCTGAATACAAATCCCGGCACCCATGGCTCTTTCCTTGTAACTGCAGCTCCCGTAAACGTTAAATGGTCACGCATTTTAATTAGAACATCCATTGGTGACAGCATTTTTCCTGTCCCGGTTGCCGGACACATATTGGTGCAACGGCCACACTCTACGCATGCATATAAATCGATGAGCTGCAGATCTGTAAAGTCCTGAATCTTTCCTGCTCCATATGTCTCCTGTGTTTCATCCTCAAAATCAATTTTCTTTAATTTTGGCGGAGTTAATCTGTGCAAATATACATTGGCTGGTCCGGCAATTAAATGTGCGTGTTTAGATTGCGGGATATATACCAAGAACGTCAAAATGAAAAGTAAGTGTATCCACCAGGCCACATAGAATACAGCTATGGCAGCTGTATCATTCATCCAGCCAAGCGCCATCGCAATCGTAGAAGCGACAGGCTCTGACCAATGAAGCTCACCGCCATGCCATATAATAGCAGCCCCGTTCGCTACAAGTGTTGCTAGCATTAATCCTCCGATAAAGATCAGAACTAGACCGGCTTTAAATCCCCTCTTTAGCCGAACAAGCTTCTCAATATAACGGCGATAGAATGCCCAAACAACAGCCACCAGTACCAGGAGTACAACTATCTCCTGGAAAAAAGTAAAAATCGGATATATAGGTCCCAATGGCAAATGAGATCCCGGTTTAATCCCTTTCCAAATTAGATCAATCGCTCCAAATTGGACAAGGATAAACCCGTAAAAGAAGAGCACATGCATCGTTCCGCTTTTCTTATCCTTCAGTAACTTTTTCTGCCCAAATACAAATACCCAAATCTTTTCCAGCCTCTTCTTTACGTCATTATCAAACTCAGTTTTCTTGCCAAGTTTAATATAGGCAATCCTTGTTCTGATCAGATACGTGAACAGCCAAACTGCGTAAAGTGTTACAAGAACAGCTGCA
This sequence comes from Pradoshia sp. Z3_51, assembly GCF_058215915.1. NCBI lineage: Bacteria > Bacillati > Bacillota > Bacilli > Caryophanales > Bacillaceae > Pradoshia > Pradoshia sp. Z3_51. The sequence continues at coordinate 152,100 of NZ_JBZAJC010000004.1, read as the reverse complement.
ACTAAGTTGATCCATAGAAGACCATTCATCTCCATCCCCGTCTTCCCCCTTTTGCTACCGAAAGCATGATTTAAAAGTTACCTACAACATAAAACGACACTAAACCCAATATAGTATAACTATATTTTATATAATGAATGAGCATTCAGTCAATCAATAACTTACATATTTTAGATTAATTATTAAAACATGGTAAATATAATCTAGTTTGTCGAATAGATCATTTGAGATTTATTTTTATATTTTTAGTCATACTAAGATGAGTAGATATTGGTTAGAGGAACTACTTTGAGGTATACATTGATTCAGTTTCAATCCATATCCAGGAAGTATTTTACAGTTTAATACCAATACCCTGCCGCATAGCTTAATAAACGGCTACTACTTAAAAACATGGAAAGGAGAGGCCTTTATTTATGGATATTCGATTTGGATATGTATCCACTGCTTTAAATCTTTGGAATTCAACCCCCTCCAAAACCATCACCTATACACGATGGAGCGGACTATCTCAAGAAGAGCAAATCGAACGATTACTCGCAATTACTAAACAAAATATCGAAACCACCAAACGAATTCTCCATTATAATATTGCACATGAAATACCGATCTATCGTTTCTCAAGCTCGATTGTACCGCTTGCAACTCACCCTGATGTTAAGTGGGATTTTATTACACCTTTCAAAAAAGATTGGGCTGAAATTGGCAAACTGGTACGGAAACACAAGCTTCGTGTCAGCTTCCACCCGAATGCCTTTACACTTTTTACCTCTCCTAATCATGATGTGACAGATAAAGCGGTTGAAGATATGGTTTACCATTATAAAATGCTGGAGGCTATGGGAATGCCAGACCAAGCACTCATTAATATCCATGTCGGCGGATCATATGGAAATAAACAAACGGCTATTCAACGGTTTTATGCCAATAGCCAAAAAATCCCTGAATCCATTAAGCAGCTCATGACACTCGAAAATGATGATAAGACTTATACAACTGAAGAGACTCTGCAGGTTTGTGAGCATGAGGATATCCCGCTTTTATTTGATTACCATCATCACGTGGCAAATCCTTCTATGACTCCATTGGAAAAATTGTTGCCCCGTATTCTTCTGACATGGGAATTGAGAGGCTGGAAGCCTAAAATCCATATATCTTCTCCCCGTTCGGAAAATGAAATTCGCGCACACGCAGCCAACGTCGACGTTGACTTTATCATGCCATTTATCCAAATGCTGAAACAAATAGGGATTCCTGAAATTGATTTCATAATCGAGGCAAAAAATAAGGATATTGCGATGATGAAGCTGATTGAGGATTTGGCTTCATTAAGAGGAATCAATCGAATAAGCGGCGGAAGCATCAGGATTAGATAATATTTGATAGCATTCTGTTACTAGCTTAAAAAAACAACCCACACCTCTCTTAAGGTGTGGGCATTTTATTAATATGAGATTACATTTTTTCTGGAGCAGATACACCAATTAGTTTTAATGCATTTGCCAGTGTAATTTTTGTTGCCTGAACAAGAGCAAGTCTAGCTTTACTTCTTTCAGGCTCTTCCTGATCTAATACTTTATCAGCATTATAGAAGCTATGGAATGTGGAAGCCAGATCAAAGATATAATTCGTGATTCTGTGCGGCATACGTTTTTGAGCCGCTTCTGCAACCGCTTGTGGGAATTCACCAAGTTTCTTCAGAAGGTCAATTTCTTTTTCAGAACCCAATCGGCTAAGCTCTGCGTCGCCTTCCAATGTAATACCCACTTCAGCTCCCTGACGAAGGATACTGCAAATACGAGCATGTGCATATTGAGCGTAGTACACTGGATTATCATTGGATTCGGATACAGCCAGATCAAGGTCAAAGTCCATATGCGTGTCCGCACTTCTCATCGCAAAGAAATAACGCACGGCATCTAAACCAACTTCCTCCATCAAGTCTCTCATTGTGACAGCTTTTCCTGTACGCTTGGACATTTTCATTTTCTCACCATTTTTGAACAGGTGAACAAGCTGGATGATTTCTACCTCCAACGTGTCTTTTCCGTAACCCATCGCCTGAATCGCAGCTTGCATACGAGGAATATACCCATGATGGTCTGCTCCCCAAATGTTGATTAATTTTTCAAATCCGCGTTCCAGCTTATTTTTATGGTATGCGATGTCTGGTAGGAGATAGGTGTATGAACCATCATTCTTAATTAATACACGGTCTTTATCATCGCCAAAATCAGTAGATTTGAACCAGGTAGCTCCATCCATCTCATAGATATATCCTTTTTCTCTTAACAGCTCCAATGCAGGCATAATTTTGCCATCTTCATAAAGAGATGTTTCAGAGAACCATACATCAAATGGGACACGGAAGCTCTCAAGGTCTTTTTTCAATTTTTCCATTTCATATTTCAACCCGTACTCACGGAAAAATTTAAAGCGCTCTTCTTCATCAGCATTTACATATTTATCGCCAAATTCTTCAGCCATACGTTTACCGATATTGATAATGTCTTCTCCATGATAGCCATCTGCAGGCATTTCTTTCTCCATTCCAAGCGCCTGTAAATAGCGAGCTTCAACGGAATATGCCAGATTATTGATTTGGTTACCCGCATCATTAATATAGTATTCACGGGATACATCCCAGCCAGCTTTAGCCAGGATATTGGATAAAGAATCCCCAACTGCCGCACCGCGGGCATGACCCAAGTGAAGATCTCCTGTTGGATTCGCAGAAACAAACTCAACCTGAATTTTTTCTCCTCCGCCTACATTAGATTCACCATAAGCTTCCCCTGACTCCAAAATAGCGGGAATCAGATTTGTTAAGTATCCATTGTTTAAATAAAAATTGATAAATCCCGGTCCGGCAATTTCAATCTTTTCAATTGATGCCTTTGAAGTATCAAAATGATTAATGATTTCCTCTGCTATTGTCCGAGGTGCCTTCTTAGCAATACGGGCAAGCTGCATAGCCATATTAGTAGAATAATCTCCATGTGTTTTATCCTTTGGCAATTCAAGAATTACACTTGGAATCACTGCTTCTTCCGCTAATCCAGCCTTAATTACTGCCTGCTTAATCTCTTCTTTAATCTGATCCTGAATCTCTGTTACGATGTTCATCTTGTCTTTTCCTCCTTGACCGTCAATGTAAGTGAGTAGTTGCCCACATTCTCTTGTTGTAAAAATAGGTTGTAGGAAACATGGAAAATCTCTTCCTTCGTTTCCGGATGGACGGTATGCTCCAGCTTATTTGTACGTGTCGTTAAATCCAGTGTACCATGAATGCTTTCATAAGAGCCGCTGGTTTCTGTGCCAATTTTGTAAAGCTGTCTCATTTTAACCGCGCCGCTTCTAATAATTAGCATTTCATCCCCGTCATATTTAACAGTTGTATTGATTTTCCCATTGTTTTCAACGTGCTCAATATAGCGGATATATGTGGCATTTGGCATGTGATGCAACGTGCCAAATGTAATTAGCTCGATGTTCTCTTCATCGTCAACATATTGGATATGCGTCTTTAGCCGTACCATGACCTCTATGGGTGCGTTGCTTTTTTCCTCGGTCATTTAATGAATTCCCCCTGGAATTGATTATTTTACTCAATCATACAAGTATAAGGTAAAGAAAAACTCTCTGGCAACTTGTCCGAATCTTTTTTTCTAAAAAAAATCCCCTTGCTCTACTATCATAGACAGGGGATTGCTAGTCTTATTCAATTACAGGCGTTTATTTACCCAACCTAAAAGAATTTCGCGAATAAATTTAGCTGCAGCAATTTGTGTTTGTTCAGAGGAATCATAAGCAGGAGCAACTTCTACAAGATCTGCTCCCACCACATTTACGCCAGAGTTTGATATAGCAGTTATAGCCTCAAGCATTTCTTTAGATGTAATACCGCCTGCTTCAGCAGTTCCCGTACCCGGTGCATGTGCTGGGTCAAGTACATCAATATCAATGGTGACATACACATTTCGGCCGGCAAGGGTGGGCAGTACTTTTTTTAATGGCTCCGCCACATCAAATTTATACATATGCATTCCGGAATCCTTGGCAAATTGAAACTCTTCCCTCATACCTGAACGAATGCCGAAAGAATAGACATTCTCTGCACCAATCAAATTACAAATCTTCCGAATGGGAGTTGAATGGGAAAGCGGCTCGCCTTCATATTCTTCTCTCAAATCTGCATGAGCATCAAAATGGATAATAGCCAAATCCTCATACTTCTTATGAATTGCTTTTATAATCGGCCATGTAACGAGATGCTCGCCGCCCATACCAAGCGGGAATTTCCCTTCTGCCAAAAGGGTTTCAATGTACGCCTCTATCATATCAATGCTTTTTTGCGGATTTCCAAAAGGGAGCGGAATATCACCCGCATCAAAAAATTTAACAGCCTCTAAATGTCGTTCGATATAAGGGCTGTATTCTTCCAAACCAAGGGATACTTCTCGTATACGCGCTGGGCCAAACCTGGATCCAGGACGGAAGCTAACTGTCCAATCCATTGGCATTCCGTAGAGAACCGCCTCTGAATCTTTAAAATTGGGATGACTTCCTATAAAAACATTACCGGAATAGGCTTCATCAAATCTCATAATCTGCACTCCTTTAATCCTCGTCTATATTGTTCATTTCTGTTTATTTTAAAAGATCAGCTACAAATTTAGGCAGCACAAAGGCAGCCTTATGAAGCTCCTTTGTATAATACTTTGTTTCCATTTCAATGAATCTATCATCACAAATCTCTAAAGGATGGTGTTTTTTTGAACCAATTGTAAAGGTCCATAAACCGCTCGGATAGGTTGGGATATTAGCCGTATATAGGCCGGTAATCGGAAAAATCTCTTTTACATCTTTAAAGACCGATTGAATTAAATCCGCTTTAAACCAAGGGTTATCCGTTTGTGCAACAAAGATGCCCTCTTCCTTTAATGCCTGATAGATTCCTGCATAGAAGCCCTTCGTAAACAAATTTACGGCCGGTCCAACCGGCTCTGTAGAATCTACGATAATTACATCATATTTATTTTCGCTTTTGGCAATATGCATAAATCCGTCATCAACCAGTACTTCAACCCGATGGTCGGTCAGGCTTCCTGCAACTTCTGGTAAAAACTGTTTTGAGTACTCAATGACTCTGCCATCAATCTCTACCAAAGTAGCTTTTTTTACATTCTCATGCTTAAGCACTTCACGGATTACGCCACCATCCCCGCCTCCTACAACGAGGACATGCTCTGGACAAGGGTGCGTATGTAGGGGAACGTGGGCTACCATCTCATGATAGACAAATTCATCCTTCACAGATGTCATCACCATATCATCCAGCAGCAGCATCTTACCCCACTCTACTGTTTCTACAATATCCAGTTTTTGAAAGTCTGTTTGTTCCGTATGCAAGGTACGACTTATCTTCATGGTGATTCCAAAATGATTTGTTTGCTTCTCCGTGAACCAAATACCCATGATGAACCTCTTTTCTTGTTTCAGTTTCAGCGGCCCAATTATCATTCACTATCTATTAAACTTAGAAGAGTATAGTGCATTCTTATAAAAAAGTAAAGATTTTCCGATATTTCCAATATTATCGTTTCTATGTCTGTTTTACGTTTAAAAATGTTGGTTTGTTTTCATACTACTAATATGAATAATTTCACAACAGATCAGGGGGAAGACATGTGTCTCCAAGCAGACTTAGAAGAAGGAAATTACTTGCCTATAAGAGATCCCTTATACTTTTCGGATCACTGATTGCTACATTTGGAGTGATTGGGTTTGTTACCGTCCTACTTATTGTAAAGCTTGCCGGACCTCCAGCCATATCCGTCCCGCAAACCACTCAATATTTAGCTGATGATTTAAGTACATTTACGGAAAGCCACGGGGCCGAGAGGCGGTATTGGGTACCTCTCAGTGAGATATCGCCTTATTTAATACAATCTACTCTGGCAGTTGAGGATCGAAATTTTTATCATCATAACGGGTTTGATACAAAGAGAATTATAGGAGCAATTGTATCTGACACGATTGCCATGGCCAAGGTGCAGGGAGCCAGTACAATCACTCAGCAGTATGCCAAGAACCTCTTCCTTGATTCAGAAAAAACCTGGTCACGAAAGGCTAAGGAAGCTCTCTACACTCTTCGGATTGAAGACCATTTCAGTAAGGATGAGATTCTCGAAGGTTATTTAAATACGATTTATTACGGGCATGGAATGTATGGTATACAGGCTGCGAGCCACTATTATTTTCATAAGGATGCCAAAGATCTATCCTTGGCTGAAGCAAGCCTGCTTGCTGGCATTCCAAAGGGACCAGGCATTTATTCACCACTTGTTTCGAAAAAGAACGCAAAGGAACGGCAGGCTATTGTCCTCAACTCTTTAAAGGAAACCAGTCAGCTGAGTGCAGAACAGGCAAAAGAAACATTGGCATTAGCCGACCGCTTGCCCATATACGGTTCCCTGATTACAGAGAAAAAACAGGAGGCACCCTATTTTCTGGATGCAGTCAATCATGAGTTACGTCATGTCTTAAAGGGGAATGAGGAGCTGATCAGGCAAGGGGGATTAAAGGTGTATACAACCTTCAATTCCAAGCAGCAGGCCATTGCTGAAGAGGCTATTGCCAAGCATGTGCAGCCGGAAGGTGATTTTCAGGCTGCTTTAATTGCGATGAATCCCCATAACGGTATGGTTAAAGCATTGATTGGCGGAACCAATTATGAGCATAGCTCATTCAATCGTGCGACCCAGGCACTTAGACAGCCCGGTTCCACGATTAAGCCGCTGCTATATTACACAGCTTTAGAAAAAGGGTTCACACCATCGACGACCTTGCGAAGTGAAGTGACCACCTTTTCATTTGAAGGAGGAAAAGAAAAATATACACCCCATAATTTTAATAACCGATATGCCAATGAATCGATTACACTGGCTCAGGCCCTGGCTGTATCAGACAATATATTTGCCGTCAAAACACATCTGTTCCTTGGAGAGGATGAACTGGTTAAGGCTGTAAAGCGATTTGGATTAACCACTCCTATGACCAAGGTTCCCTCACTGGCGCTTGGAACGTCCGGAGTTAAGCCTTTGGAAATGACAAATGCCTATAACTTATTTGCCAACGGAGGAAAAAAGGTCAAACCTTACTTTATCACTAAGGTTACAGGGCGTGACGGAGAGGTTTTATATCAGAAAAAATTAGAACGGACAGCCGTACTGAAGCAAGCGGATGCCTATGTCATGACACAAATGCTGACAGGTGTGTTCGATAAAAAGCTAAATGGTTACGCATCTGTGACAGGCGCCTCAATCGCACCTAAGCTTTCAAGGCCCTATGCTGGAAAGTCAGGCTCAACTGAGTATGATAGCTGGATGATTGGCTATACTCCTCAGCTTACGACAGGTGTTTGGACCGGATATGATCGCTCTCAGAAAATCGAAACTAAACAAGATAAAATTGCAGCCAAAGAAATTTGGGCGAGCTTTATGGAGCAATCCCTAGAGGATGAGCCTGTTAAAGAGTTTAAACAGCCGAAAAATATTGTTGCGGTAGAAATTGACCCCGAAAGCGGCTTGCTTGCACACGGAGCCTGCCCGGTTAAACGCCTTACTTACTATAAAAAAGGAACCGAGCCGAAACAGTATTGCCATAATCATATAAACAAGGGAAACGATCTAAGCCCTTCTGATGAAAAGAATAAAGAAAAGTCACATGATCCGTGGTACAAGAGAGTATGGCCATTTGGAAAGCTTTAAACAATCCGACCCATGAGCATAAGAAAACAAAAATCCCCAAACCATTAACGGTTTGGGGATTTTTGCGTCCTAGCTCTACGTGCTTGCACACTGTTTTTAGTGTACTTTTTTTACTGAAAACCGACAAGTAATATGCTGAATTACTTTACAAAAAAATCCATAATTTTCACGTTTTTGTCAATATTAGTTAGCGTTTAGCTTTTCCTTCAATTCATCAGGGGAGTTTTTCCAAAGCTCTTCATTATGTTTTTTCAGGAAGTTAGCTAAGATGATTTTTGAAGGTTCATCCATATGCTCAACGATAATATGTCTTTTCAATGATTTATCCATGCGATTCACATGCTCTGGCAATGATTTATAGCCGCGGCGAATCTCTTCATCAACCGTCATTTCGCATGCCGTCACACCAGCATAATAGGCTCCCTGTTTCGTCTGTTCAATTGTAACCCAAACAAGCCAGTATGGCTTTCCGTTTGGTACTTCATCTTTATTCGGTAAAAATTTAATTCGTCTTTCGATAGCACTTCTTGCATGCATAGCACCAATATCGACAAACGCTTCACCTGCTTCCACATCAATAATGACAGGTGAAACATTTTCCAGGCTCAACGCCCCCATTCCAAAGCCTTTATGGCCATCAGTAGGGTCGTTTTTGATGATATTAAAAGTTGGTTTTTTCTTCTCTTGACTCATGGATATGTACAAGCCTCCCTTTAAATAAATATTGAAACTAAGAATCGCTCAATCGCTGGTACTAACTTATAAATGATTGGATCGATTGTGTAATTACCAAGCGGTGTAATCACCAGGATAAGGAAAATCAACGCTCCATATTGTTCATACTGTGTCATTTTTGGACGTATATCAGCCGGAACGAGGTCCTCAATAATACGATACCCATCAAGTGGAGGAAATGGCAATAAATTAAATACAAACAGTACAACATTCAAGCGGATAAAAATATTAAAAAACGTGTAGATAAACTCAGGTAAATTAAATCCTGCGATGCTTATAATATATATCAATAGGACACCAATAAAAGCCAGCACAAGATTACTCAAAGGGCCTACCACTGAAACAACAATACTGTTCATCCGTGGATTTTTAAAGAAGAAGCGATTGACCGGTACAGGTTTCGCCCAGCCAAACCCGACCAATATAATAAATATCGCACCTAATGGATCAATGTGCCGAAGCGGATTTAATGTCAGCCGTCCCTGATTTTTTGCAGTCATATCTCCAAATTTATAGGCCGCATAGGCATGTGCATATTCATGAACAGTAAACGCAATGGCGAGAGTTACAAGTGTATATGGTAAATTGACCAATATGCTTTGAAAATCAAACATCAAAACATCCCCTTTTTCCTTAATATAAAACCTTTCAGTTAGGTTCAACTTTCCATTCTGCTTTTCACCACTTGCTTTCCGCCGGCGATTATGAAAAACTATCAACATAATCACTTGTTTTACAAATGAGGAGGACATTATATGCCGTATGTAACCGTTAAAATGTTGGAGGGCCGCACTGAAGAACAAAAAAAGGCCTTATGTGAAAAAGTCACTGAAGCAGTTTCTGAAACAACAGGAGCACCAAAAGAAAGAATTACGGTGTTCATTGAAGAAATGACTAAATCTCATTATGCGGTTGGCGGTGTACGCGCCAGCGATCAATAAACTTTGTTCGGATTGCGTGTCTTTCATCCACACCGAACATTATTGATCCAATTACATATTATTGGACCCGACTTTCGTTTTTAAGTGGGAGCCGAATGGAGCAAATATGCTCCATTCTTTTTATTTCTCCAGTATTAAAAAGAACTAATTCGCGTACATTGGTTTATTTTCCTTAATAAGCTGTGCTGCATAATTGAAGGCTTCCTCTATTTCCTCAGGCAAATACTGTTGCTCCGCCTTTAGTTCCTGGATTTTCTTAATAATCTCATCCTTGGATAAATGGTCGAAATAAAAAACCGTAGAAACCAATTCAAGAAAACGTGCATTATGATTGTTCAATCCCTTCACACATGCAGACAGCTCGTCGTTTTCATTGTCTTTGCTGTATAAAGAAAGAAATTCTTTACCTGCCTCTGTTAAAGAGTAGTCATAATGAACATAGCCATTTTCCTTATCCTTTATTTCAGATAAAAGCCCTAAATTGCAAAGCTCTTCTATCTTTAACGTTAATTCCTCTGAATAGGGTCCATAAAAATGAAATTCAAATCTCTCCTGAAAAGGATATTCGAGTTTTTTTGAGATAAACACCATCTTTTGAAGCTTTTTTCTTCCCCCAATATGCCCGGCCGCATCTATGGCTGAAAGAATTCTGGCATGCTCCTTCAACACCATTCTTCACTCCTTCAATATCAATTAATCCCAATCAAGCAATTCTTTTATTTTTTCCTTTATTTCTTTATGATTCGCTTCATCTTCTAAAATATCAGCAGGAAAGTACAGTTTATGATCCGTGCGTCGTTTACCGGAAATCGCGTCTACGATATCCGATTGTCTGGAAAGCTCTTTAAGTTCTCTCGTTTTGGATAACAGATAAATCGGTACCCTTTCTCCTTCTTCTCCAGGCCGATAAAAATCATACGGTAAATCCGATGAAGAATCTAGCACCAAATAATACTCCGGATCGAGACCGGCTGCTGCGAACAATTGAGTGAGCTCCATCACTTTTTTCATTTCCGCACTGGATGACGGAAGGAATTCAACATACTGGAACAAATTCCGGTTCATGAACCTCGTGCATAAATCACTCAGTATGCTATCCTCTTCTTCTCCCCATAACTGAAAATAGTACAGCATTATACTATCGTCTAATTTCAAATAATCATATAGGGTAACAGACTGGGTAAATAAAGACGAAAAATGATGAGGTTCCTGTTTAAATTGATAATTCTTCTTATATAAATCTTTAGCGCGGTGCAAGATTTTTGTCAAAATCACTTCTGCGCTTCGAGATACTGGATGGAAATAAACCTGCCAGTACATTTGATAGCGGCTCATAATGTAATCTTCTACAGCATGCATACCGCTTTGCTTGAAAACTACCTGATCCTCCGTCGGTCTCATCACTCGGAGAATCCGCTCCATATCAAACTGGCCGTAGCTCACCCCAGTAAAATAAGCATCCCGTAACAAGTAGTCCATCCGGTCTGCATCAAGCTGACTCGAGATTAAGCTGACAACCAATTTATTGGCATGTGTTTTGGCAATGACTTCAGCTACCTCTTTCGGAAAGCTGGCATCTACCTTTTTTAAAATTGCATTAACCTCAGTATCCCCTAAAATAATCTTCCTTGTGAATTCCTCATGGTCCAAATCAAAGACTTTTTCGAAGGCATGTGAAAAAGGACCATGCCCGAGGTCATGGAGCAAAGCTGCACATAAAGAAAGAAGACGATCTTTCGGGTTCCATTCCGGCCTATTAGCAAATACCCCATCCACAATTCTTCTCACAATCTCATATACTCCAAGAGAGTGATTAAAACGGCTGTGTTCAGCCCCATGAAATGTTAAATAGGTCGTTCCAAGCTGTTTAATTCGCCTTAAACGCTGGAATTCCTTTGTATCAATTAAATCCCAAATGACCCGGTCATTCACATGCACATAGCGATGCACCGGATCCTTAAATACTTTTTCTTCGTTTAATTTTTCCAGAGAATATTCTATCATTCTATTCCCTCTTCCTAATCGGTCATGGTTTTATTATAGCTTGTTTAATCTAAAAAAACATAATCATCTTCTTCCACAATAATACACAACAAAAACCCTTTGAATAGAAATCGATTCTGTTCAAAGGGCACTTTATCTTTATTTAGTCGTAAATTTCCAGACCGGAGAACGTGATCGCCCTCCATAGCTGTCGCTCACTTCTACATACCAGAAATAATCCTGCTTGTTTTTTAGATCCTTTAGGCGGATTTGTACTTTTTCCCGATTCTTTCCGTCCTTATCTTCACCCAATAAGGTATTCGAGTACACATTTACGCCAATATAGTCTGTTGCCACCTGTTTCTGAATCGGGTTCAGCTCCAGTTGGTCAATTGTAAATTCATCGACTTCCGGCTCAAAATAATTATAATCATCCAAGTAAGGCGAGTACGTTTTGACTGATAACTGCTTTGCCTCCGGATTGAAATGGAGCATCCGCATATACCCCTCCCCGCCTTCCGGACCACTCTGATAATCGGCCAGCATTTCATACACTTTACGGAATTTCGACGGTTTTCCCTTCAGAGGAATGGTCGCTACATTACGGCTTGCCCCTGAAATATGCCCTGCAAGAACCAATTTAATATTCTCGTATTTCCGGACAATTTCTTTAAAGACCTGATTTCCGTTATACGTCCGTTTTCCTTGATGGTCGAGATAATTATGGACCGCAAGCACCACATTTCTCTCTGAGTATTGGTTTAATACCTTATTAACCCAATCCAGGGTTGCAGTCGTGGTTTCTTTACCCCAGCCCAGATACAGGAAGAGGAAATCGTGCCCGCCAAAGGATGCTAAATCATAGTGATTTGTGTTATTTTCCATCCCGCCACCGTAATGGGATGTATGCTTAAATCTTTTTTCTCCAAAGTATTTACCATAATTGCGATAATCCAGTACCAAGTTTCCCACATCATGATTTCCGGACACTACCCCATAAGGAACATGATGTTCATCCAAAATGCCCATACTCTTATCCGCGATATCCCATTGCTCCAAATCCCATCTGACATTAATAATATCCCCTGTATGAATAACATATTCCGCATTTCCAAGCTGATTTTGGATTCTAATCCAGTTTGTCATTACTGGGAAAATATGTGGGAATGATTCGGAATAATATTGGGTATCTGACATCCAGACCAAATTAAATGGACGATTCACTTCGCCAATAATCTGGTCCTGCACAAGGACCTGCAGCTTTTGATTTTTCAAATAGGCCTCTGTCTCAACCTTTGCTTTCAACGAAAAATCCTTATTTCCGTAGCCATACGCTAATGCATCCCATCTAGATTTTTGTATATTCCAGGCATATAAAGTGACCTTTCTTCCCTGTAAGGAATGCCCGATCCACTTTACTTCAACCTCTTTCATTTCCGCGGGTGTTTCATCCAGTGAAATTTCAAATCGCTGATACGGAAATCCTTTATTTGAGGCAGTCACCCAATAAGTCTTATCCGCTTTGGCTATCTGATTTACTTGCTTGGCTAAGATACCTGTTTCACGCGGATAAGTTTGATTGGGCGGCGGTTCCTCATCTGCAATGTTGGAAAATGCTTTTAATTGTTTCCTCCCTTTGGAGGTAAAATCATAGCGATTGCCTGAGAAAAACTTAGCCACTATTTGATCATTAGTTGGATCTTCCACCTTCACGCTTAGCTTCGGATGAACAGATACTTTTTTATCATTATCAAGCGGTATGGCTTGATTCATAATAATAGGTGCTTCATCCACAATCTTAAAATGAATCGTTTCCTTTTTGCGATTTCCAGCTGCATCTGCTGACATGAAGGTTACCTTGTGTTTCCCTTTAGACAGTCTGCCGGAGGAGGTCGTATATGGCAGGGTGATTTCCCGACCATCCAGATAGCCTTTAATCGAGGCTATTGAAGTCACCTCATCCTCGGGGTTTGCATCAATGGTGAATGTTCCCTTATAGGTTCTGCCATTCAGCGGTGTTTTTACATGGAGCTTTGGTGCTGTATTATCAAAAACAACATCTGCTTGGTGAATGGATGTGCCTTTAGATTGAATATTATGGACTCCATCCTGATAAGCCATCGTATCAATCTCTGCCTCCTCTGCTGTGAACATAGCTGCCGGGATGATAAATTCGTAGGATAGGATTAACACTCCCTGATTTCCCACCTTCCATTCCTGGGCTTCCCGAGTGCCTTCTCGATTCTCATCACCATCTGCCGTGATTGAATTTACACTGATTGGGCGAATCATCGTACCATCACCCATCAGTAGCTTTATATTCTTGATAGAAAAGCGATCGACATCTTTTTCTTCAACTGCACTTCCGGGCATAAATGTTTCCTTCTTCGTGCCTGTGTGGATGGAAATCGTATTTTTACCCGGTTTGAGTTCATCAATTGGAATTGACAATTCATATGGAAGATATAACCCTGCTGTAGGTTTTAATTTGGATATTAAACGGTCTCCCATGTAAACTGCACTTTTCTTTCTTTCATCAATGCCAAGGCCTTCAAATACAATTGCAGCAGGACGGCTCAAGATCCTCTGTGTCTTCAGTTTTTGTCCATCAACCGTAAGCTTAATCTGTTCCTCAGCTGTTGCCTTTTGAACTTGTATCTTTTTTGTACCTTTTAAAATCGTATTTTTTTGGACAGAAAGCCCCGGCTTTAGGGGTTTGTACATATCTGGATTTCCTATTTTTATCGTCTTTGTCCCTTTTTCGGGGTATCTAATGACATGCTGTCCATCCGATATTTCTATATAATACTCAAAGGTTGGAACAGAACCATAAACATCGTATCGAGATATAATTGATTGATAAGAAGTCGTGGTTTTCATAAGCATATTTGCTTGTGTAAAAGCAGAATCCTGACCTCTTTTATAAAATATTTCTGCCCGCTTAATTAGATGTTCATCCTCAATTTGAATCTCGATAGAGACATCCGAGCGTTCTGGTACTTCTTTTGGCATGGTCACAGGTCTAACAATCGGCTTAGTGGTATCCGTCTGCTTATTGGCATTTAACGGCACCTGTTCATTACTCACTTGACCTGGTGTACTTTCTTTGATTTGTTTATCCTGTTTTAATTTTTTTGCTCCCATATCCTGCTTATAATGGATGAGTCCCTTATCGTAGGTTACATATGAAATAACCGCTCCTGTATCAGTTGCCAGAACGACCGTATTTTTGCTGCTATTGTGTAAGTTACCTTCCAGGCGAATCAGTTGCTTATGATCCACCGAGGCATGAAAGTGGCGTTTGAAATCCTCAAAATCAAACTCATCTTTGCTGGCAGCATTTTTAATCCAAATGATTTTCGTAGATTTTGGCCCTATAAAAGTTGATTCTTTTATATCCCATACTTGCATCGATTTATTCATAGAGAGGTATCGCAGATTGTAATCACGTAAATCGATTGGTACGTCTGTATTATTATAGATTTCGATATATTCATACGTTTTCCCCTGCGGAGAAATCTCTGTAATCAGTATATCTGGTGGATCATTCGAAAGCGCTATGCTAATTTCGGGATTAAGCCATATACAACAAACTACAGTTAGAATCAGTACACCTATTTTTTTCATATATAATCCTCAATTCCCCATTCAAAGATTGATACCTTAGTATGGATTATTAGATAGGATTTTATGAAAAAAAGTCGCTCTTCTAAAATTTGATCTTTTAGAGGAGCGACTTTTTATTTATTTTATCTTAGCTTTTACTTTTTCAATTAATTCATCTTCTGTTGGTGCAGCTACTGGACGATTATTGACGAACGCAAATGATTTTTTGCGTCCAGGTCCACAGTAGGACTGGCATCCAATCTCAATTTTTGCATCGGGATCGAGCTTGTTTAATTTTGGTAGCAATGTCTTTAGGTTTGTAGCCTGACAGTCGTCACATACTCTAAATTCGTTCGACATGACCGCCTATCCTTTCTTGCCAAAAAATTTGACTCTTTGTTAGTTGTGAGCCTCTTGGGACTAAAGCGTATTGTATCACTCCGGCTCCCTTATTTGCAAGAATCGGCTAAATATCTATTAGGTTAATGAAAAAATCTAGTAACCTGTATAAACTTTGTTCTTTTTGTCCATGCTAGAACCATAATTTGCAAATTTATTTTAAATCTTATAGAAAAGGGAGTTGCAGATCATGAAAATCAGACAAGATGCATGGACTGAAGAAAATGATTTATTACTAGCAGAAACTGTTTTAAGACACGTCCGCGAAGGCAGTACCCAATTGAATGCATTTGACGAAGTTGGAGATAAATTGAACCGTACCGCAGCTGCTTGCGGATTTAGATGGAATGCGGTTGTAAGACATACTTATGAGAAAGCATTGCAGCTTGCCCGTAAACAGCGTAAGCAACGCCAAAGATTGCTTGGAAAGGATCAGGGCGGCAAAAAGAAAATCCTGTACCAGCCACCGACTCCATCTTTACGAGACTTTGAAACAGTGACTACCGCAATGGAAGATGAATTGATGGACATGGATATTTCCACCGAACAAAAAGATACTGAAACATTTGAGCAAACAAGCCTATTTCCAGTGCTGGAAGAATACAAGACTCCGGCTTTGACGATGGACGATGTTATTGTATTCTTACAATCTTATGATACAAACAGCCTGAAACTGCAAGCATTACAATCTGAAAATGAAAGATTGCGCCTTGAAATCAGGGAACTGAAAAATACAAATAAAGAATTGCAGCACAAGCTTGATAATGTTGAAGAAAATACCGTTACGATTCAGGAAGACTACGAAACACTCATGAATATTATGAATCGTGCCCGTAAATTAGCTTTATTGGATGAAGATGACCGACAAGCTACTAAATTTAAAATGGATCGTAATGGAAATCTAGAAAAAATCGCAGAATAAATATAAAAAGCCGGCTCTTTTCAGAGGAGCCGGCTTTCATCTGTAATATCAAACCATGCTCACTTTCATTCGAGCATGTAAGAGACTACTTTTAACAGTCCTTCCTAAAACGATGGAAAAAATCAATCGATTCCCAATTTCGCATTGCGGTCTTGCATTCTTTCTAAATAGGATTCAAACAGTGGCATTTCTGCTTCCGCCAAAGAATTCATCTCAATCTGCCCGGCATGATCCTGTAATGCCTTCATTAAGCGAAGCATTACATCATTTACAGTCAGCTCGACACCGAGCAAATCAGATAAGGAAGCCATAACTTTTGGATTCACAGTAGGGTAAACAAATTTCGTCTCAGTCCCATTTAGAGCAATTTTATAAAAATCTCTCACTAATGCAGCTCTTTGTTCAGCATCCCCATTGATATCCAAGTAGATTTGTACTGCTACACCATGACGGATTCTCCTTTGAGAGATACCGGCAAATTTTTTGCCATCAATGCTTAAATCATAGCTTCCCGGACAATAAGAGCCCACGATTTCACCCGCTTTAATCTCATTATCAAAGTCTCGAAACATGCACTTGATCAGTTCCCACATAGCGTCATATCCGCGATTAATCTCAATTTTCCGGTCTTTTTCCGGAAAAACAAGCGTCAGGTTCAAAATTCCTTCATCCAATACAACTGCCAATCCGCCTGAATTTCGGACAATACAGTCATAGCCCTTCTCATGCAGGAAATCAGCAGCTTGCTTCAGCATCGGGAGCCTTCCGTCCTGGATACCCAACACAACTGTTTTTTGATGAACCCAAGCCCGTGCGGTAACTGGTGAGTTCCCAGCTCCAACCGAAGCGCATAATGTATCGTCAATCGCAAATGATTGAATGGCACGTGTATGCATACCTGATTGACTATGGTCAATGATTCTCCAGCGATCCTGCTGTAATAAATTCATCTTACCTCTCTCCATCTATAAAAAAATAGGCGCCAAAGGGCGCCATAGGTCACTTATAAACTTATTTTACCAAAGCTTGAGAAGCTGTGATCAGTGCAAGGTTGTATACATCCTCTGCGTTACATCCTCTGGATAGGTCGTTCACAGGAGCATTTAGACCTTGCAGGATTGGTCCAACTGCTTCAAATCCGCCTAGGCGTTGTGCAATTTTATATCCAATATTACCTGCTTCAAGGCTAGGGAATACAAATACATTTGCAGAACCTTGAAGTGGAGAGTTAGGAGCTTTAGATGCAGCAACAGATGGAACAATCGCTGCGTCGAATTGAATTTCTCCGTCTACGATTAATTGTGGGTCCATCTCCGTTACAAACTTAACAGCATCCGCCACTTTTGTTGTTTCTTCAGATACAGCAGAACCAACTGTGGAGAAGCTAAGCATTGCAACACGTGGATCTAGATCAAACATACGCGCTGTTCTAGCACTTTCAATTGCAATTTCAGCAAGATCCTGGCTGTCTGGAGCAATATTGATTGCGCAGTCTGCAAATACGTATTTTTCATCACCTTTAACCATGATGAATACGCCAGACGTCTTTTTAACGCCTGCTTTTGTTTTAATGATTTGCAATGCCGGACGTACTGTATCTGCTGTAGAATGCGCAGCACCGCTTACCAAACCATCTGCTTTATTTAGATATACAAGCATTGTTCCGAAATAGTTTTCGTCAAGCAAGATTTTACGTGCTTGTTCTTCAGTCGCTTTACCTTTACGACGTTCAACGAAAGCTGTCACAAGCTCGTCCATCATAATATATGTAGCAGGATCGTAAATTTCCATATTATCTACAGAAATATTCATATCCTTCGCTTTTTTTGTGATTTCATCAATATTTCCAACTAAGATTGGAATGATTGTTTTCTCAGCTGCCAATCTTCCGGCTGCTTCAAGAATTCTTTCATCCATTCCTTCTGGGAATACAATTCGCAATTGATTGCCAGAAACTTTTTCTTTTAAAGTTGTAAATAAATTACTCATTTTTTTTGTCCTCCTCAAAATGTCACTCTACCTAGAATACACCTTTATGATGAATTATTTAATAGGTTTGCCTTATTTTTTAAAATTATAGCGGTATGTCAAAATATCGACAAGTTTATCGAAGCCTTGATTCAAGAAAATATGTCATTGATTGTGATATAGTAAATGGCATGAACGAAATGTTATGTGGGAGATGATAAGTATGAGTGAAGCAGCTAAAACATTAGACGGTTGGTATTGTTTACATGACTTCCGTACAATTGACTGGTTATCCTGGAAAATGTTACCTGAAGACGAACGTGCCACTGCCATCAATGAATTCCTGGGATTGGTTGAAAAATGGAATAAAACTCAGAATGAAAACCAAGGCAGTCATGCTCTTTATACAATTGTCGGACAAAAAGCAGACTTTATGATGATGCTTTTACGCCCAACAATGGAAGAATTAAATGCACTTGAATTAGAGTTTAATAAAACTAAATTAGCAGAGTTCACAATTCCGGCACATTCTTATGTATCTGTTGTTGAGCTAAGTAATTATCTGCCTTCTGATTCAGATGAAGATCCATATCAGAATCCTCATGTTCGTTCCAGACTATACCCGATCTTGCCGACATCTAAGCATGTTTGCTTCTATCCGATGGACAAGCGTCGTCAAGGCAATGATAACTGGTATATGCTTCCGATGGAGGATCGTAAAAAACTTATGTATTCTCACGGAATGATTGGCCGACAATATGCTGGCAAGGTTAAACAAATTATTTCTGGATCCGTTGGATTCGATGACTATGAGTGGGGTGTTACCCTTTTCGCAGATGATGTTCTCCAATTTAAAAAATTGGTTTATGAAATGCGTTTCGATGAAGTGAGTGCCCGTTACGGTGAATTCGGTTCCTTCTTTGTTGGAAATATCCTTACACCGGACTGTGTCAGCGAATTTTTACATGTTTAAATAGGATAAAAGGAAGTGCCTTTAAAAGCCATTATACATGGTGGATAGGGCACTTTTTTGTTGTCCAAGCACCAAGATCCCCTTTATTTCAAAATACTCTGTTCCCCTTAGATAAAGGTTGAAGCATTTCCCCAATAACCGCCTGTCTCTTCATTTGCTTCAGTATCGACTTCCCCTGTGTTGTTAACCTTTTTAAATTCCACCACACAGGAAAATTATGTGAATAGTGCGACCTGCAAAAACAAAGCAATCTCTTCTGCTCTTCTTGAAATGGATGAAGTAATATCCTTTTTTATCATAAGCCGGTCTCCCCCTGCATAATTTTCTATAGTGAGCATACCTTTTACGTATCTACAACACATCATGAAATGACCTATCGAAAAGAGGTGCTTCAAGCATGGCAGTTATAAAAGCTACTGAGGAGGATATAAAAGTTCTTGCCCGATTAATGAGAGCAGAAGCTGAGGGTGAAGGAAATTTGGGCATGTTAATGGTTGGCAATGTAGGTGTCAACAGGGTACGTGGTGAATGTTTGGATTTCGTAAATATCCGATCGATTCCTCAAATGGTTTTCCAAAACCCCGGTGGATTCGAAGCGACACAGAAAGGATACTTTTATCAACGTGCCAGAGAGAGTGAAATCAGGCTGGCAAGAAGAGTCGTCAACGGGGAACGTTTTAATCCGGCCACGAACGCTCTTTGGTTCTTCAGACCGGAAGGGGACTGCCCGGCACAATGGTTTGGACAATACAATTCTGGGCGTTACAAATCACACTGCTTCTTTGCACCGACACAATCTGATTGTCCAACTGTTTTTTAGAATACTATTGTTTATAGAGGAGGAGTCATTTTATGAAACAACCGGGTTCACAATCATACGGCGGGGGGCAAACGTATGGAGGCGGATATCAAGTCCCTTATAATCCCTATATGGCAGGACAAACAGGCATGGGGCAGCAGCAACAGTTTCAGCCACAACAACAGCAACAACAACTGCCCTTTCCGGCGCAGTCGTATACTCTAGGCGGTGGCGGATCACCGTTCCAAACTTCTCCGTCGCCTGCTCCGGGTCAATTCGTAGAACAATCCTATATCGAAAATATTCTGCGTTTAAATCGCGGTAAACTCGCTTCGGTATATATGACCTTTGAGGGAAGTAAGGATGGTAATACAAGACTATTCAAAGGAATTATTGAAGCAGCCGGCCGAGATCATCTTATCTTAAGTGATCCGCAAACAGGCATGCGCTATTTATTGCCACTGATTTACCTCGATTATGTAACTTTTGATGAAGAAATCGAATACTCCTATCCTTTTGGTTCTCCATCTCGTTAATCGAGAATGGTTAGCATACCGAGAATAAAAAATATTTGACGAGCTAATCCCTATAGTACATAGAAGAACCGCTTATGTCAGACATAAGCGGTTCTTCTATGAACATATCAAACTTATGAATATTTATAAACAGCCACAATCATTAATACCCAGGAAGCAATAAATGCTACACCGCCAAACGGCGTTATAATACCAAGCTTACCAATACTCGCTACACTGAGTACATATAAGCTTCCAGAAAAGAGGATGATTCCAACTAACATGAGCCAACCTGACCAATTTAACACTTGATGTGAGGATAATCGATCCCACAACAATCCTATTGCCAATAATCCACCTGCATGGAACATCTGATACTGAACGGCTGTTTTCCAGACCGCCAGAGACTTATCAGAAATCTTCCCCTCCAGCCCATGAGCTCCGAATGCACCGCATGCCACGGACATCGCCGCATTAATGGCTGCAATAATAATAAATGTTTTCATCCCCGTTCTCTCCTTTGCGTTTAAAAATCAAGCAGTGAATCCCCGTTTGCGTCCTCCATCTTAACTGGTTCCTCCTGAGGAAGAGAGACAGTCGGATTCGTTTGCTGAATTGGATTATATGGAACAGTTTTCTTCACAGTTTGTCCTTCCGCCTTGGTATGATCACTTATGACCAAGTCGATTAAGCTTTGAACAGCAATTAGGTATCCATTCCTTTTTTCAGCAGGCGCCATTTTAGCCTTCTGAATCAGTTCATCCATTTTGTCCAATACCTTTTCTGATGTTATTTCCACAGATTCACACCTCTTACCTTCATCTCTTCTTATTCAATTCTATCCTAACTTCGCCAAGGAATCTATTTTTCACAACCTCACAAATCAGGAATGGCCCAATCGATTTCCTTCAGCCCATTTTGTCGGAGAAATTCATTCGTTTTAGAAAATGGCTTACTTCCAAAGAAACCTCGCCGAGCAGATAGCGGGCTCGGGTGAACAGAGGTAATGATGTGATGCTTCTTCTGATCAATTAAGTGCATTTTGGATTGTGCTGGTTTTCCCCATAATAGGAAAACAACCGGTTCTGATTTTTCATTCAATGTCTCTATTATTTTATCTGTTAATCGCTCCCATCCTCTCCCCTTATGTGAATGGGCTTCTCCCTGTCTGACAGTCAAAACGGTATTTAACAAAAGTACCCCCTGATCCGCCCAACTTTTCAAGTATCCATTGTTAGGGACTGGAATTCCTAAGTCATCATTTAGTTCCTTAAAAATATTCCGTAGCGAGGGCGGGAGAGCAACTTCAGGCTGTACAGAGAAACTTAATCCATGAGCCTGATTGGGGCCATGGTAGGGATCCTGCCCGAGCAATACCACTTTTACGGATTTAAAATCAGTATAGTGCAAAGCGTTGTAGATATCTTCAGCCTTTGGATAGACAATCTCGTTTTCATACTCCTTTTTTATAAAATCACACAGGGCTGCATAATATGGTTGTTTAAATTCATCCACTAAATACTCCAGCCAGTCATTCTGTAAAATTTGGTGACTCATCCAATCCACTCCTCTATATACTTCAGAAATTATTATATTTATCGAACAATATTTTCCGCTTACACTCTCTTTACCCTGCCCAACTTATGTTTATAGATTTTTTAATAGGTTATATAAACACTGTAACTACATTTTAAATTAAAATCCAAAAATTCGAGGAGGATGCAAGATGTATCAAGTTTTTGTAGTAGAAAATTCAGTTCAAGCTAAAGAGAAAGTTGAACAACTTGCAGCTGAGGGTTTTACAAAAGAGAATGTTTATCTGTTTTCCCATAATAAAGAGTTTTCGAAGGACTTAACTGATGCTACTGATACAAGCAGCATTGGTATTGGTGAGCAAGGTTTCTTTGAAAGTGTAGGAAATCTGTTCAAAAAACGCGGTGACGAATTGCGCAGCAAGCTTCAATCACTTGGATTATCTGAGTTAGAAGCACAACAATATGAAAAAGATCTTGATGACCACAAAATTGTTATTGTTACTTCGAACCAGGCAAGTGATATTGATAATACAAAAATAATGTAACCGATACAGCATAAAAAGGGCTTAAGGATGGGTTCTCCCTTCCTTAACGCCCTTTTTTTTACTGGCTTTTTTACTACTCTGATCAAGTTACAATGCATAAGAAAAAACTTTTTTGCATATATCAATCTGATGTTATTAGAATCAATCATTGTTCATTCTCGTCTGCCATGCATCTGCTTACTATGTCTTAAATCATATAAGCGTTATTGTTATCCACTATTTTTCACTTATAGTATCATTACTATATGAGCTCTTACCTTTATAAACTCTTACTGTATACTTCCGGTTTATACCTATGATAAAATACCGCAAAATGGTAATTCAGAATTTATTGTTCACGGATTATGTATACAATTAACAGCATCAGTTTTTTTCCATACATATTGTTTTGGTATGTATTATAAAGTATAACTAAATTAAGTTTTATAATGAGGGAGGATAGGCCAATGAGTCTAAAAAAAGCATTGACTATAGCGGGATCAGACAGCAGCGGCGGAGCAGGACTTCAAGCAGATTTAAAAACATTCCAGGAGCTTGGCGTTTATGGAATGACTGCTGTTACTTCAATTGTTGCAATGGACCCTAAAAATAACTGGTCTCATAATGTATTTTCTATTGATGTTTCAACTGTGGAGGCACAACTGGATACAATCCTTTCTACAGGAATTGATGCCATGAAAACAGGGATGCTTGGGACCGTTGATATTATTGAATTGGCTGCACGAAAAATTAAAGAGTATGGCCTTGATAAAGTCGTCATAGACCCTGTAATGGTTTGCAAAGGGACAGATGAAGTGTTAATGCCTGAGAATACAGTGGCAATGAGAGAATTGCTTCTCCCTCTTGCTACGGTTGTAACACCAAATCTTTTTGAGGCTTGGCAATTATCCGGGATTGGCCCCATCACTACTATTGATGAAATGAAACAAGCTGCAAAGATTATCCATGATCAAGGGGCAAAATATGTCCTTATCAAGGGTGGCACTAAACTTGATGGGCAAGATAAAGCAATTGACCTAATTTATGATGGAACAGACTATACCATCCTTGAATCCGAAAAGTTTGCGACTACTTATACCCATGGTGCCGGTTGTACAACTGCTGCAGCCATTACTGCTGAGCTGGCTAAAGGAAAAACAGTTGAAGAAGCCTTGGCTACTGCAAAGGAATTTATCTCAGCCGCTATTGAACATAGCTGGAAGCTAAATGAATTTGTTGGACCAGTTATGCATGGTGCTTACCGTACATATAAATAATTTCTTCTTTATAACAGGCTGTCCGAAATTTAGGACAGCTTTTTTCCATCTCCATTTTTAGCAATTTTTCAGATACTTTAGTATCATAATTAATACAACACTAATTTAATAGGAAACTAATGTGTTCCTTTTTATATAGGAGGTAATCTTAATGAAGCCAATTGACCTGCTTGATTCACAAAAAGCGCTGCAATCATATGCCGGTTTACAGGTTTATTTGCATTTAGAGACAACAAACGGCGCTTATGCCACTCATAATGATGAATCATTCTTCTCAGCAGGTGCGTTTATCCGTAATGTTTCTATTTGTTTTGAAGAAGGTAAAATTATCGGAGATGGCCCTTATCGGGTAGGATTAAGAATGAAGGAAGGCTGGGTATACGCTGAAGGGATTACCCATTACGAAATCGATGAATTCGGCCGCCTTTTAATGGCTGGACTTGACCAGAGCGGAAGACTGGCTGTCGCTTTTGAAATCAGTACCGCCCCATTTGATAAATAACAAGGAGTTGGGATAAATGGATAAAGAGAAACATGTATTAGTCATATTCCCTCATCCTGATGATGAGGCATTTGGAGTTTCCGGAACAATCGCCTCTTATACAAGAGCTGGTATCCCCGTTACCTATGCATGCTTAACGCTTGGTGAAATGGGACGTAATCTCGGAAATCCTCCTTTTGCAACACGGGAGAGTCTCCCGAAGATTCGCAAGAAAGAATTAATAGACGCAGCACAAATAATGGGTATTAAGGATTTACGTATGATGGGACTGCGCGATAAAACTGTTGAATTCGAAAATGAAGAGTGGCTAGCTAATCAAATGACTAAGCTTATTGATGAGCTTGATCCTTCCCTCATTATCACTTTCTATCCGGGATTCAGTGTCCATCCGGATCATGAAGCTTGCGGAAGAGCTGTCGTACAGGCAGTCTCTGAAATCAATCCTGAAAAAAGGCCAAAGCTTCATTGTGTAGCCTTTTCCAACAACCATCAGGATGTCCTTGGAGAGCCTGATATCATAAATAATATTCAGGATGTAATCGAGACTAAACTAAAGGCAATCTCTGCCCACCGCTCTCAAACTGAGGCGATGATGGCTGGTTGGCCTGAATTACTCGCCCAAAAGAATAAAGAGCTTGAAAGCCGCCTTTGCTTTGAAAGATTTTATTCATATAAATGGCCTGAAAAAATATAAGAATTAGATTTATAAAAGCTGTCATACTAATGACGGCTTTTTTTGCGGGCATCTTTATTTCATAAAAAAAACCGCCTTCATTACTAAAGGCGGTTCAAAAAAAGGGGGGGATACTTTGGAAAACTTCATTGTAGTACTATGATAGCCATATTCTGGACCACCTATACCTAATTTTTAAATTTATTTTTGAACGATGTACTTATAAATGATATGGGCGACACCATCCTCTTCATTTGTTAAGGTAACATCCTTGCACAGCCCTTTAATCTCATCGGATGCATTACCCATAGCAACGGACATCCCCGCTTTTTCGAACATAGATAAATCATTAAAGTTATCTCCCACAGCAATTGTTTCTTCAAGTGGGATTCGTAATTTTTCTAGCAATTTCTCCAAAGCTATTCCCTTAGAAACACCACTCTGGTTAATTTCAATATTCCCCTTACCGGATGAAGTGACAGTTAGTCCTTCCATCTCTCCAAGAATAGTGCCAGTATTTTTTAGTTTATTCATATCAGAGGAAAAGACTAGTATTTTGTATATTTCGATATCCTCTTCATTAATTAGCTGGAAGTAATCGTCTGTCGCAAATAAGAATCCAAATTTAATTCTGCCTTCAGCAAATTCACGAACTTTATCTTCTTCCTGATCAGGATTGGCACTCAAGAAGATATCGACAAGTGAATCAATAGCCTTTTCGGGGTTTTTGGAAAATGTCCCCCTGTTTGTATACATTTCAAAATAAAGATCCATTTCTTCCAAAAGCTTGACTGTCTCCACTAAGCTTTCTTGCTTCATCGGATTGGAATCCACCAAACTGCCTTCCTGATTATAAACAGCTGCTCCATTTAAACTGATAATAGGACAGTGAAAGTTAATCTCATCAAGTGCAAACCTTGCTTCTTTATAAGATCGGCCCGTAGCAACAATTACTTGTCCCCCGCTATCCCTTACTGCCTCCATCGCCTTTCGGTTCTCGTCACTTACCATTTGATGCTCATTCAGTAATGTTCCATCCATATCGGTTGCTATACACTTCATACAGTCTCCCCCTTTAGAAAATGCTTACTACCTTCTCTTCTGCTGAGAGGTGCAAGCTCTATTTTTTTTATAAAGTTCTTCACAGACTCCGGATCCGTTTTTGAATATTCTCTCAGTGCCCACCCAATCGCTTTTTGAATAAAGAATTCTTTACTATCCGCATTTTTCAATATGTAGTCATATAAGATTCTCTCATTTGTTTGCCCTTTATAGGAAAGTTGAAAGAGGATTGCTGTTCTACGTAGCCACATATTATTATCTATTACCCAATCATTCATAATAGTATCTATTAAATCAGGATTTCTTAATACCAAATTGCCAACCAGCTTAGAGGCAATCATATCTACGGTATCCCACCAAGATTTTGTCGTAATTAATGTTTTTAGTAGCGGTAAATCCTTTACTTCCAGTTTGTCGATATAGTTAGCAAGGTAATCAAGCGCAGCATTTTGCCATTCTCTCTCCGGCATATTCCAAAGCTTTAAACAAAATTCATGTGAAAGCGGCATAGCAAGAATACCTGTTTCCTTAAAGAATACAGACATACATTTTCTTCTTTCCGGGGTTTTAATCCCGTAAAAAGGAAATTGATTCTTCATATATTGCGCCATTGCTACTGCCTGTTCTTCATTCTTTTCATTCTCAAATAACTGTTTTAAACGATCAATATAATCCACATTTCCACCTCACCTATTCACCCCTGTATAATCCAGCTTCAGGGCCTAGCCGCTCGAGTCATAAGTGTAGCTGCTGCAGTAGAGGAAAAGCGCTCTCCCTCCGAGCCTCTCCTTATGCGTCGGAGCTGAGCAGTCGCCCAGCTTTTTGATTAATCTACTTTGGCTCCTAGCTCCTCGAGGTCATAAGGATAGCGATCACAAAGACCTTGCCACACGATGTGGCGTTCTTAGTCTTTGTTCCTTAATTCGCCTGCCTCCGAGCCTCTCCTTGTGCTTGTCGGAGCTGGGCAGTCGCCCAGCTTTTTGATTAATCTAGCTTCAACGGCTAGAATCTCAGGACATAAGCATGGTCTCTGCAGGAGGGAAGAACACCTCCTTCCGAGCCCCTGTCTTATGCTCCTCGCTTCTGGCAAGCCGTTTCAGCTTTTTGTATAAATGAGCCTGTATTGGATAAACATACAATTAATTAATTGAGTGTTACCTCTTTTTTATTAAGTCTAAGAATATTAAACTAGGGAAGTAGCTTCATGGAAGCCATTGCCAGAACTCATAATAACCTGGCTATGTATATACATATATTCTACGCATACATAATGACTGTTTTCAAATTTAGTGATGAAAGAATTAGGAGTGTCTACTATGAAAAAACAAACTCAATCTCCTTTATCATTTTGGGGAGGTCTGGGCTTCACTGCCTTATTGGCGCTGCTTGGATTTGTCCTTGCTGAATTGCCCTTTTTCGAATACATAGGACCATTAGCATGCAGTATTTTGCTCGCCATCCTGTATCGTAACATTCGCAGCTATCCAACAAATTTACGAACAGGCGTTCAATTTTCAGCAAGAATTCTCTTACGTGCTGCCATTATTTTATATGGGTTGAAATTAGATATGCAGATTATCTTTAGTGAAGGTCTTGGCCTTTTGGGTAAAGCTCTGATTTGTATCGTATTCTCTGTAGCCCTCATGGTATTGCTTGGCAAATGGCTGAAAATTGATCCAATGATTTCTTTCCTGCTTGGTGCAGGGACAGGAATATGCGGCGCAGCGGCTATAGCAGCCGTATCGCCTATAATGGATTCAAAGGAAGAGGATACAGCGATGAGTGTTGGGATGATTGCATTAATTGGTACAATTTTTTCAGTCGCCTATACGATGCTTATTCCAATCCTCCCCCTAACACCTACTGAATATGGAATTTGGTCCGGACTTAGCTTACATGAATTGGCTCATGTAGCTTTGGCATCTGAGCCTGCAGGGGAAGCTGCTGTTACAATGGCTTTATTAGCTAAATTATGTCGTGTTTTCTTGTTGATTCCTTTCTGTTTTGTATTAGTGTTCTGGATGAAACGTAAACAAGGCGCTGGCAGCCAATCCTCCATTCCATTTCCATGGTTTCTTCTAGGATTTCTGGCCTTAAGTATTTTTCGAACTTATCTTGCTGGCTCTTGGTTTCCTGAATACTTATATGATTACATTGCCACGCTGACCACCTTTCTGCTTTCTATGGCCATGGCTGGGCTAGGTTTAACAATTGATTTAAAAGAGCTTAAGAAACGAGCAAGCCTTCCCTTGCTTACACTGGTTATTACATCCGTTCTTCTATCAATTCTGACGTACTTTTGGGTATGAGCCATTTGAGGCTTATGCCTCTTTTTTTATGTTTTCCTTAAATTCTTTTTTGTCGTACAAGCCTGCATACATGCATATGATAATTTGAGCAATTAAAATGGAGGTATACATTGTATGTATGGATTATTGGGATATGTCTATCTAGGAATTTCCTTATCGGCCCCTCTTGGACCAATTAATGCTGCACAAATGGAAATTGGTTTAAGGCATGGATTCTTAAATGCCTGGGTATTCGGGCTTGGCGCTATTCTAGCCGACATCTGCTATATGCTTGTTGTTTATACCGGGTTGGCTCAATATATGCAAGTTCCTCTTATCCAAACCTTTCTCTGGTTATTCGGCGCTTTCGTGCTTACTTATTCCGGAGTAGAGAGTCTGGTTGCTGTATATCATAAAAAAAACCAAAGCAATATTCGGAACAAGGATATCACTCGTTCCTTTCGCTCTGGCTTTTTTATGTCGCTATTGAATCCATTATCCATTCTTTTTTGGCTTGGCATCTATGGCTCTGTACTCGCCAAAACCGTGAGTCATTTATCTCCTCAACAAATCATCATTAACAGCTTGGCTATCCTTGTGGGGATATTAATTTGGGACTATTCGATGGCGATGATGGCATCCATATTTAGGCGCTATTTAACCAATAAGCTCTTAGCAGGAATTTCAATCATATCTGGAGTTTCCTTAGTCGGCTTTGGGATTTATTTTGGTGTTATGGGGATTCAATCCCTAATTTAGTTGTTAGTTATGGATTCTTCTCCTTGTTAAAGGCCGTTTTCGTTTTCGAATCATCGCCATAATAATTGTAATCAGGCCTACAAAAGAAACAAAAGCTAGACTTACGAAAAAGCCCATTCTTGTATCCTTTTCAATGACCGTCCCAACAATAGCCAGCGCAATAAGCCCAAGCCCTATAGTACGCTTTATTTTATCCTTTGTTTTTAGGTCAGCGAGCTTGGAATACGTCAATAAGATTAATATCCAATTGTACAGTATCAGTAAACTCGCACCTGTCGTAAAATATTCATAGACCTTATCAGGCATCACTCTCGATAGAACGATCGAGATCAGCAAACCAGTCACGGTTACAGCAAAAGCAGGCAATGGGATTGCGAATCTCCCTTTTTTGGTCCCTTTTTTGCCCAGTATTTTCGGTGCATCTCGATCCTCAGCTAATGTCATTAGCATATTCGCAACGGAAAAGAGTGAAGCAGACATTGTTGAAAATCCAGCAATGATCAAGGCTCCATTAAAAAGATGCATGATGAACCTAAATGGATAATAACTCAGGACCGTTAAAAACGGGCTTTCTTTTAGATTAACCTTATCCCATGGCAACAGCATTACGACCAAGCCTAGGGATATGATGTAAATGACGGTTAACGCTAAAATCATGACTCTTCCTGCTTTTGGAGCATCCTCTTTCTTCTCTAATCGCATAGACATAATTCCAAGTACTTCAATACCTCCAAAGGCAAAGAAAGCAAAAACGAGAGATGACCAAGTTTTCTTCCAATCTGTCGGAAAAACCTCCTTAACCGTTGAAGGAATATCAAATGTTCCTTTTCCATCAATCACACCACACAAGCCAAGAATCACAATAATGACAAACATTAAAATTGCGGATACTTTAACGATTGCACTGACGTTCTCCATCGGTTCAAACAGCTTTGCTCCAATAATAATAACAATCAGTCCAAGTGCTCCGTAGATGGCTGCAAATATCCATAAAGGATATTCAGGAAACCAGAACCTAGAAAACAGAGACAGAGCTGTTAATTGGCTTCCCATTATAAGCATTTCTGAAAACCAGTAAACCCAACCATTTAAGAACCCAAAAGAACGTCCAAACGCCTTACGGGAGTATGTACGAAAAGATCCTTTTTGAGGATCTTTTTCCGTCATCTTTGCTAAAGCCTCATATACGATATATGTCGTACATGCCGCAAGTAAAAAAGCAATTAATATTGATGGCCCGGCAAGCCTGATTCCTAATCCGGAACCGAGGAAAAAGCCGGTTCCAATTGTGCAGCCTATTCCTATAAGGGAAAGCTGCCACCACTGCAGTTTTTTCTTTTCTTGATTTCCTTTCGCTGCTGCTTTTTTCATATCCTATTCCGCCCTTTGATTTATATCAGATTGTATCCTCAATTAATCTGCTCCATCCAGGCGAAACTTATGCTTTATTTGCTTGCCAATATAAAAAGGGTACAATCCGAAAAGGATTGTACCCGATGGTTTTCTAATTTAATTAGATACGCTCTACATTAGCAGCTTGTGGGCCGCGATTTCCATCAACGATTTCGAATTCAACTTCTTGACCTTCTTCAAGAGTTTTGAATCCTTCACCTTGAATAGCAGAGAAGTGTACGAATACATCGTCACCATCTTCACGCTCGATAAAACCAAAACCTTTTTCTGCATTAAACCATTTTACTTTTCCGACCATTTTTTTGGCCCCCTAACTTTTAGTGAAAATTTTAAAAGTAGAAAACCAGAAAAACCTTTTCTGTCTAAGCATGTACTTAAAGACTGTAAAAATTTTTTTGATCTTCAAACCTTTTTGCTGTTTTATTGTAACATACAGTTTCCTAATTAACAAACAATTTAAACAAATCAAACTAATCCAAAATGTGATGTTTATTCCAATATAGGGTAAAAATATAGTTTGCATCTTCTTTATCAATACAAAATGAAACTTTTGAACTGCTTCTTCATAAAGGCTCGTTAATTCAACTGGTACCACTTAATCTTCATCAGTCCCTGATTTTTAACAAAAACGCCTATCCTCTGAAATTAGGATAGGCATTTTTGACTTTGAAAAATCAACTTAATTCTCTAGTCAAATTTCATTCCTTTTAATAAATCAGCAAATGGATTGTTGATAGGCTCCGTTTCCTTTTCTTGTTGTTTCAAGTACTTTTGTACAGTTCGTTTATCCACTTTTCCGCCAGACTCTTTTTTACGCCTCTCTTCAAAAGCAGATAATTTTTCACGGTATCCACATTTACAGGTAAATATTTGTCCCTGACCTTCGCCACGGAGTTCCATTTTCTTTTTACATTGAGGGCATCGTGCATTAGTGACACGTGACACGTTCTTTCTATGACCACATTCGCGATCTTGGCAAACAAGCATTTTGCCTTTCTTTCCATTTACTTCCAACATAGGTTTCCCGCATTCTGGGCAGGATTTTGTGGAGATATTGTCGTGCTTATACTTTTTATTGCTGGCTTTAATTTCTGCCACAATTTCTTTTGTATGCTCTTTCATCTCATTAATGAATACAGCCTTTTTCATTTTCCCTTTAGCGATTAGCTCAAGTTTTTGTTCCCACTCTGCTGTTGTGGTTGGCGACTTCAATTCTTCCGGTACTAAATCAAGTAACTGGCGTCCTTTAGAAGTAATATATATATCTTTTCCACCACGTTTTTCGATTAAGAATGAATTGAATAATTTATCTATAATATCTGCACGGGTTGCAACTGTACCAAGCCCGCCAGTTATCTTTATCGTATCTACAAGCTTCTTATCCTTTGTTTCCATGTACTTCGTAGGGTTTTCCATCGCTGACAGTAAAGTAGCCTCTGTAAAACGCGCAGGCGGCTTAGTTTGACCTGAAGTTTGCGATATGATCGTAATTGCTAATTTGTCACCCTTATTGATTTTCGGAAGTAACTGTTCCTTCACCTCATCGCCAGATTCCTCTTCCTCAAAACGATTGTTATAGACTTCCTTCCAGCCTGGCTGAATCACTGTTTTACCACGGGCGATAAAGGACTCTGGGCCAATCTTCGCATGGACTGTTAATTGCTCGAATTCATGGGCCGGAAATAGAACAGCGAGGAACCGTTTCACTACCAAATCATAAATTTTACGTTCCTTATCATTAAAGGCAGCATAGTTAACGAAGCCTTCCGTTGGAATGATGGCATGGTGGTCGCTGACTTTACTGTCGTCAACAAAGGCCTTCGTCGCCTTAATAGGCTTATTTATAATCTTATTTACTAACTTACGATACTCATTACCGCCGATTGCCTTTAAGCGCTCTGGAATGGTGCTGACAATATCAGATGATATATAGCGTGAATCAGTACGTGGATATGTTAGTACTTTATGTTGTTCATATAGTTTCTGCATAATATTCAGTGTTTCTTTAGCTGAATAGCCAAAGATCTTATTAGCATCACGTTGAAGTTCTGTTAAATCATATAAGGCAGGTGCAAAGTTTTTCTTTGCTTTGCGTTCAATAGAAACTACATTCGCCTCTTTATATCCAAGCGATTTAACAATTGCATCTATTTTTTCTTTATTAAAGCTGCGGCTATTACCATTCACATCTTGCCATGTTAATTTAAGCCCAGCAGCTTGCGCTTCAATTCCATAATAAGTTTGCGGTTTAAAGTTTTTGATTTCATCTTCACGTGCTGCTACCATAGCAACTGTTGGTGTTTGGACACGACCACAATTTAATTGTGCATTAAATTTAGTTGTTAATGCACGACTTGCATTTAAACCGATATACCAGTCTGCTTCTGAGCGTGCTACTGCGGAAGCATATAAATTTTCATACGATTTGCCAGGTTTTAAGTTATTAAATCCGTCTTTTATCGCTTTATCTGTTACAGAAGATATCCATAGGCGCTTGATTGGCTTATTGACTTTTGCTTTATCAATAATCCAACGTGCAACTAATTCTCCTTCCCTTCCCGCATCAGTAGCCACAATTATTTCATTCACATCACCGCGACTTAATTGTGCTTTTACAACATTAAACTGTTTTCCAGTTTGTTTAATGACAACTAATTTCATACGTTCTGGAAGCATAGGAAGATCTTCTAGATTCCATGTTTTATATTTATTATCATAAGCTTCAGGATCAGCTAAAGTGACTAAATGCCCTAATGCCCAAGTAACTATATATTTGTTTCCTTCGAAAAATCCATTACCCTTCTTTGTACATTTCAGTACATTCGCAATATCACGGGCAACGGAAGGTTTTTCAGCAATGACTACACTTTTTGCCATATTTCTAAACTCCTTTACTAACTATGTACTGTCAATATACCATAGTTTCAATGTTTGAATTGAATAGACATCCTATCGCTTTTTTTCCAAATTAAAACTGCCCTATAAAAGTTAGATTTAGTCTAACCTTTAGTGGGCAGTTCAACTATCTTTCATTTAGACTTCAATAATTTCTTCAAATCATCACGGACTGTCCGGTCGGTAAGTTTTACGTTTGAGCGATAAGCTGCCCGGCAGATGATATGGCCTGCTACCGGAGCAGTCAGGAATACAAAGAATATTCCGAGAAGCAACCGTATACTAACATATCCTTCACCAATTAAAAAAAACAGAAATGCTCCCAGAAGGATGAATAGTACTCCAAGTGTTGTACTTTTTGATGCTGCATGGGATCGTGTATAAACATCCGGAAGCCTAATCAGCCCAACACCACTTAGAAGGGTTAAGATTGTCCCCGTAAGAATACAGACAGCAGCAATCCACTCACTTATCATTTCCACGTTCAATGACCACACCCCTTTCTATGAATCTCGCAAACGCGATAGTCCCGATAAAAGAAAGGATCCCTAACAACAATATGATGTCCAAGAAGGCATGGGATTTGAACAGTACAGAAAAAATAGCCACACCTGAAATTAAGTGGATTCCAATTGAATCCAGTGCCATAACCCTGTCTGGCATGGATGGACCTTTATAGAGGCGATAGATGGAAATGAGAATGGATAACGTTAAAATGAATAGCGCTACAGTCATGGCTTTTTCAAACATTATCGTGTAACCTCCTTAATCGCCTTTTCAAAGCTCATTTTTGCCTGAATAATCGCTTGTTTAGATTCTTTGTAGTCCATGGCATGAATATAGAATGTTTTGTTGTCCGGCGAAATCTCCAATACCACGGAGCCTGGTGTCAGCGATAATAGCAAAGCCAACATTGGTATTTCCCAATCTCCATTCAGATCTGTCTTTAAGGCAAAAACCGCCGGCTGAACATCTATTTTTTTACGTGTGACCTGCCTCAGAACAAGCACCGTAGAAGAAACGAGCTCTTTAAGAAATACAAATAGCAACTTTAATATAGAGAGAAATGTCCCCATGTAGAAGGATTTATTGAAAAAGCGACGCACAAAAAACAAAATAACGATTCCCACTAGATATCCGGCAAAGAACGAAGGGAAACTCCATTTATCCTGCAAGAGCATCCATAAGAAACCAATGAATATATTAAGCAAGACTTGAACGGGCACAACGACCACCCCTTTTTGTTTATAGACTAGCTACTATTCTCCTAAAACCGCATCGATATATAAATCAGGGTTCATCAAGCCTTCGGCAGCCAACTGGATATAAGATGAGATTATTTCTCCACCCAATCCCAGAAAAATTGTTGCAGCCGTCAAAAGCGTAATTGGTATAATAACCCCTCTTGTTGTCCCTTTCTCCATTTCTTCACTTAGGTTTGTCTCACCCCAGAATGCATTCATGAAGATTTTCATAACAGAATATAGCACTAACAAGCTTGATAGTAATCCAATTGCCCCCAGCCAATAATCTCCGGCTTCAAAGGTACCTTTTGTAATCAGCATCTTCCCGAGGAAACCACTGAAAGGTGGGATACCTGCCAACGCCAAGGCTGCGACAAAGAACATCCAGCCAAGAAACGGATGAGTCCGGATCAAGCCGCTGATTTCCTTTAATTTAGCAGTGCCAGTTAGGTAAATAACTGTACCGCCGATTAGAAAAATCAGTGCTTTCACATTGATGTCATGCACAAGATAAAAAATGGAACCTGTGATGCTGCCTGTGGTGAAAGCAGCAAGTCCGGCCATAATCAAACCGACAGAAATGATAACATTGTAGGTCAAAATTCCTTCTATATCCCATCTCGAGACCGCACCGATTGCTCCGAGTAACATTGTCGCTGCCCCTAGGATTCCGATCAACAAGTGGGTGATTTCCGGTTGATGATAGAAAATCAATGTAAACATACGGAAAATAGCATAAATTCCAACCTTGGTGAGCAAAGCCGCAAAGATTGCTGCCACCGCTGTAGGTGGAACACTATATGATCCTGGTAACCAATGAAATAGCAAGAGACCGGCCTTCAGGCTGAAAACCATGAGCAGTAAAATCGCAACGGTCGTCAGCAGCCCATTTTGTCCCGCTTCCGCAACACGGACAGACAGATGCGCCATATTCAACGTACCTGTTACAGCATATAGGTAGGCAACGGACACAAGGAAAAAGAAGGATGACATGACATTAATCAATATATATTTGATTGATTCCCTGAGCTGTTTTTTCTCCCCGCCAAGTGTAATCAATGCATAGGAGGAAATCAGCATCAGTTCGAAAAAGACAAATAGATTGAAGATATCTCCGGTCAAAAAAGATCCGTTCACACCGCTGATCATAAACAGGAACAATGGATAGAAGAAATTTTTCTCTCTTATCTTTCCAATTGTGTAAAAGGCGTAAAGCAAACAACAGAAAGACACAAATGCCGTTATAATCAACAGAATGACCGCAAACATATCGGCGACAAGGCTAATTCCATAAGGGGCCGCCCATCCCCCTGCCTGCAGAACCTGTATTCCCTCCACCTTTACTTTCATAGCCATTAGCACTGAAACCATTCCCGTGGCTAGAATTGCCAGAAGAGCAATTGATCTTTGCGCATATAAGTTTTTTCTGAATATGACCATGATAAGTCCCGCGATAAGCGGAATAATGACCGGCAGAATGATTATATTATTCATCTTCATTTCCCCTTAATTCATTCAAATCGTCAGTTCCCAAGACTCGGTAACTACGATAGGCAACCACCAGAAAAAGACCTGTAACTGCAAAGTTAATAACAATCGCTGTCAGGATGAGCGCCTGTGGCAGCCCGTCTGTAAAGGAAGTGCTTTTCAATCCTAACAATGGCGGACCCCCGGTCTTTAATCCCCCCATTGTTAAGATTAAAAGATTGACAGCGTGGCCGATCACCGAAGTCCCAAGAATGATTCTCAGCAGGCTTTTGGATAGGACCATATAGGTTCCAATTGTGAAAAAAACACCTACAAGTATAGACATAACTGTTTCCATAATTATCGGTCCTCACTTATGCTCAGGATGATTGTCACAGCTGAACCAATGACAGCTAACGCTACACCAGTGTCAAATATAAGAGCGGTAGCTAGTTCCGTTTTACCTAAAATCGGAAAATCTACATAACCATACGTTTGGGAAAGAAAGGGAACACCGAACAGAAATGAACCGACACCCGTAAGAATTGCAATCAGTACACCGATCGCTGCCACTGTTTTAAAAT
Organism: Pradoshia sp. Z3_51; assembly: GCF_058215915.1. Lineage (NCBI taxonomy): Bacteria > Bacillati > Bacillota > Bacilli > Caryophanales > Bacillaceae > Pradoshia > Pradoshia sp. Z3_51. Next base: position 115,264 of record NZ_JBZAJC010000004.1, on the reverse strand, counting down.
CCACAGGAATAATCTTATTGACCGCTTCCGTCCCAAGCGTCAAATACATGAGTACAAGTGCACTGGCAATTCCCAACCCTCCGATAAATCCTCCTCCAGGGTTGTGATGCCCCGAGAAGAACAAATCAATGGAAAAGGTGAGGATAATCAATACTGCAACTTTTGTTACGGCCGTCAATAAAATATCATTAGGCTTCATTTTTTATCCCTCCCTGTAACATTGACCTTGATTAATGTAAAGACAGCCAATCCCGCAATACACAGGACCGCCACTTCGACCATCGTATCAAGTCCCCTGAAGTCAACCAAGGTCGCGTTCACTATATTTTTAGCTCCGGCAAGCGTATAGGAATCTTCGAAATACCCAGAAATCGTTTCAAACAAACGGGTTCCATTGGCGGAAAGGGCCAATAGTGTTACCGTCAACCCCACTCCAACTGAAATCAACATATTGGTGAATTTGAAACGAACTTTACTTACTTCTTTTCGAAACTCTGGCAAATGATAGAAGCACAGCAGGAATAAAGCGACTGTCACTGTTTCCACAACCAATTGCGTCAGCGCCAGATCCGGTGCCTGAAAAATAACGAAAAGAATAGACACTAGATATCCAAGGGCACCAACAGCAATAATCGATGTCAGTCGATACTGGGAAAACAGTGCGATTAAAGCGGTCACCACCATACCAATGACCATCACAGCTTCATAAATGCTCACCGGTGAATCCTTAGACATATCGAAAGCAAAACCGTTGAACAGCCACAGAGAACCACCAACAATGAAAATAAAAAACGCAAAAATATAAACTAGATAATCACGTGTATATCCAGTCATGTACTTCTTCGTTGCATAAGCAGATATCGATTCCATAAGCAGCAAAGACTCATTGTATATATTGTTAAACGTCAGGCTTTGCGGATACCAGCTGAATACCCTGATCCACTTAGGCAGCAGCTTGTATAGCAATAGGCCAACTAATACGACACCGATTGTCATCAATAATTCTGTATTAAAACCATGCCAAGCACTAATCTCCTTACCCAACCCTCCTGCTGCCTCATAATCCGGCAAGATTGATATAAGGGCAGGATCTAAAATGTATTTTGCCAAAATGTTGGGGAAGAAGAATATCAGGACTACAAACATCGCCAATATAGCAGGCGGAATCAGCATACCGACGGGCGGTTCATGAGCAGCCTTTGACAGCATCTCAGGTTTATGTTCTCCAGTGAACGTCTTAAAGACCATAATCATACAGTAGACGAACGTTAGGATACTTGCTATCCAAGCAACAACAGGGAATATCATGCCGAACTTTTCCATCCCGAAAATATCCATCCCTGAAGCATTCACCACGCCGGTAAAAAACATTTCTTTACTCAAAAAGCCATTGAATGGCGGTAATCCTGCCATAGAGAAACTTCCAATCATAGTGATCGTGAAAGAAATCGGCATGAGGCTCATTAACCCACCCAGCCTTTGCAGATTCCGGGTTCCTGTCTCATGGTCAATGATTCCGACAACCATGAACAGACTTCCCTTAAAGGTTGAATGGTTAACCAAATGGAATACAGCCGCCATAATAGCGATTGCATATACTTTCGATTCATCGCCATAGCCAAAATAAATGGCAGCAGACCCCAATCCTAGTAGACTCATGATCAAACCGAGCTGACTAATTGTCGAATAAGCGAGCAAGGCCTTTAGATCTTTCTGACGAACTGCATTCCAGGATCCGTATAATAAAGTTACAATTCCGACCAAGGATACCGTCCAGAACCAAACTACATCACCGCCAAACAAAGGGGTTAACCTAGCCACCAAATAGATGCCGGCTTTGACCATTGTAGCCGAATGGAGGTAAGCACTGATTGGTGTCGGTGCCTCCATCGCATCAGGTAGCCAAAGACTAAACGGAAACTGAGCTGATTTAGTGAAAGCTCCCAGTAAAATTAAAATCATCGCAGGTAAAAAGAGGACATTCTCCGGCAATGATTTAGCTTGGGAGATCATTTCACGGATGCTATATGTATCGGTAATGATGGAAAGGAGCAACAACCCGGCCAACATAGATAATCCACCGAAAATGGTGATTAGCATCGACTTCCGTGCTCCTTCTCTCGATTTTTTCCGTTGGTACCAATAAGCAATCAACAAGAAAGATGAAATACTGGTCAGTTCCCAGAACACGTAAAGGACGACAACATTATCCGAGAAAACGACTCCAAGCATGGCCCCCATAAACAACATCAGATATACATAAAAGTTATGCAGCTCCTCCCGAGCCCTGGACATATAGAAAATCGAGTACAAAATGACAAGCGATCCGACACCTGTGATTAACAAACCGAATAAGAGGGACAATCCGTCGACATAAGCTGTGAAATTAATCCCGAATGATGGCAGCCATTTAAATTCACTGGTCAATGTATTCCCAGTCGTTGTAATTGGGATATACTGTAATAAGGAGATAAAGATGATGACCGGCAAAAAAAGAACAAACCAGCCTATATGTAATTTTTTATTGAACATACTATAGAGGAAAGGTATCAGAACCGCAAAGAAAAACGGTAATAAAATCATTAAATTAATCATGTCCTCGCGCTCCCTTCATCATAGAATACTGTACGCACACACAAAAGTGACGATATATCCAACGGACCCTTTTTATATTAGAAATATTTACTCTATTTTGTGTAATAATAATTGACTGAAAATCTGGCATGGGCTATATTCGTAATAGTCCAATGAACTACCATCTATTTAGAGGTGAACTTTTAATGAAAAAATGCAAAAGCCGAATGGACGAAAGCATCCTTGTGTGTGTCTATTACGGCCCCAATGGTGATCGCTTGATCCAGCGTGGCAGTAAAATCGCCAACATGTTGGATTGTCCCCTATATATCTTGACAGTGGACCCAAGTCCTTTTGATGAACTAGACGCTGAGAAATCCGAAAGTATTGAGAGATGGCGTCAGCTCGCCGAGGAATTGGAAGCAGAGGAATTCATTTTGAAAGATAATGAGAAACGACCGTTTGCAAAAGTAATAGCGGATGTCGCACGTGAAAAACAAATTTCACAGATCATCCTTGGTCAAACAGCACAAAGCCGTTGGGAACAGATTGCTAAAGGTTCGATTATAAATACTTTGTTGCGAGATATTCCATTTGTTGACATTCATATAATATCCGTCGCCCGGGCATTGAGAGATGATCCAGACGGCCTTTACGAAAAAGGCGTACGTGCCTATCTCGAAAAAGAAGACAATCATTATCGGCTGAGCTTTGAACATACAAAGAAAAGTGAATTTGAGGGTATCTTCTTTAAAGAAATCGGTACTGATTTCAATACTGGTATCTTTAAATTTATGAAAAACCAAAAAACACTGCAAGTAACCGTGACTGATAACTATGTCAAAGAAACTTTATGATGTGACACCTCCACAAAAAAATGTGGGGGTTTTTTCTTTTCTAAGGAAACTGGAGTCTGTTATACCTATAGATTCACATCAACTTTGACAGGAAGTTTTTCATTTTTGTCGATTCCCAAATACCGTAATGTTTCACCAGGACTATGATGATGATAAATGTTCATCAGGATTGAAATAGCAATCCCTTTTCGATAGGCATGATAACCGAATGTCTTCCGTAACGTATGGGTTCCGATTTTTCCCGGTATCCCCACTTCCTTAGCCGCACAATTAATAATCCTGTATGCCTGTTGCCTTGAGATAGGCTGCTGATTTTTTTTGGATTTGAATAAATAATCATCCGTAGAGAAATCAAAGGTTTCTAAATAATGTTTCGCAGCTTCTCTCACATTTTGATTGAGGTAAAAAGCCCTCTCTTCCGAAGTCTTTGCATCTTTTATATAAAGGAACTCCTTGAACTTCCCGCCTTCCCAGATATCACCCACCCGTAAAGAGAGCAGTTCACTGACACGGAGACCAGTATTAATTCCAAAAACAAATAATAGTAGATCACGCAAGGATTGCTTTTTAAGAATCCTTTTTATTGCGGTAATCTTGCGGATATCCTTTATGGGATCAACGTATTCCAAGGAAATACCCCCTAACTATAATGTTACTTAATTATGATATTATCAAAAATTAAGTAACATTACAAATATAGTGACTTGTTTGATTTTTTAATCTAAAACGCTTTATAAAGAGGCTTTATTAAAGTAAGGCAGCTCCATTTACTCCCTTTTCGCGGTTCTGGCAGTGGCCTGCAGGAGCACTCCCTGGATTTCATTAGCAATGTTATGTAGTAATATCCATCTTTTAGAATACAGGCTAACGAGGAAGTATTTAATTGCTACTTAGGAATAAAAAGAGTAAAAAAAGCGCCCCAAAATTGGGACGCACTTAAATTGCTTAGTTTTGATATTCCTTTATTAATTCATCCAGCGATAGGTAAGATGTATTGCTGTATAGGAGATCCGCTTTAGCCAGTTGTTCTTTAGAGCCTATTCCGACCGCAAACATGCCAGCACTCTTAATGGCTTCAACTCCTGCTTCTGCGTCCTCAATCCCAATGCATTCATCAGCAGGGACACCAAGCTTTTCAGCGGCTTTTAAGAAAATTTCCGGATCCGGTTTACCCCTCTTAATTGTACGCGCATCAACCATATAATCAAACTGGTCACTGAGCTGTAAGGAGTTCATCACAGCCGGCGCGTTTTTGCTAACAGAAGCAAGACCCAGCTTATAGCCGGCAGCTTTTATATCAAGCAATAGCTGTTTAATGCCAGGTAAACTATCATTTGGTGTAATTTGCTTGATTAGCTCCATATAATGCTCATTTTTCTGCGCAGCCAGTTTTTCTTTTTCTTCAACCGTATAGGAAGATTGCTTATTCCCAATTTCCAGAATGATTTCAAGGGATTCCATTCGAGAAATTCCCTTTAATCTTTCATTATCCGCTCTGGTAAACTCAATTCCCAATTCACTGGCAAGCTGTTTCCAGGCAAGATAATGATATTCTGCTGTATCCGTAATAACACCATCCAAATCAAAGATAAACGCTTTTAATTCCTTACTCACGCGACCGTGTCCTCCTTCATTAGCGGTATTTTTACAACACCATCAGCAGGCAACTCAAATTCACTGTCGTAAACCTTGAGTTTCATTACCGGGCCAGTTTGTGAAATACTCACTTCGTTTTTATTCACTTCAATAGTTAAATGATGATCTCTATAATTGATATTAAAGCTATAACGGTCCCATGCTGCCGGAATAAATGGTGCAAACGACAGCTCCTCATTAAATGTTTTCATGCCAGCAAAACCTTGTACAATCCCTAACCAGGAGCCTGTCATACTTGTAATATGAAGGCCATCCTCCGTGTCATTGTTATAGTTATCCAGATCCAGCCTTGCTGTTCTGGTATACATCTCATATGCTTTATCTTCCAGTCCAAGTTCAGCAGCAAGTATCGCATGAATGCATGGAGACAGAGAGGATTCATGTACGGTCATTGGCTCATAGAATTCAAAGTTTCGGCGTTTTTCCTCACGTGTATATTCATTATTCAGGAAATAAATCCCTTGCAGGACATCCGCCTGCTTGATAAAGCAGCTGCGCAGAATTTTATCCCAGGACCATTTTTGATTTAGCGGGCGGTCTTCTGGCTTTAATTGCGAAGCAGGCATTAAATCCTTATCCATAAATGTATCATGCTGAATAAACACTTGATTCTCCTCATCAAATGGATAGTACATTTTATCAATGATATCCTGCCATTTATTTAATTCATCGTCTGTCATATATAAATCTGAAAATCTCGCTTCATGCCCGTTCTCTTTTAAATATCCAATAACTTCAAGGGTGTAACGTAAAGTCCAGGCTGCCATTGTATTCGTATACCAGTTATTATTGACGTTATTTTCGTATTCATTTGGACCGGTTACTCCATGAATCATATATTGATCTTTCATTTTATTATAATGGACGCGGTCTGCCCAAAAGCGCGAAATCCCGACCAGCACATCTATGCCATATTCGTTAAGGTAACTCTTATCTCCTGTATAATTCACATAATTATAAATAGCATAGGCAATAGCTGCATTACGGTGGATTTCTTCAAAGGTAATTTCCCACTCATTATGGCACTCCACTCCTGTGAAAGTGACCATTGGATATAATGCTCCTTTTAATCCTTGTCTCTCAGCATTGAGATAGGCTCCTTCGAGCTGGTTATGACGATAGATTAAGAGATTGCGAGCCACTTCAGGCTGAGCTGCTGCCAAATATAATGGAATCGCATATGCTTCAGTATCCCAATACGTTGCACCACCATATTTCTCGCCTGTGAATCCCTTAGGTCCGATGTTTAATCGGGCATCTTCTCCATAATAGGTTGAAAACAGCTGAAATAAATTAAAACGGATTCCCTGTTGTGCTTCAATATCTCCATCAATTTGGACGTCTGCTAACTCCCAGCGCTCTGCCCATCGATCGCAATGTGCCTTTAAGCAAGCTTCATAGCCTTGTTGCATAGCTGTATTAACAATTTCCAGACCCTTTTCACTTAAAAATTCTGAAGCATGATCACGGTCTGTTGTAATGCCCACATATTTAGTTAACGTAACAGTCTTACCTTCTTCAGTTGGAATTTCAATTTTATTATCTACATATTCTTCGTGTTGGAACGGTTTGATATCGGCCGTGTTGCCATTGATTTCAAGACCCATCGTCGCAGAGACTGTAAATCTGTCTGTTCCGAAAGGGTTTTCATTTGTTTGCATAACCAAATTACCCATGAGCTCAGATGAGCTGGAGGAAATATAATTCCAGAAGTCTTCTTCATAGTTGGAATCTTCATTGCGAACTTCACCATCTAAATAAGGAATAAAGGTAATCACACTATCATGGTTAATTGGTGTAACCGCATACTTGATCACCGCTAGTTGCTTCTCTGCAATTGATAAATAGCGTACTACCTCAACAGCTGTTTCTTTACCAGCTTGTGAGACCGTAAAGCTTCTCGTAAGAACACCATTTTTCATATCGAGTTCACGGCGGTAATTACTCATTTCCACTTTATTAAGGTCAATTTCCTCCTCACCAATAAAAACACGAATTCCGATAAAATTAATGGTATTGATCACTTTACCAAAGTAATCGGGATAACCGTTTTTCCACCATCCAACCCTGGTTTTATCCGGAAACCAAACGCCTGCCACATATGTCCCTCTATGACTATCACCTGTATAGGTTTCTTCAAAATTACCTCTTAACCCCATATGCCCGTTTCCAAGACTTGTCATACTTTCAGCAAGTCTAAAATCCTCTTTATGTAACTCTTCTTCAATAATTTTCCACGGATCTATTGAGAACAGTCTTTTCATATAATACCCCTTTCCATCTTCCCTCAATTATTTATTTAATAGAATATATATAGGCTTCTACTGTTTGTGCAATCGGTTGCATAAAAGTACATTCTCATTATAACCGATTCATTAACTTATGAAAGCATAAAATTAAAAATTCTAAAATTTATCTAAAATTTATTACATCTACGTGAATTTGAATAGTAGGATAAAAAGCCTTTTTTAATGCCCTACTATCTTTTCTTCTATAATTACTCAAAAATAAAAATACCTCTAAAGAATTCTATTCCTTAGAGGTTATTCATGCTTTATTATTCGTTAGATTCAGTCCCAGGACTGTTTTCATGCGGCGGCTTACCAGGGTGGGTACCTCCAAAAGGATGTGGAGGAATATATCCGTTTGCCTGTATTCTTTCAAATCTTTTATCCATATGATTCTTTAACATATCAGCATTCTGCTTAGACATCACACCGAATTCAACATACTTTTCAACAATAGCCTTTTCCTTTTCCATCACTTCTTTATGCATCGCAGCAAGCTCTGCTTTCTGTTGTTCCGTTAAAGTTGGCCTTGTTTGCTTTGTTTGATTATCGCCATTTTCTGCCGCATGTACGACGGTATTGGATATACCAATTGAGGTAAAGCTCAAAACACATGCCATTATCAACAAGAGAGACATTTTTTTCATTAGTATTTTCACTCCTTCTTTATTTTCTGCCCCTAGTTTTTACCAACTTTAATTATTTATGCATGCTGTTTTCCTATAATAAAAAAGGCTGAACTCTAATTAGAGCCAGCCCATTTCATTCTTTATTTTTTATACCTTTTAGGATTCGGTTTCTTCTTTATAGACTTTGAATTTTGATTATATACAGGTCTCTGATCTACAATTTTACCTTTAAACAGTTCCTTTTTCTGAACTTCAATATGCAGTTCCCGAGCGTATTTCTTTAATTCACGTTCTTCACGAGCCGTTACAATTGAAATAACCGTTCCACTTTCTCCCTGGCGTCCAGTCCTACCTGAACGATGCACATATTGAGCAATCGTTTCAGGGAAATCCACATGGATTACAAATGGCAGCCCTTTAATGTCCAAGCCCCTTGCTGCCACATCTGTAGCAAGTAATATAGTTGACTCCTGCCTACGAAACTCACGTATAGCCGCTTCTCTTTCTATTTTCTTGGAATCGCCATGAATAACTCCTAAATCTACTCCCTTGAAACGAAGCTTTGAAGCCATCACATCCAAATTTCCGATGTCCTTTCCAAAAACCAATGCACGCATTTCAGGCATTTTAACTAATTTTTCAAGAATATTTATTTTATCACGCGCCTCAGTGACAAAATAAATATGATCCACCTTTGATTGAACGGTATCTTCCTTTTTAACCCGTACTTTAACAGGGTCATTCATCCATTGCTCGGCTTCTTCCTCTAACCCAGCCGGCAAAGTAGCTGAAAACAAAACTATCTGACGGTCTCTCATAGTACTTTTAATAATTGTCCCAATAGTTGGCAAATGCTCAGGGATCATTAGTTGGTCCCCTTCATCCAGCACAATTGTTTTCACTTCATGCATCTTTAGCTTTTTCTGCTTAATCAGTTCTTCTAGTCTGCCTGGTGTTCCGATGACAACATGCGGATGCTTTTTCAGCTTTTCCAATTGACGCTTCGGATTAGCACCGCCGATAAACGAAGCAGCCGTAATACCTGTTTCTTTTGACCATGCTTGTACAACTTCAAAAATTTGCATAACAAGCTCTCTTGAAGGAGCAAGAATAACAGCCTGTACTTTTTGTTCGTCTGCTTTTATTTTATTTAAGATTGGCAGGACATAAGCAAGTGTCTTTCCTGTTCCTGTCGGCGATTCTGCCAAAACATCTTTTCCTTCATATATAGGACCAAAGGTCTCCTTCTGAACTGTAGTTGCTTCTTTGAATCCGGATAATTCCCATTGTTTTTTTAATCCATTTATTAACTCATTGACTATTGAATCATTTGTATTCATTAATTTCTCCTAACTAAACACATACTTGTATGATTCTTATTATACATATGCCAAACGATGATTATCAATAAAGGAGAGGTTCCTCCCATAATAAAGAGGTCTCTCCGTGTAAAGCCATTTTTTATTTAATGGAATATATACCTACACACCAGGCTCCACTGGTGCCGGTGGTGTAGTCATTACCGTGCCTGCAAGGTGTCTATTTTGGCCGGTAGCCCGATTGTTTAGGAATTGTCAACTTTATTCCAACTGCCGTTAAAGATGTTGCCACATAAACAATAAGTAAAATGAATTATTATAGTCCGGATGACTTGTTCCGGGCTATATTTTTAAGCATTATGATGTATTGGCAGGAGGAAATACAGTTATACTACATATAAACAATAAAATTACTATATTAGAAGAACGCACAAATAGTGAAATGTAATTATTTTTAGGCTTCTTGCGACATGTGATTATTTCCATTAGAATGAAACTACTAGTTTATGCGAAAGAGGTTGAAGATGGTGGAGCACAATACGTCAAATTTTATTCGTAACATCGTTATTGATGATATAAAATCAGGTAAAACAGATCAAATTATTACTCGTTTCCCTCCTGAACCAAATGGTTATTTGCATATTGGACATGCAAAATCTATCGTTTTAAATTTTGAACTTGCTGATGAATTTAAAGGAAAAACAAATCTACGTTTTGATGATACAAATCCGTTGAAAGAAGATATGGAGTATGTAGAATCTATTAAAGAAGATGTCAAATGGCTTGGATTTGATTGGGACAACCTCTTCTTTGCCTCTGATTACTTTGAAGAAATGTATAATCGCGCAATTCTTTTAATTGAAAAAGGATTGGCTTATGTGGACGATTTAAGCGCAGACGAAATCCGCGAATATCGTGGTTCTTTAACTGAACCAGGTAAAGAGAGTCCCTACCGTAACCGCTCTGTAGAAGAAAATATAGAGCTATTTAAGCGTATGCGTAATGGAGAATTCGGCAATGGAGAAAAGGTACTTCGTGCCAAAATTGATATGAGTTCACCAAACATTAATTTGCGCGACCCGGTTATTTACCGAATCGCTCATGCAACTCACCATAATACTGGTGATAAATGGTGTATCTATCCTATGTATGCTTTCGCCCATCCAATTGAGGATGCTATTGAGGGCGTCACTCACTCCATTTGTACGTTGGAGTTTGAAGACCAGCGTCCGCTTTACGACTGGGTTATTAAAGAATGTGAGATGGAAAGCACACCAAGACAGTATGAGTTTGGCCGTTTAAATTTAACAAATACCGTTATGAGTAAACGTAAGCTAAAACAATTGGTTGAGGAAGGCCTTGTAGATGGCTGGGACGACCCAAGAATGCCTACTATTTCCGGTCTGCGAAGAAGAGGCTATACTCCAGAAGCAATTCGTAATTTCTGCCGAGAAATTGGTGTCGCTAAAACAAGCGGAATTGTGGATGAGAAAATGCTCGAGCACTTCGTAAGAGAAGATTTGAAATTGAAAGCACCAAGAACGATGGGAGTCTTAAAACCATTAAAAGTGGTTATCACCAACTATCCGGAAGGACAAGTTGAAATGCTTGATGCAGAAATCAATCCAGAAAATCCTGAGATGGGAACTCGCCAAATTCCATTCTCAAGAGAAATCTATATTGAGCAAGAGGACTTCATGGAGAATCCTCCAAAAAAATATTTCCGACTATTCCCTGGAAATGAAGTGCGTCTGAAGCATGCTTACTTCATCAAATGTGAAGAAGTTATTAAAGATGAGGAAGGCAATGTGATAGAGCTTCGTTGTACCTATGACCCTGAAACAAAGAGTGGATCTGGTTTCACTGGACGTAAAGTAAAGGGAACTATTCACTGGGTTGAAGCTACACAAGCTGTTCCAGCTGAATTCCGCTTATATGAGCCGCTTATTCTTGACGAAGAAGCAGAGGAAGACGGAAGCTTTCTTGATCATGTAAACCCGAACTCATTAATTATTGAAAACGGCTTTGTTGAGCCAAATATGAAAGATGTTCAACCTAATGAGAAATTCCAATTCTTCCGTCATGGGTACTTTAATGTTGACCCTAAGGATACAACAGCTGAACATTTAATCTTCAACTTAATTGTATCTCTGAAGAGTTCCTTTAAAATCTAAGGCTATAAACACTGAAGGACCGTGGTCATACACGGTCCTTTGTCATGTTGATTTGAAATGGAATCGGTTTTTATTCATAATTACTTGCTTTTAAATACTCCCTCGGTGACAGCCCAAACTCCTTTTTAAAGGCCCTTACAAAGGTTGAATAATCATTAAAACCTGCACTTTGGGAAATATGTGTCATGGATTCCCCCTTCGAGAGCATCGATTTTGCTAGATATAATCTCTTCTGCAGGATATACTGATGCAGCGTGTACCCTGTATAGGATTTAAACTTTCTCATTAAATGATACTTACTCAAAAAACATTTTGATGCTAATACCTGTATAGAAAGATCCTCATTTAAATGTTGATTAATATACGTTAAGACTTCTGTTATATTTTTATCAAAAAGGATATCCTGTGAATGCGCTGCTGCTTCATCATGAATAAAAATACGATTAATAATAATCAGCAATTGCATTAACAGAGCCGATTTTAAAATATCATCTCCAAAAGCAGCCTCCCGTTCAGTCTCTATTAATTCCTGAACAATGCTTTTGATTTTTTCAAGTGGCTTATCTGTAATCCGTATTAGATTAATTTCACGACGGGCAGCCAAATCAAAACACATCAATAAATTGCTATTTTCTCTGCTATGTTTGGAAACCATAGCTGGGTCGAACCAAATGATAAAACGCTCATATTCTTCCGTTGGATCAATAATAGGCTTATGGATTTGTCCATGCCCTATGATGAGCAAATCCCACGGCTTCAGTTTATAAGCCTTTCCTTCTATCATATAAGTGACGTTTCCTTTAATAAAGATGATGATTTTATTAAAATCATGATAATGATATTCGAATTCATTCACTATTTGGTCTTTAATGTGAAAGACTTTTATTTCCTGATTTAGGATTCCCCTTCTCTCTGATTGCCATCTATTGAATTCATGCATGATATTCCTCCTGTTTAAGAGCACTTTTTACCATGTTTTAAGCAATATTTTCATAGAATGTGGTAAAATAGTCAAGTATGCTTATAGTACTAATTATTGAGAGGCAGTGAAAATAGTGAAACAAATCTTTTTAAATTATAAAGGTTCCATCATCTTACTGCTGGCAATCGCGATTGGTGGGGTAGCCGGTTATCTGATCGGTCCCGATATAGCAGTTATTAAGCCATTCGGGGATTTATTTCTGAACTTATTATTCATGATTATCGTTCCGCTTGTATTTTTCAGTATCACCTCCGCTATTGCAAATATGAGCGAGATGAAGCGTCTCGGAAAAATCATGGGCAGTATTGTCATCGTGTTCTTCACAACCGCTCTTATTGCGGCGGTACTCGGCTTTATCGGTACAACTTTTATGAATCCAATTGGGGATTCCGATGTATCATCCATTAAAGAATTAATGTCAAACACTGAAGTGGTTGAAACAGAAGAAATTTCTTTCCTGGGCCAGTTAGTTAACACTTTTACAGTAAGTGATTTCTCAGAGCTCTTATCCAAAAATCATATATTACAATTAATCGTATTTTCCGTATTAGTTGGATTGGCTACAGCTATGGCTGGGGAAAAAGGTCGGCCTGTTGCACAATTGATGAGCTCAGCAACTGAAGTATTAATGAAGGTTGTCAAAATTATCATGTACTATGCCCCTATCGGATTAGGCTGTTATTTTGCCACAATTATTGGAGAGCTTGGGCCGCAAATTCTTGAAGGATATGCCCGTTCATTTGCTCTGTATATGATTTTAAGTATCATCTACTTCTTTGGTTTCTTTACTTTATATGCTTATATAGCAGCAGGCAAAAATGGTATCAATGTATTTTGGAAGAATGCCCTTCCTCCATCCGTAACTGCTATAGCAACATGCTCAAGTGCTGCTTGTATACCTATCAACCTGGAAGCTACTAAAAGAATCGGAGTTCCAGACGATATTGCTGAGACTGTCATCCCTCTTGGTGCCAATACACATAAAGATGGATCTGTCTTTGGAGGAGTTTTGAAGATTGTCTTTCTATTCAGCCTCTTCGGCAAAGACATGACAAGTGTATCAAGCATTTTAAGTATTCTTGCTGTTTCCTTCCTTGTCGGAGCTGTCATGGGAGCTATACCTGGCGGCGGTATGATAGGAGAAATGCTCATTCTTTCTGTATTTGGTTTCTCACCAGAGGTGCTGCCAATTATCGCTGTAATCAGCACTATTATTGATATTCCTGCAACCTTATTGAACTCAACCGGAAACACAGTATGTGCAATGCTTGTAGCTCGCCTGGTTGAGGGTAAAAATTGGCTGCAAAACTCACTTAGTAAAACAGCTAAAGCATAGAACATATTATTCGTTTTTTTCCCTATAAGGATCAATTCAGACTGCAGATAAAATTCCGTTTGGAATTTTGTCTGCAGTTTTTTGTATAATAAGGCTACTATCTGCTGCTTTCTGATTGATAAGCAATGTCATATACGACTTTTAAGGAATATGGTTCTGTAGGTCACTGTTGGTTACTAAAAAGGAAAAGAATCGTTGAAATTTCGTGAGACTACTACAGGAGAAGCCAGCACAGCAAGGACAAGCGAGGAATAAAACAAGGAAATATGACCGGTTGCCTGTAGAAAAAATGGGCTGGGGCCATAAGTAACATTGTTTTTATGAAGCTTTAAATATAGATTTCATACAGCCTATAACATTTACTTTTAATACTATACATATATAAAAGCAAAAAAATGACGAAAAAGAGGTTTGAACTATAAACATTAGGGAATATATGCCGATAATAGATATAGATAGGTATCCGCTTGGGGTAGGAGGAATTAGATGCTTACAATCATCTTGACTGGAATTATTGTTACCATTTTCTTTGGCATCCTGTTAAAATATTTTTTCACGAAACGTAAACAACATAATATTTTCTATAAGGAAATTTTTTCAACTGTTTATTCACCTATTATCATTAAGGCCCAGCATATAAAAAAAACATATGGTTTCTTTGAAAATCAACCCTATGTAATAAGGGAACATCGTATAAAGCAATCAAATAAAGTGACAGATTCCATTTGCCTAGCCGATGAAATAATGAAACAGTTAGAGGGAAATGAACAGTATATGTCAAAGAAGATGCTGGAACTATATTTTGGTATACATAGTAAAAATAAAGAATATCACGAATTGGAAACCTCAAATTTGAATGCAAGCCACAAGGATTTTTTACTGGCTAAACTTGAATATGAAATCAATACCCAAAAGTTAATTTTGATGAACGCCTTTTTTAAAGAGATGGAGCAAACTGCTGAGAACGCGGATCTTCTTTACCCAGAGCTAAAGGATATGTTACAATTCTATTCCCATTTTACAAACCATATTTTGCTGAATGAATTAATCTTGGCTCTTCCAACATCCACATCTAAAAAAGGTGTTTCCATACATAACTAAAATGTGAGGCTGCTGATGAATCTTGCAGCCTCACAATAATGGTTAGTATTATCATTCGTAAGTTATTAGTTTATCGAATATATCCAGAGTTGTCCCTGGATAAACACCTCTTCTTGGTATCTCCAACATATTATCACCTGGAGAAGCCATGCCATCTTTTATAGTGAAGGCCATATCAGTATCCAGTTCTTTCAGGATTTCTAAAGTGGATTTGTTATATTCCCCATATGGGTAAGCAAATGCACTAGAATCGCCGATGGTTTCATAGCCAGACTGAATGTCAGCCTTTACATCTTCATATTCCTTTGAAATCAAATATGATACCCCATTGTCATCGAGTTTATGGAATTCATCGGCGTGCCCGTGATAACTAAAAACATCTAAGCTTTTATTAATATCTTTAACGCTTAAAAATTGCGCGTCAGCAGGATCATAATCACGAGGATTTCGGTCTATTCCTCCTGTGATCAGGAAGATTGATGCGTTGAAATTATGTTTCTTTAAGACAGGATACGCATTAATATAATTATCCTTAAAGCCATCATCAAAAGTAATCAGGACACTTTTAGTTGGTATCGCAATGTCTTCTTTCATATAGGCCTGGAATTCGGGCAATGTCAGCGTTTTGAATCCCTTATCTTTCAAATATTGCATTTGCGCTTCGAAATCATATAAAGTGACGATTGTACCATGAAGATTTCCATCTTCATCATAGTGATTTTTAACAAGATCCTTATTATCGATGACTCTGTGGTACATCAAGACAGTAATTTTTTCTGCCTTATCGTTTTCTTTAACTTTAAAATCCCTTACATTAACGGTGTTTTCAATATCTAATGGTCTATCCACCCTTAAACTGAATTTAGCATGGGCAATTGTATCGAAATTATTTGTAAAATAGCCGGCTAATAATGTGAAGTGCCCTATAAAAACAATTAGGAATATAAGATTTACATTTTTCTTCAAAACTGAAACAATCCTCCTCAGCCCGCACTCTTTTTATGTTCATTCAGATCAATTACTTTTCCGTTATCCTGTATATCTTCATCATAGGTTTGATGTTGGCCGCCTACCCGCTTCACCTTATTCCAACTGTTCTTGTTTATAAAATAACCGACAGTACCAAAAGTATTGAATAAAACGCCTAAAAAACGGTATGTGACAATTTCGAATGGAACAAAGAATACAATCCGTATTTTGTCAATCCTTGAGAATGCATATCCAAATCGATTGGTAATAATCATGGCCACTAAACTTTGGAAAACCCCGAGGCTGAAAGAAAAAGCAAATAACATAAGCGCTAATATAGCCCCCTCACCCATAATCAGCATTACGAAAGGAATAATTAAGGTCGGGAATGCTGTTAATGTTCCAAGCATTAATGCATCCACAATCAAAAACAGTGAGATGCCTGGACCGAATTTTGTAAGCAGCGAAGGTCCGTATGTAATGATGCAGTCGATAAATGCTTTTTGCCAACGAATCCGTTGTTTGAATAAGTCTCTGAATGTCTCGGGACCTTCTGTGAAACATACAGCTTCAGGTATGAAAAGGATTTTTTTATAAGGATAATTTGTCTTAATCAGACGTTGTATCCTCATCGTAATGTCCATGTCTTCTCCAACAGTAATGCGATATCCTCCCACTTCAAATAATGCGTCTCGCTTAAAGACACCAAACGCTCCTGAAATAATGGCTAAAGCTTTGAATTTTGTCTGTGTAATTTTATAAAGATAAAAATTAACTAAGTATTGCAAGAATTGAAATCGTAGTAGGTGGGATATATTAAATTTCGGCTTTGGATTTGTATAATCGCCATAGAAAGCTTGTCCAATATGAACCATTCCGCCTGCTGCAATAACACTATTATCCTTAAATGCAGAATTAATGATCTGCAATGATTTTACATCCAGTCCGCTGTCAGCATCCAAGGTAATGATTGTTTCATATCCAGCAAACTCAATTCCAGCATTTAAAGAATCAGCTTTACCGCCATTTTCTTTATCAATGATAAAGATGGACGGATATAATGTAGACTGGTAAATTCCTTTGATAGGTTTATGAGAAATCTGTGCGGCTTTCTCCTTTTCAACCCTCTTTAAGTCCAGCATGGAAATAAGCAATTCCATAGTATGATCCGTCGAACCATCATTAATGATAAATGCCTCATATTTTTTGTAATCGACATGCAGGATTGCCTGAATACAATTCTTGATAACCGTTTCCTCATTGTAAGCAGGTATAAGGATGGATATACCATCTTCCGGTTCACGCACTATTCTACTCCGTTCCCTATTTACACTAAAAAGAGGGACAATGATATAGAGAATTTGGAATGCAAAAAAGATAACATACAAAATAAGTGTAAAAATTAGTCCAATTGTTAAATCCATTTAAATCCTCCTTATCAATAGATATGTATGATAAAAGCTCATCTAAAACTATTATCTTAAAAATAAAAGTACCTATTGAAAGTAAAAAGCCTTGTCTTCTAAAGGCTTGTTACACATAGGTACTCATTTTAGATGAGATGCCATAACCCTTATAGCTAATTTGAGCTATTCCTGTTTCTATAACTGTGTAAGATTATCTTTTTAGTGAATTTCATCTAAATAGGACATTGTTTCTTACTCGAGGGGAAAAAGCAGGTGTGTAGTTCGAATTACATAATTATAAAAATATAGTAATTTTCTGACAAGCTTAGGTTCCATGATAATGATTCTTGTTACCTAAAGTCAATGTGCGAAAAGACATAATATACTACCATTCGACATCACTTTTTTTTAAAAATAGGTCAAATCTGCTAAAAAGACAGGATAAAAGAATCAATTATAGTGTAGGTATTTTTTCAATCCATAGTAATATAGCTCTATATGCTTAGTTCTAAAGTATTGTTTTTATATTAATTTAAAATATTTTTTAATTTAAAAATTAAATATGTGGTTTTCACTGCTAAACTGACTAATAAAATGATATCGGCTCTACTTAAAGGGACGTCCATATTACACAATCAATAAAGTGTTTAACTGCATGTTTTTACAAAATTTTCAAAGCAAGCACCAAGCCTTACAGTGGAGGAGCTTAATGATAATCTGCTTAAAGAAAACGGGTTGCTAGTACTAACGTTAAGCTTTGGTATATTGCGACAATACGTAGTAAAAAAGATACTTAAACATAGAACAGAAAAAGATCCATATGCAATCCATTTTTGAGTAGATACATTCATTTTGTAGTTATTTCATTTAATGACTTTCATATTGCCGAACGACAAAATTGATTGAACGTATGTCAATTCGGTATTTAAACAATCCCTTGTACGCAAAATTAAGCTGGGGTGATTATGTAGATTTATTTTCATGAAATTTCCGAGGAAATGTTAAATAGATTACCACTCTTAGTAGAGATCAACTTTGAAGAAGAAGTTAATACTTTATAACCTTAGATTGATAAAATTTCTGTAAACCCCTCGGTGTTCAAGAATGAATCTAATGATTGTATCATCAACCTAACAAGTAAGAATAAAACCCCTTAATAAATATTAACTAAAGGGCTTTTCCTTGCGGATGAATAGATTTTGATTCATTCTACGGCCGCACTGTATTGCTATTTTTGCGCACGTACAATTCGGTAACTCATCGCGTCACGATATTGAAGCACAAACGTTTCATGCTGTTCCATTAAATCAAATATTGCTTCAGGAACCTCCTCTGATGGATGAAACTCTGTCAAAGGCTCATGATCATCATAAAAGGATGGCAACGTTCTAATTTGCACGTCCGCAAACCCGGCCTTTTTCATAGCGTCTCTCCATCTATCTTCGTTCCACATCTGTTGAAATCCATAAAACTGTCCAATCTGTTTTTGTTCTATTTCAGAAAGCGGTCCTTGCATGGTCAGTTCAATGGCATACAAAACACCACCAGGCTTTAATACTCTTAGCATTTCTCTAAGAACAGGCTCTATTTCAACAAAGGATAGAACGGATTCAGCCAGAACATAATGAGTGGATTGATTCTTCATTGGAATAGCTTCCAACGAGGCTTCTACTGTCTGTATAGGTAATTGCAATTGCAAAAACCTGTTCTTTGCTTTCTGAATCATGAGTGGGTGGGCATCGAGCGCTATAATGTTTGCATGATAGGCATTATATAAATAAGCACTGGTTTGTCCCGTACCACAGCCCGCATCAAGAATGACGGTGTCTTGATTAATAGGCTCATCCTTCAGCATAATTTCTGTTGCCCTTAGCCCTCCCGGATGAGCTCCTCCAATTCCAAGCTTAGATAATAAATCCATATACGTAAATGTGGTCATCATCCACCTCTGTCAGTGTTTTACACATTGTATGCCTCTTCTTTTTTTTGGTTCTTGGCTTAGCATTGGATTTTATATTGGAATTTTAGGTAAACAAACAGTCAAGTTGTCCATCTATCAATACAATACAAAGAAGACATTATTTGAAAGGGGCATCAGGTAAATGAACTATTACAACCTATGCAATAAACATATTGGTCGAAATGTGCGCATAACTGACCGTCATAATCGTGTTCATGCCGGGACAATCACAAGAGTCACTAGAAGCCATGTATGGATTAAGCCACATGGCGGACAGAATGGCTATGGCTATTGGGGCTGGGGCGGAGGAGGCTGGGGCTATCCGGTTGGACTTGGCCTTATTACCGGCTTTGCTCTAGGAGCTTTATTTTTCTAAAAAAGAAGGCCTCGTATATTCATTACGAGGCCATTTTTATTATCTTGCTAATTGGATAAACACTACTTTTAAGTAATTACCTTCTGGGTATTCATTGATCGTTCTAAAATCATCCGGTAATGAAAATTCTTCAACAATTTTATATTTCTGATGCATTTCCTTACATGCACTGTCGATAAAAGATTTGAATTTATCCATTCCAAACAGGCTGCAATTTGTTGAAGCAACAATCAGACCACCTTTTTCAGTGATTGCGATTGATTCCTTCAGCAGATTTGTATAATCCTTTGCTGCACTGAAGGTGAATTTCTTGGACTTTGCAAAGCTTGGCGGGTCGAGAATAACCATATCAAACTTTAGCTCTTTTCTGCGTGCATATTTAAAATACTTAAATACATCCTCTACGATGATATCCTGTGCTTCATAATCAATTCCATTTACACTGAACTGTTCAATCGTTTTCGCCCGGCTTCTATTGGCAAGATCCACACTGGTCGTCTTTTTCGCTCCACCTAATGACGCAAACACAGAAAATGCTCCCGTATAAGAAAACATATTTACAACTGTCTTTCCTTTAGCATAGTGGTCCCGGATTGTTTTGCGTACATCACGCTGATCTAAGAAAACACCTACCATAGCACCATCATTCAGATTGACTGCAAAATGCACGCCATTTTCCTTTACGATGATTGGAAACTCACCTTCTTGCCCTTCAACAAAATCATCATCTTCAATGTATTTTCCTTTTGTATCGAAACGTTTTTTTTCATAGATTCCTTTAAAATCTGTTAATCTGCGTAAAGACTCTAAAACATATCTTTTAAATGAGTAGATCCCTTGGCTATACCATTGAATGACAAAATATCCATCATAAAAATCAATAATGAGACCGCCAATTCCGTCACCCTCACTATTGAACACACGGAAAGCTGTTGTATCTTCTTGTTGGAAATAGTGCGCTCGCTTATCCAGAGCCTTTCGAATTTTTTCATCAAAGAACGCTTGGTTAATAGATTCATTTTCCTGTCTTGTTAATACCCAGCCATATCCTTTATTCTGCTTTCCAAAATATCCTTTGGCAATAAAGCGACCTGAATCATCAACAAGCTTAAGAATTTGACCTTCCTCCTGCAGTTTTTGAGGAGACACAATAGCCTCCTTTAAAATAAGCGGAAATCCATTTCTTAATTTTTTGCTATCTCTTGGTTTTACTTCACAAATTATTTCCTTATTACTTGAACTCATCTATATTTCACATACTCTCTTTTAATCTTTTCTACTTACAGTATATCGAAAACTGCCTTCCTCTCAAAACTAATACTAAGTAAAATGAAGGATTTTCCGCTATCTCCATCAAATACTTTATGTTACATTCACAGGAAGGAGGGAATTACATGAAGGTTAAATTACTTACTCTTCTCATTTTAGTAATGAGTATTATCTATATTTTTTTCATTCCAGCTGAGCCGTTTGGAATCAAATTGCTATTCAAGCTCATTCCAATGTGGTTAATTATCTACTTTGCCTATCTTCAAAAACCTGCTGAAGGACACAAAAATAAAGGACTCATCCTTACCGGACTGTTTTTTTGTATGCTCGGTGATGGGCTGCTTCACTGGTTTATAATTGGGCTAAGCTTCTTTCTGATCGGACATATCATTTATATCGCAGGCTTTCTAAGGAGATGGAATTTCTCTAAAATTCGCCTTTTATCCATTTTTCCGCTCCTTGCATTTGACCTGATCATAGGCAATAAACTTATAAATACCCTTCAAGAGACGGGAAATGATGGATTAATTATTCCTGTTGTTATCTATATTGGCGCTATTTCTTTTATGGCATGGGCAGCCTTCATGACGGGGAATTTATATGCGATAATCGGCAGCTTGCTCTTCGTCATTTCTGACACTATATTATCATGGAATATGTTTATATCTGATGTTCCATACTCGCATTTTTTAATCATGTCAACTTATTATGCTGCTCAATACACAATAGCCTCCAGTATTAGCAAGACATCTGGTCTGACCACTCCTTTACGTATAAAGCCGTTAAGGGGATAATTTCTGCGCAATACTGTAACTTTCAAACCTATTAAAAAAAGCAGATTCGCACGAATCTGCTTTTTTCTAATTTATATTTATATAACTAGAGAACCAAGCCTACAATAATACCGGATAATACACTTACAAGCGTAGCTCCAAAGAGTAATTTTAAGCCAAAACGCGCTACCACATTTCCTTGCTTTTCATGTAGACCTTTCACTGCACCGGATATAATTCCGATTGAGGAGAAGTTTGCAAAGGAAACAAGGAATACAGAGATAATTCCCAGTGTACGTTCACTAAATGTATCTGCTATTTCTGTCAGGCTAATCATCGCAACAAACTCATTAGTTACTAGTTTAGTAGCCATAATTCCACCTGCGGATACTGCTTCCGACCATGGTACACCCATTATGAAGGCAAATGGTGCAAAGATATATCCAAGTATTTGTTGGAAGGATACACCAATAGTCATATCAAACAAGGCATCTATACACGCCATTAACGCCACGAAACCAATTAGCATGGCTCCTACGGTAACTGCGACTTTAAAGCCATCCATGATATATTCACCAATCATCTCGAAAAAGGTTTGTTTTTCTTCCTCTTCTGCTACAACGAGAATATCTTCTTTATCATCAACTTCATAAGGATTGATCAGTGAAGCAATAATAAATCCACCAAATAGATTGACCACTAAAGCGGTTACGACATATTTAGGATCGATCATTGTCATATATGCGCCGACAATCGACATTGAAACTGTAGACATAGCCGATGCACATAAAGTATATAAACGGTGAGGCGGTAATTGCCCCAATTGTTTTTTCACCGTTATGAATACCTCTGATTGTCCGACCATAGCTGAGGCAACTGCATTGTATGATTCAAGTTTACCCATTCCGTTCACTTTACTTAACAGAAGGCCAATTCCCTTCATAATAAAAGGAAGTATTTTAAAGTGCTGTAATATTCCGATTAATACCGATATAAAAACAATTGGCAATAGTACTGTAAGGAAAAATGGTGCTTCTCCTTCATTTGCCATTCCGCCAAACACAAATGATACCCCTGCTTCTGCAAATTTCAGTAAATATCCAAATACGGTGGCAATCCCTTGGATTAAAACAAAGCCGAATTTAGTATTTAATAATAAAGCTGCTAACGCAATTTGAATAACAACCATTATCCCAATATATTTATACTTGATTTGTTTCCTGTTTGAACTCACTAACAAAGCCAACCCTACCACTGCAAGTAACCCGATGATTGAAATTAAATATTTCATAATTCCTCCACTAAGATGTTTAGATTATTTTACGTGTACACCTTAACTAAAAAACCCATTCTACTTTACAGAATCCGGCTCCAATACTACCTGTTTAGAGATTGGAGCCGGAAACGCTCTTGGTTAATGATTTAAATTATCCCGTTCAACTATTGGCCGGCGGTACCCCACCGAAGCATTAGTTTCACTTTATTTCCCCATGTCCGTCGATTTAAAAAATCCTGGCAGTAATTCTGCAATTGAAGTTTCCAACAGATCACCCTTCAAGTTGGATAGATAGACTTTTGTATTGTTATCACTAAACTCAGCTATTACTTGTCGGCAAGCTCCACATGGTGAAACCGGACCTTCCGTATCGGCAACAATAGCAATTGCCTCTACTTTTGGTTCACCTTCTGAAACAGCTTTAAATATGGCTGTGCGTTCAGCGCAATTTGTCAGGCCGTATGATGCATTTTCGATATTACATCCACGGAAAACATGTCCACTTGTAGTTAAGACAGCTGCTCCCACCTTAAATTTAGAATAAGGTGTATATGCCTGTTTACGTGCTTCGATTGCTTCTTGAATTAAACTGTTTTTATCCATTAGGGGGCCTCCCACAAACTTCTTCAATTAATTAATAGTCTGAATTTGCTGTTTCGCCTTTTGCAATAGAGACTCCAGAGCTTGCACCAATACGTGTAGCACCAGCTTCTGTCATCGCTTTTGCATCCTCAAGACTTCTAACGCCGCCGGAAGCTTTAACGCCGATTTCTGCTCCAACTGTTTTTCTCATTAGAGCGATGTCTTCCACTGTTGCTCCGCCTGTAGAGAATCCAGTTGATGTTTTAACAAAGTCTGTACCAGCAGAAACAGCCAGCTGACATGCTTTCTCAATTTCTTCTTTTGTTAATAGGCATGTTTCGATGATCACTTTTACTAATGCTTTACCTTTTGCTGCATCAACTACTGCTTTAATATCAGCTTCAACCTCATCATAACGGCCATCCTTCATAGCACCGATATTGATTACCATATCGACTTCGTCTGCACCATTTTCGATTGCATTAGTAGTTTCAAATGCTTTTACTTCAGGAGTATTCGCTCCAAGAGGGAAACCAATGACTGTACATACTTTTACTTCGGGTGTATCTTTTAGCATTTCTGCACATTTTTTTACCCATGTTGGATTCACACATACAGATGCAAATTTATATTCCTTTGCCTCTTCAACAATTGTCTTTACTTGTTCTTCTCTAGCATCCGCTTTTAATAACGTATGGTCGATTAAAGATGTTAATTTTGTAGTCATGTCTTAATTCCTGCCTTCCAAAAGCTTATATTAATGAATTTCTGTGTAAATTAATGTTGGAGCCTGTACTTTTTCAGTACTGATGTTGTATGCTCCGTAAATTTTTTCCAATACATTGGCAATTTCTTCTGAGTTGGAATGTACAGTTACAAGTGATTCGCCTTCCGCAACTTCATCGCCAACTTTTTTATTCAAAACAATTCCAACAGCCAAGTCAATTACAGATTCTTTCGTAGCACGGCCTGCTCCAAGCATCATGGCAGCAACACCAATTTCCTCCGCCTGAATACCAGCAACATATCCAGAAGACTTTGCAGGGACTTCAATAAGGTATTTAGCCGTTGGAAGTTTGGATGGATCATCTATCACAGATGCATCCCCGCCCTGTGAAGCAAGGAATGTTTTGAATACTTCAAGCGCTTTTCCATTATGCATAACTTCCTCAAGCATGCCACGTGCCTCTTCAGTTGTTTCAGCTTTACCAGCTAGTATGACCATATGGCTTCCCAAAGTTAAGCATAGTTCATGTAAATCAGCCGGACCTTTACCTACTAATGTGTCGATAGCTTCTTTAATTTCCAATGCATTACCAACTGCAAATCCAAGTGGCTGACTCATATCTGAAATGATAGCTTTTGTATTTCTGCCAACTCCATTCCCGATATCAACCATTGCTCTTGCTAATTCTTTTGCATCATCAAGGTTTTTCATGAATGCCCCATCGCCTGTTTTAACATCCAGGACAATAGCATCTGCTCCAGCTGCAATTTTCTTGCTCATGATGGAGCTTGCAATTAGAGGAATAGAATCAACTGTTGCTGTTACATCACGTAATGCGTATAGTTTTTTATCAGCTGGTGTTAAGTCACCGCTTTGTCCAATAACAGCAATTTTATTTTTATTTACAAGATTAATAAAATCCTCATTTGAAATTTCTACATGAAATCCTGGAACAGCTTCCAGCTTATCAATGGTTCCGCCTGTATGACCTAGACCACGTCCGGACATTTTTGCAACCGGTACTCCAAGTGCTGCTACTAAAGGTGCCAACACAAGTGTAGTTGTGTCACCAACACCACCAGTACTATGCTTGTCTACTTTTACGCCCTTTATTTGTGAAAGATCAATTTGATCTCCTGATTCAACCATTAGCTCAGTTAGGTTAACTCTTTCTTCCTGAGTCATACCTTGAAAATAAATCGCCATAGCAAATGCTGACATTTGATAATCGGGTATACTTCCATTCGTAAATCCTTCAATAACAAACTGGATTTCACTTTTATTCAACTCATGACCGTTACGTTTCTTTTCAATAACGTCAACCATTCTCATGATTTTACACCTCATTTATGAATTATCGTAAAATAGCCACCATTACTTGGAATAACCATGTAAGTGAAAATATTGGTAGCACTTACAAAACTAACTATACCATATTAATTGAACAAAAGTAACATTAAAGTGTGAACAAATGTAAAACATTTTGTAGGTGTATCCTTATTGACCCCTTTATCCATTTTTTAACACTAAAAACCTCCTATTAGGATAAACAGGAGGTTAGAACCATATTCATATATAGGTGATATATTTATTTATCCAAAATAAACCTTGCCGTATATTGATCGGTGATTAATACATTGGCGAATTGTCCCTTTAGAGCCGCGTGAATGGAATCTACCTTTTGAGTACCGCCGGCAACCAATATCGAATATTCTTTTTCCTTCAGCTCTTCAAGGTCAATTCCCAAAGTACGTTCGTTCAATGAGTTGTTACATATATTTCCCTTTGAATCGAAAAAGCGTGAACAAATATCACCCACAGCCTTAGAATAAAGCATCTCCAAGTCTTCTTCCGTAAAATAACCAAGCTTAAAGAGCAGAGATTCTGGTTTAACCGGCCCACATGTGAATAATGCAATATTAGCTTCTTTTCCAGTTTCAATAATTCCTTTAATATGTCTGTCTGCCATCATTGCTTGTTTAACAACTACCTGGTCGACAATCGCCGGTAAAGGTAAATGCAATGGAGTAGTACGGAAAGCCTTCCCGAATAAATATAGAATTTCTGATACATAGGTATGCGTCTCGGAATGGCTGATTCCACCTTTAAGCTGCACAATCTTCACATTATTTACTGCCTTTTTCTTCAACTCCACTGCCACATGATAGAGAGTCGTTCCCCATGTCACTCCTATAATGTCATCATCCTTAACAATTGTATCAAGATATTCTGCAGCCTTTAATCCAATAGAAGTTTTGATAGTGTGATCCTCATATTGTGGTACAGGTGTTACTACTGCCTTTTTTAACTTATATTTTTCTTCAAGTTTAACCTCAAGATTCTCCGAATTTTCTTCCATATCATCTATTTTAATTTGGACAATCCCTTCTCTTTTAGCCGTTTGCAGCATACGTGACACCGTAGGCCTTGAAACACCGAGTTTTTTTGCAATTTCATTCTGTGTATAATCCAGTAAATAATAAAGTTTAGCAGCTTCTATCACTTTACTTTTTTTATCCGCTTCCATTTTGGTCCCCTAGTTTTCCACTAATTTTCACTCTTTTATTTTATTGACCTAAAAAACAATTGTCTTATTCCCCTGAACAATAATCCTGTCCTGTAAGTGCCATTTCACAGCTTTGCTCAGCACATTTCTTTCA
Organism: Pradoshia sp. Z3_51; assembly: GCF_058215915.1. Classification (NCBI taxonomy): domain Bacteria; kingdom Bacillati; phylum Bacillota; class Bacilli; order Caryophanales; family Bacillaceae; genus Pradoshia; species Pradoshia sp. Z3_51. Next base: position 88,350 of record NZ_JBZAJC010000004.1, on the reverse strand, counting down.
ATGGATTGTCCTATTTTCTTCAATTGCTGAATATTATCCTGATGATTAACCCGCATAATATCCTGTTCAATGATGGGCCCTTCATCTAAATCATCTGTTACATAATGACTGGTTGCTCCAATTAATTTAACCCCACGTGCAAACGCTCTTTCATACGGTCGTGCTCCCATAAACGCCGGCAAAAAGGAGTGATGAATATTAATGATTTTATTCTCATACATTTCAACAAAGCTTGGCGAAAGAATTTGCATGTAGCGCGCTAACACGATTAGATCGATTTGATGTTTATCGAGCAGCTCCTTCTGCCTTAACTCCGCATCTTCCTTTGTTTCCTTCGACACAGGTATATAGTAAAAAGGGATGTGCAGCGATTCTACCAGCTCTTTAGCAGCCAGATGATTACTGATTACGATCGGAATCTCTGTCATTAAATCTCCTGATTGCCACTCCCATAGCAGCTCTCTTAAACAATGGAGCTCCTTTGAAACAAATATAGCCGTTTTCTTTATGTGATAGTTAAAAATTATATCCCACTTCATCTTAAACTTATTCGCTATTGAAAGGAATTCTTCTTTTAGTTTCTTCTCGTTTTTAGCCAAATCAGGGCATTCGAATTCGATCCTCATAAAAAACGTACCGCCATTACTGTCTGTTGAATATTGATTTGATTCCAGGATGTTAGCGCCTTGTTTAAACAAGACATCAGATACTGCTGCCACAATTCCTTTTTTGTCCGGACAGCTAATTAGCAGGCGCCCTTTATCTCGCTGACTCTCTTTATACAGATTTACATGCTTTTCAGCGATCGTTTCCATTCCCTCACCATCCTGATCTGCACAGATATGTATTTATCCGCTTACATTCCTTACATTTTATCACAAATATTCCATCCTACCTGCTGAAATATTTTTATACTAATAATTTAATTGTTTCGGTAAAAGAGCAAAATGTAGCACTTCCTCATCAAGCCTTTATAATCGTTGATTTGCCAGCATTATAATTTTATTCACCAACGTTCTTATTCACCGTGTGAATGTTGATTCTTATTCATTTTGACTATTTGTTTTCCCATCTTAAGAGACGTACTTCTCGCAACAAATACGATTTATTAATTATATTTTCATTTCATGTTTCTAAAGGTATGCTTAGCGGGTAAATAGGTAAATATTGTTTTATAGTTGAAGCTGCTAATAGAGAGATGCGAGGTGGTACAAATGGGGCATAACCATACAATGATGCAATTTTTTGAGTGGCATATTTTACCTGATGGTACTCATTGGAAACGGTTGAAGGAATTAGCACCAGTATTAAAAAACTGCGGAATAGATTCTGTTTGGATCCCACCCCCAACGAAAGGACAAACACCTGAAGATACAGGTTATGGTATATATGATTTATATGATTTAGGGGAATTTGATCAAAATGGTTCTGTACGCACGAAATATGGTACGAAGGATGAGTTGATAGAAGCAGTTGAAGCATGCAAAGAAAATGATATTTGTGTGTATGCAGACATCGTTATGAACCATAAAGCAGGTGCGGATGAAACAGAGAGATTTAAGGTTGTAGAAGTTGATCAGAATGACCGTACACAAGAGATATCGGAACCATTTGATATCGATGGCTGGACGAAGTTCACGTTTCCCGGGCGCGGTAATACGTATTCTGATTTCAAATGGAATATGGAGCATTTCAATGGAACTGATTATGATGAAGGAACCATTCGAACAGGTGTATTTAAAATTCTCGGTGAAAATAAAGGCTGGAATGAACATGTTGATAAAGAGTTTGGAAACTATGACTATTTAATGTTTGCCAATATTGATTATCGCCTTCCAGATGTACGAAATGAAATGAAAAATTGGGGAAGATGGCTCGCTGAAACCATTAAATGTGAGGGGTATCGCTTAGATGCCATTAAGCATATTGATTATACCTTTATTAAAGAATTTGCCATTGAAATGAGAGAAGCTCATGGTGATGACTTTTATATGGTGGGAGAGTACTGGAATCCCGATTTACAGGCTTGCCAGGAGTATTTAGAAAAAGTTGATCATACACTTGATTTATTTGATGTGCCTCTCCACTATAAATTACATCAAGCTTCTCAAATGGGACGAGATTTTGACCTTACAACCATTTTTCATAATACTCTAGTAGAATCTAATCCTTTAAATGCGGTAACCTTCGTAGACAACCATGACTCACAGCCGGAAGAATCTCTGGAATCATGGATCGAAGATTGGTTTAAACCATCTGCTTATGCACTCATCTTACTTCGCCATGACGGTTACCCGTGTGTTTTTTACGGGGATTATTATGGAGTTGGCGGCGAAAACCCAGTTGGGAGAAAAAACAAACTGATTGATCCGCTTCTTTATGCAAGGGTCCATAAAGCCTATGGAGGACAGGTCGATTACTTTGACCATCCAAATACCATTGGGTGGGTAAGATTAGGAACCGAAGAAAAGGAGAACTCTGGCTGCGCTGTTGTTATTTCAAACGGTGACGAGGGCGAAAAAAGAATGTGTGTAGGAGCTGAACGTGCCGGAGAAATATGGACTGATTGTACAAGCAACCGACCAGATAAGATTGAGATTGACGAGGAAGGCTGGGCAACATTCCCTGTAAATGGTGGCAGTGTTTCTGTGTGGACCAAGCCTGACCCAGAAGATTAAAAAGCTTAAGCTAGAGTAGCATCCAGAATTTATATAAACAGGGGGCTTTTGAGTGATGAAACACTGTTTACTGCAGTGTTTCATCACTCATAGCCCCCTCATATTTTTCATCATTTCACTAAATCATACGAAATGATTGCCGGTTTACCGGTTCTGGGATCCTCTACAATAGAAGCATCAATCTGGAATACTTCTTTTAATACTTCCGAACTCATAACTTCATTAGAACTCCCCTGTAAAATTAACTGACCCATTTTAATCGCAACCAATTCATCTGCAAACCGGCTAGCATGATTCAAATCATGGATCACCATCACAATGGTTCGGCCATCCTCGTGATTCAGTTTTTTTAAAAGCTCAAGAACCTCCAGCTGGTGAGCCATATCCAAATACGTGGTTGGTTCATCCAGTAACAATAACCCCGTCTCCTGGGCAATTGCCATTGCAATCCATGCACGCTGACGTTGCCCGCCGGATAAGGAGTCCACTGCATGATCTTTAAAATCACTTAATCCAGTAACACGAATCGACCAATCGACCATTTCTCTGTCATGTTCATTTAAGCGTGAGAAACCGCCCTGATATGGAGTTCTTCCATAAGAGACCAAGTCGGTTACAGAAAGACCGGCAGGAGCTTCCGGTGACTGGGGCAGGATAGCCATTTTTCTGGCAATCTCCTTTGTAGGTGTATTCTTAATATCTTTTCCATCTAAAATAACTGATCCATACATAGCTGGATGTAATCTTGCCATTGTCTTCAAAATAGTCGATTTTCCACAGCCATTTGGACCAATAATGGCTGTAATCGCTCCTTTTTTTATATCTAAATTCAGTGAAGGAACAATTACATTTCCGTCGTAGCCTATTTTTAAATTCCGAGCTGACAATTCCAAAAGGTTTACCCCTCCTCTACTTTGATTTCATTAAGAGATAAATAAAATATGGAGCACTGATAATAGAGACGATTACCCCTGAAGGAATATCGACACGGAACATATTTTTACCCAGCATATCTGCCAACAGCAAAATAAGGGCTCCAATCATAGCTGAAGCTGGTAAAAATGCCCCATGTTTAGGACCAACAAGCTTCCTTGCAATATGGGGTGCTATTAGTCCAAGAAAAGCAATCCCCCCGCCAACTGTCACACCTAACCCAGCCAATGCAACTGCGGCACCAATTAAAACTAAGCGCTCTTTTTCTGTACGAATTCCCAGTCCTGACGATACAAGACTCCCAAGATTTAATACATTTAGTGTGTGTGATTTATATAAAATAAATGGAATTAAGATTAAAAACCACGGCAGCAAGGCCCACACATATTTCCACTGTGTAGCCCAAAGATCTCCGGATAACCAAACTATCGCTTTCATGAAATCATGCGGATTCAATCTGAGCTGCATGGCAGTTAAGACAGCTGAAAATCCAGCATTAATACCGATTCCAACTAAAAGAAGGCGAATCGTGTGCAGCCCTTTCTTCCATGATAATGCCAATATCAATACGGCTGTAAGCATGGCTCCGGCAAATGCAAAGAAAGGCATAATAAATGTACCTATCTGGCTCTGACTGCCAAGCGTAGATTGAAATACAGTAATATAAATTAATACAGCAAGACCAGCACCTGCATTAATCCCTAATATCCCAGGCTCCGCTAATTCATTCTGAGCAACTGTTTGCAATACTGCTCCCGATATAGCCATTCCTGCTCCTACCAAAATAGCCAGTAAGATAGCCGGCAACCGGATCTCAAATAAAACAAGCTCCTGCTTAGCTGTTCCATTTCCCACAATCGTCTGCCACACCTCTGCTGGTGAAATACTGACCTTTCCTATATTCAGACTGATTAAACTGACCGTAATAATTAGTATGAACAAAGCAATCCATACTCTTGGCAAATTAGCAATCTTCTTCAAAACAATTGCCTCCCTTCACTGCGAACAAGGTACAGGAAGAAAGGAACTCCAATAAGTGCTGTCATAACACCAACCGGAGTTTCATATGGGGGATTAATCACTCTTGAGGCAACATCGGCCAACAATAACAAGGCACTTCCGAGAACAGCTGCGAGAGGCAGTAACTTTCTATAGTCCGTTCCAATCAACATCCTGGTTATATGAGGAATGACAAGACCGATAAAACCAATCGTCCCAGAGACCGCAACCGAGCTGCCAGTCAGTAATAAAATAACGATAATTCCTAAAGCTCGGACTAGCTTGATGTTAACCCCAAGCCCCTTCGTTACATCCGTACCAAGCGATAATAACGTAAGCGAATGTGCAATACTAAGTAAAATAGGCAATCCTATTAAGCCAACCGCTGTAATTATTTTTACCTCAACCCAATGACTATTCGCCAATTCACCTGCATACCAGAAGCTAATATTTTTCGTGACATCAAAATATAAAGCCATGCTGGTTGTCAAAGAACTTAAAAACATCCCAGTTGCCATACCCGCCAAAGCCAATTTAACTGGTGTTACCCCTCCTCTGGATAAGGCAGATAAAGAAAATACCAATAGGACAGCCAATCCTGCTCCAATCATGGATGCACTAATAGAACCCATTATGGATAATCCAGAGAAAACCGTTAATGATAAAACTAAAGCAAATGCAGCCCCATTGGATACTCCCAAAAGAGATGGTTCAGCAAGTGGATTTCTAGTCAATGCCTGCATAACAGCACCAGAAATGGCTAAGTATGCCCCAACAAGGCCTGCCATCAGTGCCCGCGGCAATCTGATTTCCCAAATAATCTGATGTGTCACATTATCAGGATTTCTATGGAGCAAAGCCTCCCATACTGTTGAAAGGTCTATCATTTTTGTTCCAATTATTAATGAAGTAATAAAAATAACTAGTAGTAGTAAAAAAGACAGCGGGAGAACAATGCCAATCCGTTCCCTGCGAGATGGAATATTTCTATCCTCGTTCTTCTGCACGTACGTTCAGTCCTTCAAAATTATAATATGTAGTCCAAAGGAATCCACCTTTCTAGTGTTACCTTAAAATGAATAGGTATGAATTTCCTTTGACCCTTCAAATGAGAATGATTATCATTAATAGTAACGAATTTATTTTACATACTAAAGGAGGATATAGCAATGGTAATAAATAATAAATACACACGTCTTCTGGTATTCATGCTGTGTGCAGTATTATTGCTTGCAGCCTGTGGCTCAAATGATGACAATGATACTTCTAACAAGGAGCAGTCTGACAAGAAGGTTACAGATGCAATCGGTGAAATGAGCTTCCCTAAAGACCCTAAAAGAATACTGGCACCAAATTTAGAGGATTATTTAGTCACTTTGGGCATTAAACCTGCTGCTCAATGGTCAATCGGTACAACTGTTCATAATTATTTACAGGATGAACTTAAGGATGTTCCTTTGATTTCATGGGATATGCCGATAGAAGATGTGATCGAAGCGGAACCAGACTTAATTATGTTCGAATCTGAAGCTGCTATTCAGGAAGGCCAGTATGAGGAATACAAAAAAGTAGCTCCAACCTATGTATTTAAGGAAGAAGATGCTGCTGACTGGAGAACTTTACTGACAAAAATGGGCGAGTTGTTCGGTAAAGAAGATCAGGCAAAAAAAGCAATTCAAGACTATGAGGATAAAGCTGCGGAAGCTAAAACAGCAGTTAAAGAGAAAATCGGAGATGAGTCTGCCGCTCTGATTTGGGTAACAGGCGGTCAGTACTTTGTTTTCGAGGGTGATCGTTACGCTTCAAATGTACTCTATAATGATTTAGGAATTAAGATGCCAACTTATATTAGTAAACTTGGTGAAGCACAGGCAACATGGCAGGGCACTTCACTTGAGGCATTAGCGGATTTGGATGCAGACCACCTCTTTATTGCTGCAGCGAGCGGCGAACCAGGAATGGAAACATTGGAAAACAGCTCTATTTATAGATCCATTCCGGCTGTCCAAAAAGGAAATGTTTATACATTTGAAGATTCCAGCAACTGGACAACCAATGCTAAAACGGCCAATGCTAAAACAATCGATTTGGTACTAGATTCCTTAACTAAATAATAAACAAAGGAGGCTCTTTTTTAAGAGTCTCCTTTTTATTGTATGTCTGAAGCTTACTTTTTTCTATTATATAAATCCTCTCTTCGGTCCTCAAAAACGGAGATGCGAGTTCGTACCTGATCGACTTCCTGTATGTTTAAGTCAGCATAAAGGATAGATTCTGCTGTAGAACCAATTGCAATTGTATCGCCCCATGGATTGATAACCATGGAAAACCCGCCGAATGTGTTATTAGGATCTTTTCCGACTCGGTTGACAGCTATAATAAATAGCTGGTTTTCTATGGCTCGTGCCTTCAAGAGCGTTACCCAATGATCCACTCTTGCTTCCGGCCATTCTGCCACTACGAATATAAGCTTTGCTCCCGCCAAAGCATGTTTTCTTACCCATTCGGGAAAGCGGATATCATAGCAAATCAGGCCTCCGCTCATGTTCCCATCTATCTTAAATAAATTCTCTTTTTGTCCCGCTATAAGATATTGATGTTCATCCATTACGTTAAAAAGATGAGCTTTATCATACTCAGATATGACCTCTCCAAAGCGATTGAATACATACATTCTATTAAAATACCCTTTTGAGGTTTTCACAGAAACAGAGCCGCCAACAATATTGACATTGTACTTTAAGGCCAGTGAGGAAAGTAGCTTAATCGTTTCCTTTCCTTCAAGATCAGCAAGATCCCCCAGCTGTTGCAGTGCATAGCCTGTATTCCACATTTCAGGTAGCACAATACAATCCGCACCATTCTGGGCCGCCTCAGATATAGACTCTGTTACATGCTTAAAATTTTCATTTGGCTTTCCATACTCGATATCCATTTGTACACAGGCGATTTTCAGGTGGCTTCCCCCTCTCTCTTCTATTAAATAGGTTATTTCAATACATGGCTGATAGCAACTTTGATGCTATCTGTTTACCCAATATGTAAATGAAAATGGAATCGGGCTTAATCATCAACTCCATCATCCAATTCTCCACTAAGAATTTATAATTGTCTGATCATAACCATTCGGATTTTGCCTTTGCCATTTCCATGAATCTGCGCACATATCCTTCAGACTCTTTTCTGCTTTCCAGACCAGTACCTTTGCGGCCTTTACGGAATCAGCGTAACTAACAGCCACATCACCGGGCCTCCGTTCCACTAATTCGTAAGGGATTTTCCTTCCGCTAACACTTGCGAAAGCATACACCAGGTCCAGGACACTATATCCGTTTCCTGTTCCAAGATTAAATGCTTCTACTCCAGATCTACCCTGCAGATATTCCAATGCCTTCAAATGGCCCTTCACTAAATCGACTACATGGATATAGTCGCGAACACCGGTACCATCATGAGTTTCATAATCGCTGCCAAAAACGGATAATTTATCTCTTTTTCCAATGGCAACCTGTGTGATATATGGCATTAAATTATTGGGAATACCACTTGGATTCTCACTGATTCTTCCTGATTCATGAGCTCCTATAGGATTGAAGTACCTCAGCAAGGCGATACTCCATTCTGGATCGGAAACATGCAAGTCACACAGGATTTCCTCTATCATTAATTTTGAACGGCCATATGGATTGGTTGCTGATAATGGAAAGGACTCATCAATCGGTACCCGATCCGGCATACCATATACAGTGGCAGAAGAGCTGAATACCAGCTTCTTCACCTGATGCTTCGCCATAACTTCACATAGTCTGATGGTACCCGTCACATTATTTTCATAATATTTCAGAGGCATCGAAATGGACTCACCAACTGCTTTTAAACCGGCAAAATGGACAACTGAATCAAAATCATATTTTGCAAACAATTGGTCAACAGCTTCCTTATCTACTAAATCTATATTATAGAAAGGAAAGTTCCTACCAGCTAACTCTTTCACTCTTTCAATTGCTTCCACATGACTGTTAGAGAAATTATCCAGCACCACAATATCATAATTCGCTTTTAAGAATTCAACTGCCGCATGGCTGCCTATATAACCAGCACCACCTGTAATGAGTATCGCCATCCATGATCCACTCCCCTGTTTCTCACGATTGGTAAATAGAAATACACATACACTAATTTTACCTTATTTAGAATTATGTGGTACTTAATTTCTTTATGAGTTAAAAATACTAAAAGAAGAACAGGGCAGTGGATACTCAATTTATATTGTCGCAAGTCGATATTTAGGCTTGTTTAAATATCACTTGTTTTAGCTTTAAGGAATTCATCCTTAATCCTCTGCAGTAACGACTGATTTGTCAGAAGGCGATAACCTGTATTGGCCAAGGCTTTTGCACCAGTAATGACGGCTTGGTCTCCAAGTTCTGATATAGCACACTCTCTAAATTCTTTTGTGTGGGCGATTAGATCATTCGGACCAATTTTGATATAAGGATGCGCTGTCGGAACAACATGGCTTACATTTCCTGCATCTGTTGAACCGGATGCATTCCGCGTACCCTGTACAACCTCCTCACCTAGAGCTTCCAGTTCTTCTCGAAGTACCTCATCAAGAGCCGTGTTCAGAACGAAATCATGAACTTCATTTTGAAATCTTTCTATTTTTACATCGGCTCCGGTTGCCAACGCCGCACCTTTGGCAATCTGAATAATCCTTTCCGATATTTCCTCACAACTTTTCCAAGTTGAAGCTCTAATATAGAATCTTGCAGAGGCATAATCAGGAATGATATTAGGTGCATCTCCTCCATTTGGAATAATGCCATGAACCCTTATATCTGTCGGCAGCTGCTGTCTCAATGCGCCAATCCCATTAAATAACTGGATGACCGCATCAAGTGCATTAATCCCTTCCTCTGGTGCTGCCGCAGCATGCGCCGGTTTCCCATAAAAATGAAAGTCAAGGGGATTAACAGCCAAGAAAGGCTGAGTTGTTCTCGTTTGACCAGAAGGATGAATGATAATAGCTGCATCCACACCGTCAAACAATTGATGCTTTACATAACTGCCCTTCGCACTTCCATTTTGACCCCCTTCTTCTGCCGGGGTACCGTAAACAAGTACCGTTCCCCCTATTTCCTCGAGTACTAAACCAAGCGAAATTCCAGCCGCTACGCTGGTGATGCCAATGATATTATGGCCGCATGCATGGCCAAGGCCAGGAAGCGCATCATACTCGGCAAGAAAAGCTATCGTAGGCCCCGGCTTTGAGGATGATTTCCTCGCTAAAAATCCAGTTTTATGGCCAGCAATATCATTTGTTACCTCAAAGCCAGCATCGATTAATACCTTGGTCAGTGTTTCAGATGCAAAGAATTCTTCATTCCCTATTTCTGGATTTTCATGAATTTGGTGGCTTATATTTATATATTTGTTTTTCTGCTGATCTATATATTCATTGATAATATCTTTATGAAAAATGCGACCTTCGTTTTTAATCATTGCTCTGCCTCCAATCTCTCTAATAATCTTATACCTATGTTAGTATCCGAAGTAATTCATTGATCGACTGCCGGGCTGGTCCAGGCATCCTGATAATTAACCAATTCTTCTATTGAAACAAAAGCCGGAATGGTATTTCCTTTAAATGTTTTAAGGATAAAATCCTCCACTTCCTCGGAATGATAGATGTCTGCCAGTTTTTTTAGCTCAGCGCGGTCTTTATCCCCTTTTTTTATAGCGATAATATTAATGTATGGTTTGGCCGTTGCACTTTCATGGAACAAGGCATCCTTTAATGTCAATCCTGCCTCAACCGCAAAGTTATTGTTTATAATAGATGCATCTACATCTTCAAGAAAACGCGGTGTATTCCCGGCAGCTACCAGTTCGAGTTTAATATTTTTTTGATTTGATTTAATTTTTTCTAAAGAGCCTATTCCATCAAAATTATCTGTTAGTGTAATGAAGCCAGCCTCCTGCAAAAGAAGTAGCGCCCGGCCAAGATTTGTACCTTCATTAGGGACAGCAATTTTAGCCCCATCAGGCAATTCCTTTAAATCCTTATGCTTATTTGAGTAGATTCCCATTGGTGCAATAACAGTAGAGCTTAGTGGCTCAAGATCTAATTTTCTTTCCGCCACTTGTTCTTCAAAATAAGAGATTGTTTGGAATGCATTAGCGTCCACTTCACCATCATTTAGAGCTGTATTCGGCAAAATATAATCACTGAACTTTACAAGCTCTATATTGAGCCCCTTCTCCTTAGCGAGACCAGCAATATAATCCCATATTCTTGTGTCTCCGCTGCTCACTCCAACCTTAATGGTAGAGCTGCCCTCTTTTGCACTGCCTTTCGAATCGCTTCCACATGCTGCTGTTACGACAGTACATGCAATTATTAAAATAGTAAGAAAAAGTTTTTTCATTTTTTCCATCTCCTTCTTTATCGTCTTCTTATTTTTCTAGCCAGCGTATTACCTATGGATTGTAAAAGCTGTACAATGATTACCAGTGCCGCAACGGTTACAATCATGGTGTTAGTGTCAAACCTCTGATAACCATAGGTGAGGGCAAGATCTCCAACTCCTCCAGCTCCTACTGCCCCTGCCATTGCTGAGGCTCCAACCAGCCCAATAGTTGCTGTTGTAAAGGTTAAAACAAGAGAGCTAAGTCCCTCTGGTATTAAAAACCGAAAAATGATCTGCCATTCAGTCGCGCCCATTGACTGAGCTGCTTCAATAATTCCCTTATCAACTTCCAATAATGAATTTTCAACCAATCTGGCAATATAAGGACCTGCATAAAATACAAGCGGTACAATGGCGGCATTCGTTCCAATCGCCGATCCAACAACCAATCGTGTAAATGGAATCAAAGCCACCAATAAAATAATGAAGGGAACCGAGCGTAAAATATTAATGATTGGGTTCAATATATTAAACACCCACTTATTCTCCAGAATGTGACCCTTTCTCGTTATGACGAGTAAAATCCCTAAAGGCAATCCAATCACGGCCGCGAATAGTAAGGAGAAGAAAACCATATAGAGTGTGTCACTGAATCCAATCAGTAACTGTTCAAGTGTAATTTCCATTCCTAAAAACTGTTCATTCATGATAGCTTAACCTCCTGCAAGAGCACATCCTCACTCTCTATGTATTGGATCGCCTTCTTTATTTCTTCTGTTTCACCGATGACCTCAACGATTAAATTCCCAAAAGGGGTTTCCTGTATTTCAGAAATATTGGCAGAAAGAACACTTAAATGGACATCAAAACTTTTCGCCACTGTTGAAAGTAGATGCTTGCCAGACGAAGATCCCAAAAAATTAAGTTTCCAAACTGCTGGTTTATTCTCCTTTAAGGATTTCAAAAAGCTCTGCGGAATCTCGTCGTGAATGACTGTTCTAACAAACCGCTTGGCAACCTCAGTGGTTGGCTTGGAAAAAATATCAAGAACAGGACCCTGCTCAACAACCCTCCCATTTTCCATGACAGCGACCTTATTGCATATCTCTTTAATCACCGACATTTCATGTGTAATAAGCAAAATTGTTATATTGTATTCTCGGTTTATTTTTTTCAATAGCTCTAAAACATCCCTGGTCGTCTGCGGATCCAATGCCGATGTAGCTTCGTCACATAGCAGGATAGATGGATTCGTGGCCAGAGCTCTCGCAATTCCAACCCTCTGCTTCTGTCCCCCTGACAATTCATCCGGGTAACTTCGACCCTTAGCTGATAACCCCACGAACTCCAGTAATTCTCGAACTCTATTTTGAATCGTTTCTTTACGAACGCCGGATAGTATCAATGGAATCGCTACATTATCAAATACCGTCTTAGATTGAAGTAAATTGAAATGTTGAAAGATCATCCCGATTTTCTTTTTCTCTGCCCTTAATTCCTTTGCTTTGAGACTGGCAAACGATTTACCATTCAAAAGGACCTCCCCCTCAGTAGGCCGTTCAAGCATATTAACTAAACGCAAAAGTGTACTTTTCCCGGCCCCGCTGTATCCTACCACTCCAAAAATATCCCCTTTTTCAACCGTTAAATGAACGCCTCTCAGAGCATCTACGCTTTGACCATTTGCTTGATATGACTTTTTTATGTTTCGAAACTCAATCATGTTCTCTCCTCCAGGCCTAAAAAATTCGAAATGCAAAAAGCCCCTTCTGTCATTAGACAGAAGAGGCTTTGTATGAACATATACATAAAAAGACAAGTAGAAATATGTTCGCTTAAAGCTTCCTCTTATCTCTCAAACAGATGTTTGTTGGAATTAGCACAGTATTTTTACCATAGTAAAAATCCGCTGCCGAAGTATCATAGGGCCAAATCCCTCCACTTCTCTCGATAAGAATCGCTTGCTATTCAATTAAATTTGATGTTTCCAACTATATCCTATCTTGTTTAGCAATGTCAATAATAATTTATAATATTTAAAATATTTTTGATTTATAATAAAGAATATCCTAAATCAAGTTACAGCAACTAAAATTCATGAATATTTCCAATTCATGAATCATTTTGGCCAGTTATTCGTATAGGATATTAAGGTAAATTATAGAAAAAATAAGGAGGGGTACTTTGTGGGAAATATCTTCATCTATTCCATTATCATTGGGATTATATCGGCACTTATTCTTGTGCCATTCAAAAATAATGAAAAATTACGTATCCATATGAAGGGGAAAACAAAACTGCTTGTTTTTGTCAGCTTAGCTGCATTAATCACGATTAAAGCATTTTTATTTTATTACTTCACCCTATTGGATCAAACTATCTCTTCTCTTTGGATTTTTGTCATCATACTAACCTTGCTGGGTTCAATGCTTGCTACGGGTATGGAGAGAACCATTAAGGGTATTTTATTTGCAGGTAGTTTGCTTGTCGGTCTCTATTTTTTAACGGCATTTCTGTTCAATGCCGATGAAAAGTATACTATAGCTAAAATGGACATCAAAGAAGAAATTCAAACATTTGATGAAAATAAAAAGCCGGCCAGCGTGCCTCCTCAATACGCGCGCAATAAAATGAAAAAAGCATTTGGCCAGGTACCAAATACGAGCTACTACGAATTAGGGAATTTACAAATCCAAAAAGTAGATGGTGAGTATGTTTATATTGCTCCAGTCGAATTTTCAGGATTCTTCAAATGGCTGAAAGGGAAAGAAACTCCTGGTTACTTTATATTGAGTGCTACAGATTCATCAGCCAACCCAAAATTTGTTGATGCAGAAATGATCTACACTCCTTCTGCATTCTTCAATAAAGAAACAGAGCGCCGTATTCGTCTACAGTATCCATCCTACATATTCTATGGGGATTCACAGCTTGAAGTAGATGATAATGGCACGCCATTTTATATTCGCTCTTATGGTGATTTTGTCTCTGCCAGAAATGGCTTTAAGGTAAAAGGTGTTGTGGTGATGGATGCCAAAACTGGGAAGTCCAACTCTTATTCCCTTTCTGAAGCGCCCGAATTTATTGATGGTGCCGTTGCACCAGAAGTCGTCAGTACACAAAACAGCTACTTCGGAAATTATATTCATGGCTATTGGAACAGCCTATTTGGAAAATCAGATGTTAAACTGCCTTCTGATGAGGGTACCGAAGCGAATGTAAGTCCGATCTTTGATGAAAATGGAGATATGTATTATTTCACTGATTTCACGAGTCCTAAAGAAGGCGTCGATTCTATGCTCGGCTATGCGCTCACAAATTCCAGGACAGGTAAAGCTGTCTATTATACAGGTAATATGGAGGAATCCTACATGGATTCACAGGGTGCCCTGCAAATTATCGAGAAGAAGTTTATAGAAAAGAAATGGGAAGGAGAAATGCCCATCATCTATAATTTTTACGGTGAAGCCAGTTGGTTAACAGGAGTCCTGGATTCAAATGGATTCCTACAAAATTATTTCATTGTATCTGCTGCCAATCCTGAAATAACAGCATATGGGTCAACGCCAAATGAAGCCTTAAAGCTATACAAAACAGCACTTCAAAAAGGCGGCGGAACGGTTAACGGCACCTCCACAAGTGTTGAGAAGAAAATCGATGGGAAAGTTATCAGAGTCTATAAAGAAAAATCAGGTGAATATACCGTCGTTTCGTTCCTTCTGGATAATGGACAAAGCTACAATATGTCCTCTGAAAAGGATCCTTTGATCATATATCTGCAGGAAAACGATGAGGTATCTGTAACGTACCTGGATACCGGGGAAAACTTTTTACCTGTTAACGGTATTACAATTAAGAATTTACAATAATATATACTGAAGAAAATAGATCATCCTCACTCGAGGATTGATCTATTTTTTAACAACTGGACTAATTTTATTACCCATATTTAAATTATTGTTAAATATATAGTTAGAATCGTGTTGAATAGGGTAAATAAAATTAGTCATAAATACTCATAATAGGTAGTGTTTACATTATTAAGAGGAGGGCTTTGGAGTTAAATTCTATAGATCAATACCCATACTGGATGTAGTTCCAAAAGAATTAGAGCACAAATGGAAATATACTTTAGAATTCATTCTTCAGAACTAAAATTTGCTTAAGATACACTTACATGGTTAAAGCATTCTCAGCTGTTTTCCATACATAATCAGTATTAATATGTGAGTTAGATTATTTTCACATAACATTTAGGAAGTACTTTCCATTTACAAATCTCTATATATTTTATTAGATTAAATACGTATAATACTGCTCTTTTTTTATTTCTCCACCCTTTATTACATCTTTTTCTTCACAACAAATAAATGGAAATCTTATAGTAATCTAATATTATTTGGTAAGTATTGATTGCCAAAAAACCGTATCTTTATATATACTCATAGAGATACATACATTCTGTTATAAGATTAAAACATCCCTTTTAACCCGCCCCAATTGGATATAGAGGGTTTTTAAACGTTACTTATATGAAGGAGGTTCACAATGAAGAAATTTTCAAAATTCACATTCCTAATAGCAATGGCTATTGTCATGATTGCTTCATTTATATTCCCGGCTTTAAACACGAAAGCAGAAGGAAAAAAATATGAGATTGCAACAGATATTACATTTGCCCCATTTGAATTCCAGGAAACGAATGGCGAATTTGTAGGTATAGATATCGATTTACTCAATGCTATAGCTGAAAATCAAGGGTTTGAAGTAGAAATTAAGCCGCTTGGATTTAATGCAGCCGTACAAGCACTAGAGTCCAATCAAGTAGACGGCGTTATTGCCGGAATGAGTATAACAGATGAAAGACAACTGAAATTTGATTTCTCCGATCCCTATTTTGAATCTGGTGTCGTAATGGCGGTTGCCGAGGGAAATGAAGAGATTAAATCCTATGAAGATTTAAAAGGAAAAAAGGTAGCCATTAAAACAGGTACAGAAGGTGCCAGCTTTGCAGAAAGCATAAAAGATAAATATGGCTTTAAAACGGTAACCTTTGATGATTCCGCCAATATGTATGACGATGTTAAAACAGGTAACTCTGCAGCTGTTTTTGATGATTACCCAGTTCTGGCATATGGGATTACGCAAGGCAACGGATTAGAAATCGTTACTGAAAAAGAAAAAGGCGGCTCCTATGGATTTGCTGTCGCTAAAGGGCAAAATGCGGAATTGATTGAGCAGTTCAATACAGGTCTAGCCAATCTAAAAGAATCCGGTGAATATCAGGATATTATGGATAAGTACTTGAAGGCAGAAAAAAGCACCGATACTAATAACGGTTTCTTCGGCTTATTAGAATCAAGTATGCCAAGTCTGTTAAAAGGTCTTCAAATGACCCTGATATTGACTGTCGTATCTCTCGTTATAGCATGTATCCTAGGTATTATATTTGGTCTGATGCGTGTGTCCCATCTCAAAATCTTAAGGGCAATCGGCGTCATTTACGTAGATATCTTTAGAGGAACTCCACTGATTGTTCAAGCTTTCTTTATCTATTTCGGTATTCCAGCAGCACTTGACTTCCGTATATCTGCAGTTGCTGCCGGTATCATAACATTAAGCTTAAATGCTGGTGCATATATGGCTGAAATTGTACGCGGTGGTATCGAATCCGTTGATAAGGGACAAATGGAAGCTGCCCGAAGCCTTGGTCTTCCATATAAAAAGGCAATGGCAAAGGTTATCCTTCCACAGGCAATCCGTCTGATGATTCCATCTATCATTAACCAATTTATCATTACATTAAAAGATACCTCTATCCTATCCATCATTGGTATTAATGAATTGACTCAAAGCGGAAAAATCATTATTGCCAGAAACCTTGAGTCCTTCCAAATGTGGCTGATTGTAGGGTTTATATACTTTATCATTATTATGATTTTAACTAAGGTATCAAACCGTATGGAAAGGAAGATCCAAAATGGGAAAGCTTAAAGTAAAAGGATTAAAAAAATCATACGGGAAGCTGGAAGTACTAAAGGATATCAGTCTTGAGGTTAAAGAAGGCGAAGTTGTCTGCTTAATCGGCCCTTCTGGATCCGGTAAAAGTACACTTCTGCGCTGCCTCAATTTACTTGAAGAAGTAAATGAAGGTGACGTAACAGTTGATGATAAACATTTAACTGATAAAAACACAGACATTAATAAAGTTAGGGAAAATATCGGAATGGTATTCCAGCATTTCAATCTCTTCCCGCATATGACAGTACTAGATAATATTACTTTGGCTCCTGTTGAGCTGAATAAAGCTACAAAAGAAGAAGCAAAAAAAATCGGCTTAAAGCTATTGGCTCGTGTGGGTCTTGAAGATAAGGCCAATGCCATGCCAGCTCAACTGTCCGGCGGACAAAAACAACGTGTGGCGATTGCACGAGCTCTTGCCATGAACCCTGACATTATGTTGTTTGATGAGCCTACGAGTGCACTTGATCCCGAAATGGTCGGTGAGGTTCTGAATGTTATTAAACAGCTTGCACAAGAGGGTATGACCATGGTAATTGTGACTCATGAAATGGGCTTTGCCCGTGAAGTAGCTGATCAGGTCATCTTTATGGATGGCGGTTATGTTGTGGAAAGAGGAACACCTGAAGAAATCTTCTCCAATCCGCAAAATGAACGAACTAAGGATTTTCTTGATAAAGTTTTATAAGGATAAGTTAGGGCACAGTGCTTAAGCACTGTGCCCTTTAGTATTTCTATTTTGATAACCTCCTTCTTGCTGATGTAATGACTATCCATATATGCAGTTACTAAAAGGCCTGATATATATGAATCCTGCCTTTACTCTGATATAAACTTCTATTTCCTGGTTACATGCAACCCTTCATGCAAACACTCCAAT
The DNA here is from genome assembly GCF_058215915.1 of Pradoshia sp. Z3_51. Classification (NCBI taxonomy): domain Bacteria; kingdom Bacillati; phylum Bacillota; class Bacilli; order Caryophanales; family Bacillaceae; genus Pradoshia; species Pradoshia sp. Z3_51. The sequence goes on along the minus strand of NZ_JBZAJC010000004.1, from coordinate 70,426 downwards.
ATTTTCATAAAAACCTTTATTACGCGCAAAATAAGCTTTAGTATTAATCCAGTTCCCTTACTTTCTGAATTTTCCAGTTTCGAACCGTTCTCTCCAAATGATATTATTATTTTAGTATAATAAATAAAAGTAAAAGCTATAAAATAGGAGTGTTAAAATGGATTCAATTAGCTTTATTGAAATAATACAATTTGTTTTTTTAGGATTACTGCAAGGTCTTACTGAACCTATCCCTGTATCTTCAAGTGGCCACTTGGTCATCTTTCAGCATTTTTTCGGACTTAACATTCCGGGATTAAGCTTTGAGTTGTTTGTAAACTTTGCGTCCCTACTGGCCGTTATCTTTATTTATCGAGCAGATTTAATGAAGTTGATTAAAAATGGATTTTCCTATTTAACAGGTTCTGATAAATCTACCGCCACGAAAAAGGATTTTTATTTTATTCTTTACTTAATTGTTGCTACAATTCCAGCTGCATTTATCGGTCTTTTCTTTGAGGATCAAATCGCATCTATTTTTAAGGGTGTACGTGTCATTGGCTTTGCGCTGATTATCACAGGTATTGCTTTATGGCTTATCCGTAATTTAGAGGGCAGGAAAGCTGAGGGAGAACTAACATTTAAGGATGCCATTATTGTGGGATTATCACAGGCTGTTGCTTTAATACCTGGAATCAGCCGTTCCGGTGCAACGATCGTATCCTCTATGGCTATGGGAATGAACCGTGAAACTGCGTTGAAATTCTCGTTTTTTCTATATATCCCAATCAGTCTTGGCGGCATGGTATTTTCAGTATCCGATATGGTGAACGATCCTGATTTAGGAAGACTGCTGATTCCGTATGCATTGGCATTTATAGCTTCCCTCATCGCCTCCTATTTTTCACTGCGTTGGTTTATGGATATTATGAAAAAAGGGAAATTAGGTTATTTTTCTATTTACTGTTTTATCGTAGGAATCCTCGTTATTATCTTCGGTTAACTTATAAAAAGGAGAACAAGCATTGGTGCTTGTTCTCCTTTTTATATTTGCGAGTCGTTTTTATAGTACACTATATTTATATATACTATACATTTTGAGCTTTACATGACAAAACAACTAATACCCTAAAATAGTTCGAGCTACTTTACCACTATTCGTAATCCTAATAAATAAAGAACGGGTGATGGTTATGTTTAAAATTTTATTAATTGAAGATGACACCAGCCTTTTTAAAGAAATTAAAGAGAGGTTAACCCAATGGTCTTATGAAGTATATGGCGTTCAAGATTTCGGAGAGGTACTTAATGAATTTACGGATATTCAGCCTGACTTAGTCCTTATTGATATTCAGTTGCCTAAATTTGACGGTTTCCATTGGTGCCGGCTGATACGGACGCACTCCAATGTACCCATTTTATTTTTATCATCGAGAGACCACCCTACTGACATGGTGATGTCTATGCAACTTGGTGCTGATGATTTTATACAGAAGCCCTTTAACTTTGATGTTTTAGTTGCAAAGATTCAAGCCATTTTACGAAGAGTTTATAATTATAATGCTGATCAAACACAGCTGAAAATCTGGTGCGGAGCGACCATTAATTACGAAAAAAATACGGTTGAAAATGAACTTGGATCAATAGAGCTTTCAAGGAATGAAATTTACATTTTAAAGCAGTTAATCGATCATAAGAATAAGATTATCAGCAGAGATACTTTAATTCGCAGTTTATGGGATGATGAGCGGTTTGTCAGCGATAATACATTAACGGTCAATGTGAATCGGTTGCGAAAAAGGCTGGATGAACTTGGACTCGGACATTTTATAGAAACAAAAGTAGGTCAAGGTTACATGGCAAAAGAGACGGCTGATTCTTTATGATAAAGAGCTATTTAATTGAAAGACGAAGCTGGATTATCTTATTCCTATCAATTCATCTATTTATACTCTTTGTGGCTTATATTGACCAGTCTATCCCTTTTCAATCAATTGCTTATATCGTCTTTTTATCTGTAATTTTATTTACCATCTTCATTATCATACGCTATAAAACTGAAACGCAATTTTATAGAAGTTTAGATAAGCGGGAAACTGATTTAGACATCTCCACTTTGCCGGATGCAAGGAGCCCTATTGAACGAATTGTTCTAAATAGTATCCTGAATCAAACAGAGCAGCTGAAACATGCAACTGCACATAGCCAAACCTTAATTGAACAAGAAAAAGATGACTTACTCTCCTGGATTCACGAGGTTAAAACTCCGCTAACAGCCATGAATTTAATCATTGATCGCCTTGAGGATGAACGAACAAAATCTGAGCTAACCTATGAATGGATGAGAATTCAACATCTTCTTGATTCTCAACTTTTCCAAAAGCGACTTCAATTTATTGAAAACGACCTTTTAATAGAGAATTTAGATTTACGTAAAATTGTCTATAAAGAAATAAGAGAATTGCAGAGTTGGTGTATCCAGAAAAGAATCGGCTTTGACCTCCAGCTGGATATTACCGAGGTTGTAAGTGATGCCAAGTGGTTGAGCTTTATTATTAGACAATTATTAACGAATGCAGTCAAATATAGTCATGACTCAGATATTATTATTTCAAGCCGCCCCCTGCCAAATGAACATATCATTTTAACCATACAGGATTTTGGCCGCGGCATTGATCAGAGGGATTTGCCGCGTATCTTTGATAAAGGCTACACTTCTGCTGTGGAACATACCGATAATGCTGCGACAGGTATGGGCTTATATCTAGCTAAAAAAGCAGCAAATCCTCTTATGATTGATATTGGAGTAGATTCAAAACTAGACGAAGGCACCCGATTTACGCTTACCTTTCCAAAGAAGAATGATTTTGTTGAGGTCATTAGCATGTGACAGGAATGTCACATGCTTTTCTATTTTGTTCGGAGAATAGAAGGATTTGAATAGAACGTCCTCTATATAATGAAGGTATCAATTAAAGGGAGACGATTCCATATGAATATATTAGAGGCACATAAAATCCATAAATCATTTGGTAGCAAATTTAATCAGCAAGAGGTTCTAAAAGGCATTGATATTACTATTAAAACAGGAGAATTTGTTGGAATAATGGGCGCCTCCGGTTCAGGAAAAACGACTTTACTTAATGTATTATCTTCGATTGATAAAGTCAGCACAGGGACCATCATGATTAATAATACAGAGATGACAGCAATGAAGGAAAAGCAATTAGCTGAATTCCGCAAGCATCATCTTGGCTTCATCTTTCAGGAGTACAATTTATTAGATACCTTAACTGTTAAGGAAAATATACTTTTACCATTATCTATTAGCGGCTTATCCAAAAAAGAAGCTATAAAGAAGTTTGATGAGGTAGCTAAGGATCTTAGCATCCTGGACCTGAAGGATAAATACCCAAATGAACTCTCAGGCGGTCAAAAGCAGCGAACATCTGCAGCAAGAGCGTTTATCCATGAACCAAGTATTATTTTTGCCGATGAACCTACAGGTGCCCTTGATTCTAAATCAGCATCCGATCTGTTAAATAAACTAAGTGAATTAAACCAAAAGAGGAATGCAACGATTGTATTGGTTACACATGACCCTATAGCAGCCAGTTATTGCAATCGCGTTATTTTTATTAAGGATGGACAAATCTATACACAGCTAACTAAGGGCCAAGAAGATCGTGAATCCTTTTTCAGAGGAATTATTAAAACACAAGGAATCTTGGGTGGTGTTATGGATGAGCGTTAAAACACTCATATGGAGAAACCTCAAAAAAAATATAAACAACTATTATCTCTATGTATTTGCTTTAGTTTTCAGCGTTGCCCTTTACTTTTCATTTGTTACTCTGCAGTATGACCCCGCAATGGATGCTGCTAAAGGTTCGATAAAAGGAGGGGCTGCACTTCAAGTAGGATCTATTTTGCTCATTAGCATCGTACTTGTATTCCTGCTCTTTGCCAATAGTATTTTTATTAAAAGGCGGGGCAAAGAAATTGGTCTATTCCAGTTAATCGGTATGACGAAATCGAAAATATTCCGTATTTTAAATATGGAGAATGCGATTCTCTACTTTGGTTCATTGGTGGTAGGTATTTTTATTGGATTCTCCATTTCAAAGCTTATTATGCTTATACTAATTAAATTAACTGGTGTCGAGGATATAGCTGCTCTACGTTTTTCAGGAGAAGCGCTAATCCAAACTATTATTGTGTTCAGTGTGATCTATCTACTAATCATGTTATCAAATTATCTCTTCATTAAAAGACAAACTATATTATCATTATTTAGAGTAACTTCTTCCACTGAAGTAAAAGTCAAAAAAATATCTAAATTTGAAATCACAATTGGTATACTTGGTCTTTTTTTAATAGGATCTGGATACTATATTTCAACTAAACTTTTCGGTGAAGATTTATCTACTGGCGATGAGTTAATAGCAGCAATGTTATATATTCTTGGGGCTGTGATAGTTGGGACCTATTTGTTTTATAAAGGCTCTGTGACCTTTATTTTAAATAGTATTCGTAAAAAGAAAGATGGTTATTTAAATGTGTATGAGGTTCTCTCTCTCTCATCTATCATGTTTCGCTTGAAATCGAATGCTATGTTATTAACAATCATCACAACTGTTTCAGCACTTGCAATCGGTTTACTCTCCTTAAGCTATATTTCCTTCTATTCAGTAGAGAAAACAGCGAAGAATGATGTTCCAGCTAACTTCTCCTTTATGAATGAAAAAGATGCTGATCATTTTACAAGTGTCCTTCGTGAAAATGGCATTGCTTTTAAGGAGAAGAAAGTTGACGTTATTCAATCGAGAGTTAATATTGAGCAAATTATAGAAACCAGCCTTAATGTACTTGATCTTCGACTGAATTCTATGCCAATGCCTGTTATCAGTGAAAAGGCAATTGACGATGTTGAGTTATCTGCCCATGAGGCTTATTTCACCGGGTATAGCGACATGCTGAAAAATACGTTGGATTTTAAAGACACAGGTAACATCCAAATAACAGGTAACAACATAACGATTGACCAAAAATATACAGGCCTAAATAGGGATTATGTGATTTCCTGGAACTTTACCATCAGCGGTATACCTGCTGTAGTTGTGGATGAATCTACTTTTCAAAGATTAAAGGATGATATAGATCCAGCTATACAGGATGCTGACTCACTCTATATTGGGATTGATATCACAGATAATGAACAGCTTCCAGAAGCAAATAGTCTATTCAACCAATTAGCTACTCAGGATGATACACATGAATCTCGTATTAACATGATCCAAGATAACAAAAAAAGAATGGGATTAACGATGTTTATTGTCGGATTTCTCGGTTTAACATTCCTTATTACATCGGGCTGCATTCTTTACTTTAAACAAATGGGTGAAAGTGAGGACGAAAAGTTAAACTTCTCTATCTTAAGAAAACTTGGATTTACCCAACAGGATCTTTTGAAGGGTGTTAAGCTAAAACAATTATTTAATTTTGGAATACCACTCATATTAGGTCTTTGTCATAGCTATTTTGCAGTTAAGTCAGGTTGGTTCCTATTTGGAATAGAGATTTGGACACCGATGTTACTAGTAATGGTGTTGTATACAGTATTCTATTCTATATTTGGAGTATTATCTGTTTCATATTATAAGAAAATCATAAAAGAATCGTTATAAAATTATTTATGGAGCTCTTGCTTTAAATAGCGGGAGCCTTCTTTTCATTTTGAAGAAAATAATTCGAGGAAAATTCTATAAATAGCGTGTTTTAATGATGGGAATTTAAATTTATGGTGCATACTCTAATTGCCTTTGTCTATTCATTTTAGATAAAGGCATTTAATGAAGTATACACCATTCCTAAAGTAGCAACTTTAGAGACAAATGTTATCACAATTGCTTTCATATTAGATCCTCCCTTGTTTCAATATTAGCCCAATATCGCATATGATTAATTACATTAAACAAATAATACAAGAGCCATTGTTACAAATTTAAGTCCAAATACAATTCCTAATCCTTTCATTCTGCCTTTCCTCCTATCTTTTTTTCTTTACGTTTGCATTCCTACAAAGAGCAAATATTACTACATACAATGTTCATTACATAAATAACATTAACGCCATTGTTACAGCTTTAAATCCAAATACAATCGCTAATGGTTTCATTCCTTCTCCTCCTATCTTTTTAATTACATATTGTCCTATTACATAAAAATTTGCATTGCTGTATAGACTAACAATAATGATCCCGCTTTAAGCGCAAAAGTTGATACTACACTTTTCAATTTCACAATCTCCTTTTCAAAAATAAGTGATCTTTCAAGTTGATTTCTCAACCTTACAGATACAGTATAGTCCAAAATGACTATAACAGTCCAGTGAAATTTTCAAAAAAAGTTTGTGAAATTATTCACTTATATTTTGTTAAGCACACCGTTTAATCTATTGGTATACATAGTTGTATACAAGTATTCATAGAGAAATATGATTGTGAAAGCAATGAAAACACTTCCAAAATCATGTGATTTATTTCACAAACTGTATTACTCTATAAAAATATAGACTATAACAGTTTTGTTATCTTGATAATTTTTTTCTAGATTTTATTCACAAACTTTTGTCTGTCTGCACCCAATTAATTCGACCTTCAATTTTCAATAAAAAAACCTAACCGAATGTTAGGTTTAAATGAATGAGGAATTTAATCCTTTAACATAATAAAGATCAACTCGAACAACTCGAATATTTGTTTAGGATCTTTACTTGTTATCTCCTTAATTTTATCCAGACGATATTGCAGCGTATTTCTATGAATATGTAACTCTTTTGATGTTAATGTCATATTGCCATTCTTATTAATATAGATCTGCAAGGTCTCCAGCAATTCCGGCGAAGAGATAAGAGAACCTTTAATATAGGAGTGATTAATAAACGAATCTATACCTATCTCGCTGATTCTGGATAAAAAGGATACATCCATATAATGAATAACTCTCTTTTGAAGATTTAATTTTTCACTAATTTGCATAGCACTGATTGCTTGATGATAGCTCTCAGAAATAGTGTCTACATGACTTCCAACACTGATCTTTATAGTCGAATTTTCATTAGTTAACAGGTCAGCCAAGGGTTTGACTCCGCTATTATCCTGTAGCAGGATGATGGAATGCTCATCTTCCTCAAAAACAGGATAATTGATTCTTATAGGACTTGGCTTTGGCTTTGCAATCAGGACAGATGTTTTTCTTGTCAGATCAAGCTGGTAATTCAGAGCTTCCCTTTTTATTTCATCTGAATATGGGTACTTCGTTTCTATTAGTAACTTAAGAAACGCGGACTTCTTTTTACTAATCTCCTCCATACTCTTCAACGCGATTTCTTGTTCAATTAACAGAGAGACTGTGGTTTTGACTAGTTTGCAAAAAGGGATTACCTCATCCGGCTCGCCACTAATCCCAATAACACCTACCATCTTTTGATTAATGACAATCGGTTCATTTGTACCCTTTTTTTCGTACCTATTATCCTCTGTTATTGTAATCATCCTGCCTAAACGTAGGGCTTGGACTGCTCCAGTATGAAAGGTTCCGATTCTGTCCTTACTCCCGCTGCCGATAATGATGCCCTTTTCGTTCATAATATTGATATTATATGGAATATCCGCCATCATTTTATCGACAATATGTTGCGCCTGTTTATTAGTTAACTGATACATGGTGAACAAAACCTTTCTTTATTTCTGTACCTCCTTATCTTATGATCCGTAAATCTTCTCCTATATTTCCATTATAAACTAACAAACCTCTCATCACTTTCTTTGTGCGTTTGCACAAAGAAAATCATCTATCCATCAATAGAATTGTAACCGCTACCAAACTATAATAAGACGTATTCCACACTACTTAGGAGGTTACAAGATGGACGGGATTATGATTAGTTGGATTGGGGCTTTAGCTGGTCTGGCAATAGCCATTATCTTAATCTTAAAAAAGCTGAACCCGCTGTATGCTCTATTTTTAGGAGCCATACTCGGATGTTTAATAGGTGGAGCTAACCTTGAGGAAACAATCAATATACTTGTTGGCGGCACTCAAAGTGTTATGGGGACTGTTATTCGTGTTCTTGCCGCTGGAGTTTTGGCTGGTGTCATGATGGAATCCGGGGCTGCAGAAACAATCGCCCAATCTATTGTTTCTAAATTAGGGGAAAAGAAGGCTCTCATTGCATTAGCTCTTGCCACCATGATTATTACAGCGGTTGGGGTATTTATCCCTGTAGCTGTCCTGATTGTAGCGCCTATCGCTTTATCAATTGGTAATAAAATGGGCATTTCAAAAATTGCTCTATTATTAGCACTATCCGGAGGAGGAAAAGCGGGTAACATCATCTCGCCAAACCCGAATACAATTGCAGCAGCCCGAGGGTTTGATTTAGAACTTAGCGATGTAATGATTGCAGGTCTTATCCCAGCAATTTTCGGCTTAATCGCAACTGTTCTCATCGCCACTTTAATCAAAAATAAAGGCAAAAAAGTTTCAGATAATGAGGTTGTGGATCTTGATCATGGTTCAGCTAACTATCCTCCACTGAATAAAGCAATCGTAGCTCCATTAGTAGCCATTATCTTATTAATGATTAATCCAATCGGTTCAATTTTAAATATAGAGGCCTTATCCAGCTTTAAAGTAGATGCTATGTACATTCTCCCCCTTGCAGGTATCATTGGAACAATAGCTATGGGGAAATCAAAAAATTTATTGAAATATACAGCATCAGGCTTGGATAGAATGACAGTAACTGTGTTAATTCTAATTGGTGCAGGTGCCATCGGAGGATTAATTTCTCAATCCAATCTATCCGCACAGGTTGTTTCATTAATTGAAGCTACCGGTATCTCTGGTACATTCCTGGCACCTATAGCAGGTATTTTAATGGCAGCAGCCACTGCCTCTACATCTACTGGCGTTATTATTGCCACAGGATCATTCAGCGAAGCTATTTTAGACATGGGAGTTGCACCACTTGCCGCTTCAGTTATGGTTCACTCAGGTGCAACAGTAATTGATTCATTACCGCACGGAAATTATTTTCATGTTACAGCGCAAAGCATGAACATGTCCATTAAACAAAGGATGTCCGTAGTCGGCTACGAAGCAATTGTCGGTGCAACCATGACGATTGTAGCCACCATTTTATTCGGATTTATTTTATAACAGGAGGGGTTACAATGAGCAAAACGTTTGTACTTGCACCAGATTCTTTTAAGGAAAGCATGACAGCAAAAGAGGTATGCATTGCAATGGAAGCAGGTATTAAAAAGGTCTATCCAGATGCAGATTTTATCCATGTTCCGATGGCAGATGGCGGAGAAGGTACTGTCCAGTCACTCATTGATGCAACAGGCGGCACTCTCTATTCATTAGACGTTACAGGTCCACTCGGCAACCCCGTAACTGCTCGATATGGAATTATGGGGGATCATGAAACCGCAGTTATTGAAATGGCAGAAGCCAGCGGTATTCACTATGTCACCCAAGAAACAAAAAATCCACTCATTACTACTACATATGGTACAGGTGAATTGATTCGCGCCTGTTTAGATAAAGGGATTAAGAAAATCATCATTGGAATTGGCGGCAGTGCTACTAATGACGGAGGAACAGGTATGGCTGAGGCGCTGGGTGTTCAGTTTCTTGATAAAGAAGGAAACCATATCCCTAGAGGAGGTGGCTACTTAAATCAATTGCATACAATTGATACGTCTAAAATAGATACACGTCTAGCTGATGTAACCATGATAGTTGCCTGTGATGTAACGAACCCTTTATGCGGCGAAACTGGAGCATCTCATGTTTTCGGGCCTCAAAAAGGCGCCACACCTGAAATGGTTAAACAGCTAGATCAGAATCTAGCGCATTATGCTGACATGGTAGAACAGCAATTAGGACAAGCGGTTCGGAACACTCCAGGCGCTGGAGCTGCTGGTGGCCTGGGTGCTGGCTTACTCCTGTTTACAAATGCCACTCTTCAAAAAGGGATTGACATTGTAATCGAATTCAGTGGGTTACGAGAAAAACTTAAGAACGCTGACTATGTGTTCACAGGCGAGGGCGGCATTGACTATCAAACTCAATTTGGCAAAACACCTTATGGGGTCGCACAAGCTGCAAAAGAACTGGACAAAAAAGTAATAGCAGTTGCCGGATACATTGGGGAAGGTATTGAAGCACTTTACGACAAAGGAATCGATGCCATCTTCGGAATCATCCCAGAACTCGCACCCCTAGACCAAACCCTAAAAAACGGCCCTAAAAACATAGAAAGAACCTGTGAGAATATTGCAAGAGTGCTGAAGGGCCTTTAATTAAGGAACGAAGACTAAAGGCGCCACTTCCTGTGGCAACGTCTTCATGACCTACATCCTGTAGGCCCGCGAAAAGCATAAGACGAATACTCGGAGGGAGGGTCCTTCTCCCGTAGAGTATTTGCTTATGACTCGAGCTCCTAGGCCCTGAAGCCGGACTATATATAGTGCTGAAACGGCTCGAATAAAGGAACGAAGACTAAAAACGCCACGTCCTGTGGCAACGTCTTCATGACCTACATCCTGTAGGCCCGCTAGGAGCATAAGACAGGAGCTCGGAGGGAAGCGCCCCTCCCTCCCGCAGAGGTCATGCTTATGTCCCGAGCTTCTAGCCGTTGAAGCAGGACTACACCAGAGTGCTGAAGGGCCTCTAAGTAAGGAATGAAGACTAAAACACCACGGTTTATAGACCTTCAAAAGACCTTTAGAACCCTCACCTCGGAGGCCTCTGACACTCATTTGTGTGCCGTTAGGAACCTATGCCAGATCTGATAGACTTTAGTGTAGTTCCTAACGTTACAAATAATAAAAGAGGCTGGGACATAAGTATTTCAGTTAATGATAAATCCGAACTATTTAGGTGATATTTTAATTGGATATTCGCCGGCTAGTGTGAGTTTTATTTGTTTTCATAGATAGGTTCATGCTGCATACCCTTATTCATATCTAGTGGAATGGAGCGGAAACCTCTCGACTCCTGCGGGAAGTAGAGGAAAGGCTGAGACCTGAGCAAGGCGCAGCCGAGGAGGCTAAGCCTTCCTCCCCGCGGAAAGCGAGTGGCTGTAGCGCAATGGAACGGACTTTTTTCTCCAACTTAACTCCTTATCATGCAACAAAGTCTACTAGAATTAATTTAGATATCTTCGTCTTTCAGCATTGTTTATAAGTTAGTGTCCCAGCCTCTTTTTTAGTCATTATAATCCTCTTATCCCTTTTGATAGTCTCTGCCTATTCTATTTTATGAAATACCAAATCAATTTCTCATGTCTTCTCCAAAATAACCGATTACTTTGACATCCATAATACCTATATTTAATTATGAACTGAGTAATGATAACTAGTTTTTTAACCTGAACCAATATAATTAATAGTAGTATTTAACTGTTATCTTAGATATCTATCCATATACCACTTTAAATTTGATATATTTGTAAGCGGAGCCTAAAACTCTCAATAAAAATACAAAGGATAGGTGCCTCGTATGAAACTATGGAGTAGTATTAAAGGTCGGATCTTTTTAACAAGTACAATGGCAATCAGCTTGGTAGCAACCTCTTTTATGACAAGTGAAGCAGAAGCCACCAAGCACAAGCATCACAAGCCTAAGGGACAATCACAAGTAGAACTCCGTATTATGGAAACGACAGATATTCATACTAATCTTTTAAGCTATGATTATTATAAAGATAGCTCCGCCCCTAACATTGGTTTAGCTAAAACAGCTACTCTCGTAAAAAAGGCACGTTCAGAAGTAAAAAATTCTGTATTAGTTGATAATGGCGATTTAATTCAAGGGACACCTCTTGGCACATATAAAGCTAAAATCGATCCGTTAGAAAGAAGAGAAACACATCCAGCCATAAAGGCTATGAATATCATGGATTATGATATAGCGACTCTTGGAAACCACGAGTTTAACTATGGGTTGAAATATCTGAACGAAGTATATAATGACGCTGATTTTCCTGTCATTAATGCAAACGTATACATTGATGATCAGGATAACAATCCACGCAATGATGTTCATAAATTCCAGCCCTATAAAATCGTCAATAAAAAAGTTAAAGACCAATCCGGAAAAACCAAAATCATTAAGATTGGCTATATCGGTTTTGTTCCACCACAAATCAACGAATGGGACAAGGCCCATCTTGATGGAAAGGTCATTACAAAGGATGTTGTAGCAACTGCTAAAAAATACATTCCTGTCCTAGAGAAAAAAGGTGCGGATGTGATTGTTGCTATGGCTCACTCCGGTTTTAATGGGAATCTCGATAATACGGAGGATACCGTATATGCTTTAAGCAAAGTACCTGGTATTGATGCTCTCACTTTTTCACACACACATAAAGTATTCCCAGCTAAAACCGATGCTGAATTAGATGCTTTATTCAAAGATTCTGCAGGAAATCCTCTTCCTGGTGTTGATAATACTAAAGGAACCATTAATGGCGTGCCTGCTGTTCAGGCAGGGTATGGTGGCGCTGCACTTGGAATTATTGATTTGACATTAAAGCAAGTAAAAGGTGAGTGGGAAGTATCCAAATCTCAATCCTCCACAAGGAGTGTTGATGAGTCTGTACAACCTGATAAATCGATTGTTCGTGCTGTTCAAAAGGATCACGAAGGTACATTGAAATATATTGATACTCCTATCGGTACTACAACTGATGATATTTACAGCTACTTCGCACTGGTTCAGGACGATCCATCTGTTCAGGTCGTTACGAATGCACAAAAATGGTATGCAGAAAAGTACATTGAATTAAATAAACCGGAATTAAAGGATTTGCCTATATTGTCTGTTGGCGCTCCGTTTAAAGCCGGACGAAACGGTGTTGATGAGTTTACCGATATTAAAAAAGGCGATTTAACCATTCGAAGCGCCGGTGATTTATATCTTTACGACAATACATTGAAAGCCGTTAAAATCAAAGGCTCCGTAGTAAAAGAATGGATCGAAATGTCGGCAGGGAAGTTCAATACGATAGACCCTGCCAAAGAAAATGAACAAGAACTATTGAACCCTTCCTTTGCAGTATATAATTTTGATGTCATCGATGGTGTCAATTATCAAATTGATGTGACGAAGGCTCCAAAATATGCACCAAACGGTACTCTTATAAACCCAGAATCAAGCCGAGTAATTAATCTAGAGTACAATGGAAGTCCAATTGATCCAGATCAGGAATTTATCGTTGTGACAAACAACTATCGTGCCGGTGGCGGAGGTAACTTCCCTGGATTAAAAGGCAGTGAACTGGTCATTGATTCAGCAGATGAAAACCGCCAAGTTCTAATGGATTACATTTCTGAAGTAAAAGAAATCACACCAACTGCTGACCGCAACTGGTCTATTGCTCCAATATCAGGAAATGCGAATGTCACATTTACAACTTCACCAAAGGCAGAAGAGTATATTACAGATGAAACACCATTCACGTACACTGGAAAAACAGACTCTAAAGGCTTCGGAATCTTCAATATCGATCTAAATCGTGGAGTCAATGTTCAGTTACTGGGATTAAATGATTTACACGGACAGTTAGATACTGTCACTACTGTTGGAGATTTACCAACAGGACCTATTTCATATACAGCGGCAGCATTAAAGAAGGAAGAAGCTACAAATCCCAATACATTTCTAGTGCATGCCGGGGATATGATTGGAGGAAGTCCGTTAGTCTCCGCTTTATTCCAGGACGAGCCTACGGTTGAAATATTAGAAGCAATCGGATTTGATGTCGGAACATTTGGCAACCATGAGTTTGATGAGGGCATTGATGAACTCAAGCGTATGATGAATGGCGGCGACCATCCTAAAGGCAACGCTGACTATGACGGAATGAACTTTCCATTAGTTGCTGCCAATGCTTTTGACACTAGAGATGGGAATTTAATCACCCAGCCCTATACAGTTTTAGAAGCTGAGGGCGAAAAAATTGGTGTTATTGGCGTTGTAACTCAGGAAACGCCTACTATGATCGTAACAAAAGGAAATGAATCATTAAAAATCACAGATGAAGTAGCTGCCATCAACAAATATACAGATGAACTTAAGAAACAAGGAATTGAGGCTATTATCGTGCTTGCCCATAATCCCGCAACGCAAACTGGCTATACCGATTCCTTCGATGCAAGCCGGATTGCAGAGCAGATTAATGATGAAGTCGATGTGATTTTTGCGGCACATAACCACGTAAACGTGAACCGCGTCGTTGATCAAAAATTAATTGTTCAAGCTTACTCCTATGGAAATGCTTTCTCTGATGTAGACATCACCATTGATCCACTAACAGGCGATATCGTCAGCAAAACAGGAAAAATAAACACTGTTTACCAAAAGGACTATGCTCCAGATTCTGAAGTCTCATCTATTCTAAAAAAATACTCTGATCGAGTAGAGCCCATTAAGGCGCAAATAATAGGCAATAATACGGCTTCGCTTGAAAAAAGCTATCCAACTACAGCAAGGGAACTCAGTGACATTGCTCTCGGTAATTTAATTGCAGATGGTATGAAGGCAGCCATGGATTCAGATTTCGCCTTAATGAATGGCGGCGGTGTACGCTCTCCATTAGATGCAGGCGAGGTAACATTTGGTGATTTATTCGCCATTCAGCCTTTTGGTAATGTATTAAACAAAGTAAAGCTTAGCGGATCTGATTTGGAAGTCGTTTTAAATGAACAAATCACAGCAAGAGGTTTAGATTACCACGTGTCCGGTTTTAAATATACCTACACTTATGATGACCAAGCAAAAACCGGTAAAGTAGTCGATATCCTTTTACCGGATGGCAGTAAAGTCGATCCGAATAAAGAATACACAGCCGTAATCAACAACTATATGTATGGAAATATCAGTACGAGCTTTGGTAAGCTATCAACAGATATGGAAGTCGGACCAGTTGATATAGATGCAACTGTTGAGTTTGTAAAAACCTTGCCTTCCCCGTTTGAGTATAAGGCAGAGGGTAGAATTCAAAAAATAGATTAACAAGTGATTAAAGGACTGCCAATTTCATAATAGGCAGTCCTTTCTTAGTTTTACTTATTAAATAAACTTAAATATTGACCGTATCCCTTTTCCTCTAACTGATCTAGAGGGATAAATCGGAGGGCGGCGGAGTTAATACAATAACGTGCTCGATCCGGGCCTGGCCCATCATCAAAAACATGCCCCAGATGAGAGTCTGATGTTTTGGACCTTACTTCAATTCTTCGCATCCCATATGAAGTATCAAGCTTTTCTTCCATTTCATGTCGCTGTATTGGTTTCGTAAAACTCGGCCAGCCACAGCCGGCATCATATTGGTCAAGTGAACTAAATAAAGGTTCACCCGAAATGATATCTACATAGATTCCCTCTTCCTTATTGTCCCAATATTCATTTTGAAATGGTGGCTCTGTTGCATTATTCCTTGTCACCTCGTATTGGAGCGGTGTTAATTCCGCTCGAAGCTGCTCATCACTTTTTGTATTCTTCCAATTATCTCTTATAAAACGAGCACGGCCAGATCCCTCTTTATAAAGATTATAGTGAAAAGGATTCTTCTTATAATAATGCTGGTGCTTCTCTTCCGCTCTGTAAAACGGACCAGCCGGGAGTATCTTCGTTACAATTTCCTTCTGAAATCGTCCACTGTTGGCTAGTTCCTTCTTAGAATCCTCGGCTAAACGATGCTGCTCTTCATTATGATAAAAAATGGCTGTTCGATAAGAATCGCCCCGATCATTAAATTGCCCTCCGGCATCTGTCGGGTCAATTTGCTGCCAATATTGTTTAAGCAATGTTTCATATGACATTTTTTCAGGGTCATAAGTAATTTGAACAGCTTCATAATGGCCTGTTGTATCACTGCAAACCTCTTCATATGTTGGATTCTCCGTATGTCCACCCGTATAACCGGATACGACTTTTATAATTCCCGGCTGCTCGTCAAATGGTGATACCATACACCAAAAACAGCCGCCCGCAAATGTTGCCAGTTCCAACTGATGATCCATTCAGTATACACCCCACTATCATTATTTTGGGTAATCAACCCTACTATCTTTTCCAACCCTACTTCTATCGTATTCAAACTCATATGCGTATTTATATAAACAATAAAAATGATTCCTACTATGTATCTTATCCCTCAAGTAAAAAGGCTGCTCTAAATGGTTTTATATTAAGGCAATAATAAAGGCAGTGCAAACAAAAGGTCTCATTACCCTTTGTTTAACACTGCCCCTTTAATTCATTTATTTTTTAAATGTACCAGGCATAACGACTGCTTCGACAACTCCCCTGGCACAAAGTATTTCATCAGCATAAACCTCTGTTTCCACTTTCCACTTTTTCGGGTGGATTTCAGTTAAAGAACCGATTGCAATTAATGGGACTCCCTCAGGTGTCGGTTTCATAAAATCAACATGTAATGAAGCAGTTACGAATCGAGGTGGAATTGCATCATCTCCCACATCAAATCCGTTTTTTCGATGGAGAGCCAGAGAGGCAGAGCCAGTCCCATGGCAATCAATTAAGGATGCAATGACTCCTCCATAGACAAACCCTGGTATTGCCATGTGATCAGATTTTGGCTCATATACGGTTTTAGTCTTATTACCATCCCAGCCAGTTCGAAAATGATGTCCATCTTTATTCAGTCGCCCACAGCCATAGCACCAAGCAAAATCATCTGGATAAATATCCTGGATTGCTTTTTCAATCATCTTTATCACCAAATCACTCCTTACTAAAATGAGTAGCTAAAGATTTTTTCCATTCAATATGCATATAAATCTGAGCACATTATCCTTTGGTTGGGTTAATGGCTGCAGGTGCAACTTCTTTTTGTCATAATTATGAACCAGTCTTTTCGGATTCAATCCACATCTTCTGTTCTTCTTCCTCTACGATTCTACTTTTTTGTTGCTTTTTTAAATTAATATAGCCAATTGCTGTGACAGTGAACGCACCGAGAGCATCTACAATAATATCTCCCATCGTATCCATTACAGCGTCTCGCCCAATCAAGACAACTCCCTCTCCTGTAATGAATTTTTGCATGTTTGTTCCTAAGACACCATCAGCAAGAAACTCATAAATTTCCCAAACGGTTCCACAGGTTATTGCAAAACAAAAGGCGAATAGAGCCACAAAAAAGGGACTTAAATCAATTGTTTTCTTGGTATTGTTAAGGAAATTCACAATAATGAATCCTAACGCTCCCAGCATAGCTGCACTAAAGCAATGTAGAATTAAATCCCAGTAAGGAACTTTATAATAAAAGTTTCGAACCTCACCAAGATAGATCGCACAAAATAAAAAGATAAAATACATAATTTCCATGATATCCGGTATATCAATGCGGAAGCGATGTTCAAGTTGGGATGGCAGGAAAATAACTATACACCCTGTTAAACATTGCAAAATCATTAATACATAGTCACTTTTCACACGTTCATATTCATTTTGGGCAACGCCTGATGGGGCATTGATTAACATGTATATAGCATAAATGACTGATATCGCGAGTAATAGCAGAACTACTCTAAAAGTCCAGTTTTTCCTTTTTTCATATTTTATGTATTCCACTTTAACCCCTCCTCTCTCTTATTTTACCTTTATTGCCCTACATATTGGTATGGCAAATGGGTACATTGCTATAAAAAGAGATTTATAATAGGATTCCATGCAATATTAGTCGCTAAAAGGCTATCGGCTTAACTAATTGTATGTTACACTCTCCTTTATTGGGTAATAATACCAAAATATAAGATGATGGTGGTGATAATATGAGGCTTCGTAATGGGATAACAGGATTCTTCGATTCAGCAGATAATCAACTGACACCAATGGACGAAAGGCAGTTCAAGCAGCTCTGTTATTCTATTGTTAATTACAATGGCGGAACGCTTAATAAATGGAGAGATCCTGCATATCCAACGAGTTTTTATCATGCACACATATCATTTAATAATGAGGAATTACATATTTTACTGAATAAGCATTATCCCTTGCTTGCTTTTGCCTCAAGTGTTGAGTATGAATACATTGAATTCATTGATCTCCCCCATCTTGTCGAGACATTTTCCTCTTTTTATAAAGTATTGCATACAAGTGAGCTGAACGAGACTGTCATTATTAAAAATCATTTAAAGCATGATTTTTTACAAAACGAACATGATTTAACTCTCGCTGAATTAGAGAAAATTAAGTATTGGAAACCTAATATAGTTGGAGAGATTATTTTTAACTATTGGGATTAGGAAACCAAGGGAACCTATTATAGGGCCTTCCTTGGATGATAGTAAAGGTAAAACAAGCAATCTATCAATCACCTATACCAACAGGCAAGTAATCGGATAGATTATTGGTAATCATTCCGCCAACCCTGTAGCCGAAGGCAGATGATTTTCCGTTAAGCAGGAAGCTTCCCAAGAGCAACCGGCCTTCCTGAAGCCCCTTTTCACTTAGATATTGTACAGTCGGCTGTTCCATATAAAGTTGATAAACTGAGGTGTACTCAGAATATGACTTTTGGCTATCTGCGTACATTAATCGGCCATTTTCACTAAAGATTTCAACTGTGTCGCCCTCACGCCCAAAGGCTGGTTTTTTCACATAAGGCAGTTGTTTTTTCAAAAAGGGCTCAGCTTCAAGGTATGTCGGCAGAAAATAATCCTCTACCCACTTATGTTCCTCCTCCGTAAAAAAAGGATGCCCCTCTTCATGCAATCCCCAAATGACAGCCTGAACTGCTTTATTTTGCAGTAAAAATGCCGATGGTGGATTCAGGATGGATAGCTTCCCCTCTTCCACTAACTCTAGCAACCATAAGCCAATTGTATTCCCATCTTTGTCCTGATCCATAATAATATTTTCAATCGGAAAAGTCTGCCGATAAAGGATATCAATCCTGACTCCATTCTCATCGAATAAGCCTACGCCTCTTTGAATTTGCAGCTTATGCAAGGGAGTGAACTTGGATGAGGGTACAGCCTGTTTAAGATACTGAACGGTTTCTCTGTCCTCAATATGATCCTCATGAGCCGTAAACACGATATGCGGAGCTTTTCCCTTACTGACTTGCTGGATACTTTCCTGAACTGCCTTATACAACTGCACCTCCAAGCCATCATTTGGATTGCCTGCCCCAAACTCTTTGCAAATACGTCCATTTATATGAAATAATTCTTTAATAAATGTAGGAGTATCTGAATTAATCTCGATACACTTATAACCATCTCCGTATGGAATTAGATCCAGGCGCGCGATCACACTTTCAGCCGGGTGAACTTTAAGTCTTAAAAAAGAGATTGTCTCTTCTGGATAACCCATCTCGAGAAAAGTTTCATATGGAACTTTACGTAATAGTGACGCCATTTTCGAGTATACCTTGCCGATTCGTTCAGTAACTAGGCGTATATGTGCTGCCTCTTGCCTGCCTATCAGCTTCATATCATATAAGGCATATTCCTCACCATAAAGATTAGCCCAAAAGCCCTCTATATGATCATAAAATTTGCTTCTTCTTTCATGGTACTTATCCATCAACATCATCTAACTCCTTAACATAAATCACATAAACACCCCGGTCTTCATCAATCTCAGTGGACGTCACTAACATCTGTCCGGCGCCCGGTACATCAACTACATCCTTCAAGAGATAGCGGAGTACTTCATAATGATTCTCGTAAGGAGTGCAAGAAAGCAGCCGATAGTTTTCCCGTAATTCATGGTTTCGAAATTCAATATGAATCCCTTGACCACGGTAGTTTTTTTCTTTCTCCCCCTGCAAATTCCTCCCTGTTTCCTTAACCACAAGGATTTCCTCTTCAGCAGACATTTCATTCGATATTAGCTCATATTGTGTTCCTCTTACAATAAAATACGTACAAAGCTGTCTGGCATAGCACTCATCCACCCCAACAGTTGGGAGATTGCATTGATAAAAGGGCTCAAACCGCTCATTTCCTTTATCTAAATAATACGTTAATTGCTTCACTCCACTTACCTGCCTTATTTAATAGGATAGACATTTCGCTAAAATTAACCCCACAGCCAGTGACAACGAGACTAACATGATTCCAACAGCATGATTATCTTCCTCGATTGCTTGATGAATGCTAAACCTTATCGTAAGAACCTCGGCAAGCAAGAACACAACAATCTGTGAGACAATTCCGATAACTCCCCATATCACCATATCTCTAAGTGCTACGGAATATTCAATTGCTGCCCCAAGTACGATTGAGAGTCCAACGATCTTACCGCCGAGTGACATGGCTGCTGTAGAGTTCTTCTCAGAAATCAGCTTGAATTCCCTCAGCTTTGGCGTACTTATAGTAAATAAAGCAATCCCTGCAGCAAGCAATAACAAGGCTACTCCTAAATATGAAAGAAAATTAAGATATAAATTCATATAAATCCTCCTTTTTCAAAGACTTAACCTCCAAAAGATTTTGTTCCGCTGCCAAATCCCGAACTAGCCTTAATCCCCCCCTTAAAAGAAGAACTATTTTTATAGGATTGGTAGCCCTTATTGTTCAGAAGCATGCTTCGATTTCCATAAAAATAACCGCCATAATAATAATGGCCGTGATACCTCGAGTTGTCATCATCACACTCCCAAACACCATCATCATCATCCCATTTCCAATCTCCGCAGTCTGAATCTGTGGGTTTTGGAGGAAGATCTGCATTTGATGTCCCACACCCGACCAAACCAATGGTCAACGCAGTTACAGTCACACCAATCATGATTTTTTTGGTTTTATTCAATCATCTCACCTCAATCCCTCTTTCGTTACATTTTACTAAATACTTCCAATAAAAAGTATAATAATTGGAAGAAGAATTTATGTCTTTCTCTTTAGTTATAGGGATTATTTATGTATAACACCTGCTTACGAAAGTATTTAGTATTCTAAAGTAACCGGCACCCTACTAACCAACACATATAATCCCTGCTGAAAAACTATTAAAGACGATTGATTTATTCTCCGAAAAAAATCACCTTCCTTACTCAGGAAAGTGATTTTAGATTAATATATTGTAAATTTACTACAATACATTTTTATTAAGAGTCGTTTTTTCTAAAGGTTCAGCTGTATTTGTTCTATTTCCGATTTTCTTGGTGACGAATAGACCGATCAGACAAATCAGAGCAGCTCCGGCAAGCCAAGCCCAAGTATGTACACCAAAGCCTATTTCACTTGCGAGACCGAGTTTTGAGAATACGATATAAAAAGCAGTGACACAGAAGATCATTCCCCAGGCAGCTTCCTGACGATATTTCCATGGATCCAGGTTTACAAGATTGCGGCTTGGAAGAACATATGCCTCTTCTCTTGGTTTGATTTTACCGACTATCAACATAAGCAGACAGCTGATGACAAACAGAATAGCCAATTGATATAAGAAGCTCATCTCAGGTTTAACAACCAGCTGAAGGATTGCATACGTTGCAATAAAGAAGGCTATGGATATTTTCGCTGCGATAGCTGGAACTCTCTTTGTCACATAACCAATAAAGATAATCGTGAAAATCGGTACATTGAAAAAGCCGTTTATAACTTGTAAGTATTGGAACAACCCGCTTGGTGCATACATAATCAGTGGTGCGATAAACATGGAGATCAGAGCAATGAAGACACCGAACCATTTCCCTTTCCTGACAATTTCCTCATCAGATTTATTTTTTCCAAAGGTTGGCGCATACACATTGATCGCAAATAAAGTTGACGCGCTATTTAAGATTCCATTAAAGACACTTAATACAGATCCAAACATAGCAGCTGCAAACAAGCCAATTAACGGTTTCGGCATTACTTCTGTTACAAGAGCTGAATACATTGTGTCTGGGTTAGCTCCCGTATTACCGATAATCTGAAATGCCATAATCCCAGGGATAATAACAATAATCGGTGTAAAGATTTTCATTAAACCGACAAACATGATCCCCTTTTGTCCTTCTTTTAAATCCTTGGCTGCCAAAGCACGTTGAATAATAGATTGATCAGTTCCCCAATAATAAAAGTTCACTAGTAAAAGGCCCGTTAAAGCCGCTCCAAATGGAACAACATCATGATTGGTACCAATTGCATTAAACTTTTCAGGAGTCGCTGCAACAAATTGTGAAAACCCTTGAGATATGCTGCCGTCTCCTAAAGTAAGCAACGCAAAAATTGGGACTAATAAACCGCCAATGGCCAAAGCAACTCCATTAAATGTATCTGAAATCGCAACCGCTTTCAATCCACCCAATACTGCATAGAAGAAGCCGATTATTCCGATTAACCACACCATAATCCAAATGCCAGCCTCATAGCTGATATGAAAAGTGCTTTCAATATCATACATTTGGCTTAATGCAATGGCGCCCGAATAAAGGGTCGTTGGTAGCATATTTAACACATATCCCAACAAGAATAATATCGACACAAACGATTTAACTTGACTGTCATACCGATCTTCTAGAAATTCAGGAATAGTTGTGATTCCTTGTTTTAAATAACGTGGAAGCAGATAAATAGCTACTAACGCTAAAACGAATCCGGATGTAACTTCATAAGCCATGTTACTCATATTCCCCGCAAAGGATTGCCCGCTCATTCCAACGAATTGTGTGGCATTTAGGTTCGTTAATAGCAGGGACATCCCAATAACGCCCCATGTTAGACTTCTTCCGCCTAAGAAATAATTATCCTTAGATACTTTTCCTTTAACCCTTTCTTTCCTCAATTTTGAAAATGTATAGTAGGCAACTACACCCGTAAAGAGAATAAAAGAAAGAATGATATACCACTGCACAATGGTTCCCCCCTGTTGACTTATTATAAAAACGTTTTCATGGGTATCATAATAAATTTTAGTAAATTAATCAATTTATTTACTAAATACACAGAAAATAATTTTGTATCTTCTAAAAAATATCAAGGAATTATTAACACGAGTGATTGGTAGTGGTTATCGTAATGGTTATCTATATTTTATGTATTTCATACTTCTATCCCTTACACCCTTCCTTAATAAAACGAAAATAATCTAAAGAAATTTACTAAAAAGTATAGTATACTGAAAGCGCTAAAATAACCGGATTTTACTTTTAGAAAAGAAAGGGGGCAGCTGTCCAATGGCCACCATTAAAGATATCGCAAATATGGTTGGAGTTTCGATTGCGACCGTTTCAAGAGTGCTTAATTACGACAACTCTTTATCAGTCAGTGATGAGACGAAAAAAAGGATTTTTGAAGCGGCTGAAGAATTAGACTATCAAAAAAAACCTAAACGCAAACCTATCATGTATAAAGTAGGAATCGTGAATTGGTATACTGAAAAAGAGGAATTAGACGATCTTTATTATATGGCAATCAGACTTGGCGTGGAAAAGCGCCTGGAATACCACAATATGAAGTTCACTAATTTTTCTATAGAGCATTTGCGTTCCCTCCAAAATGAAGGATTTCAAGGAATTATCGCAATTGGTAAATTCAGCGAAAACCAGGCTGAGGAACTAAAGAGTGTGTCAAGTAACCTTGTTTTTGTAGATAGTTCACCTAATGACGATCAATTCGATTCTGTTATAGTTGATTTCGAAAAAGCCACACGAAATATTCTTCAATATTTTCTGGATCAAGGACACACTAAAATTGGCTACTTAGGTGGGCGGGAAATTTATAAGGATCACACTTCCAAAATTGACGATCCTCGAAGAACTAGTTTTGAACGATTTCTATCGGACATGGGCCTCTATCAGGAAGCTTATGTGTATGAAGGCAAGTTTTCTGTTGAAGATGGATACCACCTGATGAAACAAGCAGTCAAGGACCACGAAGATGAAATTCCTACAGCCTTTTTTGCCGGAAATGACTCTATTGCTGTTGGAGCATTAAGGGCCCTTCAAGATGCAGGTGTCCGCGTACCGGATCAAGTTAGTATTGTTGGAGTAAATGATATTAGCATTTCAAAATATATGTCTCCCCCTTTAAGCACGGTTAAGGTCTATACCGAATTAATGGGTGAAACGGCAGTAGATTTATTGCTTGAGCAGTTTTCTGGAAGACAAGTCTCAAAGAAAGTAAGTATAGCTACACAACTTAAAATAAGAGGAAGCTCCAAGTAAAGCGCACAAATAAATGTGCGCTTTTTTGTATGGTAAACTAATTAGTAAAAATTTTAGTAAAATTAATTGACGTACTTTACTAATTTTTATTACAATAAAGTTGGATACGCTTTCAAAAAAAGGAAATATACTCTCGTTAAAAAGCAAACTGTTCGATTCACTAATTATAAAAAGCTTTACCTAAAATTTAGAGGGAAGTGACCAATATGGACCATCAAAAACTATTATCTGCATTTCACAGTATATTCTCAGGCAGTATGAATGATAAGGTTCGTACCTTTTTTTCACCTGGCCGAATCAACCTAATCGGTGAGCATACTGATTACAATGGTGGGTATGTTTTCCCATCTGCCATCACCTATGGCACATATGGGTTAGTACGACTGCGTGGAGACCGCACTATTCGGCTATATTCACTGAATTTCAAAGAGGTCGGGATAATTGAATTTTCTTTAGATGATCTGGATTATGACCCATCCCATCAATGGGCGAACTATCCTAAGGGAGTACTTCGATATATAGCCGAGAATGGAAATAATCTGCCGAACGGCCTTGATATTCTCATATACGGCAATATTCCAAATGGAGCTGGCCTTTCTTCCTCTGCTTCACTTGAAGTTTTAATCGGTGTAATGGTAAATGAAGTCTTTCAATTAGAGATAGACCGTATCGAGTTAGTAAAAATTGGTCAAAAGGTGGAAAACCTGTTTATTGGAGTAAACTCCGGTATTATGGACCAGTTTGCAATTGGAATGGGAAAAGCAAAATCAGCTATATTGCTTGATTGCCAGACTTTAAGCTATGAATATGCCCCATTTGATATAGCAGATCACCAGATTGTCATCATGAATACGAATAAACGAAGAGAACTGGCAGATTCAAAATATAATGAACGGCGAAGCGAATGTGAATCAGCGCTTGCAAGACTGCAAACAGCAACTGATATAACCTCCCTTGGAGAACTATCTATCGATCTTTTTGATCAACATAAAGCTGTCATTGCCGATTCCACACTTGAAAAACGGGCACGCCATGCAGTTTATGAAAATGAACGCACAAAAAAAGCCTTTCAAGCCTTACAGGATGGTAATTTAGTCCAATTCGGTATCTATATGAACGAGTCCCATATTTCACTTCGGGATGATTACGAGGTAACCGGACCGGAACTCGACGCATTAGTGGAGGCAGCCTGGCAGCAAAAAGGTACCGTTGGCTCTAGAATGACGGGGGCCGGTTTTGGCGGCTGTGCGATTGCATTGGTTCAATCAGCTCATATCGAACGTTTTATTCAGGAAGTCGGTGATGCGTACAAACAAACAATCGGTTATGAGGCAGACTTTTATGTTGCCAGCATTGGTGATGGAACAAAGGAAATTATAACGGAGGCGATTGTATGAGTACACTAGTTCTTGGTGGGGCTGGTTATATTGGTTCCCATGCCGTATACCAACTACTCGACGAAGGTTACGACACAGTGGTGGTTGATAATTTACAAACAGGCCATAAAGGAGCCATACATCCAAAGGCAAGATTTTATCAAGGAGATATTCGAGACAAGGACTTTTTACGCGAAGTTTTTACGAAGGAAAAGGTAGACGCTGTACTTCATTTTGCTGCCTATTCACTTGTTGGAGAATCTATGGAAAAGCCGCTCGAGTATTTCCGTAATAATGTATATGGAACACAAGTACTGCTTGAAGTGATGAACGAGTTCAATGTTAAGCATATTGTCTTCTCCTCTACCGCAGCTACATATGGAGAGCAGGAACAAACACCGATTACGGAAGAAATGCAGACAAATCCAACGAATGCCTACGGTGAAACAAAACTGACGATGGAGAAATTGATGAAGTGGTGTGATACAGCCTACGGCATGAATTATGTGTCGCTCCGTTATTTTAACGTTGCCGGTGCCCGTTCAACCGGGGAAATTGGTGAAGACCATCATCCGGAAACACATTTAATTCCAGTAGTACTTCAAGTAGCATTAGGACAGCGAGAATCGATTTCCATTTTCGGAGATGATTATCCAACGGAGGATGGCACATGTATCCGTGATTATATCCATGTTGAGGACTTAATTGATGCTCATATTTTAGCATTGAAGTATCTTCAAAACGGTGGAGAAAGTAATATCTTTAACCTTGGCAGCAGCAATGGATTTTCAGTCAAGGAGATTGTCGAAGCAGCCAGAGCTGTAACAGGCCACGAGCTTCCCGCTAAAATCGCCCCTAAAAGATCCGGTGATCCAAGTACGCTAATTGCCTCTTCTGAAAAAGCCGGGCGCATTTTGGGCTGGAGACCAAAACGGACGTCCATCCAAAATATTATTACCGATGCCTGGAAATGGCATCAGGCCCATCCAAACGGCTATGGAGATAAGTAACCTAGTTAAATCGATTAAAAGGGGAAGATATCATGGAGATCTATGCAGCAGTTCAACACCTTTTGAATCAGGCTAAAAGATTACAAATGCTTGATTCAGCAGATGAAATATACGCCAGAAATCAGATATTGTCACTGCTTCATTTAGATGGCTTTTCGAAACATCCAGTAAAGAACGAGCTGTCGATCCCAGATTTATTGGATGTTATCGCTGATTATGCTGTTAAAACTAGCATTATTGAGGATTTAATAGTCAATAAAGATATTTTAAAGGCCAAGATAATGAATGTATTTATGCCAAGACCTTCAGAGCTAAATTACACTTTTTATCAAAAGTATAAAGAATGCCCTGAGGAAGCAACCAAGTATTTTTATGAGTTAAGCCAGAATAGCAATTATATCCAAACTAAACAGATTGCGAAAAATATCAGCTACACGGTTGATACGGATTATGGAGAACTGGACATAACAATTAATTTATCAAAGCCTGAAAAGGATCCTAAACAAATCGCATTGGAGCGCGAGATGAAGCCTGCTACATCTAATTATCCAACTTGTCTCCTTTGTATTGAGAATGAAGGATACGCAGGACGGTTAAATCATCCTGCCAGGTCCAACCATCGTATGGTCCAGATTCCACTCGGGGAAGAATCATGGTATTTACAGTACTCACCATACGTATATTATAACGAGCATTGCATTCTGTTATCGGAACAACATCGTGATATGAAAATTAATTTCCATACGTTCACCAATTTGCTGATGTTTGTTAAAAAGTTTCCGCATTATTTCTTGGGATCTAATGCCGATATCCCTATTGTAGGGGGATCTATTTTAACCCATGACCATTATCAAGGCGGACGATATGAGTTCGCAATGGCCCGAGCGAAGGAAGAAGGGACTTTTTCAATTAAAGGGTTCCCTTCTATTTCTGCAAATATCGTGAAATGGCCTATGTCCGTAATTCGTATAAAAGGAGTTCGTCTGGAGGAAGTTGCAGGCGCAGCTGATCGGATACTCAAAAAATGGATTCACTATAGTGATCCATCAGTTAATCTTGTAGCCTATTCCGGAGATACCCGTCACAACACCATAACACCGATTGCAAGAATGCGAGATGGCCAATTTGAGCTTGATCTTGTTCTTCGCAATAATCGAACAAGTGAAGAGCATCCATTAGGAATCTTTCACCCTCACCAGGATGTTCACCATATCAAAAAAGAGAATATTGGTTTAATAGAAGTTATGGGTCTTGCTGTATTACCTGCCCGCTTACAAAAGGAGCTTATTGAGGTTGAAAAATATCTGCTCAATCAACGCAATGAAGTGGCAGATTATCACCAAGCCTGGGCTGAAGATCTAAAAGTAGTTAACGGGAAAGAAATTACTCCTGAATCTGTAAAAATGATTATCTCTCAGGCAGTCGGTTCCAAATTCCTGAGATGTTTAGAGGATGCCGGTGTATTTAAACGGACCCATGAAGGAAAGCAAGCATTCAAACGATTTATCGATATTCTCTAACCGTAAAAGAGCTTATTAGAAGCGAAAAAAGAAGGCAGATTTACGCCTTCTTTCTTCATTCCATTCATCTATACCAGTTTATGATCCATTAAAATGGATTTGTTGCTATGAAACTCGCTGTTTTCACGTAAACACGTGGATTCAATTTTAATTGGTCGACTATAAATTCTGCAAGATCCTCAGGCTGAATGAATTTCGAATCATTGTTCTCTTTAATTAAATCAAGGTCGAGAGCCAAATCTGTAGCAACTGTACTAGGTGTCAAAGCTGATACACGAATATTATTACGGCGAACCTCCTGCGCAAGTGATTCGGTAAAGCCAATCACCGCGAATTTTGAGGCACTGTAAGCACTGGATGTAGCTGCCCCATTTAATCCATTAGTGGAAGAGACATTGATAATATCTCCCCCATTTTTTTCGATTAGTTGAGGAAGTACAGCTCGTGTCACGTAATAAGTACCCATTAGGTTTATATCTATAATCCTTTTCCATTCCTCCGGATCCATCTCCGAAACTGTTCCGAATGCTGCAATTCCTGCATTATTTATCAAAATATCAGCAGTGCCTAAATTCTTGGTTAACACTTCAATCGCTGCTTCTACCTGTTCCTTTGATGAAATATCAGCTGTTGCATAAGCTACTTTTACGCCTAAACCTTCTATTTCAGCAGCTGCCTTTTTAAGATTTTCCTCTGACCTTGCAAGCAAACCAACGTTTACACCCTCTTTAGCCAGTGCAATTGCTGTCGCTCTACCAATCCCTCTAGCTCCCCCAGTGATAAACGCAATCTTTCCCTTTAATGTCTGTGCCATGATTAGAATCTCCTTTCCATATCAACCTTGAAGTTCTCTTCCACAGTATAATACGCAGCAGTTAATAAGACTAAAGGTATGCACCCGAGCTTCCTTCCTATAACGCCAATTATTTCATTAAGACAAATCTCATAGTCCAAAGTTTGAATTTCTTGCATTCACCTTTCTGGGCAATGACACATAAATTGAATAGGTAGCGTCAGGATTATTTATGATGATTTTATCAATTATGATTAACCGTAAAGACTATAAAACTTAGTTTTTCAGGAAAGGAATAATGCCGTGAATTTTATGTCATTTCGAGGTATTGTAACCGACATGAATGATTTTATGATGGGACAAAATGGGGAATCAGAGGGCTGTTTTAAACAACTTACAGTTGAAGATGGAAATAACGGAATAGTTAATTTCATCATATCACCGACTACTTACTTCGTAGAACAGGCAATTGTGGGCCTCGGTGATAAAATTACTGGTTATTATGATGGGGATGTACCAGTACCATTGATTTATCCGCCACAATATCGGGCTCTTATCGTTGTTAAGGAATATAACGATCAAAATGTTAAAGCAGATTATTTTAACAACCAACTGGTGAGCCGTGATGGTCAATTACAATTAAACCTCTCCCCTTACACTCCTATCATTTTAAGAAATGGGCAGCCATTTTCAAAAAATATCGGAAATCGGAATCTCATTGTCATCTATGGACCAGCTACAAAAAGCATCCCTGCCCAAACGACCCCCTATCGGATTATTGTTTGGTGCTAAAGTGGTTCCTAACTATCTATTTCTTCATATTATTTTAACTACACGCACGAAACTTCGTAATCAGCTACGTGCATGTTTGGTTAATTTTTTATGATAACGCCCAATATTTGGATATACTTTTTTTAGACAGACGGTTCTCAAAAACATTCAAATTTGCTTCACATTGATTTTCTCTTTCTTTGTGAGAAAATGTATTCCTAATAATAGTTAATGCAAAAAACCTACATTCCAATGGATCTAGGTTTTTTCTATATTTTCATATTTGTATTATTTCAGAATTATTAATAGTAAATTACAAAATACTACAATTTTATCAGTAACTTCTACTCGGATATCTTTCTTTCGCTAATCTATCTAATAAGATGGCAATTTCTATTTAAAATCTATTTTTCATGCATACTAAATGACCCTCTAGATTTTTTTTCTTAATTTATCTTTATATTGTTTGGGTTTATTTTTATTATAAATTTGAAGAATCAGATAATTTAGTATATCATTTCTTTATTAGACTAAAGTATACACACTAAATTACTGTTCACCTAAGGGAGGGCTTATAACAGCATGACTGTATTGACAGAGTTTAAAGACACAGAAACAATCACTGCAAAAAATTATGTTAATGAAGTATTTGAAACAGTCAAAAAGCGAAATCCTAATGAAAGAGAATTTCATCAGGTTGTTAAAGAAATTTTTGATTCACTCGTCCCTTTATTTGCTAGGCATCCAGAATACATGGAGCAAAGTATCCTTGAAAGAGTTGTAGAGCCAGAAAGACTGATTACCTTTCGAGTTCCTTGGGTAGACGATCAAGGCAAGGTACAGATAAACCGTGGATTCCGTGTACAGTATAATAGCGCCATCGGTCCCTATAAAGGCGGCTTGAGATTCCACCCTACTGTTAATGCAAGTATTATTAAATTTCTCGGCTTTGAGCAGATTTTTAAAAACGCTCTTACCGGTCAACCGATTGGAGGAGGCAAAGGTGGGTCTGACTTTGATCCTAAAGGGAAATCTGATGGAGAAATCATGCGATTCACTCAAAGCTTTATGACGGAACTAAGTAGACATATAGGAATGGATATAGATGTACCAGCTGGTGATATTGGCGTTGGAGCACGAGAAATTGGATTTCTATTTGGACAGTACAAGAGAATACGCGGAGGCTATGAGGCAGGTATTCTGACAGGAAAAGGACTTGGTTACGGCGGAAGCTTAACTCGAACCGAAGCTACTGGATATGGCACTGTTTACTTTGTGCAAGAAATGCTTAAAGAACAAGGCCTTAGCTTTAAGGAAAGTACAGTGGTAGTATCCGGTTCAGGTAATGTCTCCATCTATGCAATCGAAAAAGCTACACAACTAGGAGCAAAAGTTGTCGCCTGCAGTGATTCTGACGGCTATATTTTCGACCCAAACGGTATTAACCTAGAAACCGTGAAACGTCTAAAGGAAGTTGAGCGGAAAAGAATCTCGGCATATGTAGAAGAACACCCACATGCACAATATACGAAAGGTTGCTACGGAATTTGGTCCATACCATGCGATATTGCCTTGCCATGTGCCACCCAAAATGAAATTAGCGAAAAATCAGCGAAACTTCTGGTTGCAAATGGACTAAAAGCCGTCGGCGAAGGCGCTAATATGCCATCTAGCTCCGAAGCTATTGATGTGTTTTTGGATAACCATATCCTCTTTGGTCCAGCAAAAGCTGCCAATGCAGGTGGTGTAGCCGTTTCTGCCTTAGAAATGGCACAAAACAGCGCTCGATTATCCTGGACATTTGAAGAAGTCGATGCAAAATTGCAGGATATTATGACTAACATTTACAAGGAGAGCGTCAAGGCTGCTGAGGACTATGGTCACCCAGGCAATCTAGTTGTTGGCGCTAATATCGCGGGATTTAAAAAAGTAGCCGATGCCATGATTGCACAGGGAGTTATTTAACATTTATTTTGTCAGATGTCATAAAGACCTCGACCCTTATCGTTATCCTTATCTGATATGACTTCGGTTAGTATAGGCAAAGACACGCCAATAGTCTATATCCAAGGTTACTTCGATAACTATATAAGATAAGATCTAATACAAAAAGGATGTCTCTTAAGGCCAGACATCCTTTTTGCTTGATTTATAATTCCGTAAGACTATGTGTTTTTCGTATTTTATAAGAATATCAATTTAAAATATATAAGTAAGCTTTTTACAACCAGGCCAGGTGCTAAAGTTGCGAAATTCCGCTTATGAAAAGATCTTCTATTTATATACTCAAGTCGTTATTAATTGGTCCTTTTGCTTAAGAAGATAGGCCATCAGCTTCTTACATTGAGGAATGGAAAAGCCTAAAATGGGACCCAATCCAAACGCAATGAACAAGGTTCCAATCCCAACAGGACCTCCTAACATCCAACCAATGAGAAAAACGATAACTTCAATTCCATTTCTGACCAACGGGATACTCCATCCCATTTTTTCAACAATTAATAACATAAAGCTGTCTCTAGGGCCTGCTCCAAAATCGGCAGAAACGTATAATCCAATACCATATCCCATTAAAATAACACCTATGATAAAGGCAATTGTTGCTCCTGCTAAATTATCAATACTAGGTAACATCCAATTAAAAAGATCAATAAATAAACCAAGCAACATCATATTCAGAAAGGACCCTATTTGGGGCCATGCTTTATTGAAAATTGAACTGATGAACAAAAGCAATAGACCACTAATGATCGACCAAGTTCCTATAGTGAATCCGAATTTAGTAAATAGTCCATAATGAAAAACATCCCATGGTCCAATCCCTAAAAACTTTCCTTTAATTGTTAGTGCTATACCAAATGCTAATACCAATAATCCGAGAATAAAAACAGACCAGCGTAACACCCATTTCCTCTTCATAACTCTGTCCCTCTAACTTATATTTTATTTTTTTACTATAACATTAAAGCAGGACAGAATACATAATTTATATTTTCTGAAATATAACCTAAAACAATTAAAAGTAAATCATCTTTTTGTAACCCTTCTTAATTCCTTAATTCCCATATGCCAACCAATCTTTTCATACTAAAGGAAGTTATTGATCTTTAACTATGACTGCTTCTTTTCATATACATTCCACAAGAAAAACATATTAAGATAAAACAAACACCTTACTTATGATATGGTTCCCCTCGATTAATCCGAAACGCGCGATACACCTGCTCCACTAAAATCAGCCTCATCAGCTGGTGAGGGAAGGTCATTTTCGAAAAAGACAGGGTGTCATTTGCTCTTTTCATTACATCTTTACTTAGTCCAAGCGATCCGCCAATGACAAAGGCTATCTTGCTTTTTCCGTAGGTGGCGAGTTTATCTATTGTTTCTGCAAGTTCTTCAGATGATTTCATTTTCCCCTCAATCGCCAAAGCAATAACATGAGTATCGTCAGAAATTTTTGCGAGGATTCGCTCTCCTTCTTTCGCCTTGACTTGCAGCATCTCCATCTCACTTAATGTTTCAGGTGCTTTCTCATCGGGTATTTCAATTATGTCTATTTTGGCATAGGCCGATAATCTTTTTACATATTCTCCGATACCCTGTTTTAAATATTTCTCCTTCAATTTACCTACAGTTATTATCGAGATATTCACATGTTACCCTCACTTTACAAACATTTTATCCACAGGAGTTATCCACATATACACAACCATCGTCCACATATTGTGCCCGAATATTAGTTCGCCACAATATATACAGCAGGTTGTCCACAGTATTCACAGGTGAATTCATTAGAATTGTTAGTAACTTCTTTATTTTCTTCCTCTGAAATCATATTTATAAAAGGAGGGACTTCCGTCTCATCCACGATTGTATCAAGTCCAACTTCTACATGATCTTTACAGCAATAAATTTTCATATTCATTCTCCTTTTCTTGTTGTCTTTTGTAATATCTGCTTCATTTTAAGCCCGCATATTTAAAGCAGGGAATTTGGAATCCCCTGCTTTCGTACCTAACTATATCACATTTGGGCTTCAATCAATGTCATTTCGGTTGACGCTTTTTGTCCATTCCTATAGTATGTCACTTTCATTTTATCGCCAATCTGCTTATTTACATATAAATGTTTACGGAGCTCCGGAACATTAGCGATTTTCTTCCCATCCAGCTCCACAATGACATCGAACTCCTTTAACCCGGCTTTAGCAGCCGGAGAACCTGGTTCAATACTTGTAATGACGACACCTTCTGTCACACCAGTAGGTAATTTCAATGTTTCCTGCCTCTGATAATTGGTCACTTCATTCAAGGAACGAAGACTAGTTCCCATATAAGCCCGTTTCACTTTTCCATGTGCCTCTAAATCCTCAATAATCGGTATAGCATAATTGCTTGGAATCGATAATCCAATTCCCTCAACGGATGACTCGGCTATTTTCATGGAGTTTATCCCAATCACTTGGCCGCCTATATTAATTAAAGCACCTCCGCTATTCCCTGGGTTAATCGCTGCATCTGTCTGAATAACCTCTGCATTCCAGTCCTCCACACCATCTGAATTCACATCAATCGGTATAGTTCTGTTCAAACCCGAGATAATCCCTTGGGTCACGGATCCGGAGAAATTCAAACCTAGTGGATTACCAATTGCAATAACTGGTTCTCCGGCTTTTAATTTATCAGAATTACCAAATTCAGCAACTACATCAATACCCTTATCATCTATTTGGATAACAGCTAAATCTGTCCATATGTCGCTTCCTAAAAGTTCTGCCTTTGTTTTAGTACCATCAGCTAAAGTAACCTCTAAGGAAGATGCACCCTCCACCACATGATTATTGGTAACGATAAACGCTTTTCCATTCTCCTTTTTATAGATGACTCCTGAGCCTGTGCCTGCCTCCTGAGTTTCATTAAAAAAATCAGAGCCTTGGATATTTGTAATCCCGATTACCGCGTCTCCCGTTTTTTCAACAGCTTTAGTAACGTCAGTCGTCACATCCATAGAAACATTTTGAGTCAATTTGGATGCATCATTACCGTTATTTGTACTAGTATTCTGATTTAATCCATTATTATTCAAGTTGCCTGTCAATAGAAGGACTAATAATGCACCAATAATAGCACCAATTAAACCAGAGAGAAAATAGCCTGCTTTACTTCCTTTTCGTTTAGTTTGCTGTTGTTCTGACTGATTATAATCTTGATCATAATAGCCCATTTGCCAACATTCCCTTCACTATTTACTTATGTAGGTCTAGTATTTGTTGTTTTCCATTTTATAAACAAAAACAGCATCGAAAGGAAATTCTTGTTGCAGAGTTTAATGATATGTTTAATAACTAGTGAGTATTCTCCAACCTTTACCAACATTATATATATTACCTAAAAAAATAACAGAGGAAACCTCCTCTGTTAAACAAGTATTAATTCAGTTGGTTCGTTAGGATCCGTATCATACAGGCTAAATTGCTCTCCCGCTCTGATCCCTTTTGTTTCAAGTGTTTGACTGACAGACATACGTGCCAGATCCTTCATATTATTGTCCTTACTTAAATGAGCCAGATAAAACCGTTTTGTACGGTCACCCGCAACTTCACTCATGGCTATAGCAGCATCCTCATTACAAACATGGCCTACATCGCTTAGTATCCGACGCTTTACACTCCATGGATATCGACCCATGCGGAGCATACTTACATCATGATTGCTCTCAAAGATGTACACATCTGCATTTTTAATAATGCCCTTCATTCGATCACTTACATACCCCGTATCTGTAATTGTCACCAGTTTCTTACCATCCTGGTGAAATACATAAAACATCGGCTCTGCCGCATCGTGCGAAACACCAAAGGACTCTACATCAAGGTTGCCAAATGACTTAACGGTCTCCATTCCAAATTCAAATTTTAAATCTGTAGGAATTTCGCCAATTAACCCATCCATTGCTCTCCATGTGTTGGCATTTGCATAAATAGGCAGCTGATATTTACGAGCCATAATACCAAGCCCTTTTATATGGTCACTGTGCTCATGTGTCACAAAAATTCCTGATAAATCCTCAGGCCTTTTATCAATTTTATTTAATAGCTCGGTCATTTTTTTGCCGCTTAAACCAGCGTCCACTAAAAATGAATGCTCTCCTGATTCCACATAGAGTGAATTCCCCGTGCTTCCACTGGCTAGAACGCTAAATTTCATCGACATTCTTCCTCACTCCGTTACATTTCCTTCTTCTGTATTCAGCACTTGTCCTTCAATACCATTTACGAAATAATCCTCTTGCTTATTTACTGTAAAATGCCATGTTGGTACAAGGACAAGCACTTTTGATTCTGATACTTCTATTAAGGTATAAAAACCAAGCTCTCCCTTTGAAACTTCACTTCCAGATGACAAGTATCCTCCATTCAACAGACTTTCTACTGCTTGAATTGGCGGATTAATCTCTTGGTTTTCATTAAATTCCTCAATATCATCGAGGTGTGTTTGTATATACGAAATTACTTCATCATTTTCATTAAGCGTAAATATTAAGGCGCCGTTTTTATTATTAAAAAGTAAACGGCTTTTGTAGGTTTGATAATATGTTATTGTCCCATCTTCTTTACGCCAAAATTTATACTCATCTCCCGAATATACATTTTTGTTAATGAAGCTTTCCAGCTCAAAATATTTCCCTTCACCAGTACCAATTTTAATTGGTTTATCCAGCGTCGATCGAATGGTTCTTTTATTATCAATAATTAAGGTTTGATTTTTGAGGGTATTTAATTCCTCTTTACTGAATTCCTTAGGCTTAGCACTTATC
Source organism: Pradoshia sp. Z3_51 (assembly GCF_058215915.1). Taxonomy (NCBI): domain Bacteria; kingdom Bacillati; phylum Bacillota; class Bacilli; order Caryophanales; family Bacillaceae; genus Pradoshia; species Pradoshia sp. Z3_51. Next base: position 33,950 of record NZ_JBZAJC010000004.1, on the reverse strand, counting down.
GTCTTTTCACTTACTCTTTCCTGAGTTCCTACATGATACTTGATTCCCTCAGCCTTTAGCCTTTCTTCAATGGTTGAATCCGAATCCTTATTGATTTCAAGCTTTGCTGCCCTAAAATCCAGGAACTGATATAGGAGGAATACATCCAGAATTAGAAACACAACAATAAATAAACCTTTTGTTTTATTCCAATCCATCCATAAGTCCTCCTAAATCCTTTTCGGGAATCTCCATCCAGCTGCCACCATACTGATAGTACCAGACAGGTTTCAATTCCAAAAGAGTCGTGCCTGAATTATCATCATAAATTAGCTTATAGCCGACAGTCATATCCGTAAGTTTATTTGCATCATATTGTTTACCCATACCGTTTTTGAAGGACTTTAAAGCTTCATTTGCAGAAGGAAGAGTAACTGTGCTTTGATCCAAGGGCTCATCCACAAGATTAAAATAGGAACGTTCATATCTCTTCACATTTTGAGTTCCATATTCCAAGTGAATTTCAGTCATACCTTCCTCATTAAATACAGGAAGTCCATCAATATATAAACGGAAAGCGACTTCTCTGCTAAACTCATCTAATGACACATACCGGTGGCGTGTATCCCAACCGGCATGAATATTGATAAATTCTATGCTGCTTTGCAATATATGAGTTTCCAGCTTTTTCTCATCTTTGGCACCGACAACAAGATTTTTGTATTCAATCATTGATGTTTTTGGGTTCTTTTTCATTATACTCAATCCATCGGTATAGATATCCCCTTCCTGCTTAACAGTGCTTGGTCTGATAAACAGAGCTTCCTTAAAGCTTTTCACATCAGTAGCTTTTGTTAGAAAATCATATTTACTTACTTTTATTTCGCCGGAAGGAACCAGGATTGAGTTGGTTTCTGATAGTTTTAGCTTTGTGTAGGGTTTTAGATTTTCAACCCTCGCGTACTCTTGTGTGAAGTCTTCAATCAAATCTTTATCAACGGATGCTTCAATGACTGTTTTCTTTTCACTAGAAACAAAGTAGATAGAATCATTATCGGTATGAATAATAACCCTGTCAAAATTAACATTTGGCAACTCATTATCTTCTATTTTTAAATAATTTTTATAAAAAGACAGCGGAACGATATCATTAAATATTAATTCAATGAATCCATCCTTCTCACTAAACTTATTGATAGCGGCAGTATTTTTATACTTTGATGATTGATCCTGAAAGTTAAACATATTCCATTTTTTTATGGAGTTGATTGCTTGTGTAATCATTTCCTCAGAGTAAGTTCCATAGGATAAATTACCTTTATGATAAACCATTTTTGTTGGCTTTACGACTTCATCAGGTTCAAGATTACTGAAGATTTTCTCCTGAACATAGTTTGTATTCTCCGTCTCGTTATAGGTTGGCTGATAAAACCAATATGACCAGGTCAAAAGGCCACTTATCAAAATGAGGGACACCAATAAGATATTTTTAAATCCTTCCCAGCTCATTCCCAATCATCCTCTTGTAATGTTTCATAAGGGAGAGTAAAGAAAATGGTAGTCCCCTTCCCTTCCTCACTAGAAGCCCAAATATGCCCCTTATGTGCTTCAATCATTTCCTTCGCTATCGCGAGACCTAAACCTGTACCGCCCATCTTTCTTGATCTGGCTTTATCTACACGGTAGAATCTTTCAAATATCTTCGCAACATTTTCTTTCGGAATACCCATTCCTTCATCCCTAATGCTAATTTCCACAAATTGTCCGATTACTTGCAGTTTAAATGTAACTTGTCCACCCTCAGGTGAATACTTCAATGCATTCGATATGATATTATCGAGTACTTGAGTAATTTTATCCTCATCTATTTCTACACCAATTGGCTCAGATGGGATTAAACGTTTAAAAGTGACATTTCGTGATTTAGACATTTCAAAACGATCGATAATTCGGTGGAAATAACGGCCAAAATCAACCCATGTTGTAGAAAGCTTATAGTCTGTATTATCGAGCTTTGAGAGCTGCAAGAGATCATTAACCAATCTGATCATCCGCTCTGTTTCTGTTTGAGCTATGTTCAGAAAACGCGGAGCAAGCTCTTTATCTTCCATGGCGCCATCTGCTAGAGCCTCTAGATAGCTTCTCATGGTTGTCAGCGGTGTTCTAAGCTCATGGGAAACATTCGCAACAAATTCTCTTCTCTCTTCATCGATTTTTTCTTGCTCGGTAATATCATGAAGAACAACAATTAACCCATTAATAAAGCCTGTTTCTCTTTGAATAACAGAGAAATTCGCTCTCAAATAAAGTAATTTCTTTTCATTGCTGTAATTAAGGATAATGGACTCCTTCTCACTCAATAATTGATCAAAAGTGTACGTGTCCTCTAATCCTAATACCTCTGTAATTGGCTTAGATAATGACGTTTCACGTGAAACTTTCAGCATTGATAGTGCTGTATCGTTAATCAAAATGACTCGGCCTCTGCGATCTGTTGTTAGCACGCCATCTGTCATATTAGTCAATACAGAAGAGAGCTTCCTTTTCTCTGCATCAGTTGTCGCCTGTGCATCTTGCAGCTTTTTAGTTAAACTATTGAACGTGATAGCAAGCTGACCAATTTCATCGTATCCATATACCTTAACTTTTCTTGAAAAGTTACCACGTGACATCGCTAAAGCTTGCTTACGCATGTCGGATATAGGCCGTGTAATGGTCTGAGCCAGTAATATTCCTAAAAAGGCTGTGACTGCAAGAGAAATAATCGTTCCCTTCGCCATTATCGTATTAATTTGTTTTAATTGGGAATAGACATTCTCTATTTTCGTATTCAGATATAAATTCCCTATAATTTGTCCGTCACTCAAAATCGGTTCTGACCAGAGGAGAATTCTTTTTCCTGTCTGTGAATCGATTCTGATTTCTGTTTGGGGCGTTCCTTGATTATTTGCCCTGTCAACAAGCTTTTCAGTTGAACGGCTCCCTATTATATCTTGTTTCTCCGGATCAGATGTGCCAATAATTTTTGAATCCTGATCCATTACTCGTATCTCCGTTATATCCCCAGAGGAATAACCCTCCAATGTTGTCTTAATATCCTCTATTAAGGTGGGATCTTCAACTTTGCGGGTTTCCGTTATTTCTTTTTCTAAACTATAGGAAAGAATGGTTACCCGCTCTTGAATAGAGCTCTTAAAATTCTCCAATAGCTGCTGTTCAAGCCCCTGTGCAAAATAAACTCCGATAATTTGCATGGCAACTAAAATAAGCAGCACATAAATCAGTACAAACTTAAAATAAATCGATTTAAAAAAACCAACTTTTCTCATAATTTTTTACTCCTGTTCAGGATGACGGAGGTAGTACCCAACTCCTCTTCTTGTAACAATCCATGCAGGATGGCTTGGATTATCTTCTATTTTTTCACGTAGGCGTCGAACAGTTACATCAACTGTTCTGACATCTCCATAGTAATCATATCCCCATACTGTCTGCAGAAGATGCTCCCTTGTCATTACCTGGCCTATGTGTTTAGCGAGATAAAAGAGCAACTCAAACTCCCTATGGGTTAATTCAATGGTGTCACCTCTTTTGGATACCATATAAGAGTCAGGGTGTATCACTAGATTGCCAATCGTAATTTCATTTGTTTCCTCGTTATCTTCCTGTTGATTTGCAGCATGTTTTTGCCTGCGTAAATTCGCTTTTACACGCGCAATTAATTCACGGGTACTGAACGGTTTTGTTACATAATCATCTGCGCCCAGTTCCAGACCAAGTACTTTATCGATTTCGGAATCCTTTGCCGTCAGCATAATTATTGGCATATCATATTTCTTCCGCACTTCCCTGCAAACTTCCATTCCGTCCTGTTGCGGTAGCATGATATCTAATAAAATCAAATCTGGCTGAAGTTCTTCCACCATTTTAATGGCATCATTACCGTCATAGGCACAATACACATCAAATCCTTCTTTTTTCAAGTTAAACTGTAATATATCTGCAATAGGCTTTTCGTCATCAACAACCAGTATCTTTTTATCCATTGTCTAGTTCTCCCTTTTATATAATAAAATGTATATATTAATGACATCTGCGAGTCACAATTTTGTTAAACTATCCTAATCTTACTTTACCATTTCTATTGAAACAGGTCATCTTTTTAAAATTTAATTCCAAATATATACAAGGGTGAATACCAAAAAGGATTAGACTGGTGTCTAACCCTCAAATTCTCTATGAAATATACTAGTACTAATGATTAATTTATTCAAAAAGCTGACAAACGTTTTCGTCTGTCAGCCAGTTATTTTTTATATACCGTATGGATTGCGGAGTATATTCGTTTGATTACGGTCCGGTCCTACAGAAAAGATTGATAATGGAATACCTGTTAACTGAGATACTCTTTCTAGATAAGTACGTGCATTTGCAGGCAGTTCAGACAATGTTTTCACACCCGTGATATCTTCTGTCCAGCCTGGCAGTTCTTCATAGATTGGTTCACATTCAGCCAATATTTTCAGACTCGCCGGGAACTCCTCCAATACTTTTCCATCGTGTCGATAAGCAACACAGATTTTTAATGTTTCAATACCTGTTAAAACATCGATAGAGTTAAGAGAAAGATCAGTGATTCCACTAACGCGGCGCGCATGGCGGACAACGACGCTATCGAACCAACCTACCCTTCGCGGACGTCCCGTAGTAGTACCATACTCTCTTCCTACCTCACGAATTTGATTACCAATTTCGTTATCAAGTTCGGTAGGGAATGGTCCATCTCCAACACGTGTCGTGTAGGCTTTACATACACCCACTACATGATTGATTTTTGATGGTCCAACTCCGGAACCGATTGTCACGCCGCCCGCAACTGGGTTGGAGGATGTAACGAATGGGTATGTTCCCTGATCGATATCAAGCATTACCCCTTGTGCTCCTTCAAATAAAACACGGCGTCCTTCATCCAAGGCGTCATTTAAAACAACAGAGGTATCACACACATATTGTTTAATTTGCTGTCCATATTCATAATATTCTTCAAAGAAATCATCCATCGTAAAGCCTTCAGTTTCATAAAAACGTTCCAGCATACGGTTTTTCTCTTCCAAGTTTCTTGTTAACTTCTCTTCAAATACTTCTTTATCTAATAAATCGGCAATCCTGATACCTATACGGGCTGCTTTATCCATATAAGCCGGGCCAATTCCCTTTTTAGTAGTACCTATTTTATTACTCCCTTTTCTCTCTTCCTCTACTTCATCAAGTTTCAGATGATAAGGAAGAATCACATGGGCTCTATTGCTGATACGTAAATTATCTGTGGTAATCCCACGATCGTGCAGATAAGTAAGCTCCTCAATAAGTGCTTTAGGGTCAACGACCATACCATTTCCAATTACCGATATCTTATCCTTATAGAATATGCCTGAGGGAATCAAATGAAGCTTATATGTTTCACCATTAAATTTTATTGTATGTCCCGCATTATTTCCACCTTGATATCTGGCAATTACTTCTGCGTTTTCTGAAAGGAAATCTGTAATCTTTCCTTTACCTTCGTCTCCCCATTGTGTACCTACTACTACGACTGAAGACATTCTTTACACCTCCACTAATTTACCAACATCTTGCACTTTGGCTTAACAAACAAATTAAGTGTATCAATTACATGAAGTAATTTCAAGGAATTCACGAACGTTTATATGAAAATAGTAAAATATGTTCGTGTATTGATGTAATAAAAATAAACCCACCTTTGTTTGGTGGGTCGGTCTATAAACTATTATGCTCCAGAAGGTATGGCATCATCCTGGAATCTTCTCTCTAAATTAACAAACTTATTGTATTCCTTCACAAATGCCAGTTGAACTGTTCCAACCGGGCCATTACGCTGTTTCGCAATGATAATTTCAATAACATTTTGGTTTTCTGTTTCTTTATCATAATAATCTTCCCTGTATAAGAAGGCTACAATATCAGCATCTTGCTCAATACTTCCTGACTCACGGATATCAGACATCATCGGACGCTTGTCCTGACGTTGCTCAACACCACGAGAGAGCTGGGAAAGAGCGATAACCGGAACTTCTAGCTCCCTTGCCAAGGCCTTAAGGGAACGGGAAATTTCTGATACTTCCTGTTGTCTGTTTTCGCCTGATCTGCCATTTCCCTGAATAAGCTGGAGATAGTCAATCAGGATCATGCCAAGTCCATGTTCTTGCTTTAAACGACGGCATTTTGAACGGATTTCACTAATTCGGACACCCGGAGTATCATCTATAAATATACCTGCATTTGATAAGCTTCCCATTGCCAGTGTTAATTTGCGCCAATCTTCGTCTGTCAGAGATCCTGTTCTAAGGTTTTGAGCATTTATATTACCTTCTGCGCAAAGCATACGCATGACCAATTGTTCTGCACCCATCTCCAAACTGAAAATCGCAACATTTTCATCCGTTTTTGTTGCAACGTTTTGGGCAATATTAAGTGCAAAGGCTGTTTTACCAACAGATGGACGGGCAGCAACGATAATTAAATCATTACGCTGAAAGCCTGCTGTCATGTGATCCAAGTCATTAAAGCCTGTAGGTATTCCAGTTACATCTCCTACGCGGTTATGAAGTAACTCAATATTGTCATAGGTCCGAACTAAAACATCTTTAATGTTGTGAAAGGCTCCGGCATTTTTTCGGGAGGCAACTTCCATAATGCTCTTTTCGGCTTCACCCAAGAGACTTTCTACTTCATCTTCACGTGAATACCCATCTTGTACAATGCCAGTTGCTGTATTAATTAATCTTCTAAGAACGGACTTTTCTTCAACAATTCGGGCATAATATTCTATATTGGCCGCGGTAGGTACTGATGACGCCAGTTCTGTTAAATAGGGAACTCCCCCTACCTCTTCAAGCTGCTTTGTTGCACTTAGTTCTTCTGTTACTGTGACTAAATCGACAGCCTTTCCTTTGTCGTTTAGCTTCAGCATAACCAGGAAGATTTTTTGGTGTGCACTTCTATAAAAATCCTCAGGTATCAAAATCTCAGAGGCAAGTATTAAAGAGGAAGGCACAAGAAAAATTGCTCCTAAAACCGCTTGTTCCGCCTCAACATTTTGTGGTGGAACCAAATCAGTAAAGAGCTCATTCATTCGGCAAACCCCCTTTATATATTTAAACGTAATTATATATTTTTATTAGCAATTAAAATGGATTGCTATTCTATTGTATATGGAAATGAAGAGAATAGGTACAGGAAATTATTTATTTTAACTTTCATTTGCATTAGTAACTTCTATCATACTAAAAAAAAGTGATGAAATCAGCTAACAAGCTTTTCATCACTTTTTTTAAGAAAATTATTTCCTGGGAAAATATTTTATTGTTCTTTCACATGAACATTTAAAGTAGCGGTTACCTCATGATGAAGCTTAACCGGAACTTTTGTGTAGCCGAGAGAGCGAATTGCGTCTTCTAATTCAATTTTACGTTTATCAATTTTATGCTTATGCTGTTTTTGTAATTCGTCAGCAATCTGTTTGCTGGTAATGGATCCAAAGATTCTGCCGCCCTCACCAGTCTTCGCTTTTAATTCAATTGTAAGCTTTTCTAATTGCTCTTTTAATTTTTTTGCATTTTCTAGTTCCTCAGCTGCAAGCTGTACTTCTTTATTTTTCTGATTTTCTAGTGTTTTCATATTGCTGCCGGTTGCTTCTACAGCTAATCCCTGTTTCAAAAGGAAATTATGTGCATACCCATCTGCAACATTTTTAATTTCACCTTTTTTTCCTTTTCCTTTAACATCTTTTAAAAATATTACTCTCATGTGTTTGTGCCTCCTTCATATAGCTCATCAATTGCATCTTTCAACATTTGCTCTGCTTTTTCCATTGAAATGTCATCCAGTTGAGTTGCCGCATTTGTAAGATGCCCTCCGCCACCCAAACGTTCCATAATAACCTGAACATTTATATCGCCAAGAGATCTTGCACTTATGCCAATGCTAGTTTCTGATTTTCGTGATAACACAAAGGATGCGATCACTTCATCCATTGCTAACAATGTGTCTGCAGCTTGGGCAATCAAAACCTGATCAGCAAATTCATTTAAATCACCATGAGCAATAGCAATCCCTTTATGATAAAAATAAACGTCCTCAATCAGCTTTGCGCGCTTTAGGTAAGTATCTACATCTTCCTTAAGAAGCTTTTGTACAAGGACTGTGTCTGCACCATGCCCTCTTAAAAAAGAAGCAGCATCGAAAGTTCTGGATCCTGTTCTAAATGTAAAGGATTTTGTATCCACTATAATACCAGCCAGCAAAGCAGTTGCTTCCAGCATACCTACCTTAACACGCTTTGGCTGGTATTCAATAAGCTCCGTTACTAACTCGGCTGTAGATGATGCATATGGCTCCATATAAACCAGGATAGAATTATCTATAAATTCCTCGCCACGCCTGTGATGATCAATCACCACGATTTTTTCAGCCCGGGAAACCAGTTTTTCCTCAATGACCATGCTTGGCTTATGAGTATCTACGATAACAAGTAATGTTTTATCGGTGATTAGCTCAACACCAATTTCAGGTGATATAAATCTGGAGTCCAACTCAGGCTTTTGCTTCACTTGAGATAGAAGTCGTTTAACACTTGAATCTAATTCACTTCTGTCTAGAATAATATATCCTTCACGGTTATTCATTTCGGCAATTTTTAATATCCCTAAGGACGAACCAATAGCATCCATATCGGGAAACTTATGTCCCATTACAATAACTTTATCACTATCGACTATCAAATCACGCAGTGCATGTGAAATTACCCGTGCGCGAACTCTAGTTCTTTTCTCCATAGGATTCGTTTTGCCACCATAAAATTTCACTTTTCCATTTGGGAGTTTAATGGCAACCTGATCTCCACCTCTACCCAGAGCCAGATCAAGACTTGATTGAGCAATGCTGCCCAATTCAGGTAATGCAGAAACTCCGCTCCCCACACCTATACTCAGTGTTAACGGAACATTTTGCTTGGCCGTTGTTTCCCGTACATCATCCAGTATGGAAAATTTCGTTTTTTCTAGGTGGTTAAGAATACTTTCGCTAAAAATAGCGATAAACCGATCCGAGGAAATTCTCTTTAAAAAGACTCCATATTCTTTAGCCCAATTATTTAATAGGGCGGTTACAAAGCTATTTAAGCTGCTTTTTCGCTGGTCGTCCATTCCTTGTGTCACATCGTCATAGTTATCTAGATAGATAATTCCAATGACAGTTCGCTCTTCTTCGTACATTTTTTCAATTTCTGTTTGCTCTGTAACATCGAAGAAATAAAGCAATCTTTCCTCCGGTTTATGGACTACTCGAAACTTACGATTATAAATTGCTACAATATCTTCGCTTTCCTCTCTTTTCACCAAAGGTATTAAGGGTTCTGCAACCTCAGAAATGTATTTTCCAACCAAAGTATCTTCCTGGAGACACTTAGCCATATATGGGTTGGTCCATTCAATTACATAATCCTCGTTGAAAAGCAGTATACCTATTGGCATTTCTAATAGAGCTTCTTCCCCCACTTTTTTTAATCGATAGGATAGAGTGGAAATATAGATTTCCGTTTCTTTTTGTATTCCATATTCAATTTTTAATATTAGAAAGAAGAGAATGCCAAAAAGCAAAGAAGCTACTATTGCAAATATCCAATTATAATAAGCAAGAACTCCGATGATTACTAAAGATACACCCAATAATGCGTAGATGGGATAACGGATCGCTTGCCTGTTTAAATAAGATGGCATAGATTCAGCTCCTAAATAATGTGGATCAATTTATGTATTACTTATCATTATACTTGATAAAACTCCATTATGACCAACAGAGCAATTAATTACCTGTTCAGAGGCGTATAATTAATACCCTTCATTAGTACCTATTTAAAACAATAAATACATACAAAGAATATTATAAAGCATAAATAAAATGATATCCAAAAAACAAGACATTACATTGAACCATAATGTTATATTGAAATAATATTTAAAAATAATGTAATTCGATGTCTGTAATTTTATTAATAATTCCTCATGTCAATACTGTTTCCTTAAATACAATTAAAAAACGGAAAGGATTCCCTTTCCGTTTTTATGTGTAAAATCTTATTTTTCCTCTGCTACGAATGGTAGAAGAGCCATAGTACGAGCACGTTTGATTGCAATAGTCAATCTACGTTGGTACTTAGCGCTTGTTCCAGTTACACGACGTGGAAGAATTTTTCCACGCTCAGAGATAAACTTTTTAAGAAGATCTACATCTTTATAGTCGATGTGCGTAATGCCGTTTGCTGTGAAATAACAAACCTTACGGCGTTTTGCACGTCCGCCTCTGCGTCCGCCTGCCATATTATTCACTCCCTTTCATTATAATTATATACGTCCGTTCGAATTATCAATGTTAGAATGGAAGGTCATCATCCGAAATATCGATAGTTTGTCCATTACTACTGAATGGATCATCATCAATCTTCGTATAATTACTGTCCTTCCGTTGATTCTGGTTTTGGTTGCTATTTCCCTGGCCAAATGGATTGGTATCATGACCACCATATTGGCTTCCGCCGCTTTTTTCACCGGCAGATGAACCTTTAGGCTCTAGGAATTGTACGCTCTCTGCCAACACTTCTGTTACATAGACACGTTTTCCATCCTGACCTTCATAATTACGAGTTTGAATACGTCCATCAACTCCAGCAAGATTACCCTTTTTCAGATAATTAGCTGCATTTTCTGCCTGGCGTCGCCAAACAACACAGTTAATAAAATCTGTTTCCCGTTCACCTTGTTGGTTAGAAAATGGGCGATTCACTGCTAATGTGAAGGTTGAAACAGGAACACCATTCGGAGTATAGCGGAGATCAGGATCCTTCGTTAAACGACCTACCAAAATGACACGGTTTATCAACAGAATCAACTCCTAATATTAGAAAATTGTTCCACATGAAACAATTTATGTTCAATCAAAATTACTCTTCTTCTTTAACTACAATATGACGGATGATATCTTCGCTGATTTTAGCAAGACGGTCAAATTCTTGAACAGCCTCTGCAGTTTCAGCTTGGATTTTGTTGATCATGTAATATCCATCACGGAAATCATTGATTTCATAAGCAAGACGGCGTTTGCCCCATTCTTTTGTTTCAAGAACTTCAGCACCCTTGTCAGCTAAAATTGTGTTAAAACGCTCAACTAAAGCTTTTTTTCCATCTTCCTCAATGTTTGGACGGATGATATACATAACTTCGTATTTTGTCATCACTGTCACCTCCTTTTGGTCTAAACGGCCCTTATGGGCAAGGAGCAATTAATTACAATTACTCACAAGTTAAAAGTATAGCATACATATAAGAAGTTTGCAAATTGATAAAAAAGACCGATCATACTGACCGGTCCTCTTGTTTATACATTGAAACGGAAGTGAATAATGTCTCCGTCTTTTACTTCGTATTCTTTACCTTCTAATCTAACTTTACCCGCTTCTTTCGCAGCATTCATGGAACCTGCTGCCATCAGATCTTCATAAGAAACGATTTCTGCGCGAATAAATCCACGTTCAAAATCAGAGTGAATAATTCCAGCACACTGTGGCGCCTTCATCCCTTTACGGAAAGTCCAGGCACGTACTTCTTGAACACCTGCCGTGAAATATGTTGCCAAGCCCAACAATTGATAAGACGCTCGAATTAATTGATCCAACCCAGATTCTTCTATGCCTAGTTCTTCAAGGAACATCGCTTTTTCTTCGCCTTCAAGCTCTGCAATTTCCGATTCAATTTTGGCACAAATCACGATTACCTCAGCATTTTCCTTCGCTGCAAATTCACGAACCTGAGTCACGTAATCATTATCGGACGCATCTGCTACTTCATCTTCATCAACATTAGCAACATATAAAACTGGTTTAATCGTGAGAAGATGTAATCCTTTCACGATTTTGAGCTGTTCTTCCGTGAATTCAACTGCTCTGGCTGGTTTTTCAGCTTCAAATGCTTCTTTTAATAAGGAAAGAACTTCATACTCAACAACTGCTTCCTTATCTTTTTGTTTAGCTAATTTACCTACACGGTCAATTCTTTTCTCTACCGTTTCCATATCAGCGAGAATTAATTCGAGATTAATCGTTTCAATATCATCGATTGGATTAACCTTACCTGAAACGTGGGTAATATTTTCATCAGCAAAGCATCTTACTACATGGCAAATTGCATCTACCTGGCGAATATGGGAAAGGAATTTATTGCCTAAGCCTTCTCCTTTACTTGCCCCTTTTACAATTCCTGCGATATCGGTAAATTCAAAAGCAGTCGGTACTGTTTTCTTCGGTACTACAAGCTCTGTCAGCTTTTGCAATCTATGATCTGGTACCTCTACAATCCCTACATTAGGATCAATCGTACAAAATGGATAGTTAGCAGATTCTGCTCCAGCCTGTGTTATTGCATTAAAGAGAGTAGACTTCCCTACGTTAGGCAGACCTACTATTCCAGCTGTTAATGCCACATCATTCACTCCTTATGTGAAAACATATTAAATGTTATATAATCTATATGTGATAAACCTTTACCAATTATAGTGACAAGTCATCTAAAAGACAAGCCGCTATTATTTTTCAATTAGTATTTGAATTACACTTTATTATGATAGCATACAAGCTGTACATTAAGCTTTGAGATTATGCCTCGTGTTTCTGAAGTATCTTTTTCATCTTCCTAACAAAATCTTTACGGGGCAACATGACACTATGGTCACATCCTTCACATTTAATTCGGACGTCCATACCAAGTCTAATAATCTTCCAGCGGTTGATACCACATGGATGAGGCTTTTTCATTTCAACAACATCATTCAATCCAAAATCCTTATCATCCATAGTTTTTTAATCCTCCATTATTTAAACTTTTCCCTTTATATCCATGAATTATATCAGCATATGGCCAGACCTCCAATTAAAACCAACATCCAGAATAAACAGAAATCTACCTAGACTCCCGTTTCTCTAATTTCTTTCCTTTCATTTCATCATATAAGAATAACGTTTCACACTAAATTCGCTATAAAGAACAATTCACTATTATTACCTGGGTATATGAATTGAAACTAAATGTTTTTTTAATATAACTTATTCAAATCTACTAGGATCTAAATACCTATATAAATGAATAATGACAATGTTTCTTTATTCCTTATGCTTGGGTATACATATGATAAATCAATCTGTTTAAAAGAAACGTCAACCATTTTACTACATCTCAGCTTTGGAAGGAAAAAGTGTATATAAAAAGACAAGTATTTTCATCCTGATAACCGGATGGGAAGAATATAGGATTCGAAAGTCTGCAAAATATTCCAAAGTTCAGTGTATAAAATCCCTATATTTTCCGTATACTGATAGTACTTTTGCAGAGGAGTGGTAATTATGAACATGAGGCCTTCTTTTTTTGAACAACGCAATACAACAAATCGAATATCATATGAGGAAGAGAATGCCCACCATGTTATCTCTAGAGAATTACTCACAATCCTCCCTTCTCATAAAGTACGTCCTGTTGTCATTGTTTGTATCGGTACAGACCGTTCAACTGGTGATTCACTTGGTCCTTTAATTGGAACATTGTTAAGTGAGAAAACACTGCCCAATTTTTATATATATGGTACATTAGAGGATCCAATCCATGCTGTGAATTTACAAGAAAAACTTAATTATATTCATAGCATACATGAAAATCCATTTATTATTGGAATAGACGCTTGTCTTGGCAGAGTTAAAAGTGTTGGAATTATCCAGGTTGGTAAAGGCCCTGTAAAGCCTGGTGCCGGTGTAAATAAAGAATTGCCCAATGTGGGAGAAGCCCATATTACAGGAATCGTTAATGTTAGTGGATTTATGGAATACTTTGTGCTTCAAAATACTCGTTTAAATTTAGTCTTAAAAATGGCTAAAGCTATTACAAAAGGTATTTATTTAGCCGGTTTATCCTATAATCATGCCGCTTCCATAACTACAACATTTAATTGGAACTTCGAAGAAGAAAAGGTACATGACAATAATTTATAGAGAAAAATAAAAAACCATATAAATGGTTTTTTATTTTTCTAAAATTTCAAGGAGTCTCTCTAAATCCTCATTGGAGAAAAATTCTATTTCTATCTTCCCACGCTTATTATTCTGTTTAATATTAACTGTTGTACCGAAACGTTCTCTTAATTGATTTTCTCTTTCCTGAATAAATATATCCTTAGCAGGGACTTTTTTTGTTTCACGTGGAACACTTTCATTCAAACCTTGAATGATCCCCTCTAATTGCCTAACATTAAGATTTTCCTTAATTACTTTATCAGCCAGAGGTTTAATATCTTTTTTTGATTTCAGGCTTAACAATGCTCTTCCATGTCCCATTGATAATTTTCCTTGAGAAATATAATCCTGAATCAATGCAGGCAATGATAACAATCGAATATGATTGGCTATATGAGGTCGGCTTTTCCCCATTCTTTTCGCCAATTCTTCTTGAGTGATATCAAGGTTTCTCAATAATGACTGATAAGCAGCACCCTCCTCTACTGGATTTAAATCTTCTCTTTGAAGATTTTCCAATAAAGCAAGTTCCATCATTTGTCGATCATCAAATTCACGAACTACAGCAGGCACAGTTTTCATTTTTGCTTCTTTAGCAGCACGAAAGCGCCTTTCTCCAGCCACTATTTCATAGCCTTTAATACTGCTTTTCCGTACAATCAGAGGCTGTAAAATTCCATGTTGAAGAATTGAGTTCTTTAATTCTTCAATAGCTTCAGGCTGAAAAGATTTCCTTGGTTGATATGGATTTGGCCGCAAATTTTTAATCGCAATCTCTTGTACCACTTCTTCTTTGCTGACTTCCATGTTAGCAATAAGGGCATCAAGACCTTTCCCCAATCCCTTACCCATTTGCAACCACTTCCTTTGCCAAATCTAAATATACTTCCGCTCCACGTGACTTTGGATCATAAATAATAATCGGCTCACCATGGCTTGGTGCTTCACTTAAACGTACGGTACGTGGAATGATCGTTTTATATACTTTATCCTGAAAGTACTTCTTAACCTCATCTATGACTTGTATACCCAGGTTTGTCCGGGCATCAAGCATGGTTAATAATACTCCCTCTATTTTTAAATCATGGTTTAAATGTTTCTGGACTAATCTAACCGTATTAAGTAATTGACTGAGGCCTTCAAGGGCGTAGTATTCACATTGCACAGGTATAAGCACAGCATCAGATGCTGTAAGGGAATTTAGAGTTAATAAACCTAAAGATGGAGGGCAATCAATAATAATATAATCATACTCATTAACGACTGCTTCTAACGCTCTTTTCAAGCGTACTTCTCTGGATATGGTAGGAACCAATTCTATTTCAGCACCTGCAAGTTGAATAGTAGCCGGTATGACATCTAGGTTTTCAACTTTCGTTGCCTTAATAACATCAGCAACATCCACATCATCAATAAGTACATCATAAATGCATTGTTCAACATCAGCCTTCTCTATCCCTACTCCACTGGTCGCATTTCCTTGTGGATCAACATCGACTAGCAAAACTTTCTTTCCTATGTACGCCAAGCAGGCCCCCAAATTAACTGAGGTTGTTGTTTTACCAACTCCTCCTTTTTGGTTTGCAATAGATATTACTTTTCCCATGTTGTCACCTGCCTCACTTTACATTCAGACTTATAACGTTTCTATTTTAACATGTTTCTATTTTTCAAAGTTCATATATTTAAAATTATCACACAGAAAGTATCGATTTTTGTAAAAAGTTTTGATTATATAAAAAAAACTGGCAACCTATCGGATTGCCAAGTTATCAATTAATCAAACTATTATTTCCTCTTTTTCGGAATACGGATTGTAATTTGATAAAAATCATCAAACTCTGTTTCCTCTGAGTCTAAGTTAATTCCATTATCCTTAACCATGCTCATTGATTGACGGATAGTATTTACCGCTATGCGCATATCCTTACTGAATGCTTTTCGGATGGCACGAGGCTTTTTGTCTTCATCAGCTGAAAGCAGTTTGTTGACTCGTTCCTCTGTCTGCTTCACATTCAGTCCTTTATCAATAATTTCTTCGACAAGCTTCGCCTGTTTTTCAGGATCTTTTAATGGGATTAAGGAGCGTGCATGTCTTTCTGTGATTGCCTTTTGCATGACCGCATTCTGAACCACCTGCGGCAATTTAAGTAAACGGATTTTATTGGCAACCGTAGATTGTCCTATTCCAAGCCTGTTTGCAAGACCTTCCTGGGTCAATTGATGCAATTCAATTAATTTACTGTATGCCACAGCTTCTTCAATAGGAGATAATTCCTCACGTTGAAGGTTCTCTATTAAAGCAACAGATGCTGTTTCAGTGTCTGAGAGATTATTAATAATGGCAGGAATTTTATCCCAACCCAATTTACTTATGGCTCGGTATCGACGTTCACCGGCAATTATTTCAAATTGTCCATCATGGATTTCTCTGACAACAATGGGTTGAATAATTCCATGCGTTTCTATAGTCAGAGCAAGTTCTTCAATTTTCTCATCATCAAAAATACTTCTTGGTTGAAAACGATTTGGTACAATTGAAGAAATAGGTAATTTATGGATTTCGTCATGGTTTATTTCTTCTTTTTCCGTCTCAATTTCCGATTCCCTGTCAACATTTTGTTCTTTATCTCCAAGTCCAAAAAAACGTGAAAAAGGATGTTTTGTCATCCCTACACCACCTTTAAAAAACTTCCAACTAGCTTAATCATTGGCAAAAATCATATTTAAATAAGTTCAGATTGTCTCATTTTTTGGTAATAACTATCTTTATTATACCGTTTTTTAGAATATCCGTCTCAATAAAGTTTACTCTAATGGCTGCTTATTTGGTGTTCCCGGTTTTCGTGGATATTTTTTTGGCGTTTCTTTTACTTTATCTATTAAGATAATATGACGTTTGCTGTCTTCCTTTGGCAGTTGGAAATAAAAGTCCTGATCCATTTTACCACCTAAAATTGTCAACGCCTTTTTCCCTGCCAATACTTCATCATCAGCACCGGCACCTTTTAAAGCGATAAATTTGCCTCCTTTTTTTACTAATGGAAGGCATAACTCGCTTAAAACCGATAATCTGGCAACTGCTCTAGCCGTAACATAATCATATTGTTCCCGGTGTGCTGCTAATTTACCAAATGTTTCTGCACGATCATGATATAAATTGACATCCTGTAAACCCAGCTCATCTGTTAAGGTTTTTAAAAAGGTAATCCGCTTATTTAAAGAATCTACAATAGACAATTTTATTGATGGAAAGCAAATCTTTAGTGGTATACTGGGAAACCCTGCTCCCGCTCCAACATCACATAAAGAAAGATCCTGATTAAAATCAATAAAGAAAGATGGTGAGATGGAATCATAGAAATGTTTCAAATAAACCTCTTCTTTATCCGTAATAGCTGTCAGATTTACTTTTTCATTCCATTCTACCAAAAGCTTAAAATACGTTTCGAATTGGTCAAGCTGAGATGGAGAAAGAACAATTCCCTTCTCCTCTAATGCATGTTTAAATTCTGATATGTTCATTTATTTACCTCTTAATTTTGGGGTATTTTTGCAATTTTCCCTTGTTCAATATAAACGAGCAAGATAGAAATATCAGCTGGGTTAACACCTGATATACGTGAAGCTTGGGCCATAGATAATGGACGAACCTGTTTTAATTTCTGACGTGCTTCAGAAGCAAGCCCTGTAATAGCGTCATAATCAATTAAATCAGGGATTCTTTTGTTTTCCATTTTCTTCAGCTTTTCTACTTGCTGAATCGACTTTTCAATATAACCCTCATATTTAACCTGTATTTCCACCTGCTCTGCTACATCCTCAGGAACTTCACTCTCTGCAGGAATTAATTGACTGATATGTTTGTACGATAATTCTGTCCTTCTAAGCAGGTCATTGCCGCGAATGCCATCCTTTAGTTCACTGCTTCCCCATTCTCTTAAATAAGATTGGGTAGTTTCATTTGGTTTAATGATGGTAGCAGCCAGCCTTTCGATTTCATTCTGAATAGCTTGCTTTTTAGTCAAGAAGCGTTCATAACGGTCCTCACTGATCAATCCAATGCGATGGCCTATTTCTGTTAATCTCAGGTCTGCATTATCATGTCTCAGCAATAAACGATATTCAGCACGGGATGTAAGCAATCTATAAGGCTCATTCGTTCCCTTCGTAACCAGGTCATCAATCAGAACCCCAATATAGGCATCCGAACGGCTCAGAATAATCTCCTCTTCATTCAGAGCTCTGCGGCCTGCATTGATCCCAGCCATTAGCCCCTGTCCAGCAGCTTCTTCATAACCTGATGTACCATTAATTTGGCCAGCAGTATATAAATTTTTAATATTTTTTGTTTCTAATGTCGGCCAGAGCTGTGTTGGTACGATAGAATCATACTCAATTGCATAGCCAGCCCGCATCATCTGTACATTTTCGAGCCCCGGTATGGTTGCCAGGATTTCCTTTTGAACATCTTCCGGCAAACTTGTTGAAAGCCCTTGTACATATACTTCATTCGTGTCTCTGCCTTCCGGTTCAAGGAAGATTTGATGGCGTGGCTTATCATTAAAACGAACTACTTTATCTTCTATTGATGGACAGTAACGCGGTCCAGTACCCTTAATCATTCCAGAATACATAGGAGAGCGATGTAAATTATTATCGATAATCGTATGTGTTCCTTCATTTGTGTATGTCAGCCAACATGGCAACTGATCCGTAATATAGGTCGTTGTCTCATAGGAAAATGCCCTTGGTACATCGTCCCCAGGTTGTATTTCAGTTTTATTGTAATCAATTGTATCACCGTTCACTCTTGGCGGTGTACCTGTTTTAAAACGGACTAAATCTAATCCAAGCTCTTCAAGGTGTTCAGATAGCTTGATGGATGGTTGTTGATTATTTGGACCGCTGGAGTATTTTAATTCTCCTAAAATAATTTCTCCGCGTAAAAAAGTCCCTGTTGTAATAACAACTGCTTTTGAATGATAGATAGCCCCTGTCTGTGTAATAACGCCCTTACATTCCCCATCCTCAATAAGTAAGCGATCAACCATCCCTTGCATGAGGGTTAGATTCTTTTCATTTTCGAGCGTTTTTTTCATTTCGTTCTGATAGGCGAATTTATCTGCCTGTGCTCTTAACGCACGCACAGCCGGACCCTTACCTGTATTGAGCATTCTCATTTGAATATGGGTCTTATCAATATTTTTACCCATTTCTCCACCAAGAGCATCAATCTCTCTGACTACGATCCCTTTTGCAGGACCACCAACTGATGGATTACAGGGCATAAATGCAACCATATCCAAATTAATTGTTAATACAAGTGTTTTAGCCCCTTGTCTGGCAGCAGCAAGACCTGCTTCACTCCCCGCATGACCTGCTCCTATTACTATTACATCATATTCACCAGCATGATATGCCATTGTTTTACCTCCTTATTTCCCAAGACAAAACTGCGAAAACAACTGATTGATTAAACTCTCATGGACACTTTCTCCAATAACTTCCCCTAATAGTTCCCATGACTTTGTTAAATCGATTTGAACCAGATCAATTGGTACACCGGCATTAATGCCATCCAGTGCATCATCAATTGCCTGTTTTGCTTTATTCAAAAGGGCTATATGACGTGAATTAGATACATATGTCGCATCGCCGGAATTTAAATTTCCCTCAAAGAAAAGTCCAGAAATAGCTTCCTCTAAGTCATCTACACCTTTATCCTCTTTTAGCGATGTTAAAATAATCGAATAGTTCTTTGCAACAGCTTTAACTTTATCAATTTCAAGCTTTCCAGGAAGATCTGTTTTGTTAATAAGCACAATGACATCCATCCCATTGACAGCTTCAAACAAACGTTGGTCTTCTTCTGTAAATTCTTCTGCATGATTTAGCACAAGAAGTATTAAATCTGCTTTCTTTAATACCTCTCTGGAACGTTCCACTCCGATACGCTCTACTATATCTTCTGTTTCACGTATTCCGGCAGTATCCACCAAACGAAGCGGTACTCCCCTTACATTAACATATTCTTCAATGACATCCCTTGTGGTTCCTGGAATATCTGTAACAATTGCTTTATTTTCCTGTACCAAACTATTTAATAAGGAAGACTTTCCTACGTTAGGTCTGCCGACAATTACGGTTGAAATACCTTCTCTTAAAATTTTCCCCTGATGACTGGTTTGTAGTAATTTTTCAATTTCCCCACTGACATATTCACAGCGTTCCTTAAATAAGTGGTGAGTCATTTCCTCCACATCATCATATTCAGGGTAATCTATATTAACCTCCACCTGAGCTAGTGTTTCAAGGATATCCTGGCGCAATTTCTTTATCAATCTTGACAGTTTACCTTCAACTTGCCCTAAAGCTACATTCATCGCTTTATCTGTCTTCGCTCTGATTAAATCCATTACAGCTTCCGCTTGAGACAAATCAATTCTTCCATTTAAAAACGCCCGTTTTGTAAACTCTCCAGGCTCGGCTAAAGTAGCTCCCTGTCTTAAGATAAGCTGAAGTACTCTATTCACGGAAACTAAACCGCCATGGCAATTAATTTCGACGATATCTTCACGAGTAAATGTATTTGGAGCTTTTAAAACGGTCACCATTACTTCTTCTATAATGGTATTCGTTTTAGGATCTATGATATTTCCATAGTGTATCGTATGACTTGGCACATCAGTCAATCTCTTCCCTTTAGGGCTCCGATAAACAGAGTCTGCGATACTTATTGCCTCATCTCCGCTTATACGAACAATTCCGATTGCTCCCTCTCCCATCGGAGTTGATATCGCAGCAATTGTATCAAAATCCATGACCTATACTCCTTTCATAACAAAATTAAAAATCTATAATAATCGACACATACCATTTGTACCCGCCGCTCTTATCCACAACCACTAAAATGCAGTACGTATAATTTTAACTTATCCACATGTGAATAACAAGAATCTAAGCACAATCTTCCTTTTAGATATAAATTATTCAGCTAAATTGTGAACTCTGTTCTTATATTTTTTTCACCTTATATCTACTTTGCCCTAATACACTCGTTTAGATATCAGAAAGTCCAGTTCTTTTAATTATTAAAAGCCGATAAATTCAATCAATTATAACTGGAAGCATTCAAAAAAAAATCTCCGAAATCATTCGGAGATTTTGTTCACGCTATTTATTTGGCGAAATCACGATATGACGATGTGGTTCAGTACCAGCAGAGTACGTTTTGACTTTTTTATTATTCATCAGCGCCGTATGAATCACTTTTCTTTCAAATGATGGCATGGGCTCCAATGAAACTTCTTTTTTTGTATAGATAGCTTTATTAGCCATTTTTTCCGAAAGATTAACTAAAGCTTCATTTCTTCGGCTCCGGTAATCCTCTGCATCGAGCATGATCGTTAGATATTGGGTAGAGTTCTTATTTACTACAAGCTGAGTCAGGTATTGAAGGGAATTTAATGTTTGTCCCCTTTTTCCAATCAGCATGGCTATTTTCTCACCAGATAACTCAAATGTAACAACTTTGCCTTCTTGCTTATGATGAACATGTACCTCTGCACCCATTTTTTCTGCTACATTCTCGATGAATTGTTTTGCTTCTGCTAACGGATCATGCTTTACAGTCACCTTCACGATAGCCGGTCTTGAGCCAAACAGGCCTAAAAAACCTTTTTTCCCTTCATCTACAACTTGGATTTCAGTCTTTTCCTTCGTTGTATTTAATTCCTTAAGAGCAGATTCAACAGCTTCATTAACTGTTTGGGCTGTAGCGGTTACTTGTTTCACTTTTTCTTACCTCCGGCTTTTACATTTGATTTATCGGCTTTTGCTTGCTTTAAATCAGGCCCTTTAATGAAGTAAGTTTGGGCAATCGAGAAAATATTACCAACAACCCAGTATAAAGATAGTGCTGCCGGGAAGTTAATTGCGAACACAATAATCATAATCGGCATAATATATAGCATCATTTGCATAGTTGGATTATCATCCTGTCCAACCATGGATATTTTTTGTTGAATAAAGGTTGTTGCACCTGCAATTAGCGGAAGGATAAAGTATGGATCCTTGTCGCCTAAATCAAACCATAGGAAACTATGATTAGCAATTTCAGTTGTTCTCATAATTGCGTGATAGAACGCAATCAAAATCGGCATTTGAACAAAAATCGGCAAACATCCTGCCAATGGGTTTACCCCATGTTTTTGGAACAAAGCCATTGTTTCCTGCTGCAGTTTTTGTTGAGTTTCAGCATCCTTAGAGCTGTATTTCTCTTTCAATCTATTCATTTCCGGTTGAATAGCCTGCATCGCTTTTGTACTTTTAATTTGTTTAATCATCAATGGTAAAATCAATAATCTAACCAAAATTGTGACCAGAATAATCGATATTCCATATTTATTACCTAATAACTCAGCCATTTTGATTATCAGCCAGGAAAGCGGATAAACAAAGTATTGATTCCAGATACCAGTACTTTCTGAATCTATTGGTTGATTGACTTCACTACATCCTGATAGAACAGCAATGAGAAAAACAACCGAACCAAAGAGAAGCATATGTTTCTTCTTCAAGCCTTATTTCCTCCTAACTACTTAAGAGGCATTAATACCTCTTATATGCCAATGAATGTATTTTAACATCTTTTAGATGTCTACGCCTAAATGTTTTAGGCTTTTTTATAACAGAAAACCTACACTACATTTTTCTCAAGACGCCAGCACGCTTTAATACATGGATTAGACTCGCTTTCGATTCATGGAAGTCCATTTCTGAGGTCGGTTTTCTTGCAACAATGATGTAATCATTCCCCTTCATGATTCGATCATCAAGCTCTAAAAAGGATTGCCTTACATAACGTTTAACACGGTTCCGTGTCACTGCATTGCCAATTTTCTTACTCACTGAAAGACCCAGACGAAAGTTTGTCTGTTCCTTCTTTAATACGTAAATAACAAATTGCCTGTTCGCAAAAGATTTACCTTTTTTAAATACTTCCTGGAAATCCTGATTCTTTTTAATCCTGCGCTCTTTGTTCATATATCCACCTGCACCTAACACATACGTTCAACTTTTAAATGGGTTTCGATTTATTTCTAATCCCATTATATTTCCATTGTACATCATTAACAAATTTACGCATTATTAAAACGCCAATCTGTATATAACTTTGATCTATTTCTCATCTTAATCATTAAAAAACGCTATAAGCTTAAAAAAAGACCACTGAAATGGTCAGTGGTCTAGGCAGATAATACTTTTCTTCCTTTACGACGACGAGCTGCAAGAACACGACGTCCGTTTTTTGTGCTCATGCGGGCACGGAACCCATGAACTTTGCTGTGTTTACGTTTATTTGGTTGGTACGTTCTTTTCATATTAGTACACCTCCCTGAGGATTACAGTTAAAGACAGTCTTTACAATTATATAGATGGTGATACGTAATTGTCAACTTATACTTTCAAACATTAAAAACTACCTTCTGATTTACAAATAAATAAATTTATATGGATCGCTTAAATTTCATTTTTAAAATTTACCTTGTTCTCTATGGATAGGTTGTGGATAATTAAATTATCACTATTTAACAATCCACACCCCTTTTCGACAGGTTTTGCACAAACCCACTTCTTGTGGAAAACTTTCATCCCCATTCACTGAGTCTTGTGGATAAATAACAAAAAACGTTGCAACTCAAGCAAATTTTTGATATCATATTTTTTGTTTTCATTCTTAATAACTTATCCACATAAATAATTATCCACAGATTGTTAATAAGCTGTGGATAGGATTTTACACAGGAGCGTATAACTTTGTCCACAGGAAGTGGATATTGTCGAAAACCTATATTCCCCATAATGTTCCTTATACATTGTTTTTTATATTTATACATTTCCTATTTATATTGTTTTAATTCAAGTTTATTGTGGTTTGGCTGTCTTTGAAGGAGGATTGACGAGTGAAAAATATAGATGAGCTATGGAAGCACTCATTATCAATATTAGAAAAGAAAATAAGCAAGCCAAGCTTTGAAACCTGGCTGAAGTCTACAAAAGCTTATTCTTTAAAAAAGGATACACTCACAGTAATTGCGCCAAACGAGTTTGCCCGAGATTGGCTAGAGGAACGTTACTCAGATGTAATAGGTGAGGTTTTATACGAAACTACAGGCGAACAATTGGAAGTTAAATTCATTATTCCTCACAACCAAAGGGAAGAAGAATATGATTTACCAGCACCGGCCAAAAGGGTTAGAAAATCAGATGACGATCAGCATGAGATACCTCAAACCTTATTAATACCAAAGTATACTTTTGATACTTTCGTTATTGGTTCCGGCAACCGTTTTGCCCATGCAGCATCCTTGGCTGTAGCGGAAGCTCCGGCTAAAGCCTATAATCCTCTATTTATTTATGGGGGAGTTGGACTTGGTAAAACACATTTAATGCATGCTATCGGCCATTATGTATTGGAGCACAACCCATCAGCTAAAGTGGTTTATTTGTCATCCGAGAAATTTACAAATGAATTTATTAATTCAATCCGAGATAACCGTGCTGAAGATTTCCGTAATAAATACCGGAATGTCGATGTACTGCTAATTGATGATATTCAATTTTTAGCTGGAAAAGAATCGACTCAGGAGGAATTTTTCCATACGTTTAATGCACTCCACGAGGAAAGTAAGCAAATCGTTATCTCAAGTGATCGTCCTCCGAAAGAGATTCCGACTCTTGAAGATCGGTTGCGGTCTCGTTTTGAATGGGGTCTGATTACTGATATTACACCACCAGATCTCGAAACAAGGATTGCGATCCTGCGGAAGAAAGCAAAAGCTGAACGACTGGATATTTCGAATGAAGTTATGATTTATATAGCCAACCAAATCGATTCCAACATTCGTGAGCTCGAAGGAGCCCTAATAAGAGTGGTAGCCTATTCTTCCTTAATAAATAAGGATATTAACGCAGACTTAGCTGCCGAAGCTCTAAAGGATATCATTCCGAATTCGAAACCAAAAATTATCGCTATATCGGATATTCAGAGGACAGTTGGAGAATACTTTAATGTAAAATTAGATGATTTTAAAGCTAAAAAACGGACAAAATCAGTTGCCTTCCCTAGGCAGATTGCTATGTATTTGTCCAGAGAGCTTACGGACTCTTCATTGCCCAAAATAGGTGAAGAATTTGGAGGACGTGACCATACAACTGTTATACATGCACATGAAAAAATATCTAAGCTTTTACAAATCGATTCTCAGCTACAGGATCATATTAAGGAAATTACTTTAAAACTTAACAATCACTGATCAACGAAGCAGTTACTAACTGTTGATAATCAATTAAGTTGCTATCAAGATTACTCACAGTCTGTCCACATGTGGATAGACTGTTTTTCGGTCAAATAGTTGAGTTATCCACATTTCCACAGGCCCTACTATTACTTCTTCTTTTATTTTTATAAATAAATTAATAAATATGTATCTAAAATCAATCATCATACTGGGAGGATTACTTATGAAAATTACGATTCAGCGCGACCGTCTGGTCCAAAGCGTTACTGATGTTCTTAAAGCGGTATCAACCCGTACAACGATACCAATTCTTACTGGAATAAAAATTAAAGCAAATGAAGAAGGGGTCACTTTAACAGGGAGTGATTCTGATATCTCTATTGAATCATTCATTCCAGCAGAAGAAGAAGAAGGCAATGAACTAGTTGAAATTAAAGAGTCTGGATCAATCGTTTTACCTGCTCGTTTCTTTGCTGAAATCGTAAAAAAACTTCCAGAGAGCACAGTTGATTTGGAAGTATATGCACATCTGCAAACAATTATTCGTTCAGGAAAAGCTGAATATAAACTAAACGGACTAAATGCTGAAGATTATCCACAGCTTCCTCAAATGGAAGAACAGCATATGTATTCTATGCCAATCGATTTATTAAAAAATATTATCCGTCAAACTATTTTCGCAGTGTCCACCTCAGAAACACGCCCTGTGTTGACAGGTGTAAACTGGCGCATAGAAGATGGGCAATTAATCTGTATTGCAACAGATAGCCATCGTTTGGCTATGAGAAAAACGGTGATTAATGGGAATGGTGATAGCTACAGTGTAGTCGTCCCTGGAAAGAGCTTAAGTGAATTAAGTAAAATCCTCGATGACACGGATGAAGAAATAAAAATTATATTTACAGAAAATCAGGTACTGTTTAAATCAAAAAATTTATTATTCTTCTCCAGATTATTAGAGGGTAATTATCCAGACACTTCTCGATTAATACCGAATGAAAGCAAAACAGATGTTAGAATAAATACAAAGGAACTTCTTCATGCCATTGATCGTGCTTCTTTATTAGCGAGAGAAAGCAGAAATAATGTTGTTAAGCTTTCTACAATGGGAAATTCCTATATTGAAATTTCCTCTCATACACCAGAGGTTGGTACAGTAACTGAGGAAATTGTTACTCAAACGATTGAGGGAGAGGAATTAAAAATATCCTTTAGTGCGAAATATATGATGGATGCCCTAAAAGCCTTGAATGTAACAGAAGTGACTATTAATTTTACTGGAGCGATGAGACCATTTGTTCTTAAAGGTGTAGATGACGATAGTATGCTGCAGTTAATACTGCCTGTTAGAACATATTGATTTAAAAATTTTTGAGAACCTGTTTTTGGATATGCATCGAAACAGGTTCTTTTTGTGCAAAACCAAATTTTTTAGTAAAATAAACTTTTAGAGACTTTTACAGGTGGGATTATTATGATGGAATCAATACGTATTCAAACCGAGTATATTACCCTCGGGCAATTTTTAAAATTAGCGAGTATTATCGACTCTGGCGGGAACGCAAAATGGTTTCTTTCAGAATATGAGGTATACGTGAATGGTGAACTGGATGTTCGCAGAGGCAGAAAGCTCCGGGTTGGAGACCGTATTGAAATCCCGGATGTCGGTTCCTATATTATTACGGATTAAAGTAAAGGATCTAAAGATATGTATCTTGAAAAGATTAGTCTTCAACATTATAGAAACTATGAAAGTCTGACCGCCGAATTTGAAAATAAGGTGAATGTTATACTGGGCGAAAATGCTCAAGGAAAAACAAATGTGATGGAAGCTATGTATGTACTGGCCATGGCTAAATCTCACCGCACCTCCAATGATAAAGATCTTATTCGATGGGACCAGGAATATGCTAAAATAGAGGGAAGAGTACTGAAAAACAGAGGACCTCTTCCTATGGAATTGATTATTTCCAAAAAAGGCAAAAAAGCTAAAAGTAATCATTTGGAGCAAAAGCGTTTGAGCCAGTATATCGGCAATATGAATGTGATTATGTTTGCTCCGGAGGACTTAAACCTGGTGAAGGGCAGCCCTTTAATCAGAAGACGCTTTATAGATATGGAAATAGGACAAGTATCGCCTGTTTATTTACATGATATAAACCAATACCAAAAGATTCTCAATCAACGTAATGCGTTTTTGAGGCAAGCACAGCAGAGCAAAAGAGCTGACGATGCTATGCTTGCGGTTCTAAATGACCAATTCATTCATTATGCTGCAAGAATTCTTTTAAAGAGGTTTGAGTTCCTTGAATTGCTTAAGAATTGGGCAAAACCTATCCATAAAGGCATTTCTAGAGGTCTAGAAACGCTGGATATTCAATATAAACCATCCATAGAGGTATCAGAATCTATGGACTTGTCGAAAATAGTAGAAAGATTTCAGGAAAAATTTGATAAAATAAGTACTAGAGAAAAAGAACGAGGCACAACATTAATTGGTCCACATAGAGATGACCTGCAATTCTTCGTCAATGGTCATGATGTGCAAACGTTTGGGTCGCAAGGCCAGCAAAGAACAACAGCCTTATCTTTAAAATTAGCTGAAATTGAGCTGATTCATTCAGAAATCAATGAATATCCAATTCTTTTGCTTGATGATGTTCTATCT
The DNA here is from genome assembly GCF_058215915.1 of Pradoshia sp. Z3_51. Taxonomy (NCBI): domain Bacteria; kingdom Bacillati; phylum Bacillota; class Bacilli; order Caryophanales; family Bacillaceae; genus Pradoshia; species Pradoshia sp. Z3_51. Next base: position 5,869 of record NZ_JBZAJC010000004.1, on the reverse strand, counting down.
GAATTGGATGATTACAGACAATCGCATTTGTTGAATACCATTCAAGGTAAGGTACAAACCTTTGTAACGACTACAAGTGTAGACGGAATCGATCATCAAACATTGAGAGAAGCTGCAACCTTTCAAGTGAAAAGCGGAACAATGTCCAGATTGAAATGAGGTGGTTAAGATGTATCTTCATGTCGGAAATGATACTGTAATTAAGACTAGTGAACTAGTTACGGCACTTGATGCCAAAATGCTAACAGATTCACCTGTATTACAGAGATTTTTAGATGAAAATAAAGTTATTGATCTGGCTGAAGGTAATACAAAATCAATTGTGGTTACAGTTCATCACATCTATCTCTCACCAATTGGACTAACTGCTTTGAAAAGAAAATCAGCAAAGATGTCTACGTTGTAACACAATCGATAAGATACGAAATAAATGCATGAAAAGTGTAGGTGAAATGGTTTGACAATGGAGCAAAAAGAAATACAAAAAGAATCCTATGATGAAAACCAGATACAAATACTTGAAGGGCTAGAGGCAGTACGTAAAAGGCCTGGTATGTATATTGGTTCCACAAGTTCCAGAGGGCTTCACCATTTAGTCTGGGAAATTGTTGATAACAGTATTGATGAAGCACTGGCAGGATATTGTGATGAAATCAATGTATTCATCAATAAAGACAATAGTATTACGGTTAAGGATAATGGTCGTGGTATTCCTGTTGGTATACACGAAAAAGTAGGCCGTCCTGCAGTAGAAGTCATTATGACAACTTTACATGCCGGTGGTAAATTTGGCGGTGGAGGCTACAAAGTCTCCGGCGGTCTTCATGGTGTGGGTGCTTCAGTTGTTAATGCCCTGTCTACTGAATTGTCTGTCCAAGTAGAACGTGAAGGGAAAATTCATCTTCAACGTTTTGAAAGAGGTACACCAAAAGGCGAGCTTGAGATTTTAGGCGAATCCGATCGTACTGGTACAACTATTACATTTAAACCTGATGGTGAAATTTTTACGGAAACTCTTATATATGAATATGAGATTTTGGCGGTAAGGTTAAGGGAATTAGCCTTCTTAAACCGTGGTATTAAAATCACGATTAAGGATGAACGTGAAGATGGTAAAGAAAATGAATATTACTATGAAGGCGGCATTAAATCCTATGTAGAACATCTAAATCGTACGAGAGAGGTACTTCACGAAGAACCAATCTATGTCGAGGGTGCTAAAGATGGGATTTCTGTTGAGGTTGCTTTGCAATACAATGATAGTTTTACAAGTAATATTTATTCATTTGCCAATAATATCCACACCTATGAAGGTGGAGCACACGAATCTGGATTTAAAACAGCCTTAACTCGTGTAATAAATGATTATGCAAGGAAATACGGCATTTTCAAGGAAAATGACCAAAATTTAACCGGTGAAGATGTTCGCGAAGGCCTAACTGCGATTGTATCGATCAAACACCCTGATCCGCAGTTCGAAGGACAAACGAAAACTAAACTTGGTAACTCTGAGGCAAGAACGATTACTGACTCCATTTTCTCTGAAAAAATGGAGAAATTCATGCTTGAAAATCCTAGTGTCGCAAGAAAAATTATCGATAAAGGATTAATGGCTGCCAGAGCGAGAGCAGCAGCCAAAAAGGCTAGAGAGCTAACAAGAAGAAAGAGTGCATTGGAGATTTCCAACTTACCAGGGAAATTGGCTGACTGTTCTTCAAAAGATCCATCCATTAGCGAAATTTACATCGTTGAGGGTGATTCTGCTGGCGGATCGGCAAAATCTGGCCGTGATCGACACTTCCAGGCCATTTTGCCTTTACGCGGTAAAATACTAAACGTGGAAAAAGCGCGTCTGGATAGAATTCTTGGCAATCAAGAGATCAGAATGATTGTAACAGCTCTGGGAACTGGTATTGGTGAGGATTTTGATATTACGAAGGCACGATATCATAAAGTTGTCATCATGACTGATGCCGATGTCGACGGTGCCCATATCAGAACCTTATTGTTGACGTTCTTCTATCGTTATATGCGACCGATTATTGAAAATGGTTATATCTATATTGCTCAGCCACCGTTATACAAAATACAGCAAGGCAAGCGTATAATGTATGCTTATAATGATCGAGAGCTGGAAAGTATTATGAGTGAGCTCCCTAGCCAGCCAAAACCTGGTCTACAGCGTTATAAAGGTTTGGGTGAAATGAATGCAACACAGTTATGGGATACAACGATGGATCCGGAGCACAGAACATTGTTGCAGGTTAGTCTAGAAGATGCAATCGATGCAGATGAAACCTTTGAAATGCTTATGGGCGACAAAGTCGAACCGCGTCGGAATTTCATTGAAGAAAATGCGTTACAAGTTAAGAATCTAGATATATAAATTCGATTGATTTTTAAGTATGACTTCAATGGGATTGTTATTGAATTGGGGAATAGCGATCCATACATCTTTTCTGCAGGATAGACAACATCTATCCTGTCTTTTTACATGTATAACTGGATTTTGCGGATAAGAGGAGGTAATTCCATGGCGGAAATGGAAAACTCGAGGGTTAAAGAAATAAATATAAGTCAGGAAATGCGAACATCATTCTTGGATTATGCTATGAGTGTTATCGTAGCCAGAGCACTTCCGGATGTTCGTGATGGGTTGAAGCCTGTGCATAGGCGTGTATTGTACGCTATGAATGATTTAGGTATGACGTCGGATAAAGCATTTAAGAAATCGGCACGTATCGTTGGTGAAGTTATCGGTAAATACCATCCTCATGGTGATACGGCAGTCTACGACACGATGGTCCGTATGGCTCAGGATTTCAACCTTAGATATATGCTGGTTGAGGGGCATGGTAACTTTGGATCTGTTGATGGTGATTCAGCTGCGGCAATGCGTTATACAGAAGCCCGTATGTCAAAAATATCAATGGAGTTAGTTAGAGACTTAAACAAGGATACAATCGATTACCGAGACAACTACGATGGTTCAGAAAAGGAACCAGTGGTACTTCCATCACGTTTTCCTAACCTGCTTGTAAATGGCTCTTCTGGAATTGCGGTTGGTATGGCTACGAATATTCCTCCACATCAGTTAGGAGAGGTCATTGATGGTGTGCTTGCTTTAAGTAAAGACCCTGAGATCTCCATACAGGAATTGATGGAAATTATTCCGGGTCCGGACTTTCCAACTGCAGGTCAAATTTTAGGAAGAAGTGGTATTCGTAAAGCTTATGAAACTGGTCGTGGTTCCATCACGTTAAGGGCAAGATCGTTTATTGAAGAGAAACAAAACGGTAAACAGGTCATTATTGTAACGGAACTTCCATACCAAGTGAACAAAGCCAAACTGGTTGAACGTATTGCAGACTTGGTACGTGACAAGAAAATTGAAGGTATTACAGATTTACGGGATGAGTCAGACCGTAATGGTATGCGCATCGTAATTGAATTAAGAAGAGACACGAATGCAAACGTACTTTTAAATAATTTATATAAGCATACAGCAATGCAAACAACCTTTGGCATCAACATGCTCTCTCTTGTTGATGACCAGCCGAAGGTTCTGAATCTGAAACAAATGCTTTATTACTATTTGGAACATCAGAAGGTAATTATTCGCAGAAGAACGCAATTTGAACTTCGTAAAGCAGAAGCAAGAGCGCATATTTTAGAAGGACTACGAATTGCACTTGATCATATTGATGAAATTATAGCCTTAATCCGTGGCTCTCAAACTACTGATATTGCCAGAGAAGGATTAATGACTAAATTCGAATTGACTGAAAAGCAAGCTCAGGCGATCTTGGATATGCGTCTGCAAAGGTTAACAGGCTTAGAACGAGATAAAATCGAAAACGAATATAAAGAGCTTATGACATTGATTGGCGAGTTAAGAGCCATTCTTGCTGATGAAGAAAAGTTGCTTGACTTAATTCGTGAAGAGTTAACTGAAATTAAAGAACGGTTTAATGACGAAAGAAGAACAGAAATTGTCTTGGCCGGTCTGGAACATATTGAGGATGAAGACTTAATCCCTCAAGAGAATATCGTTATCTCTTTAACGAATAAAGGGTATATCAAGCGACTGCCAGCATCCACATACAGAAGTCAGCGTCGTGGAGGACGAGGTATTCAGGGAATGGGTACCAATGAAGATGACTTTGTTGAGCATCTGCTAACAACTTCAACGCATGATACAATTCTCTTCTTTACTAATAAAGGGAAAGTATATCGTTCGAAGGGGTATGAAATACCTGAATATGGACGGACAGCTAAAGGTCTGCCAATTATAAACTTACTTGAAATTGAAAAAGATGAGTGGATTAATGCAATTATCCCAGTTGAAGAATTTGTGGACGATTGGTTCTTATTCTTTACTACTAAACAAGGGATTTCTAAACGTTCCCCATTATCTTCTTTTGCCAATATTAGAAATAACGGATTGATTGCAGTTGGTTTGCGTGATAACGATGAATTGATTTCCGTTAAACTAACAGATGGCACCCGGAACATCATCATTGGAACAAAAGATGGTCAATTGATCCGATTCCCAGAAACTGATGTGCGTTCAATGGGACGTACAGCAACAGGTGTGAAAGGAATCACTTTAAGCGAGAATGATGAAGTAGTAGGTATGGATATACTCGAAGAAAATGATGATATATTAATCGTTACTCGCAATGGGTATGGAAAACGTACCGGAGAAGAAGAATATAGAATTCAAAGTCGTGGCGGTAAAGGAATTAAAACCTGCAATATAACCGATAAAACTGGTTCATTAGTATCTGTAAAAACTGTTACAGGTGAAGAAGATTTAATGGTTATTACTGCTGCGGGTGTTATTATTCGTATGGATGTTGGACAGATCTCCCGTTTAGGAAGAAATACAATGGGTGTTAAATTGATCAGACTTGAATCAGGTGATGATCAATATGTGTCTACAGTAGCTAAGGTACAAAAAGAAGAAGACTCTCCTGAGGATGACGAGCAGGAAGAAACAGTAGAACAAACAGAAATACAATCAGAAGAACAAACAGAACAAGGCACGGATGTTGAACCACTGGATTCACCTGAAGAAGAATAATAGGAGATAATACATTTGGTATATACAAAATAGCTTTTACTAACAACACCTCTTTTTAAAAGAGGTGTTGTTTTTATAAATGATTGTTTAAAGAAATTGGTTTGAGGTCGTATCATATTATGCTGTTTATATGGAGTTGATACATGCTAATAACAGCATTCATCTGTAGATTGGAGATGATAAGAGAGGCAGAGTTAAAACCTTTAAGCTAATACGATTAGTTGATTATATTTGTTTTATAGTTTTTTATAAAAAAGTGTTGCATTCCTGCCTGGGAATTGATATACTGATTTAGCTGACCGGGAAACACCGGGATGCACAAACATTAAATAAAAAAAGTTGTTGACAAAAGGTTGCTAACTTGATATGATAGTTAAGTCGCCAAAACGACAACAAAACAGATTGTTCTTTGAAAACTAAACAAAACGAAACGCCAAGCAAGTCTAAAAACAAGAGATTTTTAAAATCTCGTCAATTTGCTTTAAAATTTAGCTAGATCAAACATCTTTCGGAGAGTTTGATCCTGGCTCAGGACGAACGCTGGCGGCGTGCCTAATACATGCAAGTCGAGCGAATCTGAGGGAGCTTGCTCCCAACGATTAGCGGCGGACGGGTGAGTAACACGTGGGCAACCTGCCCCTAAGATTGGGATAACTCCGGGAAACCGGTGCTAATACCGAATAGTTTCCAACACCTCATGGTGTTGGAAGGAAAGTTGGCTTCGGCTAACACTTAGGGATGGGCCCGCGGCGCATTAGCTAGTTGGTGAGGTAACGGCTCACC
>NZ_JBZAJC010000003.1:0-472163 GCF_058215915.1 Pradoshia sp. Z3_51 | reverse complement strand
TAGGGGCATAGTTTAAAGGTAGAACAGAGGTCTCCAAAACCTCCAGTGTGGGTTCAATTCCTACTGCCCCTGCCAATTAATATGGCGATTGTGGCGAAGTCGGTTAACCCATCGGATTGTGGTTCCGACATTCCTGGGTTCGATTTTCATCAGCCATCCCATAGATGCGGGTGTAGTTTAGTGGTAAAACCTCAGCCTTCCAAGCTGATGATGAGGGTTCGATTCCCTTCACCCGCTCCAAAAATATTATAATGGGCCTATAGCTAAGCTGGTTAGAGCACACGCCTGATAAGTATCAGGTCGATAGTTTGAGTCGCCCATACTATTATTCCGCAGTAGCTCAGTGGTAGAGCACTCGGCTGTTAACCGAGCGGTCGTAGGTTCGAATCCTACCTGCGGAGCCATTTGGCCCCTTGGTCAAGCGGTTAAGACACCGCCCTTTCACGGCGGTAACACGGGTTCGAATCCCGTAGGGGTCATAAAAACCATGTACATGATGTACATGGTTTTTTTATATATTATTTAAATAAATGAAATCTTAATTATTAAAACATAACTGCCAAAAGAGCTCAGTCCGTCAATACATTGTCTCCTAAACGCCTTATAAGAAGGCAAAGGTAAAATTCTAATAACGGTTAAAGTCTAAAATAGAACGAGAATAAAGCCGAACTGATCATCAAGTACTTTTAAGAGGAATACCAAGTAAAATTTTATGATTTCTTTAGTAAGGATTATATCAACCAAATTGAAAATCTACTTCTACCTGTAATTTGAATAGATGTGTGAGTCAATTCTTGAATTGTTTTCCTATTTGGGAATTGGGAAAATATTGCTATAAGCCCTTCTCATTTTGCCCTATACTAATTTTACTGTTCGAACCTCCACTCCACCTAAATTAAGTATTAAATTCTGCTATTAAATATGCCTCACGATAAACCTTCATATGATCCATATATCAACATAAATAAGCAATTGAAGCTCGCATAGACATCTTCTTATAGTTTTCTGAGAGGGTATCATTTATTTAAGTCTTGCTTTAATCAGTAGATCCGTGAGACAATGGAAAGTAATTGTAAAGGTTTGTATTTAAAAAATTTCACGGATAATGTTCTCCTATAGAGAATATACTAATTCTTAAATCCTCAATCGATTATAAAGAAGCCCTCAGAAGAATTAACTCAACACAATCATCCTTTCCTCGATTGTATTTCCTAAAGTTCTATGTTGAAAGATATATTATATGCCAAAGTATCTAAGTTCCCTTTTTGGTCTTGAATTATGAGAATATTTTGTTTACTATAGATAAATACTATAATAAACAAATAATTTAATATTTTCTTACACAACTTTATTAAGTAAACATTTTAATTAATTAACTCGTTCTTGAATGGTTAGACCACTTCATTGATACTTTTCTCAATATAATGAAGTATTTAACATAAAAATAATAGTATTTAAGTTTCTATACACTATATTTTGGATATATTATACTGATGCCTGTTAATTTATCTTACTAATTCCAAAAAGTAGTGAAAAAGAGCTTTTGAGAGCTAAATTAACAATTTTTGCATTTGATTTAGTTACAGAATAAGTAGTTTAATTAGTATATTGAGAAAATTCTAGAAAGGGTGATAATATGCCTAATGCTATCCCAACAGACTATCAGGTCCATTTGTTTCATGAAGGCTCTCTTTATGATGCATATAAACTGTTCGGTTCCCATTTGATAAAGGTAAATGATGATATACATACAAGGTTTACAGTATATGCACCAAACGCCCGTCAGATACGCTTGGTGGGTTCTTTTAATAATTGGAATGGTAACGGTTATGAATTAAAAAGAGTTTCTGAACAGGGTATTTGGACGCTTCTGGTAGATAAAAACCTGGACGGACATATATACAAATATGAAATTGAAGCAGCATCTGGAGCCATAGCTCTAAAGAGTGATCCGTATGCCTTCTATTCAGAAATAAGGCCTCATACGGCATCTGTCGTATATCCTATAGATGATTCATATAAATGGAATGATGCGTCTTGGCTTAAGAAAAAAACAAAGAAACAACAAGATGAGAACCCCATGTTTATTTATGAAATTCATGCAGGAACATGGAGAAAACATATCCAGGAAGGCCAAGTGTCTATACCGAGCGATGAATGCAAGATTGAGGAATTTTATACATACCGTGACCTGGCTGATGAACTCATCCCCTATGTAGTTGAACAGGGCTTTACACATATTGAGCTAATGCCACTAACTGAACATCCGTTTGACGGATCATGGGGCTATCAGAGTACAGGTTATTATTCACCAACAAGCCGATATGGCAGGCCTGAAGACTTGAAATATTTTATCGATCAATGTCATCAGCATAACATAGGTGTATTGCTTGATTGGGTACCTGGTCACTATTGTAAAGATGCTCATGGTTTATTTATGTTTGATGGATCACCTGTTTATGAATACTCTGATCTCAAACACAGAGAGAATCCAGTATGGGGAACAGCAAATTTTGACTTGGGCAAACCAGAAGTTCATAGTTTTTTAATATCCAACGCAAGATATTGGATGAAGTATTTTCACATAGATGGATTTAGAGTGGATGCTGTCGCAAATATCATTTATTGGCCCAATACATATAGTGGTGACGTTAATCCACATGCTATAGATTTTTTACAGAAACTTAACCAAGTTGTAAAAGAATCCGATCCTACAGTTCTTATGATGGCTGAAGACTCAACTGATTGGCCTAACGTAACTAAGCCAGCTAGTGAGGGAGGTTTAGGATTTACATATAAGTGGAATATGGGTTGGATGAACGATATTTTAGAGTACATGGAATCAGATCCGTGTTCTCGAAAGGATCTTCATAATAAAGTAACATTCTCCTTAATGTATGCTTATACGGAACGGTTTATTTTACCTTTGTCACATGATGAAGTGGTCCACGGTAAAAAATCTCTTCTTGATAAAATGCCAGGAAGCTACGAAGAAAAATTTTCTCAGTTGAAATTACTCATGGGATTTATGACAACCCACCCGGGGAAAAAATTATTATTTATGGGTGGAGAGCTGGGGATGTTCTCAGAATGGAAGGATAAAGAACAGGTTGATTGGCATCTACTAAATTATGATTCTCATCAAACATTAAATCATTTCTTTGCAGACTTACTAAAGTTTTACAAACGGTCAAAGCCGTTATATGAGTTAGATGATTATCCTGAAGGATTTGAGTGGATTGATGTTCATAACACCGATCAGTCCATATTCTCATTTATTCGTCGTGATCGAGAAGGAAATCCATTGATAGTACTGTGTAATTTCAAAAATATATCTTATGAAGAATATAAAGTTGGAGTACCTGATAAACAGGAGTACAAAGAGGTCATAAATAGTGATGCTGTCCAATATGGTGGAAGCGATCATGTTAATAAAAAGAAAATCATCGCAGAAGAAGGTTCTTTTCATGGGAGACCATATCACGTAAAGATTAAGGTACCTCCATTTGGAATTACTGTACTGCGTCCCATTAAAAAACGGAAGGAGTTAAATAAAAATGGCAAAGAAAAAAATAGTCGCAATGCTACTGGCAGGAGGACAAGGAACAAGGCTTGAGGCTTTGACAGCTGATGTTGCAAAACCGGCAGTCCCATTTGGCGGTAAATATAGAATTATAGATTTTACATTAAGTAACTGTACGAACTCTGGAATAGATACGGTAGGGGTATTAACGCAATACCAGCCGTTATTGCTTAATTCCTATCTTTCTAACGGAAGTGCCTGGGATCTCGATTTAAAAGATGGCGGAGTAACTGTATTACCTCCGTATTCTGCTTCAAAGGAAATGAGATGGTATACGGGTACAGCAAGTGCGGTTTACCAAAACTTAAACTATATCGATCAATATGATCCGGATTATGTGATTGTTCTCTCAGGAGATCACATTTACAAAATGGATTATGATAAAATGTTGAGCTTCCATGAGGAAAGAGGAGCAGATGCGACTATCTCTGTTATTCCTGTTCCTTGGGATGAAGCAAGCAGATTTGGAATCATGAACACCAGAGAAGATTATTCTGTAATGGAATTTGAAGAGAAACCGAAAAATCCGAAAAATAATTTAGCCTCTATGGGTATCTATATATTTAATCGTAAAGTTCTAAAAGACTATTTGATAAAAGATGCTAAAAATGAAGATTCAACAAGGGATTTTGGTAAGGATATCATACCTTTATTATTAAATGATGATAAAAAGGTATATGCTTATCCATTTGAAGGATATTGGAAAGATGTTGGTACACTGAAAAGTTATTGGGAAGCTAATATGGATTTACTGGATGAAGAGTGTGAATTAAATCTTTATGACTATTCATGGCGCATTTATTCAGTTAATCCGAACAGACCACCACAATATCTATCTAACAAAGCAGAGGTTAAAGAATCACTGATTAACGAAGGATGTATAGTTGAAGGTAAGGTGGAAAAATCAGTCGTTTTCTATGGAGCACAGATTGGCAAAGACGCACATGTTAAAGATTCTGTAATCATGTCAGATGCCGTTATCGGAAAGAATGTCTATATTGAAAAGGCTATTATTCCTCCAGGTGCTGTTATACCGGATAACCAGGTGATCAGACCTATTGATGATGAAGATGTTATATTGGTTAATCCTGAACTGTTAACAGAAGAAAATGTTATAAAATTATCTTGATATAGTGAAAGGCGTTGAAAATATGAGTAAATCACTATTAGGTATTATAGATGCCACGAATAGTTTTGAATCACTGGATATTTTAACAAAAAGTCGGAATGTTGCAGCATTACCAATAGCTGGTCGTTTCCGTTTAATAGATTTTATTCTTTCAAGCATGGTTAATTCGGGAATATCTAATGTAGCTGTTTATCCACAAGCACATTTCAGATCGTTAATGGACCATTTGGGAACAGGTAAGAACTGGGATTTGAATAGAAAAAGAGATGGACTATTCTTCCTCCCGGTGCCTCATACAGAAGATGTATCTGGTGAGGTTCATGCGTTTGATCACTTTGCTTATCATATGACCTATCTTGAAAGAAGTAAACAGGAGTATGTGATTGTTGCTAACAGTCAAACCGTTTGCAATATCGATTTTAATGCTGTTCTTAAATATCATATACAAAACAAATGTGATATTACGGAAATCAAAAAAGATAAAGAATCACTTGAAATGTTCATCCTTAAAAAAGAACTGCTTGTTAAATTAATTGACGAGCGGAAACAAACTGGGTACAAATGTTTAAAGGATGTTGTGGAAGATCATTATTCCGACTTCGCTATCTGTGTTTATCAGTATGAAGGTTATCTGGCGAATATCAATTCTATTAATGCCTATTTTCAATCAAGTATAGATCTTCTTAAAGAAGAAAATTGGAGTCAGTTATTCATGAAGGAATGTCCTATCTATACAAAAGTTAAGGATGAGCCTCCATCCAAGTATAGTGAGAAGTCTCATGTAAGCCAATCAATGGTTGCCAACGGCTCTATCATAAAAGGTGAAGTAGAGCACAGTATCATCTTTAGGGCCGTTAATATTGATGAAGGTACTTCCATTAAAAATTCCATTATCATGCAAAAAACAAAAATCGGTAAGAATTGCAAACTCGATTATGTAATCCTCGATAAGGATGTAGAAATTGCTGATGGAACAGTTCTGATTGGGTCTCCATTCCAACCAATTGTTATTCAAAAAGGTGTAAAACAAGGAGCGTTGATGAACTCGTGAATGTATTATTTGTAGTATCTGAATGTGTACCCTTTGCTAAATCTGGAGGGCTGGCTGACGTAGCCGGCTCTCTTCCTAAAGAATTAAAAAAGTTAGGTCATGAGGTAAGAGTGTTGCTTCCTAAGTATGGGACGATACCTACTCATTTTTTTAATTCAGCGAAAAAAATTGCTGAATTTGAAGTTCAGTTAAGCTGGAGAAGACAGTATTGCGGTATTTTTGAAGCTGAATATGATGGTGTCATTTATTACTTTATGGATAATGAATATTATTTCCATAGACCAAAACTTTATGAGCAATTTGACGATGGTGAACGTTTTGCTTATTTCTGTAAAGCGGCTGTTGAAGCACTTTATCATATTCCATTTTTACCGGATGTTATTCATACACATGATTGGCATACGGGAATGATTCCATTCTTATTGAAAACTCAGCACCAGAATACGAAATTAGCAAACATCAAAAATATATTTACAATTCATAATTTGCAATTCCAAGGCATTTATGGAAAAAGTTTTCTTGATGATGTACTGGGGATTCATGATGACTACTTTAACCAGTTGGAATTTGACGGGAACGTCAACTTTATGAAATCAGCACTGGTTTATGCAGATGCAATAACTACTGTCAGCCCTACTTATAAAGAGGAGATTAAAACTGACTATTACGGTGAGCGTCTGAATGGATTGCTTCAGGCAAGAGACTCAGATTTATATGGGATTTTAAATGGAATTGACAATGACTTATATAATCCAAAAAAAGATGCTGCGATTGCCAGCGAGTTTTCAGTCAATTCTCTGAAAGGCAAAAAAGCGAATAAACGTTATCTCCAGGAGTATTTCAATTTACCGGTAGATGATAGCAAGCCACTGATTGCCGTTGTATCGCGTTTAACCTCTCAGAAAGGCTTTGATCTGGTTAGAGCTGTATTCCATGAGATTCTGCAGGAAGATATCCAAATGATCATGCTGGGTACAGGCGATCCGCAATTCGAGCATTTCTTTGGTTATACGTCCCAATGGTATCAGGATAAATTAAGGGTTCATATTGGTTTTAATGAAGATTTAGCCCATCAAATATATGCTGGAGCTGATTTGTTCCTTATGCCTTCTAAATTTGAACCTTGCGGATTAAGCCAATTAATAGCAATGAGATATGGTACATTGCCGATTGTTAGGGAAACAGGTGGTCTGCGAGATACTATACAGCCATATAATGAATTTACTGGCGAGGGCAATGGTTTTTCATTTACTAACTTTAATGCTCATGACATGCTTTATACAATACGTCGGGCATTATCTTTTTATCATAATCCATCTGAGTGGAAAAAGATTGTTAAGAACTCGATGAAGAAGGATTATAGCTGGGCACGTTCAGCAGCAGAGTATGAGGTTTTGTATAAAGACTTGACTGAGAGGATCTGATTTAGATGTTTGATAATAAAGAACTGTTTAAGGAAGCCTTTATATCTAAGCTTGAAATGTCTTATGGAAAAACATTTTCAGAATCGACTCCGCAGGAGCAATATCATACTTTAGGAATTATGATTCGTGAATATATAAGTAAGAATTGGATTAAAACCAATCAATTATATAGAGAAACGAAGACAAAGCAGGTCTACTATTTATCAATTGAATTTTTACTCGGTAGAATTATGGGGAGTAATGTCTTAAATCTTGGCATACAAAAAGTAGTGGAAGACGGGCTTGAGGATTTAGGGATTAGCTTTTCGGAGCTGGAAACACTTGAGCCGGATTCTGCGCTCGGTAATGGTGGGTTAGGCCGATTAGCTGCTTGTTTCATGGATTCCATTGCTTCTTTGGAATTGCCTGGTCATGGATGTGGTATTCGCTATAAATATGGTTTATTTGAGCAAAAAATCATTGATGGCGTACAAGTTGAATATCCAGAGCAATGGCTTCAAAATGGACATGTATGGGAGGTTCGAAAAGCCGATCAGGCAGTAATGGTACCTTTTTGGGGAGAAGTACAATCCTATACAGATTCTGATGGCCGTTTAGGTTTCCGTCATATTGATACAGAGCCAATAATGGCTGTACCTTATGACATACCGGTTGTTGGCTATCAGAATGAAACGGTGAATACACTCAGATTGTGGAATGCTGAGCCTGCCCCGGCTCCTTATCATCGCGATATTATGCGTTACAAGCGTGATACAGAATTGGTATCAGAATTTCTTTATCCGGATGATACAGAAGACAGCGGGAAAATTCTGCGTTTAAAACAACAGTATTTCCTTGTCTCAGCCAGTTTGCATACCATATTAAAGACATACCGCAAAAAGAATATTCCTATGAGCAAATTGCATGAATACGTATCAATACATATAAATGATACTCACCCTGTTCTGGCCATCCCGGAATTAATGAGGATCTTATTGGATGAAGAAAAAATGTCATGGGAAGAAGCATGGGAAGTAACCACGAAAACGATATCTTATACGAATCATACGACGCTTTCTGAGGCATTGGAAAAATGGTCAATTCGTTTATTCCAACCATTATTGCCAAGGATCTTTATGATTGTGAATGAGATTAACGAGCGGTTCTGTCAGCAATTATGGGAGCTGTATCCGGGTGAGTGGCAAAGAATAGAGGATATGGCTATCATTGCTCATGATCAGGTTAAAATGGCCCATCTGGCTATTGCAGGCAGCCATAGTATAAACGGAGTAGCCCATCTGCATACTGAGATTCTCAAGAAGAGAGAAATGAACAATTTCTATCAGGTTTTTCCTGAAAAGTTTAATAATAAAACCAATGGTATTACTCATCGCAGATGGTTATTGAAATCCAATCCAGGACTTTCCCGTTTAATTTCGCAAGCAATCGGCGATAAATGGCAAATTGATCCGGTATATATGAAGGAATTGGAGCGGTTTAGTACGGATTCTTCCTTTTTAGAAGAGCTAATGAAAGTGAAAGCAGACAATAAGAAAAAGCTGGCTAAGCGGATTAAAGAACAAAATGGTATAATCGTTAATCCAGATAGTATTTTTGATGTCCAGGTCAAACGTTTGCACGCGTATAAACGCCAATTGCTAAATGTTCTTCACATTATGTATTTATACAATCGAATGAAGGAAGAGCCAAATTTCAAGCCATATCCGCGTACCTTTATATTTGGAGCTAAAGCATCCCCAGGATACTACTATGCCAAAAAAATTATTAAATTGATTAACACCGTGGCGGATAAAGTAAATAATGATCCGGACACAAAAGATTATATAAAGGTCGTATTTCTCGAAAATTATCGGGTATCTCTGGCTGAAGAAATATTCCCTGCAGCTGAATTAAGTGAACAAATTTCGACTGCAAGTAAAGAAGCATCAGGAACAGGTAATATGAAATTTATGATGAATGGTGCTTTGACCATCGGTACAATGGATGGGGCTAATGTAGAAATCTTTGAGAGAGTCGGAGAAGAACATATCTTTACATTCGGATTATCGTCAGAGGAAGTTATGAATTACAACGCACATGGAGGTTATCACTCCTCAGAATATTATATGCTTGATCGAAGAATTCATCAGGCTGTAAACCAATTAATTAATGGATTCTTCCCGAATACATCTGGAATGTTTGATATGATATATGATTCTCTGCTATTAGAAAATGATCAATATTTTGTATTAAGGGATTTTGGTTCCTATGCAAGTACACAGGAAAAGGTAGAGGCATCTTATCAAGACAAAAAGAAATGGAACTCATCAAGTGTAATAAATATTGCTAATTCAGGATTTTTCTCAAGTGACCGAACAATTCAGGAATATGCAACAGACATCTGGAACGTAAACCCTATAAATCAAAGAAACAAATAAATTATGTAAAATAGATAAAGGCAATCTATATTCCATTGATTAAAGGAATATAGGTTGCCTTTTTACCATGTGTAATGTTTTGAATATGTAGAAGCTACTTTTTGTCATATGTAACTGTTATGAACTATTAATTAGATAATTATCAAATGAAAAACAGCTCACTGGAACTTCTTGAAAGGTTATAGTTATATATAGCAGCAAAGAAAAAAGGACAGCCAATAGGCTGCCTTATTTGTTCTTGTTGTCCACATAACTATCTCTTTTTCGGTAAGGAATATCTCCTAAATTTGACTCTAGGTTTTCATCTTCCAGGCGTTCTTCATAATCGGTTTTTGCATCGCTTTGATATACTTTACGTTCTCCGTCTGGACCATTACCAACGAATGACTCAACTTCATCTGCAAAACCTTCATCCTCTGTTTGATCTGGATAAAGATCTTCATATCCTTTTGCATCTCTAACCATATCGGATGGAGTTTCCGAGGTTCCGTATTGGGCGGCTTCTTGATAACTGTCTGTGTAGTCTTCTATTCGATGATCATATGTTCTTTGAAGGGAATCTGGCTTTGGTGGCTGAATGACATCTTCCTCAATTGGACGGTGATTGCTTAATTCCTGTTTTTTTGAATGCTCGATACAATAGAGAGTGGATGGAATGGCCTCAAGTCTTTCGTATGGAATATCCTTTCCGCACTCTTTACATACACCGTATGTGCCTTCTTCTATTGCAGACAACGCTGTTTCAATTTCATTCAATTGCTCTTCTTCATGTATTTCCAGAGCCACATCTTTTTCACGCTCAAATAATTCTGTACCGAGATCGCCAGGATGATTATCATAGGATGATAGTTCTCCGGATGCTTCACGTTCACTTAGGTCGAGTCGGCTGTTTCTTTTTGTATTTAATTTGCTTTGAAATTCTTCTTTTTGTTCTTTTAATCTATCTGTTATAGCTTGAAGTTGATTTTTACTTAGCATGCTACCACTTCCTTAACTGTAATAAGTAACTTGTATTGTTACATTTACCCCATCACACAGTAGAAAAACATTTAAGAGAAATAGCAAGATTAGAGCAGAAAAAAATAAGCCTCTACTAAGAGGCTTATTAAAAGATTTAGAAGAAGAATCCAATATACATACCAAATGCAAATAAAAGACCATAGAAAGTGTTCGTTTGGCCTGTTGCTTTCATGGCAGGCATCATTTCCGGTGGAGTATCATTGCCAACAAATCCTTTCACGGCTTGTACCGCTTTTGGAATGCTCAATAGCACAAGTAATGTCCAAGGAGAAGTAATACCTGAGAACACTAGTACGAATGCCCATACATAGGAGAGAGCAAACATGGCTGCCAGTACGATAATGGCATTTTTCTTGCCAATGAGGATTGCCAATGTTTTTCGGCCGCCCTTTTTATCCCCGACTCTGTCGCGAATATTATTTGATAACAAAATAGCACCCACAGTCAAAAAGAATGGGACAGTTACGAGCCATGCATCTAATGTCACATTTCCAGTTTGAATAAAATAAGAAATCAAGATAATTAGGCAGCCCATAAAGAAACCGGATGTAATCTCGCCAAATGGGGTATAGGCTATTGGGAGCGGTCCACCAGTATATAAGTATCCCATTGACATTGATAATAATCCGATGAGTACCAACCACCAGCTGCTATTTGCGCATATATAAACACCTATCAGTGCTGATATACCATACAGAACGAGTGCTAATGTAAGAATCGACTTTGGTGATAAACCCTCATGTACGATTCCGCCACCAATCCCAATGGATTCCTCATTATCGAGTCCCTTTTTGAAATCATAATATTCATTAAATAGGTTCGTGGCAATTTGGATAAGCAGTGCGGCAGCCATCATAGCCACAAATAACCCGATATTCAGCGAAGGTATATGTTCATGAGCCAGCGCTGTTCCAACCAACACAGGTGTAAAACCAGCTGTTAATGTGTGTGGCCTGGTTAATTTCCACCAAACCCGCCAACTTTTTCTGGGTAATCCTGTCTTCGCAGGAGTATGCGAGTGATCTTGCATTTTGTTAATCCCCTTTACGTTATAAGTTACTAGCGAATAGTGGTAAATCAATATGTTAAACTATTAGTATAAAATATAATATTTTAAGAGTTCTACAACTCATATCATTCCCACTATTATTACTATACTAAATCAGTGTAGGTAAATGTTATAGTAAGTGTCAATACATTTATCCTCTATAGTAGACCTGTTAGAAAGTCATAATGGTTCAGGCTTTAAGAAAAAGATATTATAATAGTAAGGATCCGTATTAATAGGGAAAATAAGTATGATGGTTTGTTTATTGGAATAAACTGCATTCTTGTGGATAGAAGATACCATACAGGGAGCAAGCGGAATGGAATCGCTATCAAATGATGATGAGAATATAAGCTTTAAAATGAAAATTAAGAAACTACAAAAATTGACAGCTTAATTTCTACAGGTGTATCTTTAAATAGGTTTATTGGAAATAGGAGCAACGGAGGGATTTGAATGGCAATAAAGCAAATGACAGATATTCAACAGGAATTGACTGAAGCCTTACATACAGTAAAAAGGATTGCTATGCCAATCTTATTCAGTCATGTTGAGGCCGTTACCAATAAGAAACCGATCGATATCTATCAATCAAGTGAGTGTTTATATAAAGGTGAGCGATTTTACTGGAAAGATCCGGATAATGAATTGTATTTAGCCGGGATTGGAACAGCACGTAAGCTACAATCTCTTACTAATGGAGAAAAACGTTTTAAAGATATTAAGGATAAATGGACTGCCCTAATGGAGTCAGCCATTGTGAATGGGGTTAACTCTGGAA
The DNA here is from genome assembly GCF_058215915.1 of Pradoshia sp. Z3_51. Taxonomy (NCBI): domain Bacteria; kingdom Bacillati; phylum Bacillota; class Bacilli; order Caryophanales; family Bacillaceae; genus Pradoshia; species Pradoshia sp. Z3_51. Next base: position 459,710 of record NZ_JBZAJC010000003.1, on the reverse strand, counting down.
AAGGCACAGGACCTTTATGCTTTGGCGGTTTTTCCTTTAACTCTAAAAATACAGAGCCGGGTTCCAATTGGAGCCAATTTGGCAGTTATTTATTTTATATACCTAAGTTTTTAATTACAGAAACAAATCATGGTTCATACTTAACTTCCTCTATATATTTGACTCCTCATATGTCAGATAAAGAGGTACGCCAATTTATCGAAGATAGAGATGCTTTTTTGTCTATGTCTGATTCTGGCCAAAAAGAAATGCCAGCTATCATAGAACGGCAAGAACATATTGTGGAAGAGTGGAAACAGGCTATACTAAAATCTGTCGAGGATATCCGAAACGGACAGATGGAGAAAATCGTCCTGGCCCGTGAATTAAGTTTGCAATTTGAAGATGAAGTTCCATCTTATAAAGTACTTGAGAATTTAATGATTCAGCAAAACGGAAGCTTTATTTTTGGGCTTGAATCAGGGGATGATTGTTTTATAGGTGCTTCTCCGGAAAGGCTGATTAAAAAAGAGGGGCCGGCTGTATTTTCTGCATGTTTGGCAGGGTCAACGCCAAGAAATGAAGATGAAGAAATTGATTCAGCCCTAGGAAATGAATTATTAAATGATGATAAAAATCGATCCGAGCATCAGTTTGTGGTCAATATGATTAAAGAGGCGATGGAAGAGCATTGCATCGAGATTAATATTCCTGATGCTCCCGTATTAATGAAGCTAAAAAATATACAGCATCTTTATACACCGGTAAATTGTGTGAGTCTGCCCGGCACTTCTGTTTTGGACTTTGTGGAATTGCTTCATCCAACACCTGCTTTGGGAGGTTCGCCAAGAAATATTGCTATGGAGAAAATAGAAAAATATGAAGGTATGGATAGAGGATTTTATGCTGCTCCAATAGGGTGGATGGATATATACGGAAACGGTGACTTTTCTGTAGGAATCCGCTCAGGTTTATTAAAGAAGGATAAAGCATCTCTATATGCGGGCTGTGGGATTGTAGAAAAATCAAATCCCGAAAGTGAATATATGGAGACAAAAGTGAAATTTAAACCCATGCTTTCTGCTTTGGAGGGAAGGAATATATGAATCACCAAGAAGAGCTAACTGCTTTTATAGCATCCTTTGTAGATGAACTAGCCCGAGCGGAAGTGAATGATGTTGTCATTAGTCCGGGATCCAGATCTACACCAATCGCCTATTGTATGGCTGAACATCCGGATATGAATGTTCATATTAATATCGATGAAAGATCGGCCGCCTTTTTTGCGCTTGGGATGGCTAAGGAAAAGAGAAAGCCTGTCGCTTTGTTATGTACATCAGGTACAGCGGCTGCAAACTACTTTCCTGCTATCGTAGAGGCCTATTATTCAAGAGTGCCATTAATTGTTCTTACTGCTGACCGTCCGCATGAATTACGAGATGTTGGAGCACCACAGGCCATCGACCAAATAAACCTTTATGGGAAGCATGTGAAATGGTTTGTAGAAATGTCTCTGCCTGATTCCGGAGAAATGATGCTCCAGTATGCACGCACTGTAGCAAGCAGAGCCATCAGTAATACAATTCTGGAGCCTGCCGGACCTGTTCATGTTAATTTCCCTTTACGAGAGCCACTCATTCCAATCTTAAGCGAAATGGAAAAGTGGATTCGTAGAACGGACCATTCAAATGCGTGTATCGATATTGCACATGGACACCGTAAGCTGGCTGATTCTCAGTTGAATACATATCTTCGTTTAATTAAGGAAAGCGAAAAAGGGATTATTATTTGCGGTCCTATTGACCAACCTGATTTTAAGGAAGCTGTTTTGAATTTCGCTGAAGCAACGGGATATCCGATTCTTGCTGATCCTTTATCGCAATTAAGGGCAGGTGGAAATCAGCACGTAATTGAAACCTATGATACTTTTCTGAAGGAAGAAGCAATACACGGGAAAATTACACCAGATTTAATTATTCGGTTTGGTGCAATGCCAGTTTCTAAACCAGTATTGCAATTTGTGAAAAAGTGTAAACAGACAAATCATATTGTAGTAGATGGGGGCAGCGGCTGGAGAGAGCCAGCGGGAGTAAGTACCCATATGGTTTATTGTGATGAGGCCGCTTTCTGTCACTCGGTTAGAGAAAATCTTACTGTACATGCAAATACAGAAAGAAGAGATTGGCTTTCTCTTTGGCAAGGAATGAATGAAGTGGCGAAAGAAGGGCTGCTGACTATACAGGATGAAACAGGGATGCAGGAAGGTAAATTATTTTCTCTATTGGAAAGTTTACTTCCGGAAAAAGCTAACTTAGTAGTTGGCAATAGCATGCCTATTCGAAACGTAGATTCATTTTTCTTTCAAACAACTAAGCAGATTAGGATATTGGCAAACAGGGGAGCTAACGGGATAGATGGCCTTATCTCAACTGCTGCAGGAATCAGCGCTTCCTCTGAAATACCAACTGTACTGGCACTTGGAGACCTCAGCTTATTTCATGATATGAATGGTTTCCTGGCAGCTAAAATGTATCAATTAAAGCTTCTGGTTTTGGTTGTGAATAATGATGGCGGTGGAATCTTTTCTTACCTGCCTCAGTCTGCTGAAGAAAAACATTTTGAAGAGCTTTTTGGTACGCCTCATGGCTTACACTTTAATCATACAGCTGCTTTGTATGGAGCAAACTATAAAAATCCGGAAACTTGGGAAGAAGTGACTGATTCCATTCAGGACTGGGTAGCCAATCCGGATTTCTGTATTGTTGAAGTTTGTACAAGTCGTTCCTATGATGTGAAAAGATACAGGGAAGTCGTTCAGCATGTTTCCCGGGAAATAAGAATGATGAATGATGGCGAATAAACTCATGTTATCCATTAATGGAGTAAAGTATCACGTGCAATTGCAAGGAGTAGGACAGCCTGTACTTCTTTTGCATGGATTTACGGGTTCCATGAATACGTGGAATACATTTATTCAGGATTACAAACATTGTTTTCAGTTTATCAGTCTGGATCTATTAGGGCATGGTCTGACAGAAGCGCCTATTGATCCTGATAGATATGAAATGCAAAAGGCTGCTAAAGATATTAAGGACATTTTAATCGCTTTAAATATCCAAAGTGCACATATTCTTGGTTATTCGATGGGAGGGAGACTGGCATTGGGGTTTGCTGTTTTATATCCTGAATTTGTTCGGACTCTCATTTTAGAAAGCTCATCACCAGGCCTGGAACATGAAGGCGAACGACTGTCGAGGGCACATAGTGATGCACAATTGGCAGAACGTATCAGAGAATATGGGATAGATAGTTTTGTAGATGATTGGGAGAAGATTCCGTTATTTGCTTCACAAGAAAGACTGTCGAATGGCAAGAAAGCAGAAATTAGGCAGGAGAGAGTATCCCATACCAGTATTGGCTTGCAAAATAGTTTAATGGGAATGGGTACAGGCTCACAGCCCTCATTTTGGAGTGAATTAAAGGAGTTGGATTTTCCCGTTTTATTGCTCGCGGGAGCATTGGATAAAAAGTTCGTTCAATTGGCCTTAAAAATGCAGAATTGCCTTAATAGATGCCAATTTGAAACAATAAATGACACTGGCCATGCAATACACGTGGAAGAACCCAAAATATTTGGTAGAATAGTAAGTGAGTTTATTAGAGGGAGGAATTAGAAATGGCTTTTGATTGGGTAACCATTCGTACATATGAAGATATTTTATATGAAAGATATAACGGTATTGCTAAAATTACCATCAACCGTCCAGAGGTACGCAATGCATTTCGTCCAAAAACAGTAATGGAATTGATTGATGCTTTTTCCCGTGCCAGGGATGATAAAGAAATAGGTGCTATTATTTTAACAGGCGCAGGTGACATGGCATTCTGTTCTGGCGGTGACCAAAAGGTTCGCGGTCATGGCGGATATGTGGGTGAAGACGAAATTCCTCGTCTGAATGTTCTTGATCTTCAACGCTTGATCCGTGTTATTCCAAAACCTGTTGTGGCAATGGTAGCAGGCTATGCTATTGGCGGAGGTCACGTACTGCATGTTGTATGTGATTTAACAATTGCTGCTGAAAATGCACGTTTTGGCCAAACCGGTCCTAAGGTTGGAAGCTTTGATGCAGGTTATGGTGCAGGATATTTAGCTCGAATCGTAGGCCATAAGAAAGCAAAAGAAATTTGGTTCTTGTGCCGTCAATATGATGCGCAGGAAGCACTTGATATGGGCTTGGTAAACAAAGTAGTTCCATTGGAGCAACTTGAAAAAGAAACGGTGCAATGGTGCGAGGAAATGCTTGAAAAGAGCCCAACTGCCCTTCGTTTCCTAAAAGCAGCTTTCAATGCGGATACAGATGGACTGGCTGGACTTCAGCAGTTGGCAGGCGATGCAACATTGCTTTATTATACAACAGATGAAGCCAAAGAAGGCCGCGATGCTTTTAAAGAAAAGCGCAATCCAGACTTTGACCAATTCCCACGATTCCCTTAATGGAGAACGAAAAACAGCTTGACGCCTACCGTCAGGCTGTTTTTATGTACATGTAAGTATCAGTTAGAGTGATAGAGGTTAATTTGTATTTGTACTTAAAAACGCTTTGATGGTCAGAGAGATCATGAAGGAGTTCAGAGGGAAGGTTGAAAAGATGTTGATGCATGATACGGTTGTTCCGCAGTTTTTGATTCAACGGGCGTATGTGACTCCGGAGCGTACGGCTCTTTCATTTGAGGGAGAGAAGTGGACGTTTAGAGAGTTATATGAAATGGCCCATTTATACGCTCAAAAATTGACGGAGTTGGGTGTTGCGGAAGGTCATGTAATTGGAATTAACATGAAGAATCGGCCGGAGATGGTCTTTACGATACATGCTCTTCTCCTGATTGGCGCCAAAATTGTCCTATTGAATACTCGTTTAACAGATCGGGAAAAAGAGTGGCAATTAGAAGATGCTCAGGCTGATTTTCTCATATCAGAAAACGAAATGTTACTGGATATTTCCGTGCTAAGGCTGGAACAATTAGAGAAGGCTAAGGCAAAGTCATTTGAAGAAAAGAAGAACTTATCGTTTAATCAAACGGCAACTATTATGTACACATCAGGTACGACTGGTAAGCCTAAGGCCGTTCAGCAAACGATGGGAAACCATTATTGGAGTGCGATTGGGTCTGCTCTAAATTTAGGGTTGCGCGATGATGATAAATGGCTTTGCTTTATGCCGCTATTCCATATAAGTGGTTTATCTATCCTTTTAAGATCAGTCATTTATGGGATAGAGACTGTTTTGCAAAGAGGATTCGACCCTGTACAAGCAAATGAAGCTATTTGGAAAGAGAAGATTACGATTTGCTCGGTTGTGACGAATACTTTGACAAGAATGCTTGAAGATTTAGGAGAAAGGACATACCCTGAGGAATTTCGCTGTATGCTGTTAGGGGGCGGCTCAGCACCTATGGCGTTGTTGAAAAAGGCTACGGATAAAAACACACCTGTCTTTCAAACATATGGTATGACAGAAACATGCTCTCAAATCGTCACGCTGGCTCCTGAAGATGCAACGCGAAAACTGGGCTCTGCCGGTAAGCCATTATTGCCATGTGAGATAAAAATTATTGTGGATGGAAGGATTGCTGCAGTTGGTGTACCGGGAGAGATTGCAGTAAAAGGCCCAAATGTAACTCCGGGGTATCTTCATGGAAGGGCACCGGAATCTTTCCAGGATGGCTGGTTTTATACAGGTGATATCGGTTATATCGACGAGGAAGGGTATTTGTTTGTCATTGATAGACGCTCTGATTTAATTATTTCTGGTGGAGAAAACATTTATCCGGCTGAAATAGAATCCGTTTTGATGGAGCATCCTTTCGTAAAAGAAGCGGGAGTCATTGGTCTTAGCGATGATGAATGGGGAGCCGTTCCAGCAGCCGTAATAGTCCCCCATCCAGCGAGCCATTTACAACAGACAGAGATCATCGAATTTTGTGAATCCAGGCTGGCGCGATATAAAATTCCTAAAAAAGTAGTGATGGGTAAGGAGTTACCCCGTAATGCTTCAAACAAAATAGTGAGAAGAGAGTTAATTAATTTTTTTAGTTAATTCTGAATATTGGGTGTTGGACTTATTCAATTCGGCTATCAAATCCTGTATAATGGAAAAAAAGACATAAGAAGGCGGGGAAGAAATGGCTCGTTCGAAAAAACAATACTTGATTGCTGAGATCTTGTTGCGTCGCGGACTCCCATTATCAGTTATAACCGCAATAACAAATGTGGCAGAAAAAGAAGTTGTCGAATTAGTAAAGAAAAGTTACTAAGGGAAAAGCGCCTGGGTCACAGGGCGCTTTTCTTTATTGATTTATTTCTTCTTCCAGTAAACCTAATTCCAATCCCCGTTTAGCTATAAGCCGGTCTACTTCCTTCGGTAATTCATCAAGGGATCCGAATTCGGTACTCCAATAATTCGTAAAAGAGTCCACGCATATAGGAAATGTTAAGGAATTGGAATTTTGTAAATCCTCGTTAAAATTTCGGAGTATGTGATTGATATCCATTTATGACAGCCTTTCGTTTATAAAAAGTCAGCTGGGCGAAAGGTTTTGCATCCAGTATCGCCACTTTTATAAGCACGTTCCTCTGAATACATATTTACTTGAATTTTTTCTGCTGCACATTTATTCCCTTGTTTCCAAAAGTGGCAGGAATTCACAGAGCATTTAACACCATTTGGCATAAAAATCTCTCCTTTCTTTTGTTAGAATGCTTCTTTTCACCTCTTATATGTAAAGTAAATACAGGAAGAAAAAAGCCCGAATCCAAAAGAATTCGGGCTTTTACGTGATTAATCATTTAAAGCTTTTTGCAGTGAGTCTAAATTATCCTTCGCGATTGAAAAATAATCGCGTTCTGAATCAATATCATCCTGAGTCAGGATAGATAGATTATGAATAGGCAATGCAGTCAAATTAGCCTCTTTTTTAATAATATCCGTTAATTTACTATTTATATTCTGTTCAACTAAAATATATTTAAGTTGATGTTCCTTGGCAGTATCCACTAACTTCTCAAGTGATTTTTGAGTAGGCTCTTCGGATGTAGATATACCGGAGACGCTTATTTGATCTACATCATAACGTTCTTCCCAGTATCCAAACGCAGCATGAGAAACAAGGAATTCATCATGAGGTGCTTCGCTGAATACCTTTGTATATTCTGTATTTAACTCATCGAACTTTTTAGCCAGTGTTTCGTAATTTTCCTCGAAGGCACTTTTTTGTTCAGGCATTTTCTCAATCAGTGTGTCTTTAATATGTTCAGCCATTTCTTTTGCATATAGTGGATCTATCCATAAGTGCGGATCGACTGTACCATGATTATGGCCGTCGTCTTCGTGCTCATGATCTTCATGTTCGTGCTCTTCATGTCCATGAGTATCAAGATTTACTTTTTCACCAATAGCTATCATTTCCACATTTTCGTTTCCCAATGTTTTGGTCACGTTATTTACAAAGCCTTCTAAATTGTATCCAACGTAATAAAATAAATCAGACTCTGCGATATTGATAATATCCTTTTGTGTTGGTTCAAATGTATGTTCATCTACACCTGCCGGATAGATAGAAGATACATTTACATGTTCACCACCTATTTGCTCAGCCATATACTGTAATGGATAAACAGTTGTATAAATAGAAAGCTGGTTTTCATTTTTAGTATCAGCCGTGCTATTATCGCTGTTGCATCCGGAAAGAAAAATAGATGCACCAAGTATGAGTGCGAATATAAATGATATTTTTTTCAATGTAGTATCCTCCTGTTAATCGTATTCATTACGATTTGTTAAGCAAAAATATAAATCGAAAAGATTACGATTTGCATATCTAGTATGATACACGGCTTTTTCTTGTAAATCAAGAGTCTTTTTTTTCTTGTTTTTCAGGTACAGGATCAAACCCGCCGGCATGCAGTGGATGGCATTTAGAGATTCGTTTTATGGTTAGCCAGGTCCCCTTTACTGGTCCGAAACGCTCAATTGCTTCAAGGCCATATTGAGAACATGTTGGATAAAATCTACAACTTGGCGGCTTCATAGGTGAAATGGCCACTTGATAAAAACGGACTAGTTTTAGTAATATTTTTTTCATAATATGAACTTCCTTAATTAGAATGTTTAGATACAACCATATCATAATGCCTGAAAGGGCAAACTTCAAACTTTAGAGATGAAATATTGATGGAGAAAAGGTAAAATTAGTAATAAGTTTAAAAGGAGGTTTTATAATGCCATCTGTTGAAAGTTTTGATTTGGACCATAATGCTGTTAAGGCCCCGTATGTTCGTCATTGTGGTGTTCATAAAGTAGGAAGCGATGGAGTTGTTAACAAATTTGATATTCGTTTCTGCCAGCCAAATAAACAGGCCATGAAGCCAGATGCGATTCACACTTTAGAGCATCTGTTGGCGTTTAATATCAGGAAATATTCTGAGGGTTATTCTCACTTTGATATCATTGATATTTCACCCATGGGATGCCAAACTGGATTTTATTTGGTGGTCAGCGGTGAGCCAACTGTTGAAGAAATCATAGATGTGCTTGATAAAACCATGAAAGAAGCTGTTGAGATAACTGATATTCCTGCGGCTAACGAAAAACAATGCGGTCAAGCCAAGCTTCATGACCTTGAAGGTGCAAAAAAGTTGATGAGATTTTGGCTGACACAAAGCAAAGAAGATTTAAAACAAGTATTTGCATAAACAAAGTCGAATCCCCTTTTTATCTGGGGATTCTTTTTTGCGCTTATTCATGTGGTTCAGATGTGCGAACCTCTTCTTTACCACTCAAATGCGGATTTTGATCTAATGGATCAATAGTGTGCTTGTATTCGTATGCTTTTGTTGTGACAAGTGCAGTAACCCCTATTATTAGGACTATAATAATTGCCCCTATTATAAATATTCCTGTCATCCCCATATGCTTTCCCCCAGTCTTTATGACCTCTATTATATCATTGCTGTTACATAGAAATGACCTATATCTTACCATATCGTTTTTCGGGGTCTCTGTGAATTTATTTAAAAAACTAAAAAAACCTCCTATTTTTAGAAGGTTTCGCTATGTAATCCTATCTTAGTGCAAATATTTTGATACAGGCGGCTGTACATCATCATTTGCAAATCGCTTTTTAAGGCTATCAATTATGTATATCCCCATTAAATTATATAGCTCCCGATCTTCCAGTTCATTAATTAATTGCATAACATCCTTACGATCAAGCTGTTCTAAAACGGCTAAAGCCAAAATATCAATATCTTCATCATCGCCAGTTAGTTTATCTCGATACAATTGGTATAGTTCATCAATGAAATTCACTGCTAAGAACTCCTTTCAATTTTTAGATCACGATTCATATAGTAATTATTTACCCCAACCTTTATAAATGTACTCTACTTATATTGAAAATATTATTGATTCCATCCTTCATGACTATATTTGTTATATTTTTAAGAAAGTGTGTTGTAAAAGTAAGCTTCTAATTGATTTATTCCTTATAAATTATATAAGAGCCAGTTTTGCTATAATTGAAAGAAACAATTAAGAGAGAAGTGTAGAGATAGATGGACATATTTAAGGATATCCATGGAAATAATGTCTATTTTCATGATGAACAAGGTCAATTTGAAAAAGAAGCTCGTCATGTATTCGTCATATGCCGCTATAAAGGGAAATGGGTTCTTACCAACCATTCCAAAAGAGGGCTTGAATTTCCCGGAGGCAAGGTGGAAAACAATGAAACCCCTGTTCAGGCTGCCATACGTGAAGTATATGAGGAAACAGGGGGAGAAGCAAAGCAGTTAATTCCAATTGGCGAGTATAAAGTACTCGACCCAGCGGGTTCCTTTGTTAAAGCAGTATTTTATGCCGAGCTTACTGCCCTTACGAAGAAAGAAGATTATCTGGAAACAGAAGGGCCCGTTTTACTGTCAGAACTGCCACATGATTTTCAAACGAGCACCCAATATAGCTTCATTATGAAGGATCAGGTTGTTTTGAAATGTCTGGATAAAATAAGCCGGTTAAAATTTTTATGATAAGCGGTCGCGGATTAACTTAGCTTCAACAAACTCGACCATTTTATACATAATCGTTGCAAATACAGCTATAACGAGTAATGCCATTAAAACAAGGGTGAAATTAAATACCTGGAATCCATAAATGATTAGATAGCCAAGTCCTTGTGAAGAAACAAGAAATTCTCCAACTATGACACCAACCCAGGCTAAACCAACATTAACCTTTAGTGTCGATATAATGACTGGAAAGGAATACGGCAAGACAGCTTCCTTGAAGATGTGCATGCGGCGAGCATTAAACGTTTCCATTACCTTTATATAATTGGGATCGATTTCCTTGAAGCTCGTGTAGACGACTATAGTCGTAACGATAACTGAGATAATGATTCCATTGGTGATAATGGATATTAATCCAGGGCCCATCGCCACAATAATAATGGGTCCAAGGGCTACCTTAGGCATAGCATTGAAGATGACTAAATAGGGATCCAGGACCTTTGAAAGCATTGGAGACCACCACAAGGCAACAGCTAGCAGTGTCCCTAGTAGAGTGCCTAAAATAAAGCTGATGACTGTTTCGAACAAGGTAAGTCCGAGATGGCTGAGCAAACTGCCATCCTGTATTTTTTCAATCAGCATTTCAACGACATTGGAAGGTGAACTGAACAGGAGGGGATCTATCCAGTAAAAATGGCTGGCTATTTCCCAAAGAGCAAAAAATAAAACAAAGATAACACCCTGATACAGCCATACTTTATGCTGGTTGGTTTTTAATTGTTGGATATAGTTCTTGTGAAGGGTATTAATTTTAAGTTTATTATCCGTCAAGCTGCTCCATCTCCTTCCATATAAGCTGGAACACATCTGAAAAGGCTGGATGATTTCTTGCATTAAATGGGGATAGCCCTTTTAACTCGTTTGGAATATCAAATTCTTTGTGAATTTTTCCTGGTTTTGGAGAGAGGAGGAAGACACGATCACTCATGGCTACTGCTTCTCCTATATCGTGAGTAACTAAAATAGCCGTTTTTTTAAACGATTTTAATGTACTTGATACGATATCTTCAAGCTTTAGTTTGGTTTGTAAATCTAAAGCAGAAAAAGGTTCATCTAAGAGGAGCAGAGTAGGGTTAGTGGCCAAAGTTCTAACTAGGGCAACTCGTTGGCGCATTCCTCCTGATAGCTCCCTTGGAAATTTAGTCAATACATCCTTCAGGCCGATTTCTTCTAATAGTGATATGGTTTGTTCTTCGTGCTTTTGGTCGAGCTGCTTTAATAATTTTAATCCTATCAATATATTTTCTTTAATGGTCTTCCAGGGAAATAAATAATCCTGCTGCAGCATATATCCAATATCCTGGCGATGGATGAGGACATCCTTCCCGTATAGCTTAACACTTCCTTCGGTTGGCTTAAAAAGGCCAGATATAATGGATAGAAGGGTTGTTTTACCGCAGCCGCTTGGGCCAAGGAAGGAGATGAATTCTCCCTCCTCAATACTCATTGATATATTCTCTAAAGCAATTGATGTTTGCGATTTAGATAAATAGAGATGAGATACATTCTCTATCGACAATAAAGGCATAATCCCTGCCTCCTTAGCTCCTATTTTGAAACTTCTTCAGCGATTTCTGTATTTACGAGTGTTTTATGATCGATATAGGAATCGATTTCTCCTGCTTCTTTCATGATATCCTGCAGATTTAACCATTCTTCCTCATCAAGAATTGGATTTAAGGCAAAGGACTCCTGTGACTTGTAACGGTCAATGGCCATTTCAATAATCTCTACGTCTGTATCTTCAAAATATGGGAGAATAGCTTTTGCTACTTCAGCGGAATCTGTTTCTTCAACCCATTTTTGTGCTTTATAAATCGCTTTTGTAAAACGTTTAACGATATCTTCATTTTCCTTCATATAGCTTTCCTTTGCCATGAAGGTGGTGTATGGAACATGGCCGGATTCTTTTCCAAAGGAAGCGACAATATGTCCTTTTCCTTCTTTTTCAAAAACACTTGCCTGAGGTTCGAATAGCTGTACATAATCACCTGTTCCTGATGCAAAGGCATTGGCGACATTGGCAAAATCAATATTTTGAATTAATTTCAAATCCTTTTGAGGATCAATGCTGTGTTTTTTCAGTACAAACTCTCCAACCATTTGTGGCATACCGCCTTTCCTCTGTCCGAGAAATGTACTGCCCTTTAGCATGTTCCAGTTAAATTCCTCTATTTTTTCTCTGGATACAAGAAAAGTTCCATCTGTTTGAGTTAATTGGGCAAAATTAATAACAGGATCTCTTGAATTTTGTCCATGAACATAAATAGAAGTTTCTGAGCCAACAAGCACGATATCAGCTCCGCCTGATAGTAGAGCAGTCATTGTCTTATCACCGCCCCATGCAGTCTGCAGGTCTACATCAAGCCCTTCGTCCTTAAAAAATCCTTTGGCCAGGGCGACATATTCAGGTGCATAAAAAATAGAGCGTGTGACTTCTGCTACTTTGACTTTTGTCAATTCTTCAGTCGACTTATTTTCTTTACAGGCCGATAAACTAAAGATGAGCAGAATGGACAGCATACAGAAGAAGCTGGTTTTAAGATAATATTTCAAGGGAATTTCCTCCTTAGTAGGCAGTATGTATGCCAAAGTGTAGTTAATCGTATTGTATGTGTGGTATATATTTGTGTGAATGCCTATAGAACTTTGTAAAGGAGCCCGGATTATGGATGAAGTAAAATCATCGCTAGGTAGTATCGTAGATAGAAGTCGATATCCATCGCCACATCCGGATATAAATCTATATATTGTCACGTATTTATCGAATGGGTTAAGGGTTAAGGGGCTATTAGCTGAGCCAAAAAAAAATGATGAAATAATGGACGGATTTTTATATTTACGCGGAGGCATTAAAAATGTTGGGAAGGTCCGTCCAGGGCGTATCATTCAATTCGCAAGTCAGGGGTTTGTTGTTTTTGCCCCCTTTTATCGTGGCAACCAGGGTGGAGAAGGAGAGGAAGATTTTGCAGGAGAAGATCGTTGGGATGCTATTGCAGGTTTTGAACTTTTAAAGCAACATCCCAAGGTTAATCCAAAAAAGGTCCATATTTTTGGATTTTCTCGAGGCGGGATTATGGCCTTGTGGACAGCTATATACTGCCAGGACGCTGCTTCACTTGTCACGTGGGGGGGAGTTTCCGATATGGTTCTGACCTACATAGAGAGAATTGATTTAAGAAGAATGCTGAAAAGGGTCATTGGAGGTACGCCAAACAAGGTGCCGGATGAATATAAAGCCCGTACACCCTTGTATGAAATTGAAAAAATACCATGTAATGTTCTAATTATTCATGGCGAGAAGGATAAGAACGTTTCGGTTGAACATGCCAATCTATTAAGAAACAGACTGCAGGATCTCGGCAAGAGCGTCGATGTGTGGTACCTTAAGGACTATACACATTATCTACCTCCTAGAATAAATCGGCAAATCGTCACGGATTTAACGAAATGGATGAAAGAAGCCGCTTCAAATGATACCATTGAAATAAATAAATGAAGCAGGGGAGTGAGAGAATTGGGTATGCCAATGGAATTGAATACTCTTATAGTGACAAAGGCTAATGAAAAAAGGGTTGAGGAAAATCTATTCGTCCTAAAAAAAGAAGGATACCGCCTATATCCAATTGAAATTCCGATTGATATCCGAAAAACTCTGGATGGAGAATCGAGAGGAACGGCACGGATAAAAAAAGTGGAATGGGAAAATAACTGCACAACCATTACATATGAGTTGATTTCTTTAAATTCCAGTAACTAAATTGAATAGAAACTAAAGAAAACAAACCTTCATCCAGAATTACATTGGGCGGTGGGTTTGTTTTTAAATTTAGACAAATAAAATAGTGCCTCAGGAAAGCCATTTCTTTTTGGCTTCCTAAGACACCGCTAGTTCTTTAAAAGGTAATTGGTCCACCTTTAGATTCAATTTCAGAACTGATATTTTTAAATTCCTTGAAATTTTCTCTGAATTTATGTGCAAGCTCATTCGCCTTTTCATAATAGGCTTCTGGATCTTTCCACGTTTTCTGCGGCTGTAAAACTTCATCAGGTACTCCAGGTACGTGTAAAGGAATCGCTAAGCCAAATATTCTGTCTTGTACCGTTTCGATATTGGCTAGTTCTCCTTCCAATGCAGCTTGAATCATCAATCGTGTATAAGAAAGCTTCATGCGGCTACCTGTCCCATACTCTCCTCCAGTCCAACCGGTATTAACCAGATATACCTGAACTTGATGTTCCTCAATATTTTTGCCAAGCATCTCAGCATATTTAGTTGGATGCAATGGTAAGAATGGTGAACCGAAGCAGGTAGAAAACGTAGCCTGTGGTGAAGTGATTCCGAGTTCAGTCCCTGCCAATTTACTCGTATAACCGCTTAGAAAATGATACATTGCCTGTTCTTTGGTTAACTTGCTGATTGGAGGCAGAACACCAAAAGCATCAGCAGTTAAAAAGATGATTGTATTGGGATGGCCCGCTATACTAGGTGTGACGATGTTCTGCATGGCTTCGATAGGGTAAGCTGCCCGGGTATTTTCAGTTAACATTCCATTATCATAGTCAGCAATTCTCGTATCTTCATCTACAACCACATTCTCTAGTACAGAACCAAAGCGTATGGCATTAAAAATTTGAGGCTCTTTTTCCTGTGTGAGATTGATGCATTTTGCGTAACAGCCGCCTTCAATATTAAATACACCATCAGGAGACCAGCCATGTTCGTCATCACCTATAAGGCGGCGATTTGGATCGGCTGATAAAGTAGTCTTTCCAGTGCCGGATAAGCCAAAGAAAAGAGCTACATCTCCCTCGAAACCTACATTTGCTGAACAATGCATAGAGAACACATTTTTCTCAGGCAACAGGTAATTCATGATTGAGAAAATGGATTTTTTCATTTCACCTGCATACTCGGTGCCTCCAATTAAGACGACTTTTTTCTCAAAAGAAATGATGATAAACGTCTCAGATTGTGTACCGTCCACGAGAGGGTTTGCTTTAAAACCTGGTGCTGAGATAATAGTAAACTCAGGAGAATGATTTTCAAGCTCTTCTTTAGTGGGGCGGATAAACAGCTGATGTACAAATAAATTGTGCCAGGCATATTCATTGATTACTTGTATAGGAAGGCGGTAGTCTGTTGCAGCCCCAGCAAACCCATTAAATACAAATAATTCATCTCGTTTTTCGAGGTAATCGATAACTTTATCATATAATTTAGAGAATGCGTCTTCAGATATTGCTTGATTGACGCTTCCCCAGGCTATTTTATCTTTAGTGGCAGCTTCCTCTACAATATATTTATCCTTTGGAGATCTGCCGGTATATTTACCTGTTTCGGCTTTAATCGCTCCAGTAGATGTGAGGATGCCCTCTTTTCTGGTTAATACTTTTTCAACTAATTGTGGCACTGAAAGCTGAATGTGAATATTATCATGAGTAAGTAATTGTTTCAATTCATTGGAAACTCCTACACTGTTCATAAGGTATCATCCTTTTCCAGAATTTTGGTAAGCATATTATATGGAAAATAGTATAACACATTTAATCGATTTATCCATACTAATTGTGTTAATTTTCAAAAATATGGTTTAATATAGTATATAAGAATAATTATTATTGTTTTCATTGGTGAAAGAATAGGGATATTAGTCAATATTGATGGATAAATAATAAAGTATATTTATTTGAATATTCGTAAATTAATTATATCAATATCATAATTGAAATGCGAATTTTAAGTTCTGACTGTACTTCTTTTAGAAAAAGGATGAAGCTAAAGTTTTATCTTAACAATATATTCCTGTTTATTTATTGACAGAAAATGATGGATAAGATAATATATACATTTGATATGGATACTCTTATCAAGACTCGGTGGAGAGACGAGCTCTATGAAGCCGGGGCAACCTGCAGTTTGATTCCTTATAATGGAAATCACGCAAAGGTGCTAACTTGATGCAAGGTTATAATGCCTTGAACGATGAGAGTGAAAGGCAGATTTCTGAGACTCAGACCTTTCCTCTTTTCTTTATAAAGGGGAAAGGTCTTTTTTCGTATAATCAGGAGATAATTAAAGATAATGAGTAGCCATAAACAGGGAAACTGAAGGAGGAAATATACATGTCTAATAAGAGACATTTGTTTACATCAGAATCTGTAACAGAAGGTCATCCGGATAAAATTTGCGATCAGGTTTCTGATGCCATTTTGGATGAAATATTAGCAAAGGATCCAAATGCAAGGGTAGCCTGCGAAACATCTGTTACCACTGGATTAGTTTTAGTAGCGGGAGAAATCACTACTTCTACGTATGTGGATATTCCAAAAATTGTACGTGACACAATCAAAGGGATCGGTTATACACGTGCTAAATATGGTTTCGATGCAGAAACATGCGCTGTCTTAACCTCTATTGATGAACAATCTGCAGATATCGCCCAAGGTGTAGACCAAGCTTTGGAATCAAGAGAAGGCACGATGTCAGATGAAGAGATTGAAGCTATTGGGGCGGGAGATCAGGGTCTTATGTTCGGTTTTGCCTGCAACGAAACAGAAGAATTAATGCCTCTTCCTATTTCTCTTGCTCACCAATTATCTAGAAAGCTGGCTGAGGTTCGTAAACAAGAAGTTCTTCCATACTTGCGCCCTGATGGAAAAACACAAGTCACAGTGGAATATGATGAAAATAAAAATCCGGTAAGAATTGATACAATCGTTATCTCTACTCAGCATGACGCGGAAACAACACTGGAGCAAATTAAGAAAGACTTAAAAGAACAAGTAATTAAACCGGTTGTTCCTGCTCACCTTATTGATGAACAAACTAAATATTTTATTAACCCAACGGGCCGTTTTGTTATTGGAGGTCCACAAGGGGATGCAGGCTTGACTGGCCGTAAAATCATTGTAGACACGTATGGTGGATACGCACGTCACGGTGGCGGAGCATTCTCTGGTAAAGACGCTACAAAAGTAGACCGTTCTGCTGCCTATGCAGCCAGATACGTAGCTAAAAATATTGTAGCAGCAGGTCTTGCAGATAAAGCGGAAGTTCAGCTGGCTTACGCGATTGGTGTAGCGCAACCAGTATCTATTTCTATTGATACGTTCGGTACAGGGAAAATTGAAGAGGAAAAATTAATTGAATTAGTACGTGCTAACTTTGATCTACGCCCAGCAGGGATCATAAAAATGCTTGATTTAAGACGTCCGATCTATAAACAAACAGCAGCTTACGGACATTTTGGACGCAATGATTTAGATCTTCCTTGGGAGAAAACAGATAAAGTGGAAGTACTGCGTGCGGAAGCTAACATCTAAGATAAACAGCATAAACATTTCTAGAAAGAGGGATAACCCCTCTTTCTTTTTTTGTCTAAATATGGTAATATTAGGAAACTATGAAATCGGGTATAATGGATCGTATTTTGTCGGGACCCTAGCTCATATCTAAAATCTAATTCTTTGATATTTTTAAATGAAAAACAGTCGAAAGTAAAGGTAGTGAGTGAATAATAATGTGTGGATTTGTAGGATGTATGCATGATCACCAACAAGCGAATCAGGATTCAGAACTAATTAAAAGTATGAATGACTTGATTACGCATAGAGGGCCGGATGACGAGGGGTATTATATAGATGAACATATCCAGCTTGGTTTCAGAAGACTAAGCATCATTGATATTGAATGTGGACATCAGCCCTTAACGTATGAAAATGAACGCTATTGGATTGTTTTTAACGGAGAAATATACAACTACTTGGAATTGAAAGTAGTGCTGGAAAAGGAAGGCATGGCGTTTTCTACAAATTCAGATACTGAAGTAATCCTGGCGGCATTTGTTCAATATGGGGAAAAGGCAGTTGAAATGCTTCGTGGGATGTTTGGGTTCGTGATTTGGGATAAACAGGAGAAATCTGTTTTTGGTGCCCGTGATCCATTTGGGATTAAACCATTTTTTTATAAGGAAGATGGGGATAAGACCTATTTTGCTTCTGAAAAGAAAAGTATTATACACGCTATAGAAAAACAAGAATTGGATCATGTGTCTCTGCAGCATTATCTTACCTTTCAATTTACTCCAGAACCAGCAACGATGACAAAGTATGTGAAAAAATTATTGCCTGGACATTGCTTTACAAAGAAAATTGGAGAACCTATGGAAATCCGCCAATATTGGAAAGCGGAATTTAAACCTATTCTGCGCAGTGAACCAGATTGGATTAAAGAAATTCAAGATGTGATGTATGACAGTATCAGCATGCATATGCGCAGTGATGTACCCGTTGGTTCATTTCTTTCAGGTGGAATTGATTCTACAATCATCGCATCCATAGCTAAAGAATTTCATCCTGGAATTAAAACATTCTCAGTTGGATTTGAACAGAATGGTTTCAGTGAAATTGATGTAGCTAAAGAAACAGCTGACAAGCTTGGGGTAGAGAATATCAGCTATATTATATCGCCGCAGGAATATATGAGGGAACTGCCGAAAATTATGTGGCATATGGATGACCCGTTGGCAGACCCCGCTTGTGTTCCTTTATATTTCGTGGCAAGGGAAGCGCAAAAGCATGTAACGGTTGTTCTGTCAGGTGAAGGAGCGGATGAATTATTCGGAGGATACAATATTTACCGTGAGCCTCAATCCTTAGCCATATTTAATAAAATTCCTGTACTTATGAAAAGAGCGCTAAAAAGAATTGCTGCCATGATGCCTGAAGGGGTAAAAGGCAAAAGTTTTATAGAGCGCGGCTGTACGCCGATTGAAGAACGCTATCTTGGAAATGCCAAGATGTTTATGGAGGAAGAGAAGGGGCAATTATTCAAATTATATAAATCAAAGCTGGATTATACTACGATAACACATCCGTTCTACGCAGAAACACCCGAATATGATGATGTGAGCAGAATGCAGTATATTGATATTCATACATGGCTGCGCGGAGATATATTAGTAAAAGCTGATAAGATGACGATGGCACATTCTCTTGAGCTTCGAGTGCCATTCCTTGATAAAAAAGTATTTGAGGTGGCATCCGGAATTCCAACTGATTTAAAAACTGCTCATGGAACGACCAAATATATACTTAGAAAAGCTGCAGAGGGAATCATTCCTGACCATGTATTAAATCGTAAGAAACTTGGTTTTCCAGTCCCTATCCGTCATTGGTTAAAAAATGAAATGTATGAATGGGCGATTACAATAATAAAAGAAAGCCAAACAGATCATTTGCTGGATAAGCAAGTCATTATGAATCTGTTCAATAATCATGTTACAGGTAAAGCGGATAATAGCCGTAAACTATGGACTGTATTGGTATTTATGATATGGTACTCTGTATATGTCGAAGAAAAATATCCTTTCCAGGCATTAGCTGAAAAGGATATGATAAGTGACCCAATCCATTAATCTTTATAGGTTATAGCCTGTTTTCCCATTTGCACCCACGCTTTTTCAAAATCAGCGGAGGGTGCTTTTTTATTTTTAATTCCTGTTAAGGGATCGTTAAAATAAATATAATGCTGATCATATCCCGTCACTACGACAGAATGCTCCTTATAAGTAATCGATATTTTCCCATTTGGTGTTTTCCAAGTATGGAAATAGGATGGATCCAGTTTTTCATAGGCTGTATTTATGATAACCCAGACGGGCCGATTGGTTGAGAGATACTTTTTGATTTGGTTGAAATCTCCATTGGTAAAATCGATTATTTTGCCAGGCATATAATGCTCAGCAAGTTTTTTTATAGGCTTATGATACACTCCGAGGCCAGGTTTATTAGTTGAATACATATCTCCAATAAATCCATCATTAGGATCACCGTAATGGATTTCACCATTTATTTTTTTTATTTTAGCTGGATTTTTTTTTATTTGCTGGGCAAGTTTTAATTTATCAGCATCCAATCCGGAATATTGAAGAAGCATAGCCAGGCTGGTTACTTCACATCCTCTTGGGAGCTCGGGCTGCTGTTTAACGATCGGCACATCAAGAAGTACTTTATCTTTGGCAGGAGGTTTTGCAAGTCGATTATCTTTGGTAATAGAAGTTGTTAAGCTTACTGACTTATCAATCATATTATTAATTTGATGAGCAAAGGAGTAATTTGAGTTATAGACCTTCCAGCCAGTATACAGGAAAGTGCCTATCAAAGAGATAACAATCAAAATAGATAGTGGCTGATATTGACGCCATAGGACCAAAATGATTGAAATGATACTAAATAACATGAAAATCAAAATGAAAGTATTCATAATCCTACTCCTGAAATTGATTTTAAAAAGGTGTATCATTTATAGCTAAATAATAAAGGGAATGGGTATACAATAAAGAGTATACCCTAATGAGGAATGATAATTAGTTATTCTCTTTTAAAGGTTGTATACTTGAATAATAGCGTGCTTTTTCTGCGTATTCCTTATTTATTCTTTCCATGTCTTTACGATCATCATCTGTTAATTCACGAATTACTTTAGCAGGTCTGCCGAAAGCGAGTGTGTTTGGTGGGATTTTTTTACCTTGAGATACTAAACTGCCTGCACCGATGAAGGCACCTTCTCCTATTTCAGCTCCGTCAAGAATAATGGAGCCCATCCCAATCAAAGCATTTTTCTCCACATGGCAACTATGGAGAATGACTTGATGGCCTATCGTTACATTATCTTCCAGTACTAATGGGTTGTTGGGACTTTGATGGAGGACTGAGTTATCTTGAATATTAACATTTTTACCGATAATCACAGGAGCGACATCACCTCTAATGACTGTGTTAAACCAAACACTTGAATTTTCACCGATTGTGACATCACCACTGATAACTACATGATCCGCTAAATAAGCAGTTTGATCGATGGAAGGAATTTTATCTATATATTGATATAATTTCATTACAAAACCTCCGTTTTCTACTGTAAAATAGATAGTTAATAAAAGTGTACATATAAAGCGGTACAGTGTAAATAAAATAAAGCTAAACATCATACAGGAGGAGTTCATCTATGAAAAAGTGGGAAGCTGAGGGGAAAGCCTATGGTGTAATCGTGATTGTTCACGGCGCCATGGAGCATTCAGGCAGATATAAATGGTTAATTGAAAGATGGCTATCAGAAGGGTATCACGTAATTATTGGAGATTTGCCAGGTCAGGGAATGACTTCACGTGCAAATCGAGGGCATATTGATTCATTTGAGGATTATATTGATGAGGTTGATTCATGGGTGAACGAGGCTTATACATTTGGTTTGCCTGTATTCATGCTGGGTCATAGCATGGGAGGACTCATCATCATTAACATGCTTCAACTTAAAGAATATAATTTAGCGGGTATTATCCTATCTTCACCATGCTTTGGAACATTAATTCATCCTCCAAAATTACTTGAATCCATGTCAAAGGTTTTAAATCTTGTTTATCCTACATATAAAAAACCTTCAGGATTAACGGTTGAAATGGCAACGAGAAATCCAGAAGTTATTGAATTTGATTTGAACGATTCACTCTACATCACAAGTGTATCAGTCAGATGGTATCGTGAATTAATTTCAGCTATGAAGGATGCCTTTGATTTTGATGAGGATTTCCCGGATATTCCTGTTCTTGTTATGCAGGCAGGGGACGACAAAATAGTGGACAAGGCTATGGTTAGAGAATGGTTTAACTACTTTCCGGCATCCGAAAAGCATTATAAAGAATGGCCTAAGCTGTATCATGAAATATTTAATGAGCCAGAGAGAGAAGATGTATTTCTATATGCAAAGAGCTTTATTGAAGCGAGATTGCGCAATATAGGGTATATCGTTTAAGGGGTTAGGAGATGGGACACAAATGAAATTACCCACTAGTGATATCAGCTTAGTAAAGAATGTATACAGAAATGTATTTCCAGTTGTTCATCGGGAACTCGCGAGTTGGCAGGCAAAGGCAGAAAAAATCCCTAATGAAGAGCTGCGTACACAGGCCTTATCCAGTATTGCCCACAAAACTTTTCATTGCGAGGGTGGTTCTATATTAGCTCTCGCAGCAGGTGAAAAAAAAGATGATGTCATTCGATTTATTGTTGCGTATCAAACAATCAGTGATTATCTTGATAATCTATGTGACCGCAGTACCTCACTTGATCCTAATGATTTTACGCTATTGCATCAATCTATGAAGGATGCTCTTAATCCGGAGGCCCTGACGAGAAATTATTATGAACTCAGAGAGGAGCAGGAAGATGGCGGGTATTTAGTCGAGTTAGTAAAAACCTGTCAATCTGTTCTTTCAAATATGGTGCATTATCAACATATCGAGCCTTTTTTGAAAAAGCTTTGCACCTTTTATTGTGATTTACAAATACATAAGCATGTTACGTGGGAAGAACGGGTACATAGATTAGAAACCTGGTTCAATGAAAATAAACAGCAGCTTCCAGAAGGTTTGTCATGGTATGAATTCAGTGCTTGTGCAGGATCTACTCTGGGCATCTTTTGTTTAGTTTCATATGCAGTGCGTGATAATTTTACTGAACATTTGGGGAAAGACATATATGAATCTTATTTTCCTTATGTGCAAGGATTGCATATTATGTTGGACTATTTTATTGATCAGGAGGAGGATCGCCAAGGCGACGATTTAAATTTCTGTTTTTATTACGAAACGGAAGAGCAACTGATTGATAGACTTTGTTATTTTGTTGAAAAAGCCAATTTAGATGTCACAAAAATACCGGACAGCAAGTTCCACAGCATGATTAACCAGGGATTATTGGGTATTTATCTAGCCGATTCCAAGGTGAAAGACCAGTTGTCGGTTAAGCAATATACTAAAAAAATGTTAAGCCTGGGTGGCCGTTCAGCGTATTTCTTTTATTGGAATAGTAAGCTGTATCATGCGTTTAAGAGAATGAAAAAGAATAGGCGAGTCTAGCATTCAATACTAAGGGGATGGAGCAGAATGGTGAAATTAAGTATTCTAGACCAGTCACCGCGCTCTGTTGGAGAGCCTTCAGAGCAGGCACTTGCTAATACGGTCAAACTGGCAAAATTGGCTGAGGAGTGGGGATACTCAAGATTTTGGGTCAGCGAGCATCATGATAGTCAAGGCTTGGCAGGATCTTCGCCTGAGATATTGGCTACATGGATTGCTGCTCAAACAGATAAAATAAGAGTTGGAACTGGCGGTGTTATGCTGCCTCACTACAGTGCTTATAAAGTAGCTGAAAACTTCAGAGTATTATCTGGTTTAGCTCCAGGAAGAATAGATTTGGGAATAGGCAGGGCTCCTGGAGGGATGCCAAGAGCAACGCGAGCGTTGCAGGAGGGGAGAGTACAAGAACTGCATCGTTTTCCTGACCAGGTAGATGAGTTATCCTGGTATCTCTATGATCAAATACCGGAATTGCATCCTCTATATGGGTTATCGGCGACACCTACCATTACATCTCCGCCGGAATTGTGGATGCTTGGATCTAGTTCATCCAGCGCAGCTCTTGCAGCCCATAAGGGTATACCCTATAATTTTGCTTTGTTTATTAACAGTGAATATGCTGAAGAAAATATGAAGCATTACCATGAAGCATTTCGACCTACAGAGTTAATACAGAATCCATCAGGTATGGTTACTGTATTTACAGTTTGTGCAGAATCGGACGAAGAGGCAGAATATCTGGCTGGTTCACTGGATTTATCGATGCTGTTTCTTTCACAGGGAATTATAAGAGAGGGAACACCTCACCCAAAAGAAATTAATGAAATGTCATTATCGCAGTTTGAGAAAGCTCGAATTGATTACAACAGAAGCAAGATGATTATCGGTTCTCCTAAAATGATTGGAGAAAAAATTAGAGAGCTGAGTGAACGCTTCTTTACAGATGAAATTATGCTTGTGACAATCACCCATTCATACGAGGCTAAAGAGAACTCCTTCAGATTAATTGCCAAAGAACTGTTGAAATAATAGTGGATTTGCCATTAGTCAATCAATCTATTAGAATAAGAATAAAATCTAATAAATCACTTTAAAAGTGCCTCGGTACACGAGGGTAAAAGGGAAAACGGTTCAAATCCGTTGCAGCCCCCGCTACTGTACTTACTAAATCACAAGTCTGATTTAGTAAAAGCCAGGAAACCTGCTTTTAGAGTTTTAGTACTTATTTTTCGGAGGGAGAAGTAGGCTTATTGTATTCACAGGCGTGAAAAAGTGAATCCTTAGCTCAATATCATCCTGAGCTAAGGATTTTTTATGTGTTGTAGCTTATAATCTTGTTTTAAAGTGCATGAATAATCCGAGGTTCGCCGCCAGGAGTAAAGAGGAATTGAAGTATAAGTTATGAATAATAAAAATAGAACAACCGGTATTTATTTTGGGAGTATCCTGTTTTTGCTGCTCGCTGCGTTGCTCGGCCTGTTTATAGGCAGCGTGGACATGTCATTTAAAGATATACTTGGGATTCTCTTGAAGAACGTGACCGGCCAGGAATCCTTCTATACAGGTCCAAAAAATATAGAAATGATTATTTGGAATATACGATTACCCCGGGTATTAATCGCTTTATTTGTAGGTGCCTCACTGGCACTTGCCGGTGCTGCCTTTCAGGGGCTTTTGCAAAATCCACTCGCTGATCCATATACTATCGGAATTTCTTCCGGTGCATCGGTTGGGGCAGTGATTGTTCTATTCTTTAATATCGAATTTGCTCTTTTTGGTCAGTTCACATTGCCGCTTGTTGCAATCGTGTTTAGTTTTATAACCTTGTTTATTGTATTTGGTATTACAAAGGCAGCTAGTGTTACCTATGCAAATGAGACCATTATTTTAGCCGGTATAATTATGAATTCATTCATTGGCGCTGTGGTCTCACTTATCATTGCGCTATCCTCAGGAGATCAAATGAGGGAGGTATTAAACTGGCTGATGGGCAGTGTGGCTATGAAAAATTGGGGACACGTCAGTATATTGATTCCCTTTTTTATTATAGGAGCTTCCATAATTTTATATCATTATCGTGAACTAAATGGGATGGCTCTTGGAGATCAATCCGCTCAATATAATGGTATCGATGTGAAACGAAAGAAAATAATCATTATTATCGGGGCTGGACTATTAACGGGTGCAGCAGTTGCCGTATCAGGAGCTATTGGTTTTGTTGGACTGGTTATTCCACATCTTGTTCGCCTTCTTGCTGGTGCTGATCATCGCCACTTACTGCCATTATCCATGATTATTGGAGGTGGATATCTCGTATTGGCTGACTTGATTGCACGTACGATTATCAACCCGCAGGAATTACCAATCGGTGTCATTACTGCCTTAATCGGTGCACCTGTATTTACAATCTTACTGATTAAAGAACGCATAAAAAGAAGGAATTTGACATGTTAACCGTAGAGAGCCTCAGTGCAGGCTATCATAAAAATAAGCAAGTGCTTCAGGACTTTTCTATTAAGGTTGAGAGCGGAGAATTTTTTGCTCTTCTTGGTCCAAATGGAAGCGGTAAGACGACATTGATTAAAAGTATATTGGGAAAAATGGAATATAAAGAAGGGACTTCAATCATTAATGGGAAAAGGACCTCATCCTATAAAACCGGAGAATTGGCTAAAATTGCTGCCGTGTTAAGTCAGGAACATATGGTGGGTATAGATTTTACGGTGGAAGAAATCGTACTATTAGGCAGGTATCCTTATCAGGAGAAGGGATTTTTTAATCATTACCGTAGTGAGGATTACGCAATTGTTGATGAGTGTCTTGCTCAGACAAACACGCTGAAATTTAAGTATACATACTTTTCGTCATTAAGCGGAGGGGAAAAGCAACGTGTCCTTTTAGCAAAGGCTTTGGCCCAGCAGCCAAAGCTCCTGTTTCTCGATGAACCTACAAATCATCTGGATGTAAAGCATACAATCGAATTGTTAAATTTATTAAAGAGGCTCCAGCTTCAAAATGGGCTGACGATTGTCGCCATCCTCCATGATTTAAACATGGCAGCTTTATATGCAGATAGATGTGCTTTGCTTAAGGATGGAAGGAAGGTGGCGGAGGGTGGAATAGATTTACTTTATGATGAAACATTGCTTTCATCTGTATACGAGGTAGATTTGGTAAGTCGCCCTCATCCTATTACGGGAACACCGCAGATCTTTTTTACCCCTGAGAACTATAAATGATTATATATAAAAAGTGTGAGCATCCATAAGCTCACACTTTTTTAACGTTTTTCGATAGCGATAATAAATGGCGGATTGTTTTTTTGATTCATAAATCGGTATTCCAGCACATGGGCCGTATCCTGTGGAAGCTCTGTAACGAATTTGATTAATTCGTCACGTTCAATGTCTCCGCCGGGATGACCGTGATAGATGACAAGAACTATGATGCCTTCAGGCTCCATAATTTTGAGTAATGACGTTACAGCCTGAATCGTAGTAGGAGCGGTTGTAATAATTTCTTTATCGCCGCCAGGCAAATAGCCTAAATTAAAGATTGCGCCTGTAACAGATTTGCCAGTTGGGATAAATTCCTGTAAACGCTCATGACCTGCGTGAATTAGTGTTACCCGCTCCTGAAGCTCATTTGTCATCAGTCTCTCTTCCGTTTTTTGCAAGGCAGATTCCTGAATGTCGAAGCTGTATACATGTCCATCCGGACCAGTTAAATTTGCTAAAAATACGGTGTCATGCCCATTGCCCATCGTACAATCAATGGCTATATCACCAGGTTTAACTGCTTTTTCAAGCAATAGTCTTGCGAAGGGAAGGATACGATCAAGCTTCATTTATGACAGCATCCTTACTTGGCACATAAAATTTACCTTGATAACTATTGCGACGCTTTAATTCAGCATCGATAGCATTTAATACTTCCCATTTATTAACGCTCCACATTGGTCCAACCATCAAATCAATCGGACCGTCACCGGTAATACGATGGACAATCATTTCAGGCGGAAGGATCTCCAACTGATCACAGACAAGATTGACATATTCATCTAACGAAAGGAATTCCAGCATTCCTTTTTCGTATTGTTTTACCATTGGAGTGCCCTTTAAGAGATGCAATAGGTGAATTTTAATTCCCTGTACATCCAGTTTAGCAACTTCTTTAGCTGTCTCCATCATCATTTCTGGAGTTTCAAGCGGCAGTCCATTAATAATATGGCTGCAAATGCGTATACCGTGTTTCCGAAGTTTGTTTACGCCCTCTACATAGGTTGGATAATCATGTGCACGGTTTATGATATTAGCTGTTTTCTCGTGAACAGTTTGCAGACCAAGCTCAACCCACAGGTAAGTACGTTCATTTAATTCAGCTAAATATTCTACAACATCATCAGGCAGACAGTCTGGACGAGTGGCAATGGATAATCCGACTACACCTTCCTCGTTCATGACAGTTTCAAATTTTTCCCGTAACACCTCGACTGGTGCATGGGTATTTGTATAAGCCTGGAAATAGGCCATATACTTGCCGTCCTTCCATTTTTGATGCATTTTTGCTTTTATATCGGCAAATTGTTTTTGCAAATCTTCAGCACGATTGCCGGCAAAATCGCCGGATCCAGCGGCACTGCAAAATGTACAACCACCAAAAGCTACCGTGCCATCACGATTCGGACAATCAAATCCACCATCAAGAGCTACTTTAAATACTTTGTGACCAAATTGATTGCGTAGATGATAATTCCATGTATGATAACGTTTGTCGTCACTTGCATATTGAAAAGGGTTAACCTGTTTCATTACAAAAACCCCCTGTTTAGATTTCAAGAACATAAACTCCATTTTACCACGCTGATGTATACTTTCCAATTGACTATTATTAGCAGCTTTAAAAATCACTAATCTTTTTAATTTCAAAGGGGCATAATGGATAATGGATGAGCTTTTGTAAACCAATCCAATGAAAAAAGGAGAGGGTATCTTTGGCTACACGAAAATCCATGGGTGAGTGTATGGAACGATGTACTAATGCAATTGAATTCGCAGAAGAGCAATATAAGGAGTCTGCAAAACAGGAGCACTACAATGAAGCAGGATATACCGAGGCATTGGTCAGATTGGAAAACTCATTTAATGAGTTAGAAGCAATGGATCACAGTGCAAATGATCAACAGCGTGATATGTTGAACCGTATGAAAATACAGGTTCAGGATATTCAGCATGCAATGGTTGTACGCAGGCGCTAAGGGGGTATTCACTATGCGGAAACGTTCTAAACATAATAATCCGGAACAAAAGACTCGTAATGGCATTAATAATCAAGATATCGAGGCTGGTGAAGATCAAGATATTATAAAGAAGGCTAAAAAGATGAACGAAGCATCTGGAGGCCAA
This sequence comes from Pradoshia sp. Z3_51, assembly GCF_058215915.1. NCBI lineage: Bacteria > Bacillati > Bacillota > Bacilli > Caryophanales > Bacillaceae > Pradoshia > Pradoshia sp. Z3_51. The sequence continues at coordinate 431,280 of NZ_JBZAJC010000003.1, read as the reverse complement.
CAAACTAAAGCAACAGTTCATCCAAAGCAATACAAATAAACCAGCAGGCACAGTCTATATGGCTGTGCTTGTTGGTTTATTTGTATACAAGTGAGTTATGGGGATAATGAATGCAGCGGAGAATCCAGCCGGATGAAAGACTAATTCAGCCAGATGAGTGAGTAGATCAGCAAAATGAGAGGAATCCAGCCATCGACAAAGGAATAGAGCCGGATATGCCCATAATCCAGCCAAATAAAGGATTAATCCGGCCAAAATTGAGATTAATCCAGCCCCCAGTTTCCCTCGCCAATCACACATAAATTTTTATCAAACCTGTATAATCGATGCTATATTTGTCAATGATTGAAAAAACAGTCTAAATTGACTTGAACTTTTTAGCGGATTTACATACAATGAATGTATATATTTTTTGAATCATATGAATAACTTTGAGAGGGATTAGTAGTAATTGTTGTTCTTTTTAGAGAGTTGACGGTCGCTGCAAGTCAACAGGACACATTATGAACTCACCCTGGAGTTGCAAGCCTGAACTAAGAGTAAGGTTTGCCGTACATCTGCGTTAAAGAGTCGAGCCGGATGCATATTTACTGCATCAATCAGGGTGGTACCGCGGGAAGTTAATAACAAGCCTCTCGTCCCTACTTATTAGGGATGAGTGGCTTTTTTTATTGTTTTAAGCTTTTAAGCACAGCAATTTTGAACCATGTAGGAGGAATTAGGATGAGTTTCAATCATGTAGAGATTGAAAAGAAATGGCAATCTTATTGGGAAGAACACAAAACATTCAAAACGACTGATCATGTAGGGAAGCGTAAATTTTACGCTTTGGATATGTTTCCTTATCCATCAGGAGCCGGCCTTCATGTAGGGCATCCTGAAGGATATACAGCAACAGATATTCTATCTCGCATGAAACGTATGCAGGGATATAATGTCCTTCATCCAATTGGCTGGGATGCATTTGGATTGCCTGCCGAGCAATATGCTCTTGATACAGGAAATGATCCGGAAGAGTTTACAGCTAAAAATATCGGTACATTCACACGTCAGATTAAATCACTTGGGTTCTCCTATGACTGGGACAGGGAAATCAATACAACCGACCCAGAGTACTATAAATGGACGCAGTGGATTTTCTTAAAGCTATATGAAAAAGGACTTGCCTATATGGCTGAAATACCGGTTAACTGGTGTCCGGCACTCGGAACAGTTTTGGCTAACGAAGAAGTTATTGATGGGAAAAGTGAGCGGGGCGGACATCCGGTTATCCGTAAGCCTATGCGCCAATGGATTTTGAAAATTACGGCTTATGCAGATCGTTTGATTGAGGATTTGGATGAATTGGATTGGCCTGAAAGCATTAAGGATATGCAGCGTAACTGGATCGGACGCTCTGAGGGAGCATCTGTAACTTTTAAGATTAAAGGTACGAACGAATCCTACACGGTATTCACGACACGTCCTGACACCTTGTTCGGGGCAACATATTCTGTCCTGTCACCAGAGCATCCGCTTGTGGATAAAATTACAACAGCAGAGCAAAAAGAAGCAGTTGAAGCGTATAAAAAGGAAATTCAATCTAAGAGCGATCTTGAGAGAACAGAGCTTTCTAAAGAGAAAACAGGTGTATTCACAGGAGCATATGCAATCAACCCGGCAAATGGGGAAGAGATTCCGATCTGGATTGCTGATTATGTATTGATGAGCTATGGTACAGGTGCAATTATGGCAGTTCCGGCTCATGATGAACGTGACTATGAATTCGCTAAGAAATTTGATTTGCCAATCCGTGAGGTTGTAGCGGGCGGAAATATTGAAAAAGAAGCTTATGCAGGAGAAGGAGAACATGTAAACTCTGAATTCTTGAATGGCTTGAATAAAGAAGAAGCAATTGGCAAAATGATCGAATGGCTTGAAGAACAAGGAATTGGTGAGAAGAAAGTAACCTATCGCTTGCGTGACTGGAACTTCTCTCGTCAGCGTTACTGGGGAGAGCCTATCCCAATTATTCATTGGGAAGATGGTACTATGTCAGCTGTACCTGAATCTGAGCTCCCGCTTATGCTTCCGAAAACAACCGAAATTAAACCATCAGGTACAGGTGAATCTCCTCTTGCCAACATTGAAGAGTGGGTAAATGTAGTAGATGAGAACGGCCGTAAAGGAAGACGCGAGACAAACACAATGCCTCAATGGGCGGGCAGCTGCTGGTACTTCCTGCGCTATATCGATCCGAAAAATCCAAACGCGATTGCTGATCCTGAAAAGCTTAAGCATTGGATGCCAGTAGATACGTATATTGGCGGAGCAGAACATGCTGTACTTCACTTGCTTTATGCAAGATTCTGGTACAAATTCTTGTATGATATTGGTGTTGTTCCTACAAAGGAACCTTTCCAAAAGCTATTTAACCAAGGAATGATACTTGGAGAAAATAACGAAAAAATGAGTAAATCCAAAGGAAATGTAGTAAATCCGGATGATATCGTAGAAAGCCATGGTGCGGATACACTTCGTCTCTATGAAATGTTCATGGGACCGCTTGATGCATCCATTGCTTGGTCTGCAAACGGACTTGATGGTTCCAGACGTTTCCTTGACCGTGTTTGGAGATTGTTTATTACCGATGACGGTACAGTAAATGATAAGATCACTGAATCCAATGATACTCACCTTGAGAAAATCTATCATCAAACGGTTAAAAAGGTAACAGAAGATTTGGAAGCACTTCACTTTAATACAGCTATTTCTCAAATGATGGTGTTTATTAATGAAGCGTATAAAGCGGAAATCCTTCCAATTCAATATATGGAAGGATTCGTGAAGCTCTTGTCACCTATTTGCCCTCATATCAGTGAAGAACTTTGGAGCAGACTGGGCAACAATGAAACACTTGCCTATACTTCATGGCCTGCATATGATGAGTCCAAATTGGTTGATGATGAAATTGAAATTGTTATTCAAATAAACGGTAAAATGAGAGCAAAACTTCAGGTACCGGCCGGCATTACGAAAGAAGAAATGGAAAAAATCGTAATGGAGAACGGAAAGGTCCAAGAGCAAATTGACGGTAAAACAATCCGTAAGGTTATTGCTGTTCCAGGAAAATTAGTAAATATCGTTGCAAACTAACAAGTGTGGCCGTCTTACGTTTAATAAAACGTAAGACGGCTTTTTTATAAAGGGGGAAAATGGAGATGGAAGAAATAAAAATTATCCAACCCGAAGAGCTGCAGATCAGAATTGAAAATGGAGAGGAATTATCCATCATTGATGTACGGGAGGATTATGAAGTTATAAATGGCATGGTACCAGGTGCTATTCATATGAGAATGGGAGAAATACCCGATCGGCTTGATGAGCTTGATAAAGAAAAGGAGTATATTCTAATCTGTCATGCAGGAGTAAGAAGTGAAAATGTGGCTTATTTTCTGCAGGAGAAGGGATATAAGACAGCCTCAATGGAGGGCGGTATGATGCATTGGCAAGGGGAAATGGTATTCTGAATAGTATAAAAATATAAAAGTCTGGCAAAGATATATAAAAACAGGAGGAGTCTTTGCCGTGATCCAAGTAAAAATGTTTGATTATGAACATGAAAAAGACCTGGAAAAAGGGATGAATCATTTTCTCGGAAAAATAGATGAGGACAGCATTGTAGATATAAAATATAATATAGCAGCTTTCGGTGAAGAGGATGAGGAAGACCAAATCTATTGTTTTAGCGCAATGGTTATCTATAAAAAATGAGTAGTTATCATTTTTGGTAAAATTAATTCTTGGTTCATATTTACCCGTAGGAACAAGTCTATTCCCAGATGAAGCGGAACATCTAAGAAATAATCCATAGGTTGATGAATTTAATTTTTGCTAACTCAATCGTTACAGCTAAAATTACAATTGAATATAGTAAAAATAAGTGGAGAAAACAAACTTGTTTCTCCACTTATTTTTAGGTTTGAACTTATTAGGTTACGGGTTTTTTGAAAAGCTTATACATGAGCTTGAAAACCATGTAGCCAAAGAAACCTCCGATTGTATTTAATAGAATATCATCTACATCAAATCCACCGACATGGAAGGTAAGCTGCATCGTCTCCACAAATAAAGAAAACAAGAAGGACAGAAATGTGATAATCAGTAAATTTCTCAGCTTTTTAAAGGCGATTGGCAGAAAAAATCCAAATGGCATAAAAGCGATAATATTACCGAATAGATTCGAAAACCATATTTTAAATTTGAAGTAATCAGCAAACGTAATATACATATTGATTGTTTTAAAGGGAACAAGATTATAAGATTCTATCCTGTCTTCTTGTCTGTAGTATCCAAAAAACAAAAGATAGGAAAGGATGGCTAAATAGATGAAAAACAACATGTAAATAAGCGGCGAAAACAGCTTATTGTTTTTTATCGTTTGGGCTATATCCTGCACTTATACCATCCTTTCTTATGCCAGGAAATTATTCTTTGCTGCAGCATTTAATCCTGCTAAACGGCCGGTTACCAAAGCTGAAGTGATATTATAGCCGCCCGTATATCCGTGAATGTCCAAAATTTCTCCGCAGAAATATAAGCCATTCATGAATTTACTGGCCATTGTTTTTGGTTCAACTTCTTTAACCGATACTCCTCCGCCAGTCACAAATGCTTTCTCTAAAGAAAGTGTTCCATTAACACGGACAGGGAATTTTTTAATATCTTTGCTTAAAGAACGCCATTTCTCATGGGCGATGACTGCCCCCTGGGAAGAAGGGTCAATCTGGTTACGCTCCAGTAAAAATAATAAATATCTTTCAGGCACTAAACCTTTTAAGCTGTTTTTGACAGCTTTTTTGTCATCCGATTTAATAATTTTAATAATCTGTTGGAATACCTGTTCTTCATTTAAATCAGGGAGCGCGTCAATTTGGACAACGACCTCTTTAAGATTCCATTTTTTGAGGGCCTTTACAACAAATTGGCTGCATCGCAGGACACCTGGACCTGATAGACCAAAATGTGTGAAAATCATATCCATACGATGGGTAATTAATGGTTTTCCTTTAGGATTCATTACGCTGATTGCGACATCGCGAAGTGAAAGACCCTGTAATGTTTTCTGTTTGATAAAATTTTCAGCTGACGTGAGCGGAACCTCAGTTGGGAATAGCTCTGTAACAGTATGTCCAGCTTTTTCCGCCCAAGCATAGCCATCACCGGTTGACCCGGTGTGAGGAACGGATTTACCGCCAACAGCAATGACAACGGAGTCAGCTTCGATCGTTTCGCCTGTTTGTGTCCGAACGCCAATTACTTTCCCTGAATCATACAAAACATCAGCTATAGGTGAGTTTGTGCGTATATCGGTACCCAATTGCTTCAAACGATTCATCATTGCATCCACAACGGATTGAGCTTTGTCATTAACTGGAAACATTCTTCCGTGATCTTCCTCTTTTAATTCAACTCCCAGTTTCTTAAAGAAAGAAATAATTCCCTCATTATCAAATTCAGAGAATGCACCGTACAGGAACTTGCCATTACCGGGAATATGCTTGATAATCTCATCAATCGGCAGACGGTTTGTGACATTGCATCGGCCTCCGCCTGAAATGGCCAGCTTTCGGCCAAGCTTGGATCCTTTATCTATTAATAAGGTGGAAGCGCCGTTTTCTGCAGCTGCTATGGCAGCCATTAAACCGGAGGGGCCTCCGCCTATAATTATTACATCGTATTTCATTATTCCATCTCTTTTCTAAAACATGCTAATATGTTCTATTATAAGTGATTTTATGAATAAGGCAAAAGTCGTAAACAAATTGAAGTTCAATTGTCAAAAAGGATAGAAAAGAGTAAACTACAGAATAGTGAACAAATAAACAAAAAGACTCATGAAAATATATTTCTTACAGGTTAAGGGAAAGAGTGAAAGGGATTGTTACATGTCATCGAAACTTATTAGAGGCACTTTTATTCTAACAGTTGGTATGGTTTTATCGAAAATACTCGGATTGTTTTATGTTATTCCTTTTAATCAAATTGTCGGCAAAGAAGGAATGGCGTTATACGGCTTTGCGTATATCCCCTATACGATTTTCATCAGTATATCAACGGGAGGGATTCCCCTCGCGGTGGCCAAATTTGTGGCCAAATATAATGCAATGGGTGAATATGCAGTTGGGCGTAAGCTATTTGAATCAAGCCGAAAAATAATGATGTTAACGGGGATTTCGGCTTTTCTCATTATGTATGTTAGCGCCCCTGGATTGGCTGCCATGATGGATACGCAAAAATTTTCCGTTGAGGATGTTACATCGGTTATACGGGCTGTTAGCTTTGCTCTGATCCTTGTACCTTCGCAAAGTATATTGCGTGGGTTCTTTCAAGGAAATGAGTCAATGGGGCCGACAGCTGTTTCCCAGGTTATCGAGCAGATAGCACGAATTATATTCCTGCTGGGCGGTGCATATATTGTCCTGAATTTAATGGGCGGAGATGTCGTACAGGCTATGAGTGTGGCAACATTTTCAGCCTTTATTGGAGCGGTTTTCGGATTTCTTGTTCTCTTATGGTATTGGAAAAAGCGGAAACGTCATCTCGATAAACTTTTGAGCGAAAGTAAAAATGAAATAGATATATCTCTTAAAGAGATCTATAAAGAAATCATTGTTTCCTCAATACCATTTATTTTTGTTGGTTTGGCTATGCCTCTATTCCAGTTAGTTGATACGGTTACTTTTAACAGAGCGATGGTATCAATTGGAGAAAAGGCAACAACAGATGTGGCTTTTGGTGTTTTAAATGTATCGACTCAAAAGCTTGTCCTTATTCCAATGACACTTGCTACAGCCTTTTCGTTGTCCATTGTTCCTAGTGTAACGAAATCGTTTGTTGAAAAGAATTGGAAGCTATACAAACAACAATTAACAGAAACGTTCCAAACTTTGCTGTTTATTTTGATACCGGCAGTTGTAGGAATCAGTGTTTTATCTGAGAGCGTATATGGATCGTTTTATGGATTTCTTGATTTAGGGTCAGAAGTATTGAAAGTTTATGCACCGGTTGCTATTCTATTTGCTTTATTTTCTGTTACAGCTGCAATCATGCAGGGAATAAGCCAGCAGCGTTTTACAGTCCTTAGTTTATTGACTGGGATATTAATAAAACTGAGCCTTAATATTCCGTTTATAAAAATGTTTGAAACGAATGGGGCAGTTTATGCGACTGCAATTGGATATACGGTCAGTACACTTATTAATTTATATGTAATTTATTACTTTACTGGTTATCGAATAAAATCTGTGCTGAGAAGGGGATTATTATCACTCATATTTGCTGGGGTTATGGCCTTGGTTGTATGGAGTCTGGATCAGGTCCTGTCTTCCTGGATAGGTTCAAAAGGTCAGATGGATGCGGTTTTCAGGGTGGCGATTACTGTTCCAGTCGGGGTCCTAATCTACTTTTTCTTATCCATTAAAAGTGGTCTATTACATGTCATTTTTGGAGAGCGAACGGATGGACTATTGCGCAAGCTAAAATTGAGCCGTTTCACGAGAGGGAATTAATCAAATTAAAATGTGAAAGTTTAACTTTAAGGCCTGCTTATTATTTAAAGCAGGCCATTCTCATAATTAGTATCGCATTCCAAGTGCTCGTTCAATCCGGGATACACGTCGATCAAGGCGTTCAAATTGGCGCTCCAGACGTTCAAAGCGGTTTTCAAGCCGATCTATACGGGCATTAACTCCACCTAAGCCAGGAAATAGGCCTCCTGGTCCAGGAAAACCGGCTGGCTGTGGCAATTGTCTATCATCTTGTTCGTTAGAGGGTTGTTGTTGATAATCCATAAATTTAGAACACTCCTTCAATTTATATTCAGCATTAGTCTATTCAAAAAAGGAAAATGGGTGATTTTAGGATGAGAATTGATAAATTATTGGCTAACTCCGGTTATGGAAGCCGGAAAGAGGTTAAACAATTACTTAAATCAGGGGCAGTTCTTTGTAATGATGTAAAAATAAGCGATGCTAAAAAGCATGTCAATCCGGATGAGGATGTAATTACCGTTTATGGAGAGCAAGTCAACTATAAGGAATACATTTATTTGTTAATGAATAAACCGGCCGGATACATATCTGCCACAGAAGATGACAGGCTGAAAACGGTGCTTGATTTATTGGAACCTGAAGATGCAAGTAAAAAACCATTCCCTGTTGGAAGGCTGGATCGGGATACTGAAGGGCTGTTGGTTCTTACAAATGATGGGCAGCTTGCTCATGAGGTGCTTGCTCCCAAAAAACATGTTCCTAAAACCTATTACGCAGTTATTCAGGGGATTGTAACCGAGGAAGATATTGAACAGTTTGCTAAGGGAGTTACATTGGATGATGGATATGTAACGAAACCGGGAAAATTAAGGATTCTTACAAGTGGTCCAAGATCTGAAATAGAAGTCATCATAACAGAAGGAAAATATCATCAGGTTAAACGGATGTTTGAAGCTGTAGGAAAAAAAGTAGTGTATTTGAAAAGAATTAAGATGGGCGAGCTTGAGTTGGATGAGAGCTTGAAAACAGGAGAGTACAGAGAAATGACTGAAGAAGAGATCAACCTATTGAATACACGTACTCCGGAAAAAGAAGACCGTTAAAAAGCGGTCTTCTTTTTGTAGGAAAAACTGTTTAAATCATTACGAGGTTAATTTAACTTTCTTTTGAGTGGTGGTCCACTTTCCACGACTGGGGCTGACAACAAGTTCGTTATAAGCCAACACATTTAAGTCCCTCTGAATGGTGCGTGGAGTAATTCCAAATTCATCCACTAATTCTTGGGTTGTTACCGTGCCGTTGCGGACGATGAACATATAAATGGACTTAATTCTGGTAAGCATACGGTTTGTTGAAGGTTTCAAAAAACCACTCCTTATGGATAGTTTCCAATGGCAACATTCCAACCTGCAAGGTATAAAGGCTGTTAACCATCCCACTTAACTAAGTTATCACCTATACAGCACTCCTTTTTTAGGACTTCAAAATACAAGTCCTTCTAGTACTATAATACCCCTCTCTAAATTTTAAATCCATATTTTCCAATAAAATAAAATGAAAATTCACTTAACTATATCTATTTTTGCGATACAGGCACTATGACAACAATACGATATATTTTATTTATTACACTATAAAATATGAACGGCACAGTCATGTGGTTCAACAAAAAATGCTAATCATGCTGAAATTCGATATAATAACGATAAATGATATGACAAAGAAATGAGGGTCACTTTTATGGATCTTAATTGGCAAAAAGAAGTGGAAATGAGAAAAAATGATTTGATTGCCGACACCCAGAAATTACTTCGAATTAAAAGTACACTGGATGAATCTGCATCAACTACTGATATTCCTTTTGGTCCTGGAATAAAGGAAGCGCTTGATTTTATGCTTCAGCTTGGAGAAAAAGACGGTTTTACCACTAAAAATGTTGATAACTATGGAGCTCATTTGGAAATGGGAAACGGAGATGAGCTCCTCGGTATACTTGGACATTTGGATGTAGTGCCTGAGGGAGAGGGCTGGACCAGCGACCCTTATTCAGCAGATATTCGGGATGGAAAAATATTTGCACGTGGCGCGATCGACGATAAAGGACCAACGATGGCTGCCTATTATGCGATGAAGATCATTAAAGAAATGGGCATCGATTTAAATAAAAGAGTTCGATTGATTTTGGGTACGGATGAAGAAAGTGACTGGCGCTGTATGGATTATTATTTTGAAAAAGAAGAAATGCCAACGGTAGGGTTCGTGCCGGATGCTGATTTTCCAATTATCTATGCAGAAAAGGGGATAGCAGATTTCACAATGGATATGAAATCAAAAAGTATACCGGCTGAATCCTTTGTTGTGAAAAGCTTTGAAGCGGGCCAGCGTTTTAATATGGTACCAGAGGCAGCTAAAGCAACTATTTCTCTTAATTTCGATGAGGCGAAAGAGTGGAAAGAAAAATTTGCAATGTACTTGAAAGATCATAATTTAAAAGGTACATATTCCATGTTAGATAATGAGGTCATCTTAACGATGGAAGGGATATCTGTCCATGGTATGGAGCCTGATCTTGGACTTAATGCAGGTCTTAAGCTGGCGGATTTTCTATTCACCATGCCTTTACGTGGGGATGACCGTGCATTTTTTGAATTCATCCATCAGTATTTGAGCAGTGAATCCAGAGGAAGAAAACTTGGTGTAGCTTATTCGGATGATATTACCGGTGATTTAACCATTAATTATGGAATTATTACATATAGAAATGGCGAATTAGGTAAGATTGCCTTCAATATGCGTTATCCTGTGACATATGATTTTGAGAATGGATGGAAAACGATTGAGCAAATCGCTGATAAGCATCAATTTACTGCGACTATAAAAACCCATTTGGGACCTCACCATGTGGATGCAAATAGCCAATTGGTTAAAACTTTGCAAAAAATTTATCACGAGCACACAGGGGAAGAACCTGAGCTATTGGCAATTGGCGGCGGGACGTATGCGCGTGCGCTGAAAAATGCGGTTGCCTTTGGCCCTTTATTTCCGGGGAGGGAAGATGTAGCTCATCAAAAAGACGAATACATCATGATTGACGATTTATTAAAAGCAACAGCTATGTATGCACAAGCTATCTATGAATTAACAAGATAATCTATCACAAGGGGAGTTGGGGGAAATGGATTATATTGTTCACAATGGCGTCCTTTCGAAAAGAGAAACAATTGCCATCGATATAGAAGATCGTGGGTATCAATTTGGGGATGGTATCTACGAGGTTATACGGATTTATAATGGAAAGCTATTTGCGTGGGAAGGGCATAGCAGGCGTCTGTTTGCAAGCGCACAAAAGATCGGCATAGAGATACCCTACAGTCCGAAACGCCTTAAGGAGATTATTGAGGAATTGGTTCTTAAAAATGAGCTGACTACCGGTACTGTTTATCTGCAATTTACACGGGGGGTTTCACCGCGGAATCATGCTTTTCCAGGTAAAGAGGTGGTACCGACCTTTATCGCTTATACAAGAGAATCTGAACGTCCTGTTGTACTGATGGAGTCAGGTGCTGAAGTCTGTATTATTGAAGATAAACGGTGGCTTAATTGCGATATTAAAAGCTTGAACCTTCTCGGTAATATCCTAGCCTTTGAAGAGGCGGTTAAACAGGGATGTAAGGAAGCGATTTTAAACAGAGATGGCATGATAACAGAAGGCAGTCATACGAATGTATCGATTATAAAGGATGGTATTCTGATTACTCATCCTGCAAACAATCTAATTTTAAATGGGATTACCAGGCAGTTGGTTTTAATGCTTTGTGAGGAGCTTTCAATTCCTTACGAAGAAAGACCATTTACACCTGGGGAATTAATGTCGGCTGATGAGGTATTTCTGTCTGGTACCACATTAGAAATTATACCCGTTGTAAAAACCAACGGACAAGCGGTTGGAAAAGCCCCATATACTACAACAAGAAAGCTTCAGAAAGCCTTCCTTGCTAAAATTGAAAATGAATGCGGAAGATTAAAGTAAATGGAAAAGAGTTCAGGGAATACTAACCCTGAACTCTTTTTTGAATAAACATTTTTATTCAAAATCGTCTAAATAGTTAAAATAGAAGGATGGACATTATGTTAAAATATGAAGGAGATAGGCCGATGAATAGACAGAATCATTATTTTTTTGCAATTGAATTACCTAAGGAGATTAAAGAATCATTGCACCAATGGGCTGCTGAATTAGAACGTATGTATGCATTTAAAAGCTGGGTTCATCCAAGCGATTATCATATTACTTTAGCATTCCTTGGCAGTGCCTCTCATAGTATGTTGGATGGTGCTGTGAATTTATTGAAGTCAAGAGCAGAGCAACTTGTTTCATTTCCATTAACGATTAAAGGATTGGGTACATTTGGTATGGTGAATCAGCCAAGAATTCTATGGGCAGATGTGAGGAAACAGCCGATCTTATATGAAGTGCAGAAGAACGTATGGAATGCTTGTACAAGTATCGGCTTTAAGTTGGATACAAAGCCGTTTACACCGCATGCTACGATAGCAAGAAGATGTATGGAGGCAATGGAAAAAGACAGTCTAAGACAACTAGAAGACTCTCTCCCATCTATACCAGAATTTCAGGTACAGCATCTCGTTCTATATCAAACCAATAGCCAATCTATTCCTAAATATGAACCGATCATTAAATTTCCATTGGTGTAAGATATTCATAAACGTAATGGTAGGTTGAATTGATTAAAACATGAAGGCTTTATTGGTCATGATTATGCACATCTAAAATGACCATATAGATTTTAAAGAGACTAGAAAAGGGCAGGGGAAACGGGATGGGACAATTAATTAAACTGCAGGATTATGTATCCCGTTATGAACAGGATATTTATCATTATTCCTCTCAGTTTGTCCGCTTAAAAAAACAGCAGTGGACTAAACTAAAGCAGGCTTATGAAGAAGGAGATATCAATGACTGGCTGATTGGCGGAGAAAACAATGAGATATATCAAAATCAGGATGATCCCATTAAAAAGAGAACTCTCTCGGAGACGTTTAAGAAGATATTTACTAAAAGAGAACAAAGCGAACCTTTTCACGTTCATGAAGGGCAAACTGTTTCAAACAGAGAACAGGAATTGGGACGGTTTTTGAAATTCCCCCCACGAATAGAGAGCGATTTAAAACGGCAATTTTTAGATCGGATTTTTAATTTTCAGCTTAAATGGGCGAGTTCAACCTTAAGAGAAAAATCTGTAAGTAAATGCCAATTATGTATATGACCAGAAACTGCGTTATTTTTTGCAATGCTTTCCTGATAACTGCTTAATTCTTTACAAGCCTGTCTTTCAGTTTAAAAATGCACCGGTCGAATTGGATATTCTGCTTATGACGCCTACGGAAATATGGTGCTTAACTTTTCTTGAAGCAGAAGAGGATGCCGTATTTTTGGCGGACAGGGGAAGATTTTGGACAAGAAAACATCATAATCGGGCAGACAAAAAAGTGTTAAACCCGTATATATCCATAAATCGTATGGAAAGAATCATTAAGAGGATCTTAGAAAGCAAGGAGATTGATATGCCAATCAGGAAAGGAATCATTTGTCGTAATGGATATATCGATGATGTAAATGCCAACCATACAGAGATAATCATCTACAAGCGTTCTTATGCAAGATGGTTTGAGGGCATACGTAATAATCAGTCTCCTATAAAAAACCAACAGCTTAAGTCAGGTCAGGCTCTATTGGACTACTGCAGTACAGCCTACACTATTAGAATGGATTTGGAAGAGGAGTTGGAGGAGCTTGATAGAGAGAGCGGTTTATAGGGAAGCTTTAATGAGCAAGGAGAAGTTCAATTTCATTATAAATCCTGCCGCGAAGAATAGGGGAAGCTTAAAAATTTGGAAAAAGGTAAAAAAATACCTAGAACGTGAAAATATCCATTACCAATATAGGTATACAGAATATGAAGGACATGCCTGTAAAATCACTAGAGAAATTTTGGAAAAGGAGAGTGATTCGTTAATTATTGCTGTAGGTGGAGACGGGACGATTCATGAAGTCATTAATGGTGCTGTCGGATATAAAGAAGCCAGGATATCTTATATTCCTGCAGGATCCGGAAATGATTTTTCAAGAGGATACCAGATTGATAAAAATCCGACTAAAGCATTTAAAAAATTGTGTCTAAATAGTGAAAAAATGACACCAATCGATCTAGGATCCTATAAAACTGACAAACAAGGGTATTTTATGAACAGTTTGGGTATGGGATTGGATGCAGCAGTTACAAAAGCTGTAAATGAGTCGAAATCAAAATATTACTTTAATAAAATAGGCGCTGGAAAGCTTGTTTATTTATATTTCTTTTTTATTAAATGGTTAACATATAGACCAATTGATGTTTCTCTTTCGATAGATGGCCGGGACCTCAACTATAAAAATGTTTGGCTTGTTACGACATCCAATCAGCCCTATTTTGGTGGAGGAATAAAGATTTCACCAAACTCGAAACCAGATGACGGGCTTTTTCATATCATAATCGTACATAATATTTCCAAATGGAAACTGATACTTATGTTCGTCACAGTAGTTTGGGGCGGCCATCTCAAAATAAGGGGAGTACAGGAATTACAAGGGAAGAATATAAAACTTTCTTCTGAGCAACCAGCATTTATTCATGCAGATGGCGATTATATTGGCAATGATAAGGTAGTCGTTAATATGCATCATCATAAAGTAAATATTGCAGCTTTAGGAGAGTGAGTATTGTGTATTCAGATAGGTTTTCAGCTTTTTTGGACGCATTAAACAAAATTACCATCTTAATTCCACTTAATTATCGTGATAACGAAACCCCGACCTTTACGATTTATTTCGAAGGTCAAAAAATTGGCGTATTAAAGGTTGAAGAGGTCGTTCGAATAGAGCATTACATTAAATATATATGTACGGCTCCATTTGAAATACCGCTCGGTGAAGAGTATCAAATAGAGGATGATAAAGGAATAGCCTTTGGACTTCGGACAGGTGCAGTAATCCGGACTCCTGAATTTGATGAACATTATCATTATGATGGAAATGATTTAGGCGCTGTCTATACAAAAGAAAAGACAGTGTTTAAGCTATGGGCACCAACTGCTACCAGTGTAAAGGTTAAGCTAATCAATGATTTTGGGGCCGAAAAAGGAACTGTGGCGATGCAGCGGGGGGAAAGAGGAGTATGGTCATTAACGATTCATAATGATTTAAAGGGTTATTTTTATTCTTATTTGGTTCGTGTCAATTATATTTGGAGAGAAGCAACCGACCCATATTCGAAGGCTGTTTCTGTAAATGGCCAATACAGCGCTATTATAGATCCCGAAAAAATCGAAAGACATTCCTATAAAATTCCTACGTTAGACAGCCATGTCGATGCAATTATCTATGAAACACATGTACGCGACTTTTCTCATCATAACAACAGCGGCATGGATGCCAAGGGGAAATACTTGGCGTTTACAGAAGAAAATACGAAAACAAACAAAGGATATTCAACCGGGATCAGTTATTTAAAGGAACTTGGAGTTACTCATATTGAACTCTTGCCGGTTAATGATTTCTCAGGGGTTGATGAAACAGTCATTGGTAAGGAGTATAATTGGGGTTATAATCCGCGTCATTTTAATTCTCCAGTAGGAGTCTACAGCACAAATCCGCATCTGCCGTTCAATCGAATAGAAGAATTAAAGGAATTGATTAAGAGTCTTCATAAAAATGGACTTGGCGTTATTTTGGATGTTGTTTATAATCATGTATTTCAAAAGGAATTGTCTAACTTTGAGAAAATCGTACCTGGCTATTATTTCCGCTATGATTCAAACGGAATGCCTTCAAATGGCAGCGGCTGTGGAAATGATGTAGCATCAGAACGATTTATGGTCCGAAAATTCATTATAGCCTCCATTAAATATTGGTTGGAGTATTTTCAGGTTGATGGATTTAGATTTGATTTAATGGGCTTACTAGACTTGGATACGATGAAGGAAATAGAACGTGTGGTAAGAGAAATAAGACCGGATGCCATTCTCATCGGAGAAGGCTGGGATTTACACACAGCACTCCCTGCTGAGCAAAAATCAACGATTGCAAATGCTCATAAATTAACGGGTATTGGATTCTTTAATGATCGCTTTAGAGATACGATTAAAGGAAGTAATTTTGATTTAAAAGATATCGGCTATATTTCCGGTAAAAGAGTAGAGCCGCATGATTTCTTTGAGCTTGTGACCAATACAGGTACCGAATATCCATTGACATCGGTACAATCAGTCAATTTTGTGGAATGTCATGATAATCACACATTATGGGATCGCCTTCAGGTGGCTAATGGGTTGGAGTCAAATGAATTAAGGCAGCGCCGTCATCTTTTTGCTACAAGTATTGTCTTGCTTTCACAAGGTATTCCATTTTTGCATAGTGGACAGGAATTTTTTAGAACAAAACAAGGAATCGAAAATAGTTATTGTTCACCGGATTGGATAAATGAACTTAATTGGGATCTAAGAGAGCAACATGATGAAACAATATCTTATTTAAAATGCTTGATACAAATTCGAAAAAGCCATGGTGCATTCCGTTTTCGAACACGTGAAGAAATAGAAAGACATATGAAAATTGTCGATATTCATGTTAATTGTCATGCCCTGATGTATGAAAATGTCGGTGAATATGGAAGCTGGAAAAATATTTTAGTAATCTTCCACCATGCTGAAAAGGAAACAGCAATCACTCTGCCAAATGATACTGAATGGGATATTCTTTGTGATAGTTGTGCTGATGGACAAGGAGACCGTATAATCAGGAAAAGCATAAGAGATTATACCCTTGAACCTTTGCGAACATATGTGTTTGTTCAGGAATAATAGTCAGGAACACTTGACGAATGTGTCCCTAACCTACTAAAATTTAATAAGATGGCTATTGGAAAAAAGCAGTCAATGGCTGTCTTTTTTATTTTTACATACAACCATGCCAGAATAGATTAGATTATTGAAGGTGAATACCATGGATTATTTAGGGCAAGAGTGGGAGATAACCCCTGCCGGAGGAGCAACAGGTGAAGCGTTTATTGCCAGGCATGATGAGCAAAGACTATTTTTAAAAAGGAATTCGTCTCCTTTTTTAGCTGTGCTTTCCGCTGAAGGAATAGTGCCAAAACTGATCTGGACCAAGAGGCTTGAAAATGGAGACGTGATTACTGCTCAGGAATGGATGAATGGTAGAGAATTACATCCTACTGAGATGAGTGAAGAAGCGGTTGCTGAATTGCTTCAGAAAATCCATCTTTCTAAACCTTTATTAAACATGCTTCGACGCCTAGGTAAGACAGCCCAAACACCTACACAAATCCTAATGTCCGTAAAAAATTCCCTTGATAAGGAATTAGAAAATCATCCAAGTATTCAAAATACGATTGAATTTATGGAAAGACATATACAGGATGTCAACAGTGACCAGCAAGTTGTATGCCATGGTGATATTAATCATAATAATCTCCTTATTTCTGACAATGGTGATCTATATTTGATTGATTGGGACGGTGCAATTATCGCAGATCCGGCTATGGATATCGGTATGCTATTATATTCCTATGTTAAACAAGAGCATTGGAAGGAATGGCTATCCAAATACGGATTAGAGCTCACTGAAGACCTTAAGTTAAGGATGAAATGGCATGTGCTTGCACAGGTTATACAAAATATAGTCTTGCACAAACGAAAAAACCGGTTGCATGAAATGAACCGGTATATCGAATATTTAAAATTTGCTCAGGAATATTGATCAATGTCTCGAACCCAGCCAGAGAGTTGCTGCTGGTGTGCTTCTATATGACTTTCTAGGTTGGCGGCATGTATACCGCTTTGGCTGTATTGGTAAATCTCATCAAGTACAGCTTTTGTATTTACATCAAGACCGGGTTGAACCATCAGGGATTTAACAGTTCTCTCAAGCTGTTCAACTTCTGATTGTGAACCGCAGCAATCTTCTTGATGATTATTTAAAATATCTTTTACTAACATCCAATGATGATTTTGTGATAATGGCAAATTATCCACAACCCTTCTCTTCATATTCAATTTTAGGTTGTGAAAGTTTAGCCAAATTTATTCATATTTAACCGGCATATGCCGGTTTTTATTATGTTTTAACTAATAAGCATGGTATTTTATGAAATGTTATGCTACTCTTTTTTTACGTATTTTAGCGGAGGTGCACAAATTTGAGACAACGTTATAAACCATGGGCTAAGGATAAGCTAATGGCCAATCCTTATTATTGCATTCAGGAGCCGACTACTAAAAAGGGTTCATGGAATGAAGTGTTTGGGAATAATAATCCGATTCATATAGAAGTAGGTACTGGTAAAGGACAATTTATTAATGGTATGGCTGCACAAAATCCGGATATTAATTATATCGGTATTGAATTGGCAGAGCGTGTGATTGTTACAGCACTAGATCGATTGCTGGATTCTAATCTTCCAAATGTGAAGTTGCTGAATGTGAATGCCGAAGAGCTTCCAAATATTTTTGCAGAGGGAGAAGTTTCCCGTGTTTATCTGAATTTCTCTGATCCATGGCCTAAGAAACGTCATGAAAAGAGAAGATTGACGTATAAGACATTCCTTGATCTATATAAAGGAATTTTGCCGGAGCATGGCGAAATTCATTTTAAGACAGATAACAGAGGATTATTTGAATACTCACTTGTAAGCTTCTCGCATTATGGGATGACATTAAATGAAGTGAGCTTGGATTTACACAACAGTGATATGGAAGGCAATATTATGACTGAATATGAACAAAAATTTTCAGCAAAGGGCAATCCAATTTATCGTTGTGAAGTCTCCTTTTAATCCTATGGTTTTTTGATCTGTCAACACACTTATAAAAAGGGGCTTATAGATTATGGAAACTTTGCAATTTGGTAAGTTTACATTAACCTGGTTGAATGGCGGAGATACTCATATGGATGGTGGAGCCATGTTTGGAGTGGTTCCGAAACCATTATGGTCAAAACGTTATCCTGTTAATGAATTGAACCAAATAGAGTTAAGGTCGGACCCCATCTTAGTACAGACAGATCATAAAAATTATTTAATCGAAGCTGGCCTCGGCAAAGGGAAGCTGTCGGAAAAACAAATTAGAAATTATGGTGTCAGTGAAGAGTCCAAGCTCGAGGAATCCTTGAGCAGGCTCGGAATGACCTATTCGGATATCGATGCAATTCTGATGACTCATATGCATTTTGATCATGCCTGTGGGCTGACTGGTTATCAGGAAGGCGAATTGATCAGCCTATTTCCTGAGGCAACGATTTATACCTCGAAAATTGAATGGGAAGAACTTCAGAATCCCAATATTCGTTCCCGTAATACCTACTGGGAAGAAAATTGGAAGCCAATTGTTACACAGGTCGAAACATTTGAAGGTGAAGTATTAATCACTGAAGGACTGAGGATGATTCATACAGGCGGCCACAGTGACGGTCACAGCATTATCGTGCTCGAGGACAATAATCAACAATTAATTCATATGGGAGACCTTATGCCAACGCATGCCCATCAGAATCCTCTATGGGTGCTGGCTTATGATGATTACCCGATGGATTCCATACATGCAAAAGAGAAATGGATTAAACAAGGAATTGAAAATAAAGCATGGTTCACTTTTTATCATGATTATGCTTACCGTGCCATCAAATGGGATGCAGACGGAAAAGGAATAATCGAAAAAGTTGAGCGAAATCGACCAGAATAAAGGCTGTCCGGTAGGTCACTTGTTGGTGACTTATCGGCGCTTTTTTTTACGGGCTATTAGTTTAATGTGGTGGTATGCTGCGGTTATGAGGCATCCAATATCTAAAATTCCCGCTCAATCAATATCTTTTTCGCTCATAAGAGGGGAAATTCGCTCGATAAATTCTGCTTTCGCGCATAAAATAGGGGAAATCGCTCAATAAACCTTGCTTTCGCTCATAAAAAGGGGAAATCGCTCAATAATCACTGTTTTCGCTCTTAAAAAAGGGAAATCGCTCAATAATTCCTGATTTCGCGCATAAAATAGGGAAAACATATAATTCTCCTTCAAAATTACTACTATCTTATTGAAACGCCTAATGAAATAAAAAAATAGAAGGGGGAAAAGTGATTTTCCTCCTTCTACCATTTTTAATTAATGTACTTGTTCGTAAAAATCGATGATTGTTCCTGTTGTTGCATCCGCTATAAATTCATACTGCGTAGATTCAAGGCCTTCTTGCTTTGTAAGCCCACCTTTGTATACATCATAATCCAATTCATTTTTTGTATACTTTTCAGGCTTCATCATAATCCATGAGCCTCTGATGGTCTCTCCGCCTTGTCCAAGTGTACTTTTAATAGTGGACAAAATCTTTTCAGGAGAAGTAATATTGCTTTGATTTGTTAATTCTTTAACGACATAACCTGCTGCAAATCCTGCTGCAACACCTGAAATAAATGTTTTCCAATTCACTTATATTCCTCCAATCAAATGGGTAATAGCTGTTATTTAACATTTGCTTGGTTAATCTATTCCCGTTCATTATACATTTTAAGCTTAAATAGTGCCATCTTTTAACCAACAAACTCCATGTATGTGGTATTTGGAAGTATGATTCTGTAGAATGAGAATAGAGATTATAGAAAATAACATGGTAAAGGGGATACATATATGAAGCAATCTACTCTAGATTTATTTAAGACTCTTACCGAGATTCCAGGAGCACCTGGATTTGAACATGAAGTTCGTTCGTTTATGAAAAAGGAATTATCCAAATACACAGATGAAATCATTCAGGACGGCCTTGGCAGTATTTTTGGTGTGAAACGCGGAAATGACCAAGGACCAAAAATTATGGTTGCCGGACATATGGATGAGGTTGGTTTTATGGTAACCTCTATTACTCCTGAGGGGTTACTTCGTTTTCAAACGCTTGGAGGCTGGTGGGGTCAGGTGTTGCTGGCACAAAGAGTGCAGGTATATACTGAATCAGGCCCTATTATCGGTGTTGTCAGTTCGATTCCGCCACATTTGCTGAGTGAGGCCCAAAGGTCCAAACCTATGGAAATCGGTAATATGCTGATTGATATTGGTGCTGATGATAAAGAGGATGCAATTGCAATGGGAGTGAAACCAGGTCAGCAAATCATCCCATATAGTGAATTCACTCAAATGGCCAATCCTAAAAAAATTCTGGCAAAAGCATGGGACAATCGGTATGGCTGCGGATTGGCGATTGAACTACTGGAAGAGCTTCAAAATGAGACATTGCCTAATATCCTATACAGCGGTGCTACTGTTATGGAAGAAGTCGGTACGAGAGGCGCGGGTACAGCGGCGACGATGATTGATCCTGATATCTTCTTTGCATGTGATGCAAGTCCTGCAAATGATATGTCAGGCAGTAAATCTGTATTCGGTTATCTCGGAAAAGGTCCATTACTTAGAATATATGACCGTACAATGGTCATGCATAAAGGGATGAGAGAATTTATCTTGGATACTGCGGAATCGAATCATATTCCATATCAATATTTTGTTGCTCCAAATGGGGGGACAGATGCAGGGAAAGTACATATTACAAATCGCGGTATACCAAGTGCCGTAATTGGTATATGTTCACGGTATATCCATACGCATGCCTCCATTATTCATATTGATGACTATGCTGCAGCAAAAGAATTATTGGTTAAATTAGTTAGAAGCTGTGATAAAACAACCGTTGAAACGATTAAACAAAACGGTTAATAAAAGAGTTGAGAAGGCAGAGGCATCTATCTGTCTTCTTTTTTAAAGAAAGGATGCAGATTAATGGTTAAAATTGCTTTGGGCACTAAAAATCCGGCGAAAATTAAGGCTGGAGAATTAGCGGGCCGGGAGTTATCAGCTGAGCTTGTTCCGGTTAATGTATCATCTGAGGTAAATGAACAGCCATTCTCGGATGAAGAAACAATTGAGGGTGCTTTAAATAGAGCAAGAAATGCGATGAAGGAAGTTCAGGCTGAATTTGGGCTGGGTCTTGAAGGCGGAGTGGTGAAAACGCCTTATGGATTGTTTATATGCAATTGGGGAGCACTAGTCACGAAAGAAGGCAAAAGCTTTGTCAGTGGCGGTGCACGTATCAAATTACCGGAAAGTATTGCTGAGGAGTTATACTCGGGCAGAGAGCTTGGGCCGGTTATGGATGAATATACAAAGAAACAGGATATCAGGAAGTCAGAAGGAGCTGTTGGTGTATTCTCAAACGGCCGTATAACAAGAGATCGTATGTTTGAGCACATTATTGAATTATTAGTTGGTCAGTATGAGTATCATTTAACAGTAAAGAAGTCGTGATGAGGAGAGTTTAGGAGTCTTAGTATTTTTCATCTTCTGATAGACGCTGAATTTCTTCATGTTTCTTTATTTTGGAAGAGAAGAGCTTCGAAATAATAAACCCGACGAGGGAGATAATACTATTTTTCATGTAATTTCTCACCTTTATCTATGATTTTACTAGTATGATAACATAGGTGATAAAAAAATACTGCTAAAAACGTTGAGGACTGCCGAATTTTGTCAAATAAGGGTAGTTGCTTGTTTTTATCCTTTCTAAGGGCTATTAAGAGCTGGGAATATACTATATGATCTCTCATAGCTACTAAGAGTCAAAAGCCAAATCACCTTTTGATTGAAGAAGGTGATTCTACAACTCAGCGGGCTTTCGCATGATTGCTGCTCCTGGATAAAAGTTACGGATGTACAGCCACTTCCTTTCTGGAGGCAGTTGTTTCCATATAAATCCTTACGAAAACAGCCATATAAAAAGAGGAGAGATAATTTCTCCTCTTTTCTTGTCTTATGTTTTCTCAATTACAATTAAACAGGTGCTGTCCGGTAGCGGTACAATCTCTTTTTTTTCATTCATAATTTTTACTTTAGGTAAAAGAAATTCTTCGTATCCGTTTTGTAAATAATGATGAAGTTTTATAATTTTTGCCTCTTGACCTAAAGATACATGAATAACTTCTTCATATTCACTTGGAGTAAAATACCCAAATTGTTCTTGTACCTCATGTGGATAAGCCTCTTCTCCCCAAGTATACGTATAGAGGAATTCCATTAAATCATTAACAGGCAGTTTGATAAGAAGACTCTCCAGTCTTTCATAATTGATAGTCCTTCCCCTAAAGTCATGAACATATCTCATAAAGAAGTCCATGCCCTTTGGGTCTTCAAATTCGAGTAGTCTCCATTGGTCTATAGGCTCAGTCATAATTCCGTCTCGAATAATGATTCTTCCGCCTTTGTTTAATACTTCAAAAGAACTTTTCAGTGCTTGGATAACTACATCTCGATTGAATTTCCTGCCTTTGTACGGAATATAAGAATACATTTCATGTAGGATAGAAGAAAACACAATGGTATCCACGCTTCCTGGCTCATAATAGTCTTTTAATTCCAAGGCGTTTGCCTGTTTTACGTGCCATGATTTATTTTCCCTGAATTTTCGCCTGTTTAATTCCTCTACTACATTAATTGAGATATCAATTCCGATTACAGTTGCTTCTGGGTGATTTTCAGATAGGATATCAAGCATCACACCGCCTCCGGCTCCAATGTCCAGCATTACCTTCCCTACAGCAAAATCAGATATGACCTTTTTATGATCTTGACCATTATTCATATCGGTTAAATAGTTTTCTTCATTCTGCAAGCGATCAAAGGCATCTTTCCTGAAACCAAAAAAGTCATAAAGTAAGATAATTGCTCTTTCATAGATCGGAGACTTTTCGGCTTCCTGGCAAAATTCAATTAATTTCTGACCGGCACTTGAATAACTAAAATAAACCCCTACAATTTGACCTAGTAAGTCTGAGGGTTCAATTTGAATTTGAACGTGTTCGTTTACAGGCATCTTTCCTTTTAGTAAATCATCAATTGTAAACTCATTCAGGAATGTCTCGATAATTCTTTTTTTGTATAGATTGATTACTTTTTGCCCCTTGTAATCATAGTAAATATCCTTCATAAAAGACTCAAAGCTAACCTGTTGTATAGTAAGGGGATTAATTTTCTGGAATATCAATAAGAAAATTTTCAAAAACTCTTCTAAAGAAAACTCTTGTAAAGCAGATTCAAGATACCACATATCTATTTTACTGAAGAACAACTCTATGTATCTCTCTAATTGTTTGTTTTCAAAATACTGATTGTATAAATCATCGAAGTTTTCCCCGCGCTGGATTGAAGATCTTCTTAATCTTCTCATCCGCTCTTTTAGGGGAAGCTCTTTTGCCTGTTCACCTTTGTTTATCCAGGATAGTACTTCTTCTACTTCCTTATGGACGTTGTTCCACAACTGATCTGAAACCGCTTGAATAACACACTGATTTAGGGAATAGAGAATCCTTTCTATGTTATATTCTAAGTTTTTATGTTCCTCAATCCAATAAATTAAGGGACGGAATTGAGAATAATGGATTTCTCCTCTGATAAATTGACCGGCTAACCCATGTGTTAATATGAGAAGATAAACAAGTTCCTCTCTATCTAAATTGCGGGAGTGTAACGGCAGGTTCATTTGTTCATCAGCATAAATTTGAGCTGAGCCAATATTATGAATGGCCAATTGGAATCCTTTTTTCTCCCACTCTCTACGTTTGTGCTTCAACCCGCCTTTTGATACCTCAGACCAAATCAAGACATCTTCAATAATTGACCTTTCATTAATGGGAAGATTCATCTCGTTCAATAACCAAAGGGTTCGTTCTACATAGGATAGAACCGGATTTGGCGGCAATTTCTCTAAAGATTCTACTTGCTCTAAATTTACGTGTTGTTCTTTTGTAAGGTAGAGAAAGTGTATCCACTTATGATTTCTTAATACCTTTGTATTTCCTATCTTTACTTCTTGAATACATTTTAGTGAGTTTAACAAATAAATCCGCCTTTCTAATAAAGCAGAATAATGGGGTGAAAACCATTCTGTTAGGATTATATCTTTATGCATGTTGTAGTTACTTCCATATTAATTCTTCAATGAACGGTGTATATCCTTTTCAGAATGGAAGATATTTGTGGTGAGGATAAAGGGGATTTCTTTATAAATTATAACTATTTTTCTCCCAGCTTATTTGTATTCAATAGCCGTTTATCCTATTAGAGAATGTCTATTGGATGTTTTCGTAAAGATTGTTGCTAATGCCATAAACAGAGGCAGTGTTTTTGCTATCTCGGATATTCAACTAAAACCCCCTTAGTCAATAAGAACTAACTTCTCTTTCTCAACAATAAATAGAATATAAATCCACTAAGAGTAAATATAACCGTACCAACAAACACCTTTACTAATGAGACACCTATTTGAACAGTATCATCAGTTGCGTGTTTTATCACATTTACTGTCCACCAGTTATAAATTGAAGATTCATATATAGCGAAGTATAGCCACAATAAATAACAGAAGAAAACAAATAAAAAAACACGGATTTTTCTATTCATAACATTCCCCTTCTACAATAAATGTCTTTATAAAACATTAACACTGCCCTTAGTTAAGAAGCTATCTTTATTCTGGCGATATCACAGAATGGTGATTAACTTATTTATTCAGGAGGAACAATCTATGAGATAACAGCCTTGTAGAATCAAAGAGACTTAGACGAGTATTATTCTTTAGAAAATAATTTAAATAGTTGTTTACACCTGTCAAGACAGAAGTTAATATACAAATTAGAGATTTCATTTTAATAGTTTTCATTGAGATTGTGATGGGGAGGGTCAATGAATGGGGAAGGGAAAGGTAAAAGAACGGAAACTATTGGGGATTGCCGGGGTCGCTTGGCTATTCGATGCTATGGATGTTGGAATGCTTTCGTTTATTATCGCGGCTCTGCAGAAGGAGTGGAATTTAACCTCAGAACAAATGGGGTGGATAGGAAGTGTGAACTCTATCGGCATGGCAGTAGGTGCTTTAGTGTTTGGGATTTGGGCTGATCGTATCGGCCGAAAAAATGTATTAATTATTACGCTATTATTATTTTCCTTAGGAAGCGGATTTTCTGCTTTGACGACAAGCTTATCTATTTTTCTGGTTTTCAGATTTTTAATTGGAATGGGGCTTGGCGGTGAATTGCCAGTTGCTTCTACGTTGGTGTCGGAAAGTGTGCCTGCAGAGAGAAGAGGCAGAGTAGTAGTGCTGCTTGAAAGTTTTTGGGCTGCAGGCTGGCTGATTGCGGCGCTTATTTCATACTTTGTCATTCCAACTTATGGCTGGCAAATTGCTTTACTAATCAGTGCACTTCCTGCTTTTTATGCGATTTATTTAAGAATACATCTACCTGATTCTGAGAAGTTTCAAATGGTTAAGGAAAAGAAATCCATCTCAATCGTAAATTCGCTTAAGACACTATGGACTAAAGATTATGCGGTAAAGACTTTGATGCTCTGGATTCTGTGGTTCTGTGTTGTCTTTTCCTATTACGGGATGTTTCTGTGGCTTCCCAGTGTTATGATTTTGAAAGGTTTTACACTCATAAAAAGTTTCCAATATGTTGTTATGATGACCTTGGCGCAATTGCCTGGGTATTTCACGGCTGCCTGGTTTATAGAGAAATTTGGACGTAAATTTGTATTGGTTACATATTTGTTTGGAACAGCTGTAAGTGCTTATTTCTTCGGTAATGCAGAAACATTAACAGCCTTAATGATTTCAGGGTGTTTTCTTTCCTTTTTTAACCTGGGAGCTTGGGGAGCGCTCTATGCCTACTCACCTGAACAATATCCAACTATTATAAGAGGGACTGGCACAGGAATGGCAGCAGCTGTGGGGAGAATAGGAGGTATCCTTGGCCCGCTTGCCGTCGGAAACTTACTGGCTTCTCATACATCTATTGATAAAATCTTCTTACTTTTTAGCATTGCCATTATAATTGGGATGCTGTCTGTATTGATTCTTGGCAAGGAAACTAAAAATGTGACGTTAGAATAGCAATCCTCTGTAGATTTGGGTATGATAACTCATACAAGAGGCTACTCGAGAGGATGATTTTGATATGAAAAAATTAGAAAGTATGGAACATTATAATGAATTGATGTCAAATGGGAAAGTGATGCTTTTATTTTCTGCAAATTGGTGCCCGGATTGCAGATTCATCGAACCATTTATAGGTGACATTGAGGCCGCAAATAAAGAGTATACCTTTATCTATGTGGACCGCGATCAATTTCTTGATCTGTGCATAAAGCTGGATGTCTTTGGAATACCGAGCTTTATTGCATTTGAAGATGGAAAAGAGCTCGGCCGATATGTAAATAAGGACCGGAAGACTCAAGAGCAAATTGAAGATTTCATTGCTTCATTATGATAAACTATTATACTCCCCCCTATTCGGGGGATTTTTTTATTCCGTTCTTACTTCAAAAAAAGCAGAAAAAAGAACGATTAAGTGGAGATAATCGCCCGTATGAACCCGATTGACTCCGTTGGTGCTCTTTGGAATGAAGGAACCCAACCAACAAAGTTACACTTTATTTAGCAGCATGAGTTTAATTAAGCTATAGTAATGTTAAGGAGGAATCCCTATGAAAATGACGACTACTAAAATGAAATCTTTACTTATGGAAAGCTTAGCTGATACAAATTCAAAATTTAATTATAATCGTGATAAAGAGGAATTAAGAATTGAAAATGAAGAAACTGGCAAGGGAATAACAATTGGATTGGCGCCGCTTGTATCGAAGTATGAGCAATCTGGTCAAAAAGCGATTGATGAAGTCCTTTATTATATAAAAGAATCAACGAAAGTAATGGGTACGGAACAATCTTTGAAGGGAAATGAAAAATTAATTTACCCTGTTATCCGTTCGACTTCCTTCCCAATGGAGTCCCGTGAAAATACACCGTTTATTACAGATGAGCATACAGCCGAAACGAGAGTTTATTATGCTCTTGATTTGGGTAATACGTATAGGTTGATTGATGAGGAGCTAATGAGGAAAGAAGGCTGGGATCAAGATTCCATACGTTCAATGGCTATGTTTAATGTCAGGTCATTGCCGATTAAGTCTAAAAAAGACAGTGTACGCGGAAATGACTTTTATTTTATTAATCATAACGATGGATACGATGCTTCAAGAGTCCTGATTGATTCACAAATGAAAACATGGAAGGAAGATATGAAAGGGACAATGGCAGTGGCCATTCCACATCAGGATGTCTTAATCATTGCAGACATACAAAATGATGCAGGTTATGACATTTTAGCACAAATGAATATGCACTTTTTTACAAATGGAAATGTTCCGGTCACCGCTCTGCCATTCCTTTATGAAAATGGAGAATTGGAGCCAATCTTTATTTTAGCAAAGAATCGACCGGTAGAAGACCAATAATATAATAGGAAATTGATACCATTTACAAGGAATATGTCTTAAATGAGTAAATTTTTTGATAAAATAGATACTTGTAATACTAATTTATAACAACCATAGAAAGTGTGAGGAAGGCTATGAGCTTTTTCAAAAAAATCATTGATTGGTTCTATGAGGATGTAGAAGAGGAAGTAGAAGTAGAACCTCGTAATAGCCATGAAAACATTCAAAAAAAACCTAAACAAGTAAAAAGACAAAAAGAAAATCAAATTGAAATTGAAGCAAGAATTCAATATAGATACCCAAAGGATAATTTCAAATTCCCATTAATCTCAGATGAAGAGTTAATAAGATTAAAAGAACAAAAAAAGAAGCAAAATGAGTTGGGTGTGAAGAAGGAAGTGCACGTGAGGAGATTTGAGAAATCCCCGGCTGCTGTTCCTAAATTGAAAGTGTCTAATCAAAGAATAATACCTAAGCCAGAACCAAAACAGAACGAAGTTGTTCCGAATAAAAAGCCGTTTAGAAGAACAGAAATACCTTCGCCTATTTATGGATTTCAAAATCGACAGGCCGGCACTAAAAATCAAAAAACAGTCGAATACGAATTACCACCTGAAACGACCTTAGATTCCGTTCTTGCTTTAATGCATGGAAAGAAAGTGAATCCACCGAGTGTCAATCAAGAACCATCATTTGAAATGGAAAGACAGAATGAGCTGCCGCTGAATTCCGATTTCAAGCATTCAGATGAAGAGATAAAAGAGGAACAGCAAAAAGTCTCGACTAATGATGGAAATAGACATACGGAGGATATCGAGAGTGTGATTGCTCCGCTATTACCGGATACTGTTTCAGCAGAAGATACAGAGGTTGCAGCCACAAGTGAAATAGCATGGAATCCAGTCAGCGAGAATCAGATAATAGAGGAAATGAATGAAGCAATTTTGAACGCTGATTACGAAGATGAAATAACTCAAGAAGAAGGAATCGTGGAAGAAGATAAGCTGATCATGCACTCTGGCTCACAGATGGAGCAGGAGGAATTTCAGTCGATTCCAATGATTCATCAGAATCTTGACGAACAAGCTGATGATGAAAATCTGGAGAACAACTTTGGATTACAACCGGAGGAACCAGTTGAAGATTACTACCATTCCCCTTCAGGCAGTGAGGTATATGAGGATATTGAGGAAGCTGATTCTGATATGGAGGAAGACCAACCATACAAGAGAGATGAAATTCAGCAAGCTCATGATTTAATCACGCAGACCCATGAATCTGCAATGAATATAGAAGAAAATCATCAGGTAAGCGGAAATGATGAGAAAAATATAGACATCAGTCACAATGAGAAAAATGGGCAGGATATCATTTTGCTTGACGGAACTGAGGATGAGTTTTCAATCAAGGACATTCAAACGAATGAGCCAGTTTCGAATGAATCTATAGCTTCGTTCGAAACGCAGTCAATCGATCGAACTAATGGTTTGGAGAAATCCGCGCAACTGGATGATACGGAGAACCATATAGATAGAGAAGTCTCTTTATCAGAGCCGAACAGTCCAATGGAAGCAACAGTGACAAGCGATGCTATGGATGAAGAAGAGAGACGAAAAATAGAAAGAGAAAAGCGCATTAGGGAGCGCAGAAAACACATTCCTTTTAACGTTTTAATGCTTAAGAATGATAAAGATCATATTGCAGCAAATCGCAATCAAAAAACGATTGCCGGCAAAGAGGAAAAGCCTTCGGAGCAACCTAAAAAAAAACTGAATGATTCCTATCAATATCCGGATATTTCAATTTTGAAGCCACGAGTGGACATTAGAGAAGATGCTGATTGGCTTGCAGAACAAGCAGCATTGCTAGATGATACACTTGAACAATTCAATGTTAAGGCTAGAGTACATACGTATTCTCAAGGACCTTCTGTAACAAGATTTGAGGTTCAGCCGGATCCTGGTGTTAAGGTTAGTAAAATCACAAATTTAAATGATGATCTAAAACTAAGCCTGGCTGCTAAAGATATTCGTATAGAAGCACCGATTCCCGGGAAACGAATGATTGGAATTGAAATTCCCAATATAAATACACGTCCTGTTTATCTGCGTGAGGTTTTGGAGGAAAAAGTTTTTGCTGAGAATACCTCACCGCTTTCAGTGGCAGTTGGGTTGGACATTTCAGGAAACCCGATTGTAACAGATTTAAAGAAAATGCCGCATGGTTTGGTGGCAGGCTCTACAGGTTCTGGAAAAAGTGTATTTATTAACTCTGTTTTAATCAGTTTATTATATAAATCACACCCATCTGATGTCAGACTCTTATTAATTGATCCGAAAATGGTTGAACTTGCGCCATATAACAATATTCCGCATTTGGCAGCACCGGTTATTACTGATGTAAAAGCTGCAACAGCTGCACTGAAATGGGCAGTAGAAGAGATGGAACGGAGATATGAGTTGTTTGCCCATTCAGGAGTGAGAGATATTGTCAGATATAATGAAAAGGCACTATCATCCGGGCAAATGGAGCATAAGCTGCCTTATTTAGTTATCGTGATTGATGAGCTGGCTGATTTAATGATGATGTCTCCTGCTGACGTAGAGGAAGCGATCTGCCGTATTGCGCAGAAAGCCAGAGCATGCGGGATTCATTTACTGGTGGCAACACAAAGACCATCTGTAGATGTCATTACCGGGTTAATCAAAGCAAATATTCCTACAAGAATTGCTTTTTCCGTTTCTTCACAGGTAGATTCACGTACGATTTTGGACCAAAGTGGAGCTGAAAAATTACTTGGACGGGGAGATATGCTGTTTTTGGAAAATGGAACTTCTAAAACAGTTCGCCTGCAGGGAACTTTTGTAACTGATGATGAGATTGAGGATGTCGTAAAACATGTAATGGCTCAGGCTAAACCGTCCTTTATGTTTGAGCCAAATGAATTGGTAAAAACAAGTGAACATATAGAAGAAAAGGATGAACTCTATTACGAAGTGTGTGAATTTGCGGTTGAGATGGGAGGAGCATCCATATCCAGTCTGCAAAGGCGCTTTAGGATTGGTTATAACAGGGCAGCGAGGCTGATTGATATGCTGGAGAAAGAAGGTATTTTATCAGAATCAAAAGGAAGTAAACCTCGTGATGTGCTTATATCTGAATCTGATTTAGAGGCTATACATGAATCTCAATCCCCTTTTTGAACAGAGGAAAAATTTTTGTATAATAATTTAATTATGAGTATTTCCCAGAAAAGGTAATACTATATTTATGAGAAAATCAGTTAGAAAAATTGTACGAAATCGATTTATAGGTTTATAATCATACAAGTTATATCTTTAACGCAATGAAGATATTGATTGCATGTGCTCGTTATAATAGTAATCTAACTGGTTTTAAATACTTATATTGTTTCAATTAGTAAAGCCTAAACAGGCATAGCAGGCAAATTGCAATTAGCAAAAAAAAGAGACCGTCATATACTGTTTTACAGCATTGACGTATGTTGGAGGTTCATTCTATGACAGTTTATCACTTCGTAGGTATAAAAGGATCCGGGATGAGCGCGTTAGCCCAAATCCTAAATGATATGGGATATCAGGTACAGGGTTCAGATTATGAAAAAAGATTTTTTACCCAAATCGCACTTGAAAATGCCGGTATAAAAATATTGCCATTTAATAAAGAAAATATTAAACCAGGTATGACAATCATTGCAGGAAATGCTTTTCCTGATAGTCATGATGAGATTGTTCAAGCTTTAGAACTTGGTTTGCCAGTCATTCGCTATCCACGATTTCTTGGAGATTTCCTTAAAAAGTTCGTGAGCATAGCTGTTACAGGCGCGCATGGAAAAACATCGACTACCGGCTTAATGTCTCATGTAATCAGCGGAGCTGAGCCAACGTCATTTTTAATTGGAGATGGAACGGGTAAGGGAGAAGCAGATTCTAAATACTTTGTATTCGAAGCTTGCGAATACCGAAGACACTTTTTATCCTACGATCCGGATTATGCCATTATGACCAATATTGATTTTGACCATCCGGATTATTTTGCAAATCTTGATGATGTGTTCTCTGCCTTTCAAGAGATGGCACTGCAAGTAAATAAAGGAATTATTGCCTGTGGTGATGATGAGCAGCTACAAAAAATCCAGGCGAAAGTACCGGTCATATTTTATGGGTTTAACGAAGAAAATGATTTCCAGGCTAAAAATATTGTCACTTCAGAAGCTGGAACTACATTCGATGTGCATGTAAGAAATAATTATTATGAGACATTTACGATTCCAATGTTTGGGCGCCATACAGTTTTAAATGCGCTAGCTGTTATTGCACTTTGTCAATATGAGGATATTGATGTGGAGATCATTAAGGAACGCCTAATGTCATTTACTGGCGTTAAGAGACGTTTCTCTGAAAAACAACTTGATCATCAAATCTTAATTGATGATTATGCCCATCATCCAACAGAGATAAAGGCAACAATTGATTCAGCTCGACAAAAGTATCCTGATCGGGAGATTGTAGCTGTATTTCAGCCGCATACCTTCTCTAGAACTCAGAAGTTTTTGGATGATTTTGCTGAAAGCTTAAAAGAAGCAGATAAAGTATACTTATGTGAAATTTTCGGATCAGCAAGAGAGTTGAATGGGAAATTAACAGTTAAAGATCTTTGTAATAAGGTGGACGGTGCTCAAATTATTCAGGAGGAAGATCCGTCTATCCTTAAAAATCATCACAATGGTGTATTATTATTTATGGGTGCTGGAGATATTCAAAAAGTGCAAGCAGCCTATGAGAGCTTTATAACGAAATAAATGCACATAAAGACCCTTCGAGAGTAATCAGTAAGTACTCTTGAAGGGTTTTTTATTTATTTTAGATTTTCAGGATTTAATTTCTCTAATTCTGGGAGAACAAATCTGCCGTCTTTTCTAATTAGTCGATCATCAAAATATATTTCGCCGCCTCCATAATCTTTACGTTGGATATTAACCAAATCCCAATGAATGCTGGAGTGATTACCATTTGGCGCCTCATCATAGCTTTGACCCGGTGTAAAGTGAAAGCTTCCATCAATTTTTTCATCAAATAGAATATCCTGCATTGGATTGGTTATATATGGATTAACCCCTATCGCAAATTCGCCGATATAACGTGCGCCTTCATCACTATCAAATACCTTATTGATTCTTTCTGTGTCATTCGCTGTTGCCTTAACGATTTTTCCGTTTTCGAATGTTAGACATACATTTTCATATGTAAATCCCTGATATGGAGATGGGGTATTATACGTAATGGTGCCATTTACAGAATCACGTACAGGTGCGGTATACACTTCACCATCTGGGATATTACGCTCCCCTGCACATTTAATGGCAGGAATGCCTTTAATAGAAAAATGTAAATCTGTTCCTGGACCTGTAATGCGTACTTTGTCCGTTTGATTCATTAACTCGACTAGGCTGTCCATCGCCTCAGACATTTTGGCATAATCAAGATTACATACATTAAAATAAAAATCTTCAAATCCTTCTGTACTCATTTTTGCCAGCTGAGCCATTGAATTGGTTGGGTAACGAAGGACCACCCATTTCGTTTTTGGAACTCGGATGTCTCTATGTACTTTATTTTGTACGGTCTGTCCATAGATTTTCATTTTATTAGCAGGGACATCAGAATGTTCTGAAATATTATCGCCTGCACGAAGACCTATGTATGCATCCATTTTACTCATAACCTGTGATTCAAATTCGGCGATTAATCTATAGTGTTCTTCAGTTGCACCTAATAGTAACTGTCTTTCAATGGTTTGATCCTTTGTTGAAACGAATGGATATCCACCTGCCTCATATGCTTCACTTACCAATGCTTTAACCAATTCTGGTTGTATACCGAAATTTTCTATAAGTACTTTTTCACCTTTTTGTAATTTTACAGAATAGTTAATTAGATTATGAGCTAATTGCTGAATTCTTGGATCCCTCATAAAAAAAATCTCCTTTCATCTCTAAACTTTAATTTAATTGTATCTTACTTTAGTAATAATATTAAGGTGGAAGGAACATTGTGGATCAGAATAAATTCCTATATAGTTTAAATAAGGAGATAAAGGGTAAAAACTAATTATAATTTAGAGATGGAGTGAAGACGATGGAAATTATCTTATATTTAAGCGTGGCATTGATTGCCATAGCGTTCCTGGTTCTTGTTATTTATCTTTCAAGAACATTAAAATCCCTTCAAACAACAATGGAGAGTGTATCTAGCACATTAACAGGCCTAGAAACTCAGATGCAAGGCATAACAACCGAGACAACACTGCTGCTACATAAGACGAATGCTTTGGCTGAAGATATTCAGCATAAATCTGAGAATCTAAATACGGTTGTTGATGCAGTTAAAGGTGTGGGAGGATCGATTCAACGTGTGAATCAAACCATTGACCAGATTACAAACCGAGTTCAATTAGCAGCGAGTCAAAATGACGAAAAAATTACCCAAGTAGTTCAATGGGGAAATGCATGCATTGAGCTTGTGAATAAGTGGAAAAAGCATAAAGCTGAACAGAGTACAGCAATCTATACCGAATCTGAAGCAGGCAGAGATGTTACTATACCTTCACAAGAAACCAGATATCAACGTTCTCAATCTTAATCAACCATAAAAAAGGAGATGTTTAAGAATGAATAATAAAAATGATAATTTTAATCACGATAATGGTATGTCAACAAAAGATTTTGTAGTAGGAGCAATAGTAGGCGGGCTTGTTGGAGCAGCTACTGCACTGTTTTTAGCACCTAAGTCCGGTAAAGAACTTCGTCATGATTTATCTGAACAAGGCAGCGTTTTAATGGAAA
Source organism: Pradoshia sp. Z3_51 (assembly GCF_058215915.1). Taxonomy (NCBI): domain Bacteria; kingdom Bacillati; phylum Bacillota; class Bacilli; order Caryophanales; family Bacillaceae; genus Pradoshia; species Pradoshia sp. Z3_51. The sequence goes on along the minus strand of NZ_JBZAJC010000003.1, from coordinate 396,447 downwards.
AAGGAACTCCATTGATTGAAAAGGGATCTGCTTTAAAACAAACGGCTACAGAAAAGGGATCTGCTTTAAAACAAACAGCCACTGAAAAAGGAATTGCTCTAAAACAAACAGCTCAAGAAAAAGGAACAGAATGGATTTCTGTCGCAAGAGAAAAAGGTGCACCATTAACAGAAGCGGTTAAGAAAAAGTTTGGAAGCACGACAAATGAAGAAAGCAACAGTCAATCATCTGATACAAAGGAAAATCAAACAGATAAGAAGATGGATAGTAATGTTGTAGTTGATTCCCCAGATGACGTTTATGTTGGAGAAGAAAACATAGACAGTAAAAATACTGCTAAAGAAGAAACGTATGCTTCTGAAAAAACTGGTTTCAATTCTACAGCCAGCGGAAATACATCTTCAGGTAAAACACCGTCCAATAGCTCGAATAATACAATAAAAGTTGATTTAGGTTCTAATTCTTCTAATTCAACTGGAAATAAAAATAATTCAGCAACCAATTCGAAAAACACAACGAATAAAAAATAAAAGTGGTTTGGAATAAACACAAATGGGGGGATATGGATGAAAAAGATTACTAACGAAGAGGAATTACAGCAACTTTTAGAGCATGATGTTTTTCTGCTTCTGAAGCATAGCCTTACATGTCCAATTAGTGGTGCAGCTTTTGATGAGTATTCCCAGTTTGTCGCTGAGCATCCTGCTATAGCTACAGCTTATCTAGCTGTACAGGAAGCCAAACCACTATCAGAGCATGTTCGAGATTTAACCGGAATTAAACATGAGTCACCGCAAGCTATATTATTTAAAAATAGTGAGGCTGTGTGGAATACATCTCATGGAAGAATTACAGCCCAAAATCTAGAACAGGCACTTAAAGAATATATCTAAATAGAAACCGGTAAGGAATTTAATTCCTTACCGGTTTACTTTGGTCGGATAATTCTGTGAGTTGAACCAAACAATTTCAAGTTGATCACCATCTTGGATTTCATTGTAAAATGTGACTTCCTGTTTATTCCGCATAAGGTGAAAGCCGCCCGGATTATTCTTGGGAAGTTCTATTTCTATGTACCGAAATAGATCCTGGAATATAAAAGCGGATTCTTTATTAAAGTTTATTTTTAGTTGCTCCCCGTTAAAAAGGATATCTGTATCACTTAAGGACTTATCTTCTCGATAGACTGTATAGCTGTTATTTGTCAACGTAAGTGGTTGACCATTAAACGTAACAGATATTTGATTAATCTCTTCAGCCTTATAGACACCTATTAAATCTTTGACTGTGATTGCTTTTCTACGAACTAAGGTGAGGCGATCATGATCGGCTATCCGATGGTTAAAAGATACACCTTTTCCGTTAACATATATGGCACCTGAAAACGAGACGAAGCTTTCCGGCCGGCCATTGATAACTAGATTAAACGGGACAAGTTCGTCCAGTATAGAATTCAAGCCAGCGAACAATAGTGCATCCTGCACAGTCTCTGGCATTTTAAAAGCAATCCGATCACCATCATGAATATCTTCGTGGCCATCAGCAGGAAAACCATTCATAAATAGGGTACAAGGAATTTCATATTTCTCTTCGTTTATATAAATCTCCCTCATAGGCAGTTCATCAAGTAATTCTCTTAATATCACAGATGTTTCAGAACCGTCTTTTCCCTTATCTATCCATAGCTGATCTCCAGGGGTTAATGGGGAATCAAGAGAGCAAGACACATTATTTCTTTTGATTTGCGGAGGCTCTCCGTGTGTACCTGGTATGGTAATATTTCTGCCGTTAATACTAACAATCTTCGCATTTCCAGGTTTACCGTATAGCTTTGTTAAATGAAGTCCTGCTGCAAGCAAGGCATCTCCTATAGTCAGTTGCTTAAGATCAAATAAACGAACTGGGGTCCCATTTACTTCAACAGAAACATAATGAATTGGATTAACATCTGATGAAATGGCTATTCCAATGGGCGTAACGAGTTCGGGTCCTTTAATGTAATCTGACTCAATCACTAAATTTTTGATAGCGTCTATTCCGCGTATAGCAACTCTATTGGCAGGCAGATTTAATTTCTTTGCCAAAATATCTGGTAAGCGCGGTGTTAAGCTACCTCCGCCAATAAGCATAACGGCTTGCGGAGGCTTAGCATTATTCAGTTGCAAAATTTCTCGGCTAATGGAATCTGCTAATTTTTCAATGGCGGGATAGATGGCTGTAATCATTTCTTCTTTTGGGATCTCTGATTCGAAACCAAGAATATCACTGATTTTGACAAACTCCTGTTCATTTATGGATCTCTTGGTATCTTCCGCATTCGGGAAATCAAGTAAATACTGATCACTGATTTCCTCTGTTATCTCATCTCCAGCAACAGGGACCATTCCGTAGGCAATAACGGTTCGTTCATCTGTAATCGCTATATCAGAAGTACCAGCTCCAATGTCAACAAGGCATACGTTGAGCCTTCTCATAGAGGGTGGAATAAGGACATGAATTGCAGCAATTGGTTCAAGAGTAAGTGCTTCTAGCTCAAGATTTACTCTTTTGAGTGCAGCAAACAGTGATTCAACGACCACTCGCGGCAGAAAAGTAGCGATAATTTCTGCTTCTGCTTCATCCCCTTTTTGGTCAAGTAAATTTCCGATTTCCTGACCATCAAGATAGTAATGGAGAACAGAATAGCCTACACAATAATAATGATAATTACTTTGGATGTCTTCTTTTTCAGCTACCTGAAACTGTGCTTGTTGTACAGCAGCTAATTCCAGATGAATGCGGTCATCGGCAGACAGGAGAGGCTTGCCGGATATGGGAATAGATGATCTCCCAATCTCTGTACGCAAAGCACGTCCTGCAGCTGCTACACATACTTTAGTAAGAGGACCGTGCTTTTTTTCAAGTGTAAGCTTAATATCGAGTATAACGTTGGAAACAGCTACGACATCATGAATCTGGCCATCCAGCATGGCACGCTCAGTATGTTCTCTAATGATGACGTCTGTAACGACATATTGATCGAGGCGTATTTCTAATATGATTCCTACAACTGAGCGAGTGCCAATATCGAGAGCAAAAATTTTTTTGGTCAAGGATTCGTCTCTCCTTTTATGCTTTAACACTTAAAAGCGGTTTATTGATAAAGGTTTAATAGTGACAATACCGAATTAATCCGTTATAATAGTTTCAATTATATACTGAAATGTAAAATATTTTACTAAGTGATTTAGAAATTTTTAAAGTATATGAAACCCAGGCTAAAACATGCAATGCAGAACAGAGAGGATGAGTGATATTGAGTAATATGGAACTGGATGTATTAAGAGAACAACTGGATAATTTGAATTTGCAATTATTAAAGCTTATTAATGAACGAGGAAAAGTTGTACAACAAATCGGTGAATTAAAAGGTAAGCAAAGCCAGTATCGTTTTGATCCTGTTAGAGAAAGAGAAATGCTTAATACACTTATCCAAAATAATGATGGTCCATTTGAAAAATCAACCATTGAACATATTTTCAAGGAAATATTTAAAGCAAGCCTTGAACTACAGGAAGATGATCATCGTAAAGCATTGCTTGTTTCCCGTAAAAAGCATCCTGATGATACTATAATTGATTTGAAGGGTGAGAAAGTGGGAAATGGACAACCGTCCTTTGTGTTTGGCCCATGTGCGGTAGAATCCTATGAACAAGTAGCGACTGTAGCAAAAGCTGTTAAGGATAAAGGATATAAATTACTTCGAGGCGGAGCTTATAAACCGAGAACATCCCCTTATGATTTCCAAGGGTTGGGTGAAGAAGGATTAAAAATCCTGAAAAGGGTTGCTGATGAATTCGATTTGGCTGTTATAAGCGAAATTGTAAACCCGGCGGATATTGAGACTGCGGTTAAGTATATTGATGTGATCCAGATTGGTGCTCGTAATATGCAGAACTTTGAGTTGTTAAAAGCAGCGGGAGCGGTAAATAAACCCGTTCTGCTAAAAAGAGGGCTGGCAGCGACAATTGAAGAGTTCATTAACGCAGCTGAATATATAATGGCGCAGGGAAATGGAAATATCATATTATGTGAACGCGGAATTCGTACGTATGAAAAAGCTACACGGAATACATTGGATATTTCAGCTGTACCTATACTGAAAAAGGAAACGCATTTACCGGTAATGGTGGATGTTACGCATTCGACTGGCCGAAGAGATCTGCTAATTCCAACTGCTAAAGCTGCATTGGCAATCGGTGCTGATGGGGTTATGGCTGAAGTTCATCCGGATCCGGCAGTTGCTCTTTCCGATTCCGCACAACAGATGGATCTAAACCAATTTGATACGTTTGTAAACGAGATTAATCAATTTACCAAGCAGACAGGTATCAGAATTTAATAAATATGGAGTTGCTATTTGGCAACTCTTTTTCATTTTTCTCCAATAGATTAACGAATCAATAGTCCCTGAATTTTTCAGTGGAATTTTTATAATTTATTTTCAAATGCTATCATTTTAAAGAAGTACTGAGTTAGTCTTAGTGAAAATTGGATTTGTTATGTATACAATAGTAAGAAAATAGATAAAGTGTTTATTTGCACGAATTTAGAGGGTAGAGTATTATTATAATAACATACTAAATGGTACTTAATTGAATACTATTAGGATTAGAATAGAGAAATTTGGGCGGTGTAAAAAATGAATATTACAATTTATGATGTAGCTCGTGAAGCAAATGTTTCCATGGCAACTGTATCACGTGTTGTCAATGGTAATCCAAACGTTAAACCGGCAACACGTAAAAAAGTAAATGAAGTAATTGAAAGACTTGGCTACAGACCGAATGCTGTGGCACGCGGATTAGCAAGTAAGAAAACAACAACAGTCGGAGTTATTATCCCAGATATCTCCAGTATCTTCTATGCTGAATTAGCAAGAGGGATTGAAGATATTGCCACCATGTATAAATATAATATTATTTTAAGTAACTCGGATTCAAATGAAGAAAAAGAAAGCCGACTAATCCAAACGATGCTTGGCAAACAAGTCGATGGACTTGTCTTTATGAGTTCAAATATTACGGATGAGCATATTGAAGAATTCAAGAAATCACCGGTTCCTGTTGTATTGGCAGGTACAATTGAAGATTCTGCTCAAATTCCATCTGTGAATATTGATTATGAACAAGCAGTGATGGATGCGATTAAATCTTTTGCTGATCGTGGACATAAGAATATTGCCATGGTATCAGGATCTTTTCAAAATGCAATTATAGAGAAAAAAATGGTGCCGGGATACCGAAAAGCATTGGAGGCAGCTAATATTCCTTATAATGAAGAATATCTAGTAGAAACAGATGCATCCTATGATGACGGAATCGAAGCCTTGAACCAGCTAATGGAATTGGATAATAAACCGACAGCTATTTTTGTATGTTCAGATGAGGCAGCTCTTGGTATCATTCATGCAGCACAAGATAAAGGTATCTCCATACCGGAGGATCTTGAAGTAATCAGTTCGGATAGCACGAGATTATCTTTAATGGTGCGACCTCGCCTAACGTCGGTTGTTCAGCCATTATATGATATTGGTGCTGTTTCCATGCGCTTGCTGACAAAGCTTATGAACAAAGAAGAGGTAGATGAATCCTCCGTAATTCTGCCGTACAGAATTGAAGAGAGAGATTCAACAAAATAAAAAATAAAAAAAGCTGAGCCATTTTGTGAATAGTTCTACAAATGGTTCAGCTTTTTATTTTAGTAAAACAGGTAGTATACATTATATCCAGTCCTCATCTTTTTAGTGTGTAACTTGGTGTCTGTGACCAGTTATATAAGAAATTTAAATAATCAGGTATTTGAAATTCAGCAGATTCATAGGGTTAGGATAGAATCGTGTATAATGCCTTTTCTAGAGTTTTTGCATTTTTTTCAGTAATCTCAGCCTTACGTGGGATGGGCTTGTACATATCAGGTGGATCTTCCCATGTAGTGGGTAATGTAACGGGTGCTAATGCTGACCAATGATTGACCCAATCAACAGGCAACTCACCTGAACAATTCGAATTATTAGTCATTTCTAGCCATATTAGGGACCAGGCACGCGGAACCACTCTCCAGATATCATATCCACCGCCACCAACTGCTATCCACTTACCTTGACAGTACTGGTGTGCAAGCTTATGGGCCAGTTTTGGGATGGATTGATAGATTGCAGTGGTAGCAGAAAGGTGCGTTAATGGATCATAGTAATGAGCATCAGCGCCGTTTTGAGTTAAAATAACGTCTGGGCGAAAAAATTCTATGACAGATTTAAAGGATTTTTCATAGCACTCGAGCCATGATTCATCCTCCGTAAAGGCATCGAGGGGGATATTAAATGAATAACCATATCCTTTTCCATTTCCACGTTCAGTAATATTGCCAGTTCCAGGGAATAGGTAGCGACCTGTTTCGTGAATGGACAGTGTACAAACAGAAGGATCATCATAAAAAGTCCACTGAACACCATCTCCATGATGGGCATCCGTATCTACGTAGAGAACTCTGGCATTATATTTTTTTTGCATATATTTAATGGCAACAGAGCTGTCATTATAGATACAGAATCCGGAGGCTTTCCCTCTAAAGCCATGATGCAAACCACCGCCCAGGTTTATGGCATGCTGAGCACGCCCTTCCATTACTTCATCAACGGCAGACAATGTTCCTCCCACAAGCCAGGCGCTTGCCTCATGCATTCCAGAGAAAATGGGGGTGTCTTCGGTCCCAATTCCATAATTTAATGCTTTATCCTGGTCAAGCTTTCCTTGTCCGGCTAATCTAATCGCACTGATGTAATCGGGATCATGCACCAGGCTTAATTCCTCATCTGTTGCCATTCGTGGTTTGATGCAGTCATCCTCTTTCAGGGCATTCATTTTATTTAATAAGTCTACTGTTATTTGCAGCCGTTTTTGGTTAAAAGGATGGTTATCATTAAATTTGTAGGAAAGTAAATCGGTTGAATAAACAAATGAGGCTTCCTTCATAGAGTGCTCTCCGGTATATCTGGCCATAATACCTCATATCCGGATGACCGTAGGTCCTGTACGATTTTCAGCGGGTTCATTGTTTGAATCCTTAGTACCAAGACTTTAAATGCCGGGTCTTCTTTATATGGATAAATGAAAATGCTATTTACATTGGAATTGTGGCCTTTGATGACTTCGGCTATTTCACTGAGCGTACCTGATTTATTAGTGACCTTTACCTCTATTTGGGATGCAGGCTGATTTGAGCCAGTAAGTTCTACATATGTATGCAGAAGATCTGTTTCAGTAATAATCCCGACTAATTTGTTGTCGCTGATCACAGGCATACAAGATATCTTTTGTTCATAGAATACAAATGCAATCTCTTCAACGAAATCAAGTGGGTGTGCTGTATAAATATCGGTAATCATGATATCGCTTATTGGCTTTAGAAGGTCTTCCTTATATTCATCAAGATGGAAGATAGATGGAGTTGCAGAGCGGATATCGACATCACATAACAGGCCGATTAACCGTTGTTCATCATCTACTATTGGTATATGCCTGATTTTTTTTTGTTTTACTAAATCAATTGCCTGCTGGAGTGTAGCATTTTTTTGAAGCGTAATAACATCCTTGATCATGATATCCTCAATAATCACAAGTAGCCCTCCTCAAAAATCAGTTCGTTCAATACATATATCGATTCATGAATCGTAATTGATCGAATTTTTGAATACTCTCTTTTTTAACGTTTTTCCCGATTCTGGCCATTAAACAATTGGCTGGATGGGAGCAAATTTCAGGGTCATCAGTGGCATACCATTCCAAGCCACCGGCACTCATCATTTTCTCCATCATTTTTCGATATTCCCATACATTTAATCCGCTGCCTTTTAAATCCCAATGCCAATAATATTCTGTGGTAATAATAATGTAATTTTCCATCCACTCATCCATCATAGCCACGCGGATCAAGTTTTTCCCGACCGCACATCCGCGATATTCACGGATTACTTCAATAGCACCCAATTCCAGTAAGTCATCCATTTTCCCTTCAGACCATCTTTCAAGAGGATCTGGGTATAAATAAGTGACATATCCGACAATGACATCGCCGGCCCTCGCAATAATAATTCGGCCTTCAGGAAGGCTGCTGATTTGAATTAAAGCCTTATGCTGCTTCTCAGGAACCCTAAAGGCAACGAGACCCTCATGAAATTCAAGATTTTCTAATTGATCTCGAGATACCGGGCCCTCGATAACTAACGGCCCACATGGGGTTTGCAATTCCTTCAAATTATACGTTTTTTTATGCTCCATCCATACACCACCCAGGTCACATTTTAAAGCTATTATACAGCACTTTAAATCCATAAATGCTTCATGATATGAACTTTTTAAGTCATATGTAGTGGAAATTAAGAAGCTTACTGGCATAATTATTTTAAACACTTAATGGGGATGTTATCTTAAAAACACTACAATTATAAAAATTGTAACATATTAGTGTAACTTATTAAATATTTTAAAAATTGAGATAAAATGGATTTTGTACTATACTATCAATATATTATCTTTGATCAGGGGGGAATAATTATGAAACTGGAAGCGCTTTCTGTTGTGCAAGGGGATTATAATTTAGCAAACTATGAGGAAATCTACAGATCATTTGACTGGAAGGATGTAGAGCAGGAATTCTCTTGGAATGAAACGGGTAAAGTGAATGCGGCATACGAATGTATTGACAGGCATACTGAAAATTTCAGGCGCAATAAGGTAGCATTATATTATAAGGACCCTAATCGCTATGAGAAGTATACATATAGTGATATGAAAGATTTATCGAATAAAGCAGGAAATGTTCTGAAGGAATATGGGAATGTAACAAAAGGTGACAGGGTATTTATTTTTATGCCGAGATCACCGGAATTGTATTTCACAGTGCTGGGTGCGATAAAATTGGGAGCTATTGTCGGCCCGTTATTTGAGGCATTTATGGAAGGGGCGGTTAAGGATCGATTGGAAGATAGTGAAGCCAGTGTAATCGTCACTACCCCTGAATTATTGTCTAGAATTCCTGCAGATGACCTGCCAGCATTGAAACATATTTTTGTAGTAGGAGATAATGTAGAGGAAACTGGTAAATATATAGATTTTAACAGCAAATATGAAAATGCATCTAAAAAATTAGATATAGAATGGGTAGATCGGGAAGACGGTCTGATTCTACATTATACTTCCGGTTCAACCGGTAAGCCAAAGGGTGTTCTGCATGCGCATAATTCAATGATTCAGCATCTGAAAACCGGACAATGGGTACTCGACCTAAAAGAAGAGGATGTATATTGGTGTACAGCGGATCCAGGCTGGGTCACAGGAACGTCTTATGGGATATTTGCTCCGTGGCTAAATGGAGCCTCTTCTGTGGTCACAGGTGGACGATTTAGCCCGGAAGCTTGGTATCAAACCATTGAAGATTTCCATGTAACCGTGTGGTACAGTGCCCCTACTGCATTCCGTATGCTGATGGGTGCAGGGGATGAGGTAGTAAAACAATTTGATTTATCCAGCCTTCGCCACTTACTAAGTGTAGGTGAACCTTTAAATCCTGAAGTTATTAAATGGGGACAAAAAGTATTCTCCAAACGTATCCATGATACATGGTGGATGACAGAGACCGGTGCACAACTAATCTGTAACTATCCAAGTATGGAGATTAAACCGGGTTCTATGGGTAAGCCAATTCCTGGAGTCGAGGCTGCCATCGTAGATGACCAAGGGAATGAAGTACCGCCTTATCGTATGGGCAATTTAGCAATTAAAAAAGGATGGCCATCCATGATGAGGCAAATCTGGAATAATCCACAAAAGTATGAATCCTATTTTATGCCATCAGGATGGTATGTTTCAGGCGATTCAGCTTATATGGATGAAGATGGGTACTTCTGGTTCCAGGGCAGAATTGATGATGTTATTATGACATCCGGAGAACGGGTAGGACCTTTTGAGGTTGAAAGCAAGCTGGTAGAACATCCGGCGGTTGCTGAAGCGGGTGTAATAGGCAAACCGGATCCTGTACGGGGTGAAATCATTAAAGCATTTATTGCCCTCAGGTCTGGATACGAGCCTTCGGATGAGCTGAAAGAGGATATCAGGCTATTTGTTAAACAAGGGCTTGCTGCACATGCTTCACCAAGAGAGATTGAGTTCAAGGATAAACTGCCGAAAACACGCAGTGGTAAAATTATGCGCAGGGTATTAAAAGCTTGGGAGCTTGAATTGCCAACAGGCGACTTATCAACGATGGAAGATTAAAACAGGGGTGTTTATAAGGTGATTTAACCCTTATAAACACCCCTTTTTTTGGTTTTTACAAAGGATATGAGCAAATGGAATACATATCATTCCATTTAGCAGGAAGAGTGGGGGAAATGAAGAATATTAACCTAATGAAGTTTCAAGAAACCGATTTTAAGGATTATTATAGTTTGGTAAGTAATGAGAAGGTTATGGCCCAAATAACAGAACGGGCTCTGCCTTTAGAGGAGGCAAGGTTGAACTATCAAAAGATATTGCAACGTAATAAGAAACATGAAAACTTTGGGACTTTTAAAATTTTTGATGCTTCCGTTCAGAGATTCATTGGACTCGGATCTTTAATTTTAAATGAAAAACTTACTGACGAAGCTGAAATTGGCTATATGATTCTACCTGAACATTGGGGGCAACGGTATGGGACAGATATTGCCGAAGTATTAATTGGAAAAGTAAGGAAATCGGAATTGAAGAAATTAGTGGCGATAATAGACCCTAATAATATTCCTTCGAGAAAAATATTAGCTAATCTTGGATTCAAATCTGAAAAGGTCTGTGCGATAGATGGGTTACCAGGGGAAATTATGAGTAAACTTTTATAAAAAATCATTTACCAATTACATAAGTTTTTTAATTTTAATAGGATAGTAAAAATAGATAAATTGATAATTGATTAGCCAGAAAAGAAATGGAGTGATGCCGATGAAACTATTGAACAAATTACCTAAAAGCAATTGCATATAAATTGTTGAGTTATTTTTATTAAATGATGAAGAAAAGTAACATCATTTTGCTATATAGAAATTAAAGATTGTAGTTTAAAAGGGGCTTGATAAAGTGAAAGAATGGTTTGGTTCTTCAGGTCTATGTATCAATGACAATGGTTAATTGTTAATGGTTCTGCAGGGGAAACCTGAAGAGAAAAATTATGGTCTATTCCATCGGGCGGTAAAGAAGTAGATGAAAGTTTTGAACAGTGCTGTATTAGAGAGATGGAAGAAGAAACGGGATATTTAACAGAAATTGTTGAAGAAGTTAAGGTAAAAAGGGTAATATATGAAACACACAATATTACTGCTGAAGTTCGCTACTATATAGTGAGGATTATGGGTGGTGAAAGAAATATTCGGGATCCGGACGGTCTTATTTATGATATTGCCTGGAAAGACCTTGAGGAATTAAAAACACTGAAGTTAACATATCCTGAGGACAGAGATTTTCTTATTCAATATATATGAAGGGATTCTAGTAATCCTATATATATCGGGGATTGTAAAAAAAAGTTGTTTGATAGATATAGAGAAAGGCTGTTCCGATAGTCGAGTGTGATACCGACCTGGAACAGCCTCTTTTTTATTCCTCTGTATTTTCATCATGCTCTTGTTCTTCGGCATGAACTGGTTTTTCATCTTCTTTTGGATCTTTCTTCTCTTCTTTTTTATCTTCTATGTCTTCTTTTTTATCTTCTGCCTTCTCTTTTTTTACTTCTTTAGGCTTAGGTTCCGGCTTAGGAGCTGGTTTATATTCGATAATAGAGGATGGAGCAGATTCATTACCAGCTATATCCACTGCAGTAATGTAGTACTTTCCATTTCCATCTGTTTTAAAGCTGAGTGTATTGTCAGCTTTGATACTGGCTACTTTAGCACCATTTCTATAAACACGATATCCAACTATGTCAGAGTCACCAGAAGATTTCCAGTTGATGACTTTCTCCTTTGAAGTAACTGCCGGTGCTCCAGGTACTTTCCCGTTATCATTCATTTTCGAAGCTCCGATAACTGCCCCTTCAAATTCAGAGCCTTTTGGCGTAATAGATGATTTATCAATAAGGTATTTTGCTCCTGTAATGTTAGAAAAGTCGGCATTGATCACAAGACCGGTTTCTGTGAATTCCTCTGGAGTAGACCCCAGTGCCACATATTTCTTACCATTTATGAACACATATCTTTCGCTTGATGTTGCCAAATTGCCGTTCTCAGATGAAGGAAGATATTTGGCATTGAAATAATCGGATTTTGCGAGTCCTGCATCTATACATGATTTGGATGCCAGGGAACCGGTCAATGTGCAATAGGATCTGGATACAATTCCACCTGGCATTTGGTGTCGCTTCGAAGTCCCGACTAAGTTTGGTGCAACATCATAAGCTGAATTAATTAATTGTGCCCATAATGTTTGATTTCGCTGTGAATAACTCATTCCATATGTATCCACAGATGCATTTGAATCATATCCCATCCAAACTCCAAATGTGACATTTGGATTGGTCGCGACCATCCAGGCATCATGAAAGTTCTGGCTAGTGCCGGTTTTGCCGGCCCAGTCGGCTGAAAACTTCAATTTACTGTTTAAACCTGCTGCTGTTCCAGAGGTGATGACATCCCTCATCATATCAATTGTTAAATAAGCTGTTTGTGGACTGAATACATCCGTCTTCGCTTTTTTATGTTGGTAAATGGTCTTTCCATTAGAATCTACTATTTTTTCGATCATATAGCTATCTACGAATTGTCCACCATTTGCAAATGTTGCATAGGCATTCGTATTCTCTTCTACGGTTACGCCTCTGGCTAATGCACCCAAAGACGTGGAAAGGTTTGTATAATCTTGCTTTTCTAAAGAGGTGAAGCCCATTTTTTCAAGATATTTTACTGGGTTGCGATTTATAATTTCCGCATATTGAACCGCTGCCGGTATATTATAGGATCTCTTTAATGCTTCACGTGCAGAGGTTATACCGGTAATTCCGCCGCCAGCATAGTTTCCTGGACTCCAACCGCGAATGTTCACAGGTGCATTGACCAAAGTTTTGCCTGGATAGGAAACTCCGTACTCCATTGCTGGTGCATATACAAGTAGTGGCTTCATTGTTGAACCATTTGAACGTACAGCTGATGTAGCATGATTAAGCTGCTCCCGTTTAAAATCACGGCCTCCAACGAAGCTGAGTATTTTTCCGGTAGAGTTTTCAATTAGCATGGCGCCAACTTCAATTGGTTCATTCTCTATATAGGTTTCTCCTGTATCCGGATTCTTTTTCTCCACCTGGCGGGTACCCTGATAATAAGGGTAATTTTTAGTGACTTTTTGCATATTGTCATACATTTTTTTGTTTATGGTTGTATGAATTTGATAGCCATTTTGTCGGATGGCCTGATCAGCCAGAGTATAGTATTGCTTATATAGGTCATCGTCTTTTTCTAAATCCTTGCTTGAAAGCCCATCGTTCTTTGCCAATATTGGCATCATGATTTCAATTGCTCTTTTTTCTACTTCATATGTTAAGTATGGATACTTTTCAGTAGGATATGTTTGTTTCTTTGCAAGGTCTTTCTTAATATCATATTTTAATGCTTTATCATATTCTTCCTTTGTAATGGCATCGTTGGTATACATTCTTTTAAGAACTGTTTTCATACGATTGATACCTGGGGAAAGGTCCTCCTTCACTTCACCGGATTGTGTAAATGGTGTATAAAGGTATGGATTCTTTGGTAATCCCGCAATAAAGGCAGCCTGTGGCAGAGTTAAATCTTTGGCATCTACCCCGAAAATGCCATCCGCTGCAGCCTGGACACCGGCAATATTACGGCCGGAGGAATTTCTGCCAAACGGTGAGACATTCAGATAAGCTTCTAAAATCTCATCTTTTTTCATGAATTTTTCAAGGCGTAATGCCAGCAGGATTTCCTTCGCCTTACGATCAAAGGAAACCTCATTCGTTAAGATTTGTTGTTTTATTAATTGTTGTGTCAGTGTGCTTCCTCCTGATTGGACAGAAGAATTTGTCACTTCCTGAAGTAAAGCTCGAATGATGGCTTTTGGTACAACACCCTTATGCTCATAAAAATAGGAATCTTCTGTGGAAATTAATGCTGTCTTAACGTAATCCGAAACATTTTCCAGTTTCACTGCTTTACGTTCAAGATCAGAACGCATTTTCCCCATATATACATTGCTTGCAAAATAAATCTCAGATGTTTCTTCATAACTGGACACACTTGATTTAAGCTGTTCCTTGCTCCTGATTGGTTCGTCTTTTACCATAGATGCAAAGTAACCAGCTCCAACTCCGCCAGCAAATGCCATCCCGATGACAGATACAATTAAGAAGATTAATAGATTATTCCAGATAACCTGATAGGAAATACGTGCTCTTCGCTGTACAACGGGTTTGTTTACAAAGTCCCACAATGGCGCAAGCCTTTCTTTAAGTTTTATAAAAATATCTTTCATTCATTCACTCCCCCAACAAATCACATACATTATAGCATAAGCAAGTGTTTCAGGTAGGTATAGTTTCTCTATATTAGCGAAACAATACAATTATTGGGTTTGACAAACAGTTTGTTATTATGGTAAAAAAAGCATAACCAATATTATATATTTGATGCGATAACAGGATTTCAGTAGTTAGTTCGCCAATGTTTAAGAGAGCCGGTGGGTGGTGTAAACCGGTACAAGCGAAATGATGAATTACCTCCTCGAGCAGCATTCGGGAATGCTTTATGTAAAGCTGTGTAGCGAATGCCGGAACCTTTCCGTTAAAAGGATAAGCGGCGAGACAGTTATATGTTTCGCAAGTTGGGTGGTACCGCGATAGTAATCGTCCCTTCATTTAGATGAAGGGGCGTTTTTTATTTTAATCTAATCTAAACAGTAAGAGGTGGAGAAGGATGAATATTTTAGATGATTTACGTTTTAGAGGTCTCGTGAATCAATTTACAGATGAAGAGGGATTGGAAAAATTATTACAGGAAGAAAGCGTGAAACTATATGCTGGCTTCGATCCGACTGCCGATAGCTTGCATATTGGTCACTTGTTACCTATTTTAATCCTGAAACGATTCCAGTTAGCAGGACATCAGCCAATCCCATTAGTCGGCGGAGCGACAGGTATGATAGGAGACCCAAGTGGTAAAAAAGCTGAGCGTACGTTAAATACAGAGGATGTTGTTCACCAATGGACTGCACGTATTAAAGATCAGCTTTCCCGTTTCCTCGACTTCGAAACTGGTGAGAATAAAGCAATCATGGCTAATAACTATGACTGGATTGGCAACATGAACTTAATTACGTTCCTTCGGGATATTGGGAAACATTTTGGACTCAACTACATGCTTGCTAAAGATTCTGTACAATCCCGTATTGAGTCTGGTATCTCGTTTACTGAATTCAGTTACATGATCATGCAATCTCTTGATTTCCTGAAGTTATACGAAACTCAAGGCTGCCGTTTACAAATCGGCGGAAGTGATCAATGGGGAAATATTACCGCAGGTCTGGAATTAATTCGTAAAACGAAGGAAGATGCAAAAGCCTATGGTTTAACGGTTCCATTAGTTACAAAATCAGATGGAACTAAGTTTGGTAAAACAGAAGGCGGAGCGGTATGGTTAGATCGTGAAAAAACGTCTCCATATGAGTTCTACCAGTTCTGGATTAATACAGATGACCGTGATGTTATTAAATACATTAAATACTTTACATTCTTAAGCAAAGAAGAAATCGAAGCGCTTGAGAAAGAGGTTGCTGAAGCTCCGGAAAAACGGGCAGCTCAGAAGGCGCTTGCTGAGGAAGTAACGAAACTTGTTCATGGTAAAGAAGCTTTACAACAAGCAATCAATATTTCTAAAGCTTTATTCAGCGGTGATATTAAGCAATTATCTGTAGAAGAAATTCGCCAGGGCTTCAAGGATGTACCAAGCTTTGAAGTGGGCAGCAATGAGGAACTGCTCTTGGTAGATTTACTAGTAAATGCAAAAATTTCTCCTTCTAAACGTCAGGCGCGTGAGGATATCACAAATGGTGCGATCTACATCAACGGTGAAAGAGTCACAGACCTCGCTCATACGATGACAGAGGATGATAAGCTAGAAGGACAATTCACGGTAATTCGCCGCGGTAAAAAGAAATACACGCTTATTAAGTACGCATGATAGAAAGAAGAAAGGGCTGTCTCGGTTAGGCAGCCCTTTTAATGTATAGTAAGATATTTTTCTTATTGTGCTTTATTATAAATGGTTGAAAGAAATAAAATTGAAATGAATATTAAGTATTTTTACTTACTGTTTTAAAAATAATTGTGTCCAATAATGTTTCCATGAACCACCTTCGGCATACCCAATTCCGATATGGGTATAACGTGCATCGAGAATATTCGCTTTGTGCCCTGGGCTATTCATCCAACTGTTCACTACAGATGCAGGAGTAATTTGTCCAGCTGCAATATTTTCACCAAGCATCGTGAAAGAAATATTGAATTTTTTTACCATTTCTCCCGGAGACCCGTATGTGGGGCTTGTATGATTGAAATAATTGTTATCACGCATATCTTTTGATTTAACTTCGGCAACTTTCGAAAGACTATTTAAATTTTTCAAAGGTGCTATATTTACTTTTGCGCGTTCTTGGTTAACCAATCGAAGAACCTCGGTTGCATAATTAGATGCTTTAGTTTCTTTAGTACCTACTTTAATAATTTGATTCACTGCTTTTTTTGTTACTTTAGACGATATTTTTTTTGTGCTAATTAGCTTTCCATTTTTTAACGTTTTCTTGTATATGATCGTTTGATTTCCGTTGCTTCCTTTTTGGACGACTTTCGTAGTGCCTTTTGCTAAAGTATTGTCATTTTGTTTAATTGTTTTATATTTTATTGCTGCTTTTGAAGTTGTTGTAACTGTCTTCGAATCTTTCACTTTAGATTTTAAAATCCATCCCGTTTTTCCACCGTACTTTGCTTTGGCATATTTATCGGAAGTAGTTGAATAAACAATTATTGTTGCCTCTTTGTTAATCGTTTTCAGCGTGCCGGAGTTATTTTTTGCTAGCTTTTTCAGGGTTGTTTTTTCAGTAGTGTACATTGTTTTATTTGTTACGGGAGCCTTGGATGTTAAATAATTTATTGATACCCATCCATTTTTTTTGTTAACTTTGACATATCCCCAGTTACCGCTCTTTTTAGTTACAATCAATTTTGTATTTTTCTTTACGGCCGTAATAATTTTTGACGATGATGATGCTTTCTCCCTCACATTTAAATTGTCTGCAGTTACGTACATCGTTTTGGAAGCAGCCTCAACCTGATTACTATTCGTTAAAAATAGTACAGTAAAACTTAAGAAAACAGTTAAAATTCCAGCAATATATTTTTTCATCTTAGTTGTTGGTATTCCTCATTAAAATTAAGAAGCCAACAAATTCCCCTCCTCTTTGTTAGTAATAATTTACACAATTAACTATATTATCACAATTTTTGAATAGTTTGTTAATAAAATATTAAATAAACTATTATATTTTTTCTGATTTTTATTTTTTTCATTTTTCATTTTCTCGCCTACTACAATATGTATAGATTGGTATAAGTATCAGTTACTCTAATAGTTGGGATAGTCTTGAAATGAAGGAGGTAACAAACCGTTATTCTACTGTACTGTCTAATAAGTGAATGATAAATTTGATCCACAATATAGTTCTTTTATAATACATCTGAAGAGGTGACTAATTTCTATTTGTAGATAAAGTTAGAGGGGATTTAATTTCCGATTTTTAGTGAGTTTGATGCTGGCTTTTACTTTATGTGATTGAAAAGTATTCCAAAAGAAATTGATTTAATAGATATGTCCACAGCTATGTTAAGTACACCAAAACAGATCTTGTTAGGATGAAAAACCTAAGATCTGTTTTAGGTTTGGAGTCCCGTTTAATGGTGTTTACAGATGATGTCATGGTAAATTTTTAAGGTATTGCCTGGTCTTCGTTTTTCCAAAAACAAAGAGAGAATTAAGTGTCATTTGCTTCATAATTCCTATAAATAATATTTCGAGTCTGATTATAAGTTTAGTAATTATATTTTCTACACAAATAAAAACCCTGGAAACAAGGTTTCCAGGGTTTTTGAATACGCTATTTACAAAGCGTATTAATTAACGAGAGTAGAACTCAACGATAAGAGCTTCGTTAATTTCAGCTGGTAATTCAGAACGCTCAGGTAAGCGAGTGAATGTACCTTCTAACTTGTCAGCATCGAAAGTTAGGTAGTCAGGTACGAAGTTGTTTACTTCCATAGCTTCCTTGATGATATCAAGGTTACGGGATTTTTCACGTACTCCGATTACTTGACCAGGAGCTAAACGGTAAGATGGGATGTCAACGCGACGTCCATCAACCAAGATGTGCCCGTGGTTTACAAGCTGACGAGCTTGACGACGAGTACGAGCTAAACCTAAACGGTAAACAATGTTATCAAGGCGAGAATCAAGAAGAATCATGAAGTTTTCACCTTGTTTACCAGGCATTTTAGCAGCACGATCGAACATTGTGCGGAATTGACGTTCGTTCACACCGTACATGTGACGAAGTTTTTGTTTTTCTTGCAATTGCAAACCGTATTCGGAAAGCTTTTTGCGTTGGTTAGGACCGTGTTGTCCTGGTGCGTAAGGACGCTTTTCTAATTCTTTACCTGTACCGCTTAGGGAAATTCCTAAACGACGGGATAGTTTCCAGCTTGGACCTGTATAACGAGCCATAAGAAGACTCCTCCTTGAATGTTTTTATTTTTGTAAAATAAAAACTGATGTTTACAAACATTACTGCCATTTCATTTTCATGTACCTTCGCCCTAGCAGCAGCGGGTTACAAGATACACCTCATGGTAGAGGAATGAAATGAACGAATAAAGATGTGAACATAAGCTGCGATATTTTACACAAAGAATATTGTATAATTTATTGTTACATAAGTCAAGGGATTCTCTTAAATGGAATCGTTACAATATGATGCTTCCTTCACAGGTTTAAATAAAAAATGTAATTATATTGAAAGAAAGTAATGATTATTTTAGCATATATTGGTAAAATGCAGGTATAAAGTATTATTTTTTTTAAAATCAATCTAAATTTATAAAAAATACGAAATAAAATATGACAACAGGTGTTGATTAATGTGATGGTAGATAATCAATTAAATCTGAGCTGGGAAACAAATTTAAAAAGTCTATTTGTTGAATGTATGATTAAAGATGATAATGAACTCTTTTTAGATAGATTTACAGATAAAATGGTCGACTTCTTATTGGAATTATTAAGGGTGGATGAGATTGCCTGTTATTATAATGATCCTTGGAAACAAAAGCTCTATCTGGAAAAAGCGGCTTCGAAAACAGAACTCCAAAATCAGTTTGCTAGCACCATTTCACTTGATGCTTTACTAAACTCCTCAATGAAAGATTTATGTACGGAAGCCTGTGTATCATTAACTGATACATTATACCCCTTGGGAATTCCTTTATATCATGAAGGAGAATTACTGGGACTATTTGTAGTTCTTTCTGAAAATAAAGAGTTGAAAAATGATAATAGAATTGATTTATCTGAATTGAGGACAGTGATAGGAGAATTACTGCACAAGGCAATTGCAATTTCAGAACGAAAAAAGGAAGAGAAACGATATAAACTATTGCAACGGATTACGACAGAGTTTCATTCCTCTATGAATATGCATTCCGTTTTGGCGGAGGTAATAGAAACCCTGCGTGAAGTATATCCGTCCTTTGTTTACTATTTGCTAATGTCTCAGGATAGCGATAACACATTAAATCTTCCAATTAAAAGTTTGGAAATGGATGGGGAAAATTTATCTGCCATGCAGGCATATGTTTCCGGTCGTGTTTAATTTGAGGATTCAATGGAAGTGAAAAATTCTGTGTTGTATGCGCCTTTATTAGGCAAGCAGGGTGTTTATGGGGTTTTACAAGTTATTGCACCTGAAGCAGTCATATTTCCTGATACGGAAATCGAATTCATCTCTCTCCTCGCGAATACGGCAGGCGGGGCACTGGAGAATGCCCAATTATATGAACAATCCAAACGCTTAATTGCGGATTTACGTCTGATTAATGAAACATCGCATCGTCTAAATTCTACCTTGAGGCTTAGTGAAACAGTTAGTTATATGAAGCAACAAATAAATAAATCATTCCTCGCAGACGAAGTAGGCTTTTTTATGATTAGGAATGGACAGACAAAACTTGTCCCGGGAAGTTCACCTTTTTTCACTGAAGAGACATCTAAACACTACATCCAATATGTCAAAGGCAGCTTAGAGCAGGATCGGGAGGCTTTATATATTGGGGATATGGATTCGGATAAAGTCGGGCAGGATGGCCCTTATAAATCCCTTATGGCTTTCCCTATGATACATAGTGGAAAGATGGATGGTTTTTGTATTGTTCTTCATCGAGTACCGTATCATTTTACATTTGATATGTTTAAATTAATGCAGTCTCTTATTCATCATTCTTCGATGGCATTTGTGAACTCAATATTAAGAGAAGAGCTTGAAAAGATGGTCATAACTGATTATTTAACAGGTCTATATTCGAGAAATTATCTTGAAGGAAGAATGCTTGAACTGATAAATTCTGAAACTGAGGGAACGTTTATATTAATAGATATAGATAATTTCAAGCTGACAAATGATACATATGGGCACCAAAAGGGAGACGAGGTCCTTATTCAGGTAGCTGATTTAATTAAAAATAGTATTAGAGACACCGATATAGGTACAAGGTGGGGCGGGGAAGAACTGGCTATTTTCCTTCCAAAGGCACCGATAGAGGCTGGTAAAGCAGTTGCGGAAAGACTTGTTGAAAAAGTAAGAAAAGAAACAAATCCTCCGGTTACCATTTCTTGCGGTGTATCGTATTGGGAATCCAATCAGAAAAATAACAATACGATTAAAAACCTTTTCAAGCGGGCAGATGATGCCCTGTATACAGCTAAGCGATCAGGTAAAAATCAGGTGATTGTATCCTGTTAATACAAAAGGGCTAAGCTCATTTTTGGCTTAGCCTTTTGTTTTTTAAATTGATTGGACAAGTATATCAACAAATTGTTTTAATCCATGTTCATCTTCTTTGTCAAAACGATTCTTTGATGGACTGTCTATATCAAGTACACCAATCAGACGGCCATCCTTCAGAATCGGCAAAACGATTTCTGATTGAGTGGCAGCATCACAGGCGATGTGTCCAGGGAATTGATGTACGTCCATTACCCTGATTATTTCTCTTTTTTCTGCCGCTGTTCCGCATACTCCCTTGCCTAAAGGAATTCGAATGCAGGCTGGGAGACCTTGAAATGGTCCAAGTATCAGTTGCTCCTCTTCATATAGGTAGAATCCTACCCAGTTCACGTCGTCCAAAAATTGATTTAAAAGGGCAGAAGCATTGCTCAAATTGGCAATTAAATTTGTTTCACCATCTATTAGGGCTTCCAGCTGTTTGCTAACCATTTGATAGTTTTCTGGTTTCGTTTTTTTATATTTTCCGACTTGAAACATCATCATTCTCCTTTCATTGTTACCCTCAATAGAGAATAACCTCTAACCATAGTCAGTACTGTCTTTTTTGTCGAGAAGTTATAGAAGGATAAGTCTCTAAAAAGAAGAACTACTTCATGTATAAGAGAAAATACATGTGAACGCACAGCTTATGCTAGAACGGCTTTTATTCCTTTCAAATTAGCACGAAGACTTCACTTCTATTACGGTTCTGTGTAGGTCTTAGCGCAATATCCCCGATTGGTTCAACGAATACTCGGTGTTGGATGAAAGAACTCCCCGCCGAGCAAGGTTTCACTTTGTCATCTGACATTCCTAGAGAATGTTAATCATAAAGGGGGAAGATAAATTTATGGATAAACTATCGAATAAAAAAGATGATATTTTTGAAGCTGCTGTCTATTTATTCTATATGAAAGGTTATTCAGCAACTTCAATCAGAGATATCGCTGGCCGTGCCGGAGGTAATTCAGCAAATATAGCTTATCACTTTCAGCATAAGCAAGGTCTCCTTGAATATTGTTTTACAGATTTCTTCGAAGGCTATATAAGCGGTATTGAAAATATCGCTGAACAACTCCCACTCATTGGTCCGAAAGAATGTGTCTTAAAGTATACCAAATTTTGCTTGCATTATTACAGAGAAAAGTTCCTATTAACACGTCTTGTATTAAGAGAAATATCAGTAGACTCAAGCCTGAACAGAGAAATCTATACAACCTATTTATCGAAAGAAAAATTTTATATTAATTTATTCCTTGATGCTGGTATGGATTGCGGTGAATTAAAAAAGATTAATCCATCTATGTTTGTCATGAAGCTAAAAGCATTACTGAATGAACCCTTTATTCAGGCCCAATACTTCAGTGAGGTTTGGCAATTATTTACGAACGAATTGTATTTTATAAACAAGTATCAGTTAGAGATTGAACGATTTCTTAATGACTGCTTATTTGAGGAGCGTGTTTGCCCTGTCCCCATCTGACTGGATGCTAAGCGATTATTCGTTTGTTAAGATTTTTGTTTTTAGTACATCTAATCCTCTTCCAAGATCTTTCGGATGGTGAGCGTCAGATCCATAACAGAGAGGGATCCCCATTTTTATGGCTGCCTGAATAAAGGGGATGGGAGGGTACGTCTCACCGCACAAGGGTTTAAAAAGGCCGGCCGTGTTTAAATCCAGTTCATACCCACGTTCTTTTATTAATGAAAGTATTGGTAGTAAATAGGATTCTAATGGGGCATTGCTTGGATACTTTTTCTGGAATTTTGTAATTAGAGAAATATGGCCTACCCGTTTGGGCTTAAATGTCCCCAAATCACTTATAATCGATTTTTGAAGGGTATGGTAATAAGCCTTATATAGTTGATCAACAGATTGGTATTGTTCTATCATATGACCGAATTCTGTTTCACTATAATCCAGGCAATACCAGTCGTTTTGATTCTTTAAAAAGTGAACCGACAGAATCGAGTCATCCAAATAAGGGCCAATTTCATTCAGGAATTCTGTTGTTTCCTGTTCCCAGCCATCTATATAATCCACTTCCAAACCAATATTAATAGCAACCTTCGCCTTATACTTCTCTTTACAACGCCTTATTTCCTCTATATATGTGAATAACTGATCCATTTGTATGGAACTATCCCGTGTTGGAGCCGGATCAATAAACCCTTTTGGTAAAGGAGCGTGTTCGGTAAAGGTGATTTCTTCGTACCCCAGCGCTATCGCTTTTTCAATATAAGCAAAAACGGGTTCATCTGTTCCGTGCGGACAATATGGGGTATGTACATGTCCGTCCTTAAATTTCATCGAGAAAGCCTCCTTTTCGACAAATATTTTAAATAAAATATATTTTCTGGACATTAAAAGAGGGCATTGAATAATTTTTTGTAGAAAAAGTAGATTTTATTAGTTAAAAATACTTTATACCATGTTATCATTAAATCATTGATATTGAACTTATTTATATATATTATCTGTCTCGTTTTGAATAGGAGGCTTCATATGGAGTATGTAATAGGGATATTGGTGATTATCTTTATTGCCTTTATTATTGGAATATTGGCAAGGAAGAAACACTACAAAGAAATAGATAGACTTGCAGAGAAAAAAATTGACATCATGAACAGGCCGATAGCAGAAGAATTAGCCAGGGTAAAAAGTTTGAATATGACTGGTCAAACAGAGAGAATGTTTGAAAGATGGCGTAACGAATGGGATACAATCCAAACGGATCGCCTTGCCGATGTTGAGACCCTGCTGTTTGATGCAGAAGAATATGCTGACAAGTACCGATTTAATAAATCAGTGCAGGTTCAAAAGAAGATTGAGCATATTATTGAAGAAATCGAAATTACACTTTCAGCGATGCTGCATGAATTAAATGAATTGGTGGGCAGCGAGGAGCAAAATAAAAAATTAGTTGAAGAGCTTTTATTAGCTTATCGTGAACAGAAGAAACGTTTATTGGCACACCGTCATTCATTTGGTGAAGCTGCGGGTAAATTGGAAGAGGAATTTGATAAGCTTGCTCTGGATTTTGACACATTCAATAACCAAACAGAATCAGGTGATTACTTAGAGGCTAGAGAGCAAGTACTGGGCATCCAGGCTAAATTGCAAAACCTGAAAGAAAAATTGGATTTGATTCCTGATTTAATTGGGCATTGCCAAATACATATACCGGGACTTTTGCATGAACTTAAAATGGGATATGCGGAAATGTGTGAGCAAGGATATCCGTTAAGTCATATGTTTTTTGAAAATGAAATTGAAAAAATGGAAGAAAATCTAGAAAAATATAAGGAATATATTGTTGACATAAACACCGAAGAAGCTGCAAAAGGAATCGAGGAATTAAACGAATCCATTCAATCCTATTATGATTTGTTGGAAAAAGAGGTTGTGGCACGTCAGTATGTTTTATCAGTTAAGGATTTGTATCAGCAAAAGCTAGATAAATCAATTGATCAGCTTGAGAGACTTGATGAAGAGACAGAATTGGTGAAACAAATCTATCAAATGCCGGAGAAGGAACTTGATGCACGTTCTAATCTTGATAAAACACTGATTACATTGAAATCAAAATGGGAAATGCTTAAAGAGAAAATATACGAAAGAGAGACAGCTTATACGGTATTAAAAGAGGACATCGTTGAGCTTGAATCCAAATTGGATGAACTGAAAGACTTACAAAAAGAATTTGAAGAGAAATTAAATACTCTGCGTAAGGATGAATTGGAATCAAGAGAAACGATAAGGAAGTTGCATCAAAGCATGACGGAATCCTTACGAATCATCAAAGGAAGCAATTTACCGGGTCTTCCAACTTCTTATGAATTAATGGTTATACAAGCAAAAGAAAGCATTGAAGAAGTAAAAGAGAAATTGGAAGAAAAACCATTGAATATGAATGCAGTCATGCACCATCTGGATATTGCAAGTGTTGCGGTTAGTCGTGTTCAGGAGGCTACTGTTGAATTGACTGAACAAGTAATGTTGGCCGAGAAGGTTATTCAATACGGCAATCGATATAGAAGCAAATTCCCTTCAGTTGCTATTGCCCTGACCGAAGCAGAAAAGCAATTCCGCAATTATCAATACCAAGATGCTTTAGAGCATGCAGCTGAGGCAATTGAAAAAGTTGAACCGGGTTCGTTAAAAAAAATCCAAGAGTATCTTGAACATAGCAATGTATAGACCAGTCTGGACTTACCAGTCTGGTTTTTTTCTTTGTTCAATCCAGCATAAGATAGAGGCATAAGAGAAAATTACTTTATAAACAGGACAGGATATGCTACATTTTCTTATTGATAGGAAGGGGAAAAAGCATGATTTATTTAGATAATAGCGCGACAACAAAACCCTATAAGGAAGTGATTGATTCCTTCGCAAAGGTTACTGCCGATTTCTGGGGGAATCCATCCTCTTTACATGGCTTCGGAGGGAAGTCAGAAAAACTGTTAGC
Source organism: Pradoshia sp. Z3_51 (assembly GCF_058215915.1). Classification (NCBI taxonomy): domain Bacteria; kingdom Bacillati; phylum Bacillota; class Bacilli; order Caryophanales; family Bacillaceae; genus Pradoshia; species Pradoshia sp. Z3_51. Next base: position 370,817 of record NZ_JBZAJC010000003.1, on the reverse strand, counting down.
ACAGGCTAGAGAACAGGTCGCGGGTCTTCTGGGAGTAAAGGCTACAGAGATTATCTTTACTTCAGGAGGGTCTGAAAGCAATAATCTGGCCATAAAAGGAATAGCAGAAAATTATCGAAACAGAGGGAAGCATATTATTACCACCTCAATCGAGCATCCTTCCGTAAAAAGACCGTTTGAACAGCTAAAGGAACTTGGCTATGACGTAACGTACTTGCCTGTTAATCAAGATGGCAGAGTTGAAATTGAGCAAGTTAAGGAAGCAATCCGAGAAGATACAATATTGGTGTCAGTTATGCATGTTAATAACGAAGTGGGAACTGTACAACCAATTTATGAAATAGGACATTTTTTGAAGAGTTATCCTAAAATACATTTTCATGTAGATGGGGTTCAGGGCTTTGGTAAAGTCGAACTCTCTTTACGTGATGCTCATATCGATTTATATTCTTTATCAGGACATAAATTCCATGGATTAAAAGGCACCGGAATTCTATTTGCCAGAGAGGGAATTACACTTTCACCGTTAATTGCCGGGGGGAACCAAGAAAGAGGCATGCGCAGTGGGACGGAAAGCTTGGCTGGGGCCGTATCTTTGGCAAAAGCAATGAGATTGGCAATCGAAAAGAGCAGGGACGGCAGTAGAAGAATGAACGAGTACCGTACTCTGATACTTCAAGAGCTATCCAAAATGGAGAATGTTGTCATCAATTCACCTATAGAACATGCAGCTCCACATATTATTAATTTTTCAATTCCGGGACTTAAATCAGAGACATTCGTTCATACTTTGGGTGAGTTTGGAATCTATGTCTCAACAAACAGTGCTTGTTCATCAAAGAAAAAAACGGTTAGCCAAACACTTCTCGCTATGGGAAAAAATGAGCAAATAGCCGGCAGTTCCATACGAATAAGCTTAGATTATGATCATTCGAAGGAAGAAATAGAGCAGGCACTTAAGGAAATTGAAAGAGCAATCCAAATGTTAAGTGAGGTAAGAAAGAAATGATAAGATTTGATCATATCGTAATCCGCTATGGTGAGATTACATTGAAGAAAAGGAATCGTAAAGGCTTTATTGTTCAATTACGTAAAAATATAAAAAAAGCATTGTCAGATTATCCGGAGGTTCGTATTGAGGCGCAGCACGAGAGAATGTATGTTCACTTACAAGGTGCAGATTACAAGCCGATTATGGATATTCTCAAAAAAATATATGGCATTTCTTCGATAAGTCCGGCTTTAAAGGTTGATAAAGAAATCTCAGCCATTCAGGAATCAGCTTTGTTTTATATAAATCATCTAACAACAAAAATTCGTACGTTTAAAATTGATGCTAAGCGTGCTGATAAAACCTATCCCTATTCAACATATGATTTAAATGGCTTGGTAGGGGGATATTGCTTGCAGCATGTAGACGGTTTAACGGTCGATGTTCACAATCCAGATTTGAAATTGAGAGTCGAAGTACGCCAGGATGCTGCTTATATTACGGGTGAAAAAATTATTGGAGCTGGCGGATTGCCAATAGGAAGCAGCGGCTCAGCAATGCTCATGCTTTCTGGAGGGATTGATAGCCCGGTTGCGGGATATTTAACGATGAAAAGGGGAGTAGAGATTGAATGTGTACATTTCTACAGTCCTCCCTTCACAAGCGAACGCTCGAAACAAAAGGTAATTGATTTAGCGAATAAGCTGGCAGAAGTCAATGGACGTATGGTACTGCATGTTGTGCCATTTACCGAAATTCAAAAATTGATTCAAAAGCAAATACCTGATAACTACACAATGACAACCACACGCAGATTGATGCTGCGAATTACTGATGCAATCAGAGAAAAACAAAATGCGCTCGCGATTGTGACTGGTGAAAGTTTAGGCCAAGTAGCCAGCCAGACGATGGAAAGCATGTTTACAATTAATGAGGTTACAAATACACCAATTCTGAGGCCGCTTATAGCAATGGATAAAACAGATATTATTGAAATTGCAGAGAAAATTGATACTCATGAGATATCCATACGTCCTTTTGAGGATTGCTGTACGGTGTTTACACCAGCTAATCCCAAAACTAAGCCAAAAAGAGAAAAAGTCGGTCATTATGAGAGCTATGTCGATTTTGAACCTTTAATTAAAGAGGCATTGGATAAAACAGAAATGTTAGTTTTCACAGGTAAGGAGAAAGAATCGGAAACAGAGGATTTATTCTAAATTTATTTGTGAACAATTACCATTTTAAATCCGGAATGAAGATATGTGTTTTTACACACTCTATTATCACAAGGAGGTGAAAAACACATGTCAAATAACTCAAACAATCTTTTGGTACCAGGAGTTGAACAAGCTCTTGACCAAATGAAATATGAAATCGCTTCTGAGTTCGGTGTACAACTTGGAGCAGAAACAACTTCTCGTGCTAACGGTTCTGTTGGAGGAGAGATTACTAAGCGTCTTGTTCAAATGGCTGAACAACAATTGGGTGGAGGATTCTCCAGATAATTAAATAACATGGCTACAAGAAAGCGGATTTTTAGTCCGCTTTCTTTTTTTTGTATGTTGAAAGCCATTGTAAGAGCCAATCTTTTTCCACTCTCTTAATCCATTATTTGTAAAACAATGTATAATAGAGTTTGATTAACATTATTTGTTTTAAGGAAGGAGAAGGATATGAATCAACAGAACCTGATCGCACCAGAACAATATAATCTAGTCAGCGAGGTAGAAAATAACAGTAAGAACGAAACCAAAATCGCTTTGATTTGGGAAAATGAATACGGGGAAACACAAAAAATTACGTATGGAGAATTGATTAAAAGGGTGAATAGAGTTGGCAATATTTTGTTAGAGGAAGGGTTGAGGGAGGGGGATAAAATTCTCGTCATGATTCCTCGCTTTATTGAAGCGTATGTGATTTACTTAGCTGCTTTAAAAATAGGTACAGTGGTCATACCATGTTCTGAAATGCTTCGAGAAAAAGATCTTGTTTATCGAAGCAAGCATGCAGAAGCAAAAGCGGTAATTGTTCATAAGCCTCATACCTCTTTATTTACAGAAATTATATCGGAGGATTCACTGAAATCATTTGTTATAAATGGAAATGAAGATGGGTGGATTCAACTGGATGAACGAATGAAAGACGCTTCAGAAGAGTTACAAATGGTGAAAACCATGGGAGATGATATGGCCTTTTTATCCTATACTTCAGGTACAACAGGGCAACCAAAGGGAGTTGTCCACACTCATAGCTGGGCCTATGCACATCTCAGAACAGCTGCCTCAAACTGGTTATCAATAGGTGAAGATGATGTTGTATGGGCTACAGCCGGACCTGGATGGCAAAAGTGGATTTGGAGTCCCTTTTTATCTGTTCTTGGATCGGGAGCTACTGGGTTTGTATATCACGGAAAGTTTGAAGCAGAGAAATATTTAAAATTAATTGATCAGCATTCAATTACTGTTTTATGCTGTACCCCTACGGAATATCGATTGATGGCGAAGGTAGACAGCCTCGATCAATATAGCCTGGGAAGCCTACATAGTGCCGTTTCAGCAGGTGAGCCGCTTAATAGAGAAGTGATCGATACGTTTCAAAACTATTTCGGGGTCACCGTTCGTGATGGATACGGGCAAACAGAAAATACCCTTCTGGTCGGTATCATGAAGGGGATGGATGTGAAGCCGGGTTCCATGGGGAAACCAACCCCTGGAAATAACGTAGAAATTATTAATGAGGAGGGGCAGATTTGCCAACCTGGCGAAGTAGGCGATATAGCTGTCCACATTAAAACTCCCGCGTTGTTTAAAAATTACTATAAGGATCCGGAACGGACAGCAATGCAGTTTAGAGGCGATTTTTATATTACAGGAGATAAAGCTAAAAAAGATGAGGACGGGTATTTTTGGTTTGAAGGACGCGGTGACGATATTATTATCAGTTCGGGTTATACCATTGGGCCATTTGAAGTGGAGGATGCACTTGTTAAACATCCATATGTGAAGGAGTGCGCTGTAGTAGGGAGTCCGGATGAGGTAAGAGGGCAAATCGTAAAAGCGTTCGTAGTCTTACAAGATAGCGTTGATGTCAATGATCCTCAATTGGTGCAAACCTTGCAGAACCATGTTAAAGAGCTTACAGCCCCATATAAATATCCAAGAAAAATTACTTTTGTGGAAGATTTGCCGAAAACAATCAGCGGCAAAATAATGCGTGTCGAATTAAGAAATAAGGAGAAAGAAGTATATAAGGCGTAAACAAAATCCTCTTTCGTCAAAAAAAGATGATTCCGACCAGCGGAATCATCTTTTTTGTTTCCTTCGTATGAAAATTTAAAGGAATGTCCTGTGGACTTTTTCCCAAAAAGAATTATTACGTAACTTTACCGTCTTGATATATCTTCCGCTCAGTTTAATATCCAATCGTTCGGTAAGATGAATACTCATCGCTTCATTATCCATCCCGATAATCGGGTAATCGTTTTCATTATCTAATACTTGAAGAGAAAGAGTACGATCTGGAGCCAAAATAAATGAAGCACCAAGCGTACGATAATGATTATTATTCATCGATGCTATTTCGCTCACCTGCATACAGTCAAGCAAAGGGTCTACAACTGCACCGTTGACCGATTTGTTGTAGGCAGTACTTCCAGTAGGTGTAGAAATTATCATCCCATCCCCACGGAATGTTTCAAATAATATGTCATCAATGTGAACATCGATAGCCATTGTTTTAATTAAAGCAGAACGGAATGTGCATTCATTTAAGCAATCAAAACTTATTTGGTTATCAACCGTTACTTCAATTGTAGGATATTTTCTTACTTCAATGACGGGCTTTGTGACTGCTTCCACCATATTTTCCGTATCATTTATGTAGAAATCACAATACATATTTAATTGCTTGTTTAATGAAATGCCTGCATACAGGCAATCCTCTCTGAAGCCTGTCTTACGTACTGCCTGAAGAAATGTTCCGTCATCTCCTACACTAACGATAATATTAGCATCTTTATGTTCATCTACAAGTTCGAATCCGTAGTTGCTTGCATTATCCTTTAATTTATTGACCTGATCCACCATTTCTTGACCTTGCTTGTAATAAAAAAAGATATTTCTGCGTTCCCCCATTTTGTTCCCTCCTTGTAGGTTAGTATTGGTACTCCTGATTATAGGTTTACCAAAATAAGGTGCTATAATAATTCTATCATGAATAATAAGAACATTAAAACTACTTAAAGCATGATTGGGGGACAATTTGTATGAGTAAAAAAAGATGGTTGGCACTTGGAATAGCAGCGGTGATATTTTTTGTATCCGTTCTTATGAATGCTATCTCAACATTTTCAAGTGAAGAGTCTGCTATGACAAATTTGTTTGAGGATACATTATTTGAGGAGGATATCATTGAAGAAGGGGATGTGAACAGTCAAATTGTTGTCATGGATGTAGAAGGAGTCATTCAGGACACAGGTGAGGAAGAAAGTTATTTTACGGCTGAAGCCTATAATCACCGATCCTTTATGGAAAGATTGAATGCCATTAAGGACAATGATACGGTCAAAGGAATTATTTTACGCGTCAACAGCCCAGGTGGAGGTGTCGTGGAAAGTGCGGAAATACATAATAAGTTAATGCAAATTAAAAAGGAAACAAAGAAACCAATATATGTATCAATGGGTTCACAGGCTGCATCTGGAGGTTATTATATTTCAACACCGGCCGACAAGATATTTGCCAGTCCGGAAACAATGACAGGGTCACTCGGAGTCATTATGCAAAGCTATAACTTTGAAGGGTTAGCTGAAAAGTATGGAATCGACATGGTCACTATTAAAAGCGGTAAATTTAAGGATCTTATGAATCCATTTAGAGAAGTGACAGAGGATGAAAAGGAAATTCTTCAATCGATGGTTACCAGCTCCTATGATCAATTCGTGAAGGTCATTGCGGAAGGGCGCAGTATGCCTGAGGATGAAGTAAGAAAAATTGCTGATGGGCGTATCTACGATGGCCGTCAAGCAAAGGAGATTAATTTAATTGATGAGCTTGGTTATTTAGAGGATGTAATTGCCGATATGAAAAAAAGTGAAAATCTAAAAGGTGCACAAGTGGTTCGTTTAGTTGGATCAGATAGCCTAAGCTCATTATTTTCGATGAAAATGCAGCAATGGGCAGGCGTGAATGATGAGGTAAGCACGATCAAAAGCCTAATGACTGAAAATCAATCGCCACGGATGATGTATCTATATTCTGCGAATTAAGGAGGGTGGAAAATGGAAGATTATCAAGAAGAACTGACTTTAGACGAACAGATACAGCCTCCTGACTCTATTCCAAACCATCTGCGTGCAGGATTTTGGATGAGATTCTGGGCTTATCTCATCGATCTTATAGTAATTGGCAGCATAAGTCGATTATTTATCAATCCGATATTCAGACTGTTTGATATTTCTATGGATAATACGGGTATCTTCTCAGCTTATACCATAGTTGATTCGATAGTATTTTTCGGGTATTTCATTCTTACTTCCAAATTTTTAGCCCAATCTCTAGGAAAAATGATTATGGGTCTTAGAGTGGTATCATTGGATGGAACGCCTTTGGATTGGAAAACAGTAATTTTTAGAGAATGGATTGGCCGATATATCTCCGCTGTACTTATGCTCGGTTATATCGTTATTGCATTTAATCCAAAGAAACAGGGCTTTCATGATATGTTCAGTGATACAGTTGTTGTGTTGGAAGAGCGCGGTAAATAAATACAGGTTATAAAGGACTCCTTCTGTTAGAAGGGGTCTTTTTGCTATCTCGACGTTAAAAAAGTCAATGAGAAGTTTAGATTCAGTTATGATTGACCATACTGTTTGTTTGATGACGTACTCGGGAGGATATAAACGATGAAGCTTTTATTACTGATTTGTATAGTTGTGCTAATCCTTATATCCGTCTTTTTGCTTTCGAAAGTAACGATACATATTGAATATCATCACACTCAGGAAAAGAATAAGGCAATTATAAAGATTCAATTATGGAGAGGCCTTATCCACTATTCTAAAGTAGTACAGCTGTCTGACGAAAAATATCAGCCTTCTTCTTATCGAGAAAGTACTTATCGACAACAAAATCAATCAAACCAAAGTGAATCCTCTGCTGATGAATCTTTATCTATGGATGGTGTTCAAGCTGCCTTTCAGAATCTGAAGGAAATGCTTTCACAATTTAGAAGTTATCAAGAAACTGTAAAAAAATTCACCTCTAAAATACAAATGACAGATTTGCAAATGGAAATTCATTACGGTACAGGTGAAGCATCAACAACAGCAGTGGCAACCGGAGCATTATGGGGGTTAACTGGCGGAGCTATTGGTATCATCAGTCAGTATTTTTCATTAATGATACCTCCTAAAATCGATATTATCCCATATTTCTCAGTCAAGAAACCATTTGAAACGAAAATCGAATGCATAGCCCGTGTCCGAATGGCAAAAACTATAGTTGCAGGATGGAAGCTAGCGCGTTTAATGCTAAGGGAATAGGAAATGAAAATTTGAAATAAGCAAAACTATGCAGGAGGTTATAAAATGTCCAATCATCCAATTGAAGGTCTTATGAATTCAGCAATGGAAAACTTAAAAAGTATGATTGATGTTAATACGATTATTGGTGATCCCGTAGAAACTCCTGATGGCAGTGTGATAATGACTGTGTCAAAGGTTGGATTTGGCTATGCAGCTGGAGGCAGTGACTATCAAATTAGCCGAGGAGGAAGCCAGGGTACTGGCGAGGAGAAGCGTCATCCATTCGGTGGAGGAGCTGCAGGTGGTGTTTCAATCACACCGATTGCGTTTCTAATTGTTAATGCTCATGGTGTAAAAATGCTTCATCTTAATGAGAGTACACATCTAATCGAAAAAATTCTTGATTCAGCTCCGATTGCTATGGATAAGGTAGAATCAATGATTTCGAAGGTAGGGAAAAACAATAAAAAAAATAACTCTAATTCTCAGGATGCTTCAGATTCCTCTTCCAATGAATCAGGGAATAGCTTTATGTGATTGTTAGTAAAGTTTTATCATAACCACATTCCATGCGAATGTGGTTATTTTTTTACAAAGAGTTTGAATATCTCTATACTTAAGAATGTAGAGAATATATCGGAATATAAGGAGGAATTGGTGTGGCAACAGTAACATTTAAAGGTAATCCGGTTACATTGATTGGTAAGGAAGTAAAAGTAGGTGACACTGCACCTGATTTTACAGTGTTGGCTAATGATTTATCCCCAGTAACATTGAAAGATACAGATGGAAAAGTAAGAATTATTAGTGTCGTACCTTCTTTGGATACAGGCGTTTGTGATACTCAAACAAGAAAATTCAATGAAGAGGCAGCAAAAGCAGGGGATGTTGTTGTAATGACAGTAAGTATGGATCTTCCTTTTGCTCAAAAACGCTGGTGTGCAGCAGCAGGTTTAGAAAACGTCATAACGGTTTCTGATCACCGAGACGCTTCTTTTGGAGAGGCTTACGGAGTACTAATGAAAGAATTACGTTTATTGGCACGTGCTGTTTTTGTAGTTGACAGCAATAATAAAGTGACATATGTGGAATATGTACCGGAAGGCACTACGCATCCGCAATATGAAGCAGCGCTTGAAGCAGCTAAAGCTGCAAAGTAAAAAGCTCTATATAAACTTTCTGCCCCTTAAAGTTAGACAGGCTTTTCTAACGTTTAAGGGGCGTTTTTAATGAACGTATTTTTTTTGAATGATTAGACTTGTCCTTTATGAAACGTAATACTACAATGGGGAAAGTAAAATGCACAAAAGCTGGAGGAACTTAAAATGATCACAACAAATGTTGAATCTATATACGAATTGATAACATCTACCGCAACTATAATACAGGACGAACTAGGGATTACAGAGTTGGAAGCCATCGCTGAAACAGGAGAAAATTGGTTCCATAATGCCGTGCTTCAGGAAGAATTGAGTGAACTGGCAGTCAAACGTTTGAAAAACAGCTATCAGGATAAACCTTTGGAGCAGTTTAGTAAAGAAGATATCCGTAAAGGTTGGCAATTGGCAGTATTGAAATCCAGCAGATCTAATGTTCAGGCAAATCATCAAATGACTCCGGATGCCTTGGGATTTCTATTTGCTTATCTGCTCGAAAAATTCACCAAAAATCAAGATACGTTAACGATTACTGATTTGGCAGTCGGAACAGGTAACCTTCTGTTTTCTATTTTAAATTCACTGGATAAAAAGGAGCTAGATGCTACAGGTGTTGAGGTCGATGAAACTTTAATTCGACTCGCCTATTGTGGAGCTAATCTCATCGGCCATCCTATCCAATTTTTACATCAGGATAGCCTGCAGCCGTTGTTTATTAACCCTGCAGATGCAGTAGTTTGTGATTTACCGGTAGGCTATTATCCAAACGATCAGAGAGCAGCCGATTTTAAAGTGAAATCTGAAAATGGTATGTCATATGCCCATCATTTATTAATTGAACAAAGCTTCACGTATTCAAAAGAAGGGGCATATCTATTTTTCCTGATTCCTAATGATCTTTTCAACACAGTTGAAGCAAAGGCTCTTCATCAATTTATTAACGAAGAGGGATATATTCAGGGGATGATTCAGCTGCCTGAAAGTTTATTCCAATCGAAGCAATCGGCTAAAAGTATTCTTATCCTGCAGAAAAAAGGGAAAGATATAAAAGCACCAAAGCAGGTTTTGCTCGTCAATATGCCGAAGCTATCTGACAGGGCAGCTACAGCTTCCATGTTAAGTAAAATTGATGCATGGATAGAAGAAGAAAAGTAAAAGAAAGTTTTATTACCGTTATATAAATTTTTTGACAAGTTAGAATTGTTTAAATAAAATAATATTATTGTGAAAACGGTAACAAAGTAATTTCGGCTTGCGAGAACGCTTGTTCAATGTTTTAATTGGAATCGAGAACATATAAAATAAGCAGTTACCGTGTAACATCGATGCTATTCATAAATGTAAGGAGCAGAGAATATATGTCAAAAATAATCGCGATTAATGCTGGGAGTTCCTCTTTGAAATTTCAATTATTTGAGATGCCTGAGGAAACTGTAATCACTAAAGGGATTGTAGAAAGAATCGGACTTCAAGACTCCATTTTTACAATTACAGTAAATGGAGAAAAGAAAACGATGGTTACAGAAATACCTGACCATTCCGTTGCTGTAAAGCTTTTGCTTGAAAAGCTTACTGAATATAAAATCATCAATTCCCTTGAAGAAATTGAAGGAATTGGACACAGAATCGTACATGGCGGAGAAATCTTTAAGGATTCTGCTGTTATTACGGATGAAGTATTGGAGCAAATTGAAGACTTGGCTGAATTAGCGCCGCTTCACAATCGTGCGAACGCAACTGGTATCAGAGCTTTTCGTGAAGTATTGCCAAACGTACCAGCGGTTGCTGTTTTCGATACAGCATTCCACCAAACAATGCCTGAAAGCTCTTATCTGTACAGCTTGCCATACGACTATTATAAAGAATACGGAATCCGTAAATATGGTTTCCACGGAACTTCTCATAAATATGTATCCGAGCGTGCAGCTGAGCTATTAAAACGTCCTCTTGAGCAATTGCGTTTAATCTCCTGCCACTTAGGTAATGGAGCAAGTATTACCGCAATTGAAGGCGGAAAATCTATCGATACAACTATGGGATTCACTCCATTGGAAGGTTTAACAATGGGAACAAGATCCGGAAGCTTAGACCCTGCCTTAATCCCATTCTTAATGGCTAAAACAGGTAAAACAGCTGATGATGTAATCAATATTCTTAATAAAAAATCCGGTATGCTTGGTGTTTCCGGTTTCTCCAGCGACTTACGTGATATTGAACAAGCGGCTGAAGAAGGTAACGAGCGCGCTGAATTGGCTATCTCTAAATTTGCTGATGGTATTCACAAATATATTGGATCCTACGCAGCGAAAATGAACGGGGTAGATGCAATTATCTTCACAGCTGGTATTGGTGAAAATAGTTCTGAAATCCGTGCGCGTGTATTAAAAGGTTTAGAATTCATGGGCGTATATTGGGATCCAGCTTTAAACAATGTACGTGGAAAAGAGCAATTTGTGAACCATCCATATTCACCAGTTAAAGTTATCATTATCCCAACTGATGAAGAAGTAATGATTGCCCGTGATGTGGTACGTTTAACACATTAATAACTTGCATAATTTTAGTTTAATGATAAAAGGAATTCGGACTAGAGCTTTATAGCTCCTAGTCTGAATTCCTTTTTTGTGTTTAGTGCTATTAAATTCACTCAGGAGTATTCAAATGGATGATGTTATCTTGCGTTATTCTTATATCTGTTCATTCATAGGACTTCTGTACAGCTATTTTCGAGAATATAGGAATTGGTACGATATGTGATATACTTTTTGTATCAGACCATTTAAAGAGGTGATCATTATATGGCGTTGACGAAACGGGATCAGGAAATTTGGATGGAAATAAAAGAGTGGGAAGCGGAGATGAAGGCAAGTGAGCCAACCGATTTTGAAACATATTATGATCGGTGGATAGAGAATATGTTCACGCTGTTGCCGGAGAGTACACAACAGGAGTTTTTCTCGAAAATGGATAATTGGTTATTTCACCTGCACTCCATGATTCATGAGTCTCAATTCCAACTTGATGCAAGGAATCGTATACTTACAAATGCCCGCGTTTTTGATGAAAATATATCAACACTAAAAGACTTAAAAGAGCTTTCCATTGATCAGTTGGCCTATATCGCTGAACAGCAAGTGGCCAGACATCGGATGTATTCTCTCGTTCAGGGAGGTATTTCGGCTGTAAATGGAGGGGTGGCTTTAGCAGCGGATTTGCCGGCTCAAATGGTGATCAATTTAAGGAGTATTCAGCTGATTGGAATTTCATATGGTTTTGAAATGAACACCCCATATGAAATTATGATTTCACTAAAGGTATTCCATGCTGGTACAATGCCAGAACGTATGCAAAAGTATTTCTGGGAGACCTTAATGGAGGATTTGGATCATTCACCTTCTTATTTCTATGAAGGGGAAGATGAGTTGAGCAATGTTTTTTGGTTTGATCAGCCTATTAAACAAATGATGAAGGTGATGGCTATATATTTCTTTAGGAAAAAGGTATTTAAGGGAATACCAATTCTAAGCATGGCTATCGGTTCAGGTGCTAATTATCGTCTAACAAAAAAAGTTACGGATTTTGCAGATAAATTTTATAAATATCGTTACTTAAGTGAAAAAGAGAACCTTTGATAGATGTATCAACCGTGTGTAGCTACATATAGGGAGTAAGCTCTCGAATGGATATGGTTGTAACTGATATAGGTCTTCAGCAGATTTCAACTGATTTATTTAAAATACCCGGATCTAAAAAAGTTTGTAAATTAGTATTGGAGAAATTAACTTTCCAGAGCATGGACATTTCATCGGGAAGTAAGGGAAGATTAAATTGCATAATTTATGAATATTATCAAAAAAACCGCCCACAATAATGGGCGGTTTTTTTGATAATAGACCACAAATTATAAATGTTTTTTTCCTGTTAAATCCTGTTCAGTTCTGTACCAAATCCATAAATCATTTATGATTGAGGCATGTTCAGCAATTTCGTAATTTAGAGTACATGAAACCTCAAAATCATCTTCATCATTTAACTGATTTAATTTATGATTAATAATCCGTTCAATATCCTGTATACGCTCTGGGATCTCCCCTCTAATTTGTTCCCAACGGTTTAGGATGGCTTTTTGTACAATAGGAGGGTAGACAGCAAAGTCCAATTTCAGGTGAGGAATCGGTATACCCAGACGTTCATCGTATATGAAAAAATCCTCCATTTTAATTCACTCCCAATGTTCATTCATACAAATAGTTTACACAATCTGGCTAATATATACGAATTTCTTTTGTAATTTATAATAGCGGAAAGTTACAATGATTCGGCATAAAATAAATTTTCAGGAAATACTTGAAAAAGTCACATAATGTTGGTAAAGTGAATAACATATTCTAATTGCATAAAAACATTTTTATTTGAATAAATATACATCGGAGGGGAACGTTCATGAATAAAAATAAAGTAGTACTTGCCTATTCAGGAGGATTAGATACATCAGTTGCTATTTCCTGGTTAAAACAAAAGGGGTATGACGTGGTAGCATGCTGCCTGGATGTAGGCGAAGGCAAAGATTTAGATTTTATAAAAGAGAAGGCTATTAAGGTTGGTGCCTGTTCTTCCTATGTTATAGATGCCAGAGAAGAATTTGCTAATGATTATGCGTTAGTAGCTCTTCAGGCGCATGCAATGTATGAGGGGAAATATCCATTGATTTCTGCTTTATCCCGACCATTGATTGCAAAAAAACTTGTTGAAGTAGCGGAAAAAGAAAATGCTGTTGCTGTGGCACATGGCTGTACAGGAAAAGGGAATGATCAAGTACGTTTTGAAGTATCAATTCAAGCTTTGAACCCTAACTTGAAGGTACTTGCACCGGTTAGAGACTGGAGCTGGTCTCGCGAGGAAGAGATTGAATATGCAAAACAAAATAATATTCCTGTACCGATTAATTTAGATAGCCCATACTCAATTGACCAAAATTTATGGGGACGCAGTAATGAATGCGGAGTTCTTGAGGATCCCTGGGCAGCCCCTCCGGAGGGAGCGTATGATTTAACAACAGCTCTTGAACATACTCCTGATACACCAGATATTATTGAGATTACGTTTAAAGAAGGAGTACCTGTTGCATTAAATGGAGTTGAATCTCCTTTAGCCGCATTAATCCAGAATCTTAATAATCTTGCTGGTAAACATGGTGTTGGCAGAATTGATCATGTGGAGAACCGTTTGGTTGGAATTAAGTCAAGGGAAGTATACGAGTGTCCTGGTGCATTAACTTTAATTAAAGCGCACAAAGAACTGGAAGACCTAACAATGGTTAAAGAATTGGCACATTTTAAGCCTGTAATTGAGAAGAAATTAACTGAACTCATTTATGAGGGCCTATGGTTTTCACCGCTGAAAGATGCTTTGATTGCCTTTTTGAAACAATCTCAAAGCTTCGTGACTGGCGTAGTACGTGTGAAATTATTTAAAGGTCATGCTATTGTGGAAGGTAGAAAGTCTGAATACTCTCTTTATAATGAAAACCTGGCAACCTATACTTCAGCTGACGAATTTGACCATGCGAGTGCGGTTGGATTTATCAATCTATGGGGACTGCCTACAAAAGTAAACAGTCAGGTTCACAATCAAAAGAAGGTGACAGTGTGAAAAAACTGTGGGGAGGCAGATTTACGAAAACTGCCGAAGAATGGATTGATTCCTTTGGCGCCTCCATCGCGTTTGATCAAGAATTAGTGATGGAAGACCTCGAAGGAAGCCTTGCTCATGTGACAATGCTTGGAGCCTGTGAGATTCTCTCGAAAGAGGAAGTCGAGTTAATTAAGAATGGATTGTACTCTTTAAAAGAAAAGGCGGAAAAAGGAGAGCTCTCTTTTTCTGTAGATTTTGAAGATATCCATTTAAATTTGGAAAAATTACTTATTGATGAAATTGGGCCGGTTGGAGGTAAATTGCATACTGCCAGAAGCCGTAATGACCAGGTGGCAACGGACATGCATTTATATTTACGTTCCCAGGTCAATGAAATCATCGGCGGAATTACAGAATTCCAAAACACGCTGATTCAGGTGGCCGAAAGGCATATCGAGACAGTTGTTCCGGGATATACTCATTTACAAAGAGCCCAGCCTATTTCATTAGGGCATCACTTTATGGCCTATTTTTGGATGCTTCAGCGAGATAAAGAACGTTTACAGGACAGCCTGAAAAGGATTAATCTCTCGCCTCTTGGAGCAGGCGCGTTGGCTGGTACAACATTCCCAATTAATCGGGAATTGACTGCTCAGCTGATGGGGTTTGATGGAATCTATGAAAATAGCTTAGATGCTGTAAGTGATCGTGACTTCATCGCAGAGTTTTTGAATAATGCATCATTGATCATGATGCATCTATCCAGATTCAGTGAAGAAATTATTTTGTGGTCCAGCCAAGAGTATCGGTTTATCGAATTGGATGATACGTTTTCAACAGGATCAAGTATTATGCCACAAAAGAAAAATCCGGATATGGCAGAGTTGATTCGCGGTAAAACCGGACGTGTGTATGGAAATGCCTTTGGGTTATTAACTCTCTTAAAGGGCTTGCCACTGGCTTACAATAAAGACATGCAAGAGGACAAAGAAGGCATGTTTGACACGGTTATCACACTAAAAGGATCTTTGAAAATTTTTAATGGAATGATAGAGACTATGAAGGTTCATACAAATGTGATGAAGGAAGCAGTTTATAACGATTTTTCAAATGCGACCGAGTTGGCTGATTACTTGGCAGCTAAGGGAATCCCT
Source organism: Pradoshia sp. Z3_51 (assembly GCF_058215915.1). Classification (NCBI taxonomy): domain Bacteria; kingdom Bacillati; phylum Bacillota; class Bacilli; order Caryophanales; family Bacillaceae; genus Pradoshia; species Pradoshia sp. Z3_51. The sequence goes on along the minus strand of NZ_JBZAJC010000003.1, from coordinate 355,355 downwards.
TTTCGTGAAGCGCATGAAATTGTCGGTAAATTAGTTCTATATTGTATACAAAAGGGGTACTATCTACTCGATCTTCCATTAGAAAAATTAAAAGAAGCATCCAATCTAATTGAGGAAGATATCTATGAAGCTTTGAAACCGGAAGAGGCTGTGAGAAGAAGAAACAGCTCTGGTGGTACTGGCTTTAATCAGGTAAGACTGGCTATTGATAAAGCAAAGAGTTTAGTGGAATAAGAGCCTCATACAATAAAAATCCCATGCGCGGCGCATGGGATTTTTATTGTTAATTACGTGTATACTTACTTTGCTGCAGCTTGATCCACAGGTTTATCATCGGAACGAATAACCATTACGTCGCATTTTGCATAACGAATAATATGTTCAGATACGCTTCCGATAAAGAAACGCTCAACAGCATTTAAACCGGTTGCGCCACAAATAATTAAGTCAACATTAAAAGATTTAGCGATATCTTTAGGAATTTTTACTTTTGGAGATCCAAACTCAATAGATAGAGCTACATCTCTAACACCAGCATCAAGAGCAATTTGTTTATATTCCTCTAAAAGGTCTTTTGCATATTGCTCAGCGCTCTCAGAAATAGAAATGCTGTATGCCTCAACTGCAGCAAATGTACGGTTGTCGACAACATGAGCTAAAACTAACCTAGCGTCATTTCTTTTTGCTACGTCAATAGCTTTTTTGAAAGCCCATTCTGCCTCCTGTGAACCGTCAACTGCCACAAGGATATTATTATAGGTTAATGCCATATTAATCTCCTCCTTTAAGTATATTTATATTATACTATAAATTACACGAAAAGTCGGAATATTATATGAACATATTTTGAAATGAATTATAAATATTATAAATAATACAATAACGAATATCTTAATTTATTGAATATTATTTTGAAATACTTAATGATTCAAGAAAGATAATGTCTCTCAATCCGATTAGTATTCTTTTTTAATACATAAAAAACACCCCTTAAAAGTTAGATTGGTGTCTAACTTTTAAGGGGCAGTTCATCCCCGCTGTCTGTTGGTTTATTATATAGTGCTCTTAAATAGTTACTAGTTCTTTCGGGAATTTAGTAAGAATTTCTACCCCGTTTTCAGTCACATATAGATCATCCTCTATGCGAACGCCGGCTTTGCCAGGAACATAAATACCCGGCTCAATCGTAAAGACCATTCCTTCCTGAAGAGACAGTGTATTGATTTCGGTCAAGGAAGGATATTCGTGAACGCTAATTCCAAGGCCATGACCAAGACGATGAGGGAAATAGTCACCATATCCCTTATTTCTAATAATATTACGTGCTGTTAAATCTATTTCGGCACAAGTTTTTCCAGGTCGGCATGCTTCAACTGCAGCAATTTGAGCCTCAAGAACAGTGTTGTAAATTTCCCTTTGTTCTTCATTAATTTGTCCGAAAGCAACTGTACGTGTAATATCAGAACAATATCCATCTACCACAACACCTAAGTCGAATAGAACCAGGTCACCTTTTTTGACTTTCGTTTGTCCAGGAACTCCATGAGGGGAAGCGGCGTTTTCACCAGTTAGCACCATTGTTGCAAAGGACATTTCGGATACGCCTTCTCTTTTCAATTGATACTCCAAAGCAGCCAGGATTTCCATTTCTGTTTTACCCTCTGCAATTTCTTCAGTTCCGATTTTTATGGCATAGTCAGCAAGACGGCAAGCTTCTTTAATGATTTTTAATTCAGATGGACTTTTAATCATACGCAGTTGACGCATTTTTTCTTCCGCCGATATATATGTCGGCTGGTTTAAAATTGAATTAAGTCCTTCAAGTCGTTCCATAGTTAAATGTTCTTTTTCCACTGCCAGAGTTTGAATAGAAATGTTTCTTTTTTTCAGTGTTTCTTTAATAACTTCCCATGGATTTTGGGTATCAGAAATGCCAAGCACTTCATACCCCCAGCCAGCCTGTTTTGCGTCTGAAACCTCCATTTGCGGGCAAATTAAAATAGGTTCTTCAGTAGGGAAAGTAATTACTGCCAATAAGCGTTCATGAGGATCGCTATAGAACCCACTTAGGTAAAAAACATTTTCTGTAGACGTGATAAAAGCAGCATCAGCCTGTTTTTCGGTAAGCCAATTTGCCAAGTGATTTAAGTTACTCATATTGGACCTCCATAATATTTTATGTAAATGTTACTATGAAAGTAGAGTATCAATTATGCAGGATAATGTAAATTGTTAGAAAACTTAATTTAACGGGTATTTATTGAAAAAACAATGAAAGGACTGAAGGAGATGAAAGTATCTTTTCATGGCCATTCCGTAGTGAAAATCGAAACAGAGGGGAAACAATTGCTGATTGATCCATTTATTACGGGAAATGAATTGACAGATTTAACAGTGGAGGATGTAAATCCGGATTATATTTTAATTACACATGGACATGATGATCATTTGGGTGATACGGTTCAGTTGGCCAAAAAACATGATGCGTTGGTAATCTGTAATTTTGAATTAAGTACATACTTGGGATGGAAAGGTGTAAAAACACATGGCATGTCCATCGGTGGAGCTTATGAGTTTGATTTTGGAAAAGTGAAATTAACCCAAGCTTTTCACGGAACGGGGTTTGAGGATAATGGCCAATTAATATATGGAGGGATGCCTGCAGGGTTGTTGATTACAGCGGAAGGTAAAACGATTTACCATGCCGGAGATACAGGCTTATTCTCAGATATGAAGTTGATTGGTGACCGTCATCCGATTGATTTAGCATTCCTGCCGATTGGAGATAATTTCACGATGGGGCCAGAAGATGCTGCGCTGGCTGCAGAATTCCTGCACCCTAAACAAGTTGTTCCAATTCACTATAATACGTTCCCACCGATTAAGCAGGATCCATATTATTTTGCTTCCTTATGTGATTCAGAACTCGTTCGGGTTCTGAATCCGGGAGAATCTATTGAATTATAAAAATAGAGTTTTATGTGAACGGATTGTTTTTTAAGTAGAAAATGCTAAATATCAGAATAATTAATACTAGAATTAGCATTAAAATCTAACCATTTTTCATAGTGTAACCAAGAAAAGCATCGGTACTATGCCGATGCTTTTTAACTTGATTTATTTTAACTAGCGGATTTCTATTACAAAAGCATAACTTGAGTCGCCCTTTTCCCATCTTGCCGATACATCGTAACCATATACGCCTTTTTCTTTTGGCAATACGATCTTATTATCCCTAATATGTACATTCGCTGTTTTTTCATTGGTAAGCCATTGATTTACATTTAATGTATTTTCTTGCGGTGTGTTTTTGAATTCTATGTTCAATTCAGATTCAGGTGATGCAACCACAGGTTTAAATTCGTGATCTTTAATGATTTCTGGAGGAGAAGTCATATCAACACAACCAGCATTTATGAGTCCATTCCAGCAATACGAGCCTTGTGCGACCTCTACATTTTTATCTTCAACAGTTATGGTTGGTGAAGGTGGTGTTACGTTTAATAGTCCAATAAGAAAATAGCCACCCATACTTAAAGTAATCAATACAATCAATGTAACCAAGTACTTTTTCATACGCTTCCCTCTTAATGGAATAATTTACTAATCAATCACTAAAATAGTTTAACATAAATTTCTAAAACACTTAGAATTCAACTGAAAAAATCCTTTATTGCACGCAAAAATGAGCAAATTCAATGTGAATTGAATTAACTTCTGCATGTATCCATAATTAATTTTGTTCTTAAAACCGAACCTGTTAGTTTTATGTGTACTTCTTTTTTTTTCGTTTATTCATATATTTATCTTATAGGAGGGATAAATCTATGAAAATTCGTTGTGGTATCAGTTTGGTAATTGGCCTGGCGATGTTATTATGGGCACTTCCATATCTATCATTTGAAGGTAATATGGAAGAAACCATTTTTTCATTCGCATGGCTTGCGCTCGCATTTAGTGTTTTGGGAGGGAACCTTTCAGCTATTTTGTACAGTGTGGGTAATAAACGAACAATTGCGCAGTCAAAAGGTACAAAAAATCCCCATATTTCCAGACAATATAAAAGGTCACATTGATTGATTGGAACGTTTCCCATTATAATAGTAATAATGGATAACGAAAAAGGGTGAATAGTTTGGCTACTAAGCATGAACAAATATTGGCATATATTGATGAACTACCGATTGGCCAAAAAATCTCTGTACGGCAAATTGCAAAAGCACTGACCGTCAGTGAGGGAACCGCCTATCGAGCAATTAAAGAAGCTGAAAATAAAGGGTATGTCAGTACGATTGAAAGAGTTGGAACCATTCGTATTGAACGGAAGAAAAAAGAAAACATAGAAAAACTGACATTTGCTGAGGTTGTTAATATCGTTGATGGACAGGTCCTCGGTGGTAGATCAGGGCTTCATAAAACTCTGAATAAATTTGTCATAGGGGCTATGGAGCTTGAGGCGATGATGCGTTACACAGAGGCAGGCAATCTTTTGATTGTCGGGAACCGTGTGAAAGCACATGAACTTGCATTAACCACAGGGGCAGCTGTGCTCATCACCGGTGGATTTGATACAGCGGATTCAGTTAAAAAACTTGCGGATGAATTGCAAATGCCTGTGATCTCTACGTCTTACGATACCTTTACTGTTGCAACAATGATTAATAGAGCAATCTATGATCAGCTGATTAAAAAAGAGATTTTACTTGTCGAAGATATTCTTATTCCAATTGAGAAAACAGAAGTACTGAAAGCAGGAAATACAGTTGAACGTTGGACTGAACTGAATAAAGCGACAAAGCATAGCCGTTTTCCGGTGGTAGATGATAATTTGCGCCTGCAGGGAATGGTTACATCTAGGGATATTCTTGGGGTTGATGCTTCCGTACAGATTGATAAAGTTATGACTAAAAATCCTATCTTTGTAGGTGAAAAGACGAGTGTAGCATCTGCCGCTCATATGATGGTTTGGGAGGGTATTGAGCTCTTGCCAGTCATTGATAACCGCAATCTTTTAATCGGAATTATAAGCAGACAAGATGTTTTAAAGGCATTGCAAATGAGCCAGCGGCAACCACAGGTCGGTGAGACGATTGATGATGTCATCGCCAATCAAATGACGGCTGTTCAGGGTAATGATAGTTATCAGTGTGAGGTGACACCTCAGATGACTAATTACTTGGGAACGATCTCGTATGGTGTATTTACAGCTATGGTAATTGAAGCAACGAATAGAGTGCTGCGAGGATATAAACGCGGTGATTTAGTTGTAGAGAATATGACGATCTATTTCTTAAAGCCTGTTCAGCTTGAGAGCAAACTCGAAATTGTACCAAAGGTACTGGAAATTGGACGGAAGTTTGGAAAAGTAGATATAGAAGTCTTCAATGAAGGAAAATTGGTCGGTAAGGCCATGATGACCTGCCAGTTATTGGAGCGTAGTTAACGATAAAAAATTGCCTTTATAGGAACTATAAAGGCAATTTTGCATATTCACGTAATGATTATGATACGATTATTTTAGTGCCGCCTGATATTCTTCCTCAGCAAGGGGAGCATAATATTTATACATTCTTACACCGCCATATATACTCCATCCGCCAACTATGATAAAAATAGCAGCGACGATATAGGTGACAGTTGTATGAAAAAGGAATAGCTGATTAAGACCGAAAAGAGCAACAAATACACCTAAAGAGATGGATGATTTACCGGACAGATATGCTCTTTGCATAGGTAACTTGGTTCTGAAGTATTTTGTCTTATAGTAAATAAAAAACGAAAAAGACATTACAATTAAAAATACAAATATTATCATGCACTGTGCCTCCAATTGGGTTGTATGCCTATATTGTACAAGATATTGAAATATTGTACCAATTTGGAATTCGATTCCTTATCCTTGGTTGCGGGTATCATATGCATGACCATACATAAAAAATACAAAAGATAAAGGGAGAAAAGTGATGAAGGAACAGATTATAGATGCAATCAAAAAATACAATACGATTATTCTGCACAGACATGTTCGGCCAGACCCTGATGCATATGGATCACAATGTGGATTGGGAGAAATCATTAAATATTCCTTTCCAGAAAAACAAGTATTCATGGTTGGTCAAGAAGAGGAATCTTTACATTTTCTAAAGCGACTTGATGTGATTCCGGATGAAGCATATGAAGGAGCATTAGTGATTGTTTGTGATACAGCCAATCAGGAAAGGGTCTGTGATCAACGGTATACGAGGGGGGATCTTTTGATTAAAATAGATCATCATCCAAATGAGGATCCTTACGGAGATTTTTTGTGGGTTGATACATCAGCAAGCTCTTGCAGTGAAATGATTTATGAATTATATGAGTACGGTAAGGATAAAGGATTACGAATGAATCAGGAGGCAGCGCGATTATTATATGCAGGAATCGTAGGTGATACGGGTAGATTTTTATATCCAAGTACTACCGATAAAACATTTCTGTATGCCGGCGAGCTTATTCAGTACGGATTTAATCGCACGGATATATACGATGGTATGTATGATGTTGATGAAGCGGTCGTTCGTTTGAATGGCTATGTTTTTGAAAACTTTAAAATAATTGATTCAGGAGTTGGGGTAGTCGTAATTACGAAGGAAGTCATGGAACGATTTGGTGTAAAATCCTCCGGAGCATCTTCACTTGTCAGTACTTTGGGATCTGTAAAGGGAATCAAGGCATGGGTATTTTTCATTGAAGAAAATGATGAAATTCGAGTTCGTCTCAGATCAAAAGGCCCTGTTATTAATGGTGTAGCTATGAAATATAATGGAGGCGGGCATCCCTTAGCATCTGGCGCAACCATTTACAATTGGGAGGACATGAATAATGTCCTTGCAGATCTCGTACAGGTTTGTTCCAACTATGGATCCAAATAATTAAGTGGAACAGCCAGGTACCCAGAGGAGTACCCGGCTGTTCTTAAATTTGTTTGAGCGACAATGAAATTTCGATATGCGTGTATAGAATTAATTCCTGGACTTCCAATTGATAGTGCCTGCCGTTTAATTTGATATTCTTATTAATAATTGCTCTTTTAAGGAGTTCTTTTCCATGACTCACACTTTCCAAATCCTTACCTAATAAGCTTTCGAAATCTTTCTTAATACTTTGCTCTACCTCAAAAATACTGAGTGGATCCAATCTGTATTTTTTATAGTTTGTAATATGAACGGTTACTTCCTGTACGAGTAATTTACTCTCATTTTTTTTATTTAAAATTTCGTATTCATTTTGCCATATTTCAAGCTCATCGTGTAAATCTTTAATAGCATCCTGCTGTGTTTCTATTAACTGAATTTGCTTTTCCTGCAGATCACCGAACATATACAAAAAAAGCCCCCAGCTTATGATCGCCCCTATAATAACTCCTGCGAAAAAGCGTTGCCATAAGGGATTTCGATAATATGGAGGGATTCTCATGGATTTAACTGCTCCTGTGTCAGCCATTGGATAATGAGAGCACCGGCTTGAGCTCCTCCAAGGGCTGAAATAATAATCAGGATTTGTTTGAATAAATCTTTTGTCGCACCATGAAAGATTCCTCGTTCAAATGAATAGACCGCATCGAAAGTTCCGCCAATAGCTGCCACAATAGCCCAAATTCTTAAACCCTCGGATAGGCGAAACACTTGAGTTAATGGGGGTTGACCTGTTATGAAAGCAGCCAGTCCACCGATCAAAGATCCGCCAAGCAGTACGCCAAATGAAATGAAGAAACTGTTTATAAATGCTGGTAAGAAAGCCTGGTTCATTTACCTCGTCCTTTTTGTTTTTTACATATATATGAGGGAGGGATGAGTAATATGTAATTAGGCTAAAAAGTTTTTCAACTTGCATCGAACATATTTTCTTTTTGAGCATTGGACTTCTATAATAGAGAATAAGAGAGAATTTCTCCTAAATACAAAAATGATAACAAGGATGTGACGAAAGAATGTCATTAATCCATCTTCATGTATATAGCGCGTATAGTCTTCTGGAGAGTACGTTATCAATCAGGGATATCGTTACCTCGGCAAAGAATAATGGTTTCAGCAGTATCGCATTAACAGATCGAAATGTTATGTATGGGGCTGTGTCTTTTTACAAGGAATGCATGGAACAGGGAATCAAGCCAATCATAGGTTTGACTGCAGATATATTTGATGATGAAGAGCATAAAAGTTATCCTCTTATTTTGCTGGCTAAAAATAATGAAGGATATCATAACCTAATGAAGATATCGAGTGCAATTCAAACGAAGTCTCCTGATGGTTTGCCATTCAGATGGTTGAAAGGATATGCAAGAGGCCTCATTGCCATTACACCGGGAATAGAAGGTGAAATTGAAAGTACACTTTTCCACAATGAGCAAGCTGCAGAAAAAGTCCTCTTGAAATATAAAACCTTGTTTGGTAATCAATCTTTTTATCTTTCATTGCCTAAACCGTCTACGGAAGGAATGGAGAGGGCGAAGATCAAACAACTGGCTGACAAAACGAACACCCAGCTTGTTGCAGCTCACCATATTTGTTATTTGAAGCCAGAAGATTCACTGGCTTATCAAGCATTGACTTGTTTAAAAGATAATATAAAGATAGAAGAATTGGATAAAATCGAGTTGTCTGAGAATGAAAGGAAGCATTTTGCGAGCCGTTCTGAAATGATGGAGTGGTACTCATCCGATGTGGCTGCTCTTGAAAATACGATTCAAATAGCCAAAGAATGCTGTGTAAACTTAGAGTTTAATCAAAAATTACTTCCAAAGTATCCCGTTCCTAATGATTTGTCCGCACATCAATATTTGATAGAGATTTGCAAAAAAGGATTTGCCAAGCGTTATCCAACTCCCGATAAAAAGCACTTTGAACGATTGGAATATGAATTAACTGTAATTGCTGATATGGGGTTCAGTGACTATTTCCTGATTGTCTGGGACTTTATGAATCATGCTAATAAACAAGGGATATTAACAGGTCCTGGACGTGGATCTGCTGCAGGTTCGATGGTTGCTTATGTGCTTGGAATTACCAATGTCGATCCTATTGAATACAATCTATTGTTTGAAAGGTTTCTGAATCCGGAAAGGATTACGATGCCTGATATAGATATCGACTTTCCAGACAATCGCAGAGAAGAAATGATACGGTACGTAGCAAAGAAATATGGACCCATTCATGTGGCACAAATTATAACCTTTGGTACATTTGGAGCAAAGGCTGCTTTGCGGGATGCGGGCAGAGTTTGTGGATTGAACACGAAGGAGTTGGACCAGCTATCTCGTTCGCTTCCTCCTATTAACGGACTGACCATACAATTGGCGCATTCTGAATCCAGCCGTTTCCGTACATGGATTGCAGAATCTGCACTTCATAAGCGGATTTTTGAAATCGCCAAGAAGTGGGAAGGGCTTCCAAGACATACATCCATACATGCCGCAGGGGTAATTATTACCGATCAACCGCTGACCGATTTAATTCCGATTCAGGAAGGGCATGAGGGTGTTTATTTGACCCAGTTCCCGATGGAAATTTTAGAAGAAATTGGTCTTTTGAAAATGGATTTTCTCGGACTCCGAAATTTAACTTTGCTTGATCAGATTGTGAGACAGGTAAATCGTTCATCGGGTAAGAAGATTCAGTTAAGTCAGATTCCATTGGATGACACGGCCACATTTGAGTTATTAAGTAAGGGACTAACATCAGGGATTTTTCAGTTTGAATCAGCTGGCATGCAAAATGTCCTTAAAAAGCTAAAACCCACTGTTTTTGAGGATTTGGTAGCGGTCAATGCCCTGTATAGGCCGGGCCCTATGGATAATATCCCGACATTCATAAATCGTAAACATGGAATTGAACCTATTACTTTTCCTATTACTGAATTGGAAACAATTCTGAAGCCTACCTACGGGATCATTGTGTATCAGGAACAAATAATCCAGATTGCTTCGACAATGGCCGGTTTCAGCTTAGGAGAAGCTGATTTGCTGAGAAGAGCTGTAAGTAAGAAGAAAAAAGACGTTCTCGATGAACAAAGAGCTCATTTTGTAAAAGGGGCTATGGCTAGAGGGCACGAACAGCATACGGCAAATGAAGTATATGACTTAATCGTCCGGTTCGCAAATTATGGGTTTAATAGGAGTCATGCAGTCGCTTACAGCCTAATTGCATATCAGTTAGCCTATTTAAAGGCAAATTATTTGCGCAGCTTTATGGCAGGGTTGATGACATCTGTAATTGGAAACGATGATAAAATAGCTCAATACGTTCAGGAATTAAAGTCAAAAGATTATATAGTCTATCCGCCATCAATCAATAAAAGTCATTTCCCGTTTATTCTTGAAGGAGATAAAGGGGTGCGTTACAGTCTGGCAGCTGTGAAGGGCATTGGAGCTTCCGTCTTAAAAGAACTGGTTGCAGCTCGTAAAAATGGCCCATTTGAAGATCTATTTGATGTTTGTATACGTATTCCTTCCCGTATCATAAACAGAAAAGTATTGGAAAATTTATGTTACGCGGGTGCATTTGACGAGTTTAAAATGGATCGTGCAAGTATTTTGGCAAGCATAGATGTGGCACTGGAGCATGCTGAATTGGTTCGTCCTGATTCAGGAGAAGTTGGTTTTTTTGATGCTGATGATATGTTCATTAAACCGAAATATGTAGTAGTCGACCCGATGCCAACGGACAAAAAGTTACAAAAAGAAAAAGAAGTTCTCGGCTTATATTTATCCGACCACCCAATCAGCGGTTCAAGACCTTTATTAAAACATGCAGGAGCACTTCCTCTGTCCAATTTTCCACTGAATTCAACAGGATTTGTTGGTGCTTATATTCAATCTGTTAAACTGATCCGTACAAAGAAAGGCGAAAATATGGCTTTTCTGCTTCTAAGTGATGAAACGGGTGATATGGAAGGGGTTACTTTTCCAAATGTGTACAAGCAATATTCATCCATTTTAAAAGAAGGAAATTTAGTTTTAATAGAAGGAAAGCTGGAGGAGCGCAATGGGAAGAAACAATTTATCACACAAAATCTTTATGATTTAGAGAATGATATACCGAAAATAAAGGAACTTTTTAAATCCGTCTATATTAAGGTTGCTCCAAATGTTCAAACCAATAAAACCTTAACAGCTATTCGTAATGTTTTGATTCAATATCGTGGGAACACAAAGGTGTATATATATTACGAAAAAGATACAAAAACTATTCAATTATCCAAGGAAAACTGGGTGAACCCTACTCCCGCCCTACTGAAAGATTTAGAAAGAATTATAGGAGAAGGAAATGTCCTGATTAAAGAAGATTAACTATGTACAAGACAGAATATTGTGATATATTTACAGTATAATTTTGGTCATACCAGAAGTGGGATAAAATGTATCGTATGATAAAAAGTGGGGTGTGGGTAATTGACTTTAAGAGAAGAAGCGTTGCATATGCACCGTTTAAATAAGGGGAAATTGGAAACAGTGGCCAAGGTACCTCTGCGGAATGCACACGATTTAAGCCTGGCATATTCTCCAGGTGTAGCTGAACCGTGTAAAGCTATACATGATAAACCGGAAACAGTATATGAATATACTTTCAAGGGCAATATGGTAGCCGTAGTATCAGATGGTACAGCAGTGCTTGGACTCGGCAATATTGGTCCGGAAGCTGCCCTCCCTGTGATGGAAGGAAAAGCATTATTATTTAAGGGGTTTGCAGGAGTCGATGCTTTTCCAATCTGTCTAAATACGAACGACGTAGATAAAATTGTGGAGACAGTAAAATTACTTGAACCAACTTTTGGCGGAATTAATTTAGAAGATATTGCGGCTCCAAATTGTTTTGTCATTGAAGAAAGATTGAAAAAAGAAACGAATATCCCTGTTTTCCATGACGATCAGCACGGTACAGCAATTGTAACGGTTGCAGGTCTTGTTAATGCCTTGAAGCTTTCCAATAAGAAAATGTCTGAGATTAAAGTGGTTGCAAATGGCGCTGGTGCTGCCGGTATTGCCATTATTAAGCTACTATATCACTTTGGTGTACGCGATTTAATTATGTGTGATAGCAAGGGTGCGATTTATGAAGAACGCCCATATGGTATGAATGCTGTAAAAGCAGAGGTGGCTAAATATACAAATCGTGATCATTTGGAAGGCAGTCTTGAGGACGTCATTAAAGATGCAGATGTTTTTATCGGTGTTTCGGTTGCAGGCGCGCTAACTCCTGAAATGATTAAATCAATGGCCTCAGATCCAGTCATTTTTGCGATGGCCAATCCAGTTCCCGAAATTATGCCGGAATTGGCTAAAGAAGCAGGTGCGGCAGTCGTAGGAACTGGTAGATCCGATTTCCCCAACCAGGTAAACAATGTTTTAGCCTTTCCGGGAATTTTTCGAGGGGCTCTGGATGTAAGAGCAACTCATATTAATGAGAAAATGAAAGTTGCAGCCGTTGAGGCGATTGCAAATCTAATTACAGATGAAGAGCTGCAAACGGATTATGTAATCCCTGCTCCTTTTGACCCGCGAGTTGCTCCGGCAGTAGCTGCTGCAGTAGCAAAAGCGGCGATGGAAACAGGGGTTGCAAGATTAAAAGTTGATCCGGAAGAAATCAGAAAGAAGACAGAATTACTATCATCCATTGGAAAAAGTGAGTGATGACAGATGGAATTACAAACTGAAGGACAGCCAAAAGTATATTTAGAAATAGTTCGCAAGCTGCAAAGAATGATTGAAGAGGATCATCTTGTTCCAGGTGATAAAATCCCCTCTGAACGGGAGCTGTCTGACCGCTTAAATGTTGGCCGTTCCTCAGTCAGAGAAGCTTTAAGAGCGTTGGAGCTTTTGGGATTGATTGAAACAAGAAGAGGAGAAGGAACATTCATTCATGATTTTCAAGAGCATAAGCTTGTTGAATTACTTGGCTCATTTTTCATTTTAGAAGGTAAAACAAAAGAAGATTTGATTGAAGTGAAATTGTTGTTAGAAAAAGATTGTATACGTATAATGTCCGAATACAACCGTAAAAATCCTGAGACTATTAAAGATCTATATAATTGGGCTAGAACCAACTCATTTACGGACGAGGCTTACTTCTCTCAATTAGCCAGTTTGACTGACAATCGATTGATGGAAAGAATTTGGAAAACGGTAAACAGTTACTGTAAAGCATCTGGCTATGAATTCTCCATTCAAGACCGAAAGCAATATATTATTTTAGCTGCTTTAATGGAAAACGGGGAAAAAGATCAAGCACTTGAAATATATGATACAAAAATCAGAGCTACTGCGAAAAGTGAATAATAGATATCTGTAGTATATTGGCCTTATATAGGTACGTTTTGTAAACTATATAAGGCCAATTTTATAAACTTTCCATTGCTTGCAATTAAGGTTTATAGATTTACTAAGACATAAGGGTTAATGAAGATGCATATGATTTGTCCTATTGGTCGGTAAGGATATGATTTTTCAAAGATGTGTTTCTTGTATGTAGATAAGATAGGACTTCAATAATGTGCAAGTAGTTTGTCCTATTACCATAGTCTGTATATATCTGATGGGATGGCAGGTATAATGGACAAGGTGGTTTCAGTAATCACTGGCTGATGAGAAAATCAGTAAGGTTTATTTATGAACCATTGATGTACTGTATTACGAAAGGGGATCGAGAGTTTTGTTGAAAGACATGTTTTCTCGTACAAAAAAGAAAAAGTATGCAACCATTCCTTCTGATAAAGCAAATCAAGATGTGCCTGAAGGAATTATGATGAAATGTCCGTCTTGTAAAACTATTAAATACTCTAAAGAAATATTAAAAAATGATAAAGTTTGTCCTAAATGTGGTTATCACCACCCGATGAGTGCAGTTGAACGTTTAAGCAATTTAATGGATAAAGGGTCTTTTGAGGAGTACGATCGGGGGATGATATCGGAAAATCCACTGAACTTTCCCGATTATACAGAAAAGCTCGATAGAGATCGAAATAAGACAAAACAAAATGAAGCTGTAGTAACAGGAATAGGTCGAATTAGTGGTCATACCACTGTGATTGCTGTAATGGACTCTACATTTCGTATGGGCAGTATGGGCTCTGTAGTTGGTGAAAAGATAACCCGGGCCATTGAAAAAGCTGATGAATTAAAGGTACCTTTTATTATATTTACCGCATCCGGAGGAGCCAGAATGCAAGAGGGAGTTATAAGTCTCATGCAAATGGCAAAAACAAGTGCAGCCTTAAAACGTTTCAGTGAGCATAGCGGTTTGATTATATCGGTTATGACTCATCCAACTACCGGTGGGGTATCAGCGAGTTTTGCTTCTCTCGGAGATTATAACCTTGCAGAACCTAAAGCTTTAATTGGATTTGCCGGCCGTCGAATAATCGAGCAAACAATCCATGAAAAGTTACCGGAAGATTTTCAAACTGCTGAATTCCTTCTAAAACATGGTCAACTGGATGCAGTAGTGCCGAGAAATAAAATGAAAGATACACTGGCTGCAATTATCGATATTCATACATCAGGGGGGAGTAAATAATGCCGGGTGAATTGTCATTTGAAAAACCAATACAGGATTTACAAAAAAAAATAGATGAATTAAAGAAAATGACTTCACACTCTGATGGAGAGTTTACAGAGGAAATTAATAAGCTGGAGGAACGCTTGGGCCAATTGGAAAAAGAGCTGTATCTAGATATTAAGCCTTGGGATCGAGTTGAAATAGCCCGGCACTCATTACGCCCTACAACCTGCGATTACATAGAACACTTATTTACATCGTTCTTTGAATGTCATGGGGATCGACTTTTTGGTGATGATGAAGCAATAGTGGGCGGCATAGCTAAGTATCATGGGATGCCGGTGACTGTTATTGGTCATCAGCGAGGTAAGGATACAAAGGATAATATACGACGGAATTTTGGCATGCCTCATCCAGAAGGATATAGAAAAGCTTTACGACTCATGAAGCAAGCGGAAAAATTCAGGAGGCCAATTATTTGTTTTATTGATACAAAGGGAGCCTATCCTGGTAAAGCGGCAGAAGAAAGAGGTCAAAGTGAAGCTATTGCTAGAAATTTATTCGAAATGGCCGGTTTAAAGGTGCCAATCGTTTGTATAGTAATTGGAGAAGGAGGAAGTGGCGGAGCTTTAGCACTTGGTGTGGGAGACCATATTCATATGCTTGAAAATTCAACTTACTCAGTTATTTCTCCTGAAGGAGCTGCATCCATCCTCTGGAAAGATGCATCCATGGCAAAGAAGGCAGCGGAATCCATGAAAATTACGGCACCAGATTTAAAAGAGTTAGGCATTATAGATCAAATTATTCCTGAAGTACTTGGCGGTGCTCATCGCTCGGTTAAAGATCAGGCTGAAGAGATTGATAAAATATTAAAAAATTCGCTTGATACATTAAAAAATATGAGTGAGGAAGAGCTAGTCAATAAAAGATATGAAAAATATAAAAATATTGGCAAGTACGGATTTTCGACTCAATTTGTAAAGAATCATTAAACGTACATGAAAATGTACGTTTCTTTTTTGTTCAATAGGGAAAAATACACACGATGTACAATTTTTTTTAATCCCTTGATAATAATGAGAATCTCTCAATGTGATAGCGTTTTCATATAAAATTCCTTGGTACAAAGGGCTTTACGAAAGGATTTTGTTATCATAGAATAAGGATGCGATTATGAATAAACGGAAACAACTATATTTCGTGATTGTGTTTCTGTCTGTCTATATACAGATGCTATAAACAGATGTGTACTCAATGAAGATAATACTAAACTTGGGGTGATATCATGAAAAGAATAGGTGTATTAACAAGTGGGGGAGATTCACCAGGCATGAATGCCGCAGTACGTGCCGTTGTAAGAAAAGCGATTTACCATAATATTGAGGTTTATGGGATTTACAACGGATACCAAGGTCTTTTAAATGGGAACATAAAAAAGCTTGAGATCGGATCTGTAGGAGATATTATACATAGAGGCGGAACGATGCTGTATACGGCTCGTTGTCCGGAATTCAAGGAAAGAGATGTTCAATTGCAAGGTATAGAACAATTGAAGAAATTTGGAATTGAAGGACTTGTTGTTATAGGTGGAGATGGTTCTTATCGTGGAGCCAAAGCTTTAACAGAACATGGATTTCCATGTATAGGTGTACCGGGCACGATTGATAATGATATTCCAGGAACCGAATTCACAATTGGATTCGATACTGCCTTGAATACCGTTATTGATTCTATTGATAAAATCAGAGATACAGCTACTTCACACGAAAGAACATACGTTATTGAGGTAATGGGAAGAAATGCCGGAGATCTTGCACTATGGGCAGGACTTGCAGGCGGAGCGGAATCTATTCTTATCCCCGAAGAAAACTATGATATGAATGATATCATTAATAAGCTGAAGCGTGGGCATGATAGAGGAAAGAAACATAGTATTATTATTGTTGCTGAAGGTGTTGGCAGTGGTATGGAAATCGGTGAAGATATCCAGAAACGCACTGGCTTCGAAACGCGTGTGACAGTTCTAGGACATGTTCAGCGCGGTGGATCACCAACAGCGACAGATCGCGTATTAGCCAGTCGATTGGCTGCTAATGCAGTTGAATTGCTCCTTGATGGAAAAGGCGGCCGCGCAGTAGGGATCGTTAACAATAAATTGGTTGATTATGACATTATTGAGGCATTAAAGATACCTCATGTGGTTGACAAAAAAATGTATGAATTATCTCAGGAGCTTTCAATTTAATTAAGAAATAGTAAATAGGAGGATACAACGTGCGTAAAACAAAAATCGTATGTACAATTGGACCAGCCAGTGAATCATTAGAAAAGTTAAAAGCATTAATGGAAGCAGGAATGAATGTTGCCCGTCTAAACTTTTCTCATGGTAGCCATGAAGAGCACCGTGCAAGAATTCAAACTATTCGCCAGGCTGCAGAAGAAACTGGTAAAACAGTTGGGATTTTACTTGATACAAAAGGACCGGAAATTCGCACTCACAACATGGAAAATGGTGGGTTCGAATTAGTAGCAGGTCAAGATGTTACCATTTCTATGACTGAAGTACTTGGTACTCCGGAGAAATTCTCAATCACTTATGAAGGCTTAATTGATGATGTTCATGAAGGATCCAGAATCCTTGTTGATGATGGTTTAATTGGTCTTGAAGTAACTGGTTTAGATAAAGATAAAAAAGAAATCTATACAAAAGTTCTTAACACAGGAATGATTAAGAATAAAAAAGGTGTTAACGTACCAGGAGTTTCTGTCAAATTACCAGGAATTACACAAAAAGATGCGGAAGATATCGTATTCGGTATTCAAGAAGATGTTGATTTCATTGCAGCTTCCTTTGTAAGAAGAGGAGCGGACGTTCTTGAAATCAGAGAATTGCTTGAAAATCATAATGCAGGTCATATCCAAATCATCCCGAAAATCGAAAACCACGAAGGTGTAGAAAATATTGAAGAGATCTTAGCGGTTTCTGATGGTTTAATGGTTGCGCGTGGGGACCTTGGCGTTGAAATTCCTGCCGAAGATGTACCTCTTGTTCAAAAAGATTTAATTAAACGCTGCAATACAGTGGGTAAACCGGTTATTACAGCAACGCAAATGTTAGATTCAATGCAACGTAATCCTCGTCCAACTCGTGCGGAAGCAAGTGACGTAGCGAATGCAATTTTTGATGGAACAGATGCAATCATGCTTTCAGGTGAAACAGCAGCTGGCCAATATCCAGTTGAAGCTGTTCAAACTATGCACAACATTGCTAGTAAAGCAGAAACAGCTTTAAATTATAAAGCAATTCTTTCTGCCCGCAGTAAAGATCATGATTATAATGTAACTGATGCAATTGGGCAATCTGTAGCACATACAGCATTAAACTTAAATGTTTCAGCTATTATTACACCGACACAAAGTGGATCAACAGCACGTGTAATTTCCCGTTACCGTCCTAAAACACCTATCATCGCAATCACATCTGATGAAAGAGTGATGAGAAGATTAGCGTTGGTATCTGGTGTATATCCAATTCTAGGAACTAGTACTACTACTACAGATGATATGCTTGAAAATGCAGTTCAAGCAGCAACTGAGAAAAACTTAGTAAAACCTGGTGAATTGGTTATTATCACAGCGGGTGTACCAGTGAATGAATCAGGCACAACTAATATTATGAAAATCCACTTGATCGGTTCTGTTTTAGCAAGTGCTCAAGGAATTGGAAGAAAGTCTGCTTCAGGCCGTGTAGTTATTGCTAACAACGCTGAAGAAGCGATTGCTAAAGCAAAAGAAGGTTGTATTTTAGTTACAAATGCAACGGACAAAGATATGATGCCAGCGATTGAAAAATGCGCAGCATTGGTAACTGTAGAAGGCGGTTTAACAAGCCATGCTGCAGTAGTTGGTTTAAGCCAGGGTATTCCGGTTATTGTTGGATTTGAAAATGCTACAATAGTGTTACAGGACAACCAGGTTATTACTGTAGATAGCCGAAGCGGCCGTATTTACGAAGGTAATACAGGAATTCTGTAATAAACATGATGGAGCTGTTTGCTTAGCTGTTTGCTAATTTAAACAGCTCTTTTTTCTATCCACTTCTATCAATTATGCTAAACTAAAGGAAAATGCCAGACACTTTGCAATAAGGAGGTTCCTAATGAAGCTCTCAACCATATTTTTCATTCTGATACCAATTATTGAAATTATTGTTTTGTTGGTGTCGGGTTCTTATTTGGGTATTGGCTGGACGGTTTTCCTCATCTTTTTTACTGGGATCATCGGAGTATTCTTGGCCAAGAAACAAGGCTTGCAGGTCATCCAGCGCGCAAAGGACCAGATGAGTAAAGGATTTATGCCCGGTGAAGAAGTATACAGCGGGATCTGTATTCTAATTGGAGGCTTCCTGTTATTACTGCCTGGTTTTATCAGTGATATAGTGGGGTTCCTGCTGCTAATGCCATTTACAAGGAAAGCCTTTAAGCCAATCCTCTATGCACTGCTTACAAAGTATATGAGTAAATCACGCAAAACGATTACGATTATTCGATAAATGAGGGGCTGCTTCTGACGATGGAAAAATCGTTGGATGCAGCCTCCTCCTTTTATTTAGGAGGAGGGGGCTGAATTCCCATAATATAATCTTTTAAATCATGAAGGATATGCAATTTATATAATGTACTCAATATCACTAAGATAATGGGACCTAAAATAAAACCTAAAAACCCAATTAGCTTAAATCCGACAAAGATAGCAACTAAAGTAGCCAATGGATCCAGACCGATGCTTGAGGAAAGGATTTTCGGTTCCATGAATTGCCTTTGAACAATCACTACCGTATATAAAATACCAAGACCAAGTGCAAATCCGAAGTTGCCGATAATCAACTCGTATATAATCCATGGAACGAAAACTAAACCTGTACCCAGATAGGGCAATAAATCAACAAATCCAATTATAAGGGCGATTGTAATGGCATAATCAACCCGCAGAATTAATAAACCAACCAGAACAATTAAGGCTGTTATTGATATTAACGTCAGCTGTGCTCTTATAAAACCGAATAATGCTTTCTCCAACTCTTTCATGACGTTCTTAAGATTGTACATGGTTTTATTCGGTAGCATTTTTTTACTGTAATTAATAAATCTATCCCATTCCTTCGCAATAAAAAATGTGGCCAGTAAAGTAAAGATAGCCCCTGTTCCTACACTTGGAAGCCAGCCAATAACAACAGGCAAAAAAGCTAAAAACGATTGTAGAATCGACACAATGGTATTACCAGCTTCTTTCCCTAGCTGTTCTATATTTGACAAAATGGTATCCTGTTGCCCTGTATCAAGAGTATTAAAGAAGGATATGATTTTCTCGTAGAATGGGATGAAGTGATTTGTAATGTAATTTTGTGTATATACTACCATCGTATTTAAATGTTCAGGCAATGCTTCTGACAGATAGGTTATCCCGGCAACCATTTCAGCTACAAGAAAGGTAATCAAACCAGCAATAAGCGCAACCGTAACAAGCATAGAGAGAATAACAGATAAACTTTTTGGTATTTTAAGTTTATTCGTTAAGAACGTAACAAAAGGTTTAAGCAAGTAGGCAAACGAAAAACCTATGATAAATGGGTATGTATATTTAGCTATGATAAGCAGTAAATAAACGGATAGATAAATCCCGATAATAACGACTAAGAAGCGTAAAACTCTATAAAGGTGTTCAAGGTTCATATAAGCCTCCTTTATTTGGCTTTCTGAATTTAATTATATTCTTTAAGATCATTAAAAGAAAGTTCATATATTAACCACAAGTGGTATTTTTTGAAATTATCAGTCTTTTTATACTTGATATACATTTTCAACAGGAAGGATGAAACATCATGTATGGTCCATACATATTTTTAGTTATTCTTTTGGCGATAGGGATATTTGCGAAAAACAGTTCCCTTACATTTGCAGTTCTTTTTTTGCTTGTATTTAAAATTGTCGGTTTAGATGGAAAAATGTTCAGTTATATTCAGTCTAAGGGGATTAATTGGGGTGTTACGATTATTACCATTGCTGTATTAGTGCCGATTGCCACAGGCCATATAGGGTTTAAGCAACTGACGGAAGCAATGAAATCGCCGTATGCCTGGATTGCTATGTTATCTGGAATAGCCGTTGCATTAATTGCGAAGAATGGTGTGCAGCTTTTGGTAAGTGATCCTCATATTACGGTGGCACTCGTTTTTGGAACGATCCTAGCTGTCGGTCTTTTTAATGGGGTAGCAGTAGGTCCATTAATCGGAGCTGGGATTGCATATCTTGCCATGCAGCTTATTGATTTTTTCAGATAATTATTAAGATAAAATACTTTTGGATTTTTATAAGGTGTTTTTGTTTCACAAATTTTAAATAATTGTTTATAATTGAAAACAGGGCATAGATTTCACAGATTTGTAAAAAATTTCTTGTGAAATCTATTGTTATTCTGAGCAATCGTTCAACGAGGGAGATGCTGGGTGAAATTTACGCTCTTATGATAACGCTTACTTACAAGTAAGAGATATAAATGTGATGAAAGCATATAGGCAATACATACATTACAGTGAAGCGGTAACCCAATTCGTCAACCAAAATCAGGAACATAGGGGAGATTTCTAGCAAAGGAGAGAAAAACCATGTCTGTTACAAAGGGTCTTGAAGGAGTAGTGGCTACATCATCTTCAATCAGTTCTATTATCGATGACACATTGACATATGTCGGTTATGATATCGATGATTTGGCTGAAAACGCAAGTTTCGAAGAGGTTATTTATTTGTTATGGCATCGCAGATTACCCAACAAGCTAGAATTGGAAGATTTGAAGAATCAACTTGCTGCAAATGCAGGACTTCCTAATGAAATGATTGAACATTTCAAAATGTATCCGATTGATACGATTCATCCAATGGGAGCATTAAGAACAGCTGTATCTTTATTGGGGTTATATGATGAGGAAGCCGATATTATGGATGAAGAAGCAAATTTCAGAAAAGCAATACGTTTGCAAGCTAAAATCCTATCCATTGTGACGGCTTTTTCACGCATTCGTAAAGGCGAAGAACCTATTGCGCCACGTAAAGATTTTGGCTATGCACAGAATTTTCTTTATATGCTGAATGGCAAAGAACCTGAACAGATTGAAATTGAGGCATTTAACAAAGCATTAGTTTTACATGCGGACCATGAATTAAATGCATCTACATTTACTGCGCGTGTATGTGTAGCTACATTGTCGGATATTTATTCGGGTGTCACAGCAGCAATTGGTGCCTTAAAGGGACCATTGCATGGCGGGGCTAATGAAGCAGTTATGAAAATGCTATCTGAAATAGGCTCTGTTGAAAATGTTGATAGCTATATAAGTAATAAATTAGCAAATAAAGAAAAGATAATGGGCTTTGGACATCGTGTCTACAGAAAAGGAGATCCACGTGCAAAGCATCTTCGTGAAATGTCCCAAAGACTCACGAACTTAACGGGTGAACCGAAGTGGTATGAAATATCTTCCAAAATTGAAGAGCTAGTTACTTCAAAAAAACCGCTTCCTCCAAATGTAGATTTTTATTCTGCTTCTGTATACCACAGTCTGGGGATTGATCATGATTTATTTACACCTATCTTTGCGGTTAGCCGTATGTCAGGATGGATTGCCCATATTCTGGAGCAATATGAAAACAACCGATTGATTCGCCCGCGTGCTGAATATGTGGGACCAGGAATGCAAAAATATATACCAGTTAATAATCGTTAATAAGAGGTCAAATTATCTGAAAATTAATAGTAGGATGATTTGTTAATTAACTTCTGGATAGTTATACTTAAATTTATAGATTTAGAGAAAAGGTTAGCTGAAACGGACTGTTTCACTAACCTTGTATATTGATGTTGGAGGGGATTTGAATGAGTATGGGAGAAAAAATCACAGTTGTCGATGGAGTACTGCAAGTGCCAAACCAGGCGATTATACCATTTATTGAAGGGGATGGAACAGGTCCTGATATTTGGGCAGCTGCATCAAGAGTGTTGGAAGCGGCAGTAAACAAAGCATACAATGGGGAAAAAGAAATAGTTTGGAAAGAAGTACTTGCTGGTGAGAAAGCATTTAATCAAACAGGAGAATGGCTTCCTAAAGAAACGCTTGACGTTATTAAAGAATATTTAATCGCGATTAAAGGACCGCTTACAACACCGGTTGGCGGAGGTATTCGTTCTTTAAATGTAGCTTTGCGCCAAGAACTTGATTTATATACTTGCTTGCGCCCGGTTCGTTATTTTAATGGAGTTCCATCACCGGTTAAAAGACCACAGGACACGGATATGGTTATCTTCCGTGAAAATACAGAAGACATTTATGCAGGAATTGAATATGCAAAAGGATCTGATGACGTTAAAAAATTATTAACCTTCCTGCGTGAAGAAATGGGTGTTTCCAAAATCCGTTTCCCTGAGACTTCCGGACTTGGAATCAAGCCGATTTCTGAAGAAGGCACAAAACGTCTTGTCAGAGCTGCACTTAATTATATAATTAAAGAAGGACGTAAATCCCTCACGCTTGTTCATAAAGGAAATATCATGAAGTTTACAGAGGGAGCCTTCAAAAACTGGGGTTATGAAGTTGCTGAAGAAGAATTCGGTGATCAAGTATTCACTTGGGCACAGTATGACCGCATTAAAGAAGCAGAAGGTACAGAGGCTGCAAACAAAGCACAGGCAGATGCAGAGGCAGCTGGTAAAATTATTGTTAAAGATTCCATTGCAGATATCTTCCTGCAGCAAATCTTAACAAGACCAAGAGAATTTGATGTAGTTGCAACCATGAATCTAAATGGAGATTATATCTCTGACGCTCTTGCAGCACAGGTTGGTGGAATAGGTATTGCGCCTGGTGCCAATATCAACTATGTTACAGGCCATGCAATTTTTGAAGCAACACACGGAACAGCACCTAAATATGCTGGTCTTGATAAGGTGAATCCTTCATCAGTAATCCTATCAGGTGTATTGATGCTTGAGCATCTGGGCTGGACTGAAGCTGCTAATTTGATTACACAATCAATGGAAAAAACGATAGAAACAAAAGTGGTTACATATGACTTCGCCCGTTTAATGGATGGAGCGAGTGAAGTGAAATGTTCTGAATTTGCTGATGAGCTCATAAAAAATATGGATTAATAATTCACGAAAGGGGTAATCTCGAAAAAGGTTACCCCTTTTAAAAACTGGGGGTAAATTCGAATGGTATTTAACCGAAAAAAAATATCTGTCATTGGCAGTGGTTTTACAGGAGCAACGACCGCGTTTCTTTTAGCTCAAAAAGAACTTGGGGATGTAGTGTTGGTTGATATTCCGCAATTGGAAAATCCCACAAAGGGCAAAGCTTTAGATATGGCAGAAGCAGGCCCTGTAATGGGATTTGATGCATCCATTACTGGAACATCAAATTACGAGGATACAAAGGATTCTGATCTGGTTATTATTACTGCAGGAATTGCGCGTAAGCCAGGGATGAGCCGGGATGATCTAGTTCAAACGAACCAAAACATTATGCGCTCAGTAGCTAAAGAGATTGTAAAATATTCTCCTGACAGTTATATTATTGTTCTTACTAATCCAGTTGATGCAATGACCTATACGGTATTTAAGGAAACCGGATTCCCCAAAAATCGTGTGATCGGTCAATCGGGTGTATTGGATACGGCTAGATTCCGTACATTTATCGCTCAGGAATTAAATTTGTCAGTTAAGGATATAACAGGTTTTGTGTTGGGTGGACACGGCGATGATATGGTACCACTTGTTCGATATTCATATGCTGGCGGCATTCCTTTAGAAGCTCTTCTGCCAAAGGAACGTCTAGAGCAAATAGTAGAACGGACGAGAAAAGGCGGCGGAGAAATTGTTAGTCTTCTTGGTAATGGAAGTGCATATTATGCCCCTGCTGCTTCACTTGTAGAAATGGCAGAAGCTGTATTAAAGGATCAGCGGAGAGTGATTCCTGCAATAGCCTATTTGGAAGGTGAATATGGATATAGCGGAATATACTTAGGTGTTCCAACTATTTTGGGGGCAAATGGCATAGAGAAAGTAATTGAGCTTGAATTACTTGATGAAGAAAAAGCAGCATTGGATCAATCTGCTGAAGCAGTTCGAAACGTTATGTCTGTACTTGCTTAATAGTCTTATTATATAAATCGGAGAGTATTACTTTCCGATTTTTTTTTGCATTTTCCAGGAGAGACTATATGGGGGTATCCCAAATAATGCAATCGGTTAGTGACGTATCCTAGACTACCCAAAAGCGTATGTTCATATATAATGGTTAGTATAGTGAAAAAATAGCAGGAGGGGCCAATGAGTAAAAAAGTCCTTGTAGTGGAAGACGAACAATCAATTATTACCTTACTAACCTATAATCTGGAACAAGCCGGCTATCAGGTTATTAAAGCAATGGATGGTGAGACAGGTAAAAGAATGGCTATAGCTGAGTCACCAGATATCATTATTCTAGATTTGATGCTGCCTAAACTGGATGGCATTGAGGTATGTAAAATCTTGAGACAAAATAAAATTATGACTCCAATTCTTATGTTAACAGCAAAGGATGAGGAATTTGATAAAGTGCTTGGGCTAGAATTGGGAGCAGATGATTATATGACAAAGCCATTTAGCCCGAGAGAAGTTGTGGCCAGAGTGAAGGCTCTCCTTAGGAGAGCTGGGATGGGAAATTCCGGGCAGGATACTTCTTTAGAAAAACAAGAAACAAGCAATTTGAGAATTGGAGAGTTACAAATATATCCGGACAGATATGAAGCATATATGAGAGAGGAGTTACTTGAGCTAACTCCGAAGGAATTTGAGCTGTTAGAGTATCTTGCGAGGAATAAATCCAGAGTTCTGACAAGAGATCAGCTCCTTAATGTGATATGGAACTATGATTTTGCCGGAGATACTCGAATTGTCGATGTCCATATTAGTCACTTGCGTGAAAAAATTGAACAAGATACGAAAAAGCCTGATTATATTAAAACCGTACGCGGGTTGGGATATAAACTTGAGGAACCAAGGCAATGAAAAAGTTCAAGCTTAAAATAACTGCAGAGATAGCAGCCATCACTATTATTATACTTCTATGCTTTGGTTTGTTAATTGGGAAATTACTTCTTTATTATTATGATAAGTCTGTAATGAATCACCTTAAGGAAGAAGGGCAATTGGTAACTCTATACCTGGGTGATGCTGATAACGGCAATGATTTAGAGATGAAGTCTAATAAGTTGAACAATCATTTGCGCTCATCCTTTCTAATCATGAATAAGGAAGGGCGTATCCTGTATAAAACAGACAAGCCTTCGGGCTGGAAAAACTGGGATGATTCAGCATCCCTTACAGAATATATGGGAGATATAAGAACGGACAAGCAAATAGGAAAGAAATCCGATATCAGAACAGGGCCATCCTATTACTATATGGACGATTATTCGTTGGATACTGGGGAAACAGGCCATTTCATATTGGTTTCAAATGAAGATTCCTCTCTATATACAAAAGTATGGTTTATACTCTTGGGCTGTTTGGGATTCGCCTGTGTGATGATCGTCCTGTTTGTATTTCAGTTAATCAAGAAGTTTGCGATTCCTATAGAAAGTGCTACAAAAGCTGCTCTGGAATTAACGAGAGGTAACTATCGGGCCCGTTCTTATGTCGGTAGAAATAATGAAAATGGAATTCTTAATCATTCTATTAATACTGTTGCCCGAAATTTGCAGGAAATGAAAATTGCTCATGAAATCCAAAAAGACAGATTGAGTACACTGATTGAAAATATGGGTAGCGCCCTGTTATTAATCGATGATAAAGGGTTTATCAGTATGATTAACCATGCCTATATTGATCTTTTCAAGGTAGAGGAAGAAGAATATTTATCTGAACTCTATTATAAAGTGATCAAACATGAAGAAATTAATGCGATTATTGAAGAGATCTTTATGGCTGAACAAAAATTAAAGAAACAAATCGTATTGACGATTGGAATTGAGCGGAAGAATTTTGAGGTATACGGTGCACCAATTATGGGACCTAAGGGAGAATGGAAGGGTATTCTACTTGTTTTCCATGATATCACTGAGCTAAAGAAATTAGAGTCAGTAAGGAAACAATTTGTTGCCAATGTGTCTCATGAACTGAATACACCGGTTACATCTATTAAGGGATTTTCGGAAACGCTCCTTGATGGAGCCATGCATGATCCGCAGGCATTAGAGCACTTCTTATCTATTATTTTAAAGGAAAGCGACAGGCTGCAGGCTTTAATAAAGGAATTACTGGAGCTTTCAAAAGTGGAGCAACAAGGCTTCCGGCTCGATATACAGGAAATTGATATTGTTCCTGTTTTATCCGATACGTATGCCATGCTTGAGAGAAAAGCATCGAAGAAACATATTCAGTTCGAGATCCAGGATTTTAAAAAGCCTATTATGTGTGAAGCAGATACATTCAGGCTTAAACAAGTATGCCTTAATCTTGTTAGTAACGCGATTTCCTATACCCCGTCATATGGGAAAGTACAAATAACTGCAAAAGAAGAATCTGATAAAATTTATATTGCTATCAAGGATACCGGAATTGGCATAGAGGAAAAGGAGTTTCCTCGTATATTTGAAAGATTTTATCGAGTGGATAAAGACCGTAGCCGGGAATCAGGAGGAACGGGATTGGGACTTGCAATAGCTAAGCATATTATGGAGGCACATGAGGGAGAAATAACGGTAGAAAGCCAAAAGAATGTAGGAACCACTTTTACAATCATACTTCCTAAATACCAGGCCAAGCATACATAGGCCTGATGACTTCCAGCTTAAAAGAGTCCTATGACAAATCCAAACCGGTGTAATTGAATAAATAGAACTGAACCGTCATTTTTCTTTCAAACTCTAGTCATGATAAAATAGAGTGGATAAGTGAAGTGACGGTTTTTATCAGGCCTGAATCAGTAAAATGTCTCAAATCCTGATAAAAGCATTTATAAGGCACACCTGTTATGATGAATGATTCGGTGGCCGTATTTAAATTATGCTATATGTTAATGAAAATATATATATGGATACTGGAGGTAACCATGAAGAAAAAATTGATTTTAATCGATGGAAACAGCATTGCCTATCGGGCGTTTTTTGCATTGCCATTACTGAATAACGAGAAGGGTGTACACACAAATGCCATCTATGGTTTTGCGATGATGCTCAACAAAATCATTTCAGAGGAAAATCCTACTCATATATTAGTTGCTTTTGATGCCGGGAAAACAACGTTCAGACACAGTACATATAAAGAATACAAAGGCGGACGTCAAAAGACGCCACCTGAATTATCAGAGCAATTTCCTTTTATTCGAGAATTACTGGATGCATACGGAATCTCTCGCTATGAGTTAACGAATTATGAAGCCGACGATATTATCGGAACACTTGCTCTTGAAGCTGAAAAAGGGGATTATGAAGTACAAATTATCTCCGGCGATAAAGATTTAACCCAGCTTGCTACGGATAAAACGACTGTACGTATTACCCGTAAAGGGATTACGGATATGGAGGATTATACACCGGAGCATATTCGTGAAAAGTATAACTTAACGCCGAATCAAATAATTGATTTAAAAGGATTAATGGGGGATGCTTCAGATAATATTCCTGGAATCCCAGGTGTAGGTGAGAAAACTGCCTTAAAATTGTTGAATCAATTTGGAACAGTTGAGAAGGTAGTGGCTTCCCCTGATGAAATCAGCGGAAAAAAACTAAAAGAAAAAGTGGAAGAATTCAAGGACCAAGCTATTTTAAGTAAGCAGTTGGCAACAATTGAAACAAATGCTCCAATTGAGGTAGAGCTTGAATCAATTGATTATGCGGGTGCAGACCAGGAAAAGCTGCTGTCTATCTATAGGGAGCTTGGATTTGCAACCTTAATTGAAAAAATGGAACCAGCTGCAAAAGAAGAGATGGCCGTCCTTGAAGAGATTGACTATAAGGCAGTGGAAGAAGTGACGGAAGATATGCTGACAGCAGAGTCCTCACTCTATCTAGAACTACTTGATCCGAATTATCATACTGCAAAAGTAATTGGCATAGCTATTTCAAATGAAAATGGAACATTCTTTATCGATAAGGACAAGGCTGCAGGATCCCCTCTTTTCAAAGAGTGGGCAGAGAATCCTGAATATAAAAAAACAGTGTATGATGCCAAACAAAGTATTGTGGCATTAAGCCATGATGGGATTGCTTTAAAAGGAATTGAATTTGATGTTTATCTGGCATCCTATGTTTTAAATCCAGCTGAACCGGATGTTGATATGGCGGATCTTGCTAAAAAACATAATGCCGGACATATTCAAACAGATGAGAGTTTTTATGGAAAAGGAGCGAAACGTTCAATTCCGCCGGCTGCTGAATTGGGTGAGCATATTGCCCGGAAAGCTTTATCGTTAACACTGATTAAGGAAAGCCTGGAAAGACAGCTGGAGGAATTCAATCAAATAGGATTGCTGCAGGATCTAGAACTGCCGCTTGCTCTTATCCTGGCTGAAATGGAAATTACGGGTGTGAAGGTCGATGAGAACCGTTTGAAAGAAATGGGAGCTGAACTTGCAGGCAGATTAAAGGACATCGAAGCTAAAATTTATGAAATGGCCGGTGAATCCTTTAATATTAATTCACCGAAGCAGCTTGGAGTTATCCTGTTTGAAAAATTAAATTTACCTATTATTAAAAAGACGAAGACAGGCTATTCCACATCAGCAGATATACTTGAAAAATTAGAGAGCAAGCATAGTATTGTCCGGGAAATTCTTCATTATAGACAGCTGGGGAAATTGCAATCAACCTATATTGAGGGACTTTTAAAAGTTATACATGATGATCAGAAGGTTCATACGAGGTTCAATCAGGCATTAACTCAAACTGGACGACTTAGTTCAACAGACCCTAACCTGCAAAATATTCCGATCAGACTTGAAGAAGGCAAAAAAATCAGACAGGCTTTCGTTCCATCTGAAGAAGGCTGGGTCATTTTTGCGGCTGATTATTCTCAAATTGAACTGCGTGTTCTGGCCCATATAGCGGGAGATGAAAACCTGATAGATGCCTTTAACTCAGATATGGACATCCACACAAGAACGGCTATGGATGTATTTCATGTGGATGCTGATCAGGTGACATCAAATATGAGAAGACAGGCTAAAGCGGTGAACTTTGGAATTGTGTATGGTATCAGTGATTATGGACTATCGCAAAGTCTTGGAATTACCAGAAAAGAAGCTGGAATCTTTATTGATCGCTATTTAGAGAGCTTCCCTGGTGTTCAGCAATACATGAAGGATATTGTAGAAGAGGCGAAGGAAAATGGATATGTAAGTACTTTATTGCAGCGCCGAAGATATATACCTGAAATTAATAATCGGAACTTCAATGTTCGTGGTTTTGCAGAAAGAACAGCTATGAATACACCAATTCAGGGCAGTGCTGCAGATATTATCAAATTGGCGATGATTCGAATGAATGCCAGATTAAAGAAAGAAAATTTACAGACTAGAATGCTGCTTCAGGTGCACGATGAATTGATTTTTGAGGCGCCACCTGAAGAGTTGGATATATTAAAGAAAATTGTTCCGGAAGAAATGGAAAATGCAATTGAATTAGCGGTTCCATTAAAAGTGGACTATTCTTTTGGCAACACCTGGTATGATGCTAAATAGGAATAAAAGGGGTGAAAAGGTATGCCTGAATTACCTGAGGTCGAAACAATCAGAAGGACCCTCGAAGTTTTGGTACTTGGAAAAACAATTGATGATGTGGATATACGCTGGGCAAAAATTATAAAAGAGCCGGATGATGCTGAACTGTTTCGTATGCTTTTAAAAGGGCAAACCATTCATGAGATTGGGAGGCGAGGTAAATTCCTGATTTTCCATTTAGATGATTACAGTCTTGTTTCCCATTTACGGATGGAAGGGAAATACGGTCTTTATGATGAAACGGAACCGGCAGATAAGCATACGCATGTTATATTCAAATTTACGGATCAAACGGAATTGAGATACAGAGATGTCCGTAAGTTTGGCACGATGCATCTGCATACAAAGGGGACAGAATTGGAAGTATTGCCACTTTCAAAAGTAGGACCTGAGCCTTTTTCAGATGAATTTACACCAGATTACTTAAGCACAGCACTCAGTAAGACAAATCGTTTTATCAAAACGGTATTATTGGATCAAAGAGTAGTTGCAGGTCTTGGTAATATCTATGTGGATGAAGCATTGTTCCATTCCGGTATCCATCCTGAACGGCCGGCATCCACATTGACAAAAGAGGAAATAGAAAAACTATATACATCCATTAAGGAAACTCTTGCTACCGCCATTGAAAAAGGTGGAAGTACAGTACGATCCTATGTGAATTCACAGGGCCAAATCGGCATGTTTCAGCTCGAGCTGTTTGCATATTCGAGAAAAGGACAGCCTTGTAAAATTTGCGGAACAAACATGGAAAGAATTATTGTTGGAGGCAGAGGGACCATCTACTGTCCTGAATGTCAGCCATTAGCCTAACTGAATATGAACATAAGATGGGCTCCTTTCATATAGTAGGGTATTGATTATGGAAAGGAGTCCCTATGAAATGGAGCACATAGCATCAATAGTATTATTGGCATTGGCAGTGAGTCTGGATAGTTGCGGTGTGGGAATAACCTATGGAATGCGAAAAGTAAGTATACCGATTCGCTCCATCATCATCATTGCCGGTTGCTCTGCATTAAGCCTAGCATTCGGTATGTTAATGGGATCGTTAAGCGAGCATTTGATGGCACATTCCTGGACCGGTAAGCTAGGAGGATTTATCTTGCTGGTGCTTGGAATTTGGACACTTTCAAGTTACTTCAAGCGAAATGAAGATAATTGTCCCTATGTGGATGAAAGAACCTTATTCCAATTAGAAATAAAGTCTATTGGGCTGGTTATTCATATACTTAAAAAGCCATTAAGTGCAGACTTTGACCGTTCCGGGACCATTACTGGGTTAGAGGCTTTCTTTCTAGGATTAGCCTTATCATTAGATGGATTTGGAGCTGGAATAGGTGCTGGTATACTTCATTATCCCCTGTTTATTCAGGTGACTCTCTGTTTTGGTATGAGTGCTTTATTAATGACTGTGGGTATAAAAGCGGGAAAATTTCTGCAGGATTCCATTATGGCAAAGGTCTTTTCATTTATTCCGGGTTTAGTACTTATTTTTCTTGGGTTAACCAAAATAATTTAATAGGGAATGGAATGCTATGGGGAAAATATTCGGAGTTACAGGAGGGATTGCCAGTGGAAAGAGCAGCGTCAGCAAATGGCTCATTTCCAAGGGTTACCCTGTTATTGATGCAGATATCGCAGCAAGAAAAGTTGTCGAGCCTGGTATGCCAGCATTAGAGGAAATTAAAAATGTATTTGGTCAGGATATTTGTTTACCTGATGGGACATTAGACCGAAAAAAATTAGGTTCCATCGTATTTTCAAACTCTGAAAAACGGCAAATGTTAAATGGAATTGTTCATCCGGCAGTCAGGAAATGGATGATGGAAGAAACGGAGAAAGCGTTACACCAGGGGAAAGAACTCGTTTTCATGGACATTCCCCTATTGTTTGAAAGTAATTTGACGCATATGGTAGAGGGTATTATTCTTGTGTATGTAAAGCCCGAGGTCCAGTTAAAAAGATTAATGGCGCGGGATCATTTTACTGAGGAAGAAGCACTTGCGAGAATACGAGCACAAATGCCAATTGATGATAAGAAAAAATTGGCCAATTATATTGTTGACAATAACGGAGAATTTTTTGAGACGGAAGAGCAACTCATTGATCTAATTAAACAATTGAATGTATAATCAATAGAAAGGCTATCTGAGGGATAACGACCCTGGGATAGTCTTTTTTTGTATAAAATTCCATTTAATTTGGATAATTTGGGTATTTAAACCATGCAGCATTTTATTCAATGTGTTATACTAATTACATCATTTTTACAATAAGTATAACTTATATATAGGAGGAAGTTAAATGAGTGCAAGAGTTGCTATCAATGGGTTTGGCCGAATTGGCAGAATGGTTTTCCGAAAAGCAATATTGGATGAGCATCTTGAAATCGTAGCCATTAATGCTAGCTATCCGCCTGAAACATTAGCACATTTAATTAAATATGATACGAATCATGGTCCGTTTAATGGTGATGTACATGCTATGGATGATCATTTATTGATAAATGGTAAAAAAGTTCTTTTGCTTAATAATCGCAATCCTGAATTCCTGCCTTGGAAAAATCTTGGGATTGATATCGTAATCGAAGCAACTGGGAAATTTAATCATCGTGATCAAGCAGCTCTTCATTTAAATGCCGGTGCAAAACGAGTCGTTTTAACAGCTCCCGGGAAGAATGAGGACGTCACGATTGTAATGGGTGTTAACGAGGATACATTGGATATCAATAAACACCTTGTTATTTCTAATGCATCCTGCACAACTAACTGTCTCGCTCCTGTTGTAAAAGTACTCGATGAACAATTTGGAATTGACAATGGTCTTATGACAACCGTTCATGCATATACAAATGATCAAAATAATATCGATAACCCGCACAAAGATTTACGCAGAGCTCGTGCCTGTGCACAAAGTATCATACCTACCACAACTGGAGCAGCCAAAGCACTCTCACTGGTGCTTCCTCATTTAAAAGGAAAACTCCATGGTATTGCGTTGAGAGTACCAACTCCAAACGTCTCTTTAGTTGATTTGGTAGTAGATTTAAAAAGAGAAGTTACTGTTAATGAAATCAATCAAGCGTTTAAAACAGCAGCTGAAGGATCATTGGCCGGTATTATCCAATACAGCACAGAGCCGCTTGTTTCGAT
The DNA here is from genome assembly GCF_058215915.1 of Pradoshia sp. Z3_51. Lineage (NCBI taxonomy): Bacteria > Bacillati > Bacillota > Bacilli > Caryophanales > Bacillaceae > Pradoshia > Pradoshia sp. Z3_51. Next base: position 321,855 of record NZ_JBZAJC010000003.1, on the reverse strand, counting down.
TGATTTTAATACGAATCCACATTCGGCTATTGTAGATGCACTCTCAACAATGGTGATTGGTGCAAATAAAGTGAAAGTGCTTGCCTGGTATGACAATGAGTGGGGATACTCATGCAGAGTGGTAGAATTAGTAAACCATGTGGCACGCCTTCTTCAGGAGGATAAGGTGAAAGTAAGTTAATAATAATAAACAATATCTATTACGGTCTGGCTGTCTTTCTAAAAAAAAGGCGGTTCAGGCCGTTCTTTGATTCATATTCTAGAATAAACTAAGAAAAACAATTAATGTACATTTAGTGGTAATTATTAACTAATATTGAATTGTATGATTGCTTTTGAAATATAAACCATATATACTAAATGTCGTAAACTTCATCATCCTGGCAGTACTACTTAAAGGGTTAGGACCTCTCAGGACTAACTTTCCCCCGTGGTAGTAAAGGCCAGAAACGAAGATAATTATAATTCGTTTAAATGCTAAAGGGGGAATTGAACATGCATACAATAGGTCGTCATGTCATTTCTGAATTATGGGGCTGTGATTTATCTAAATTGAACGATGTTAATCAGATTGAACAAATATTCGTGGACGCTGCTTTACGATCTGGAGCTGAAGTTAGAGAAGTAGCCTTCCATAAGTTTGCGCCACAGGGAGTAAGCGGAGTAGTCATTATATCTGAATCACATTTAACCATTCATAGTTTTCCGGAACATGGTTATGCGAGTATTGATGTATATACATGCGGTGACTTAGATCCTAATGTGGCTGCTGATTTTATAGCTGAAGCCTTAAACGCTCAGGTTAGGGAACACATTGAAATCCCGCGAGGCATGGGTCCGGTTGCTGTCAGCCATGTTCTTGCTAAAGCATTATAAATAAAAAATATTAAAGAGATGTCCTTTTGTGTTGACTCAAAAAAGCTAGATTCAAACTCTAACTTTTAGGGGTGCAGTACATATGCATCTCTTTTTTTTGTGGCAAACGTCTTTTACTTGCCCATTATTTACTTTTCTCCGATAGTATTGGCCGTATCATAGATAAAAAATAGCATTTTATGCAAACAGACTTGTCCTATTCGATTTGTTTTAATAAGATAGAACTATAGAAAAGGACGGTGCTAATCTATGATATGTCCAACGTGCCAACATAATGGGACAAGAGTGCTGGATTCCCGCCCTGCGGATGAAGGACGTTCAATACGTAGAAGAAGAGAATGCGAATCCTGTAGTTATCGTTTTACTACATTTGAAAAGGTAGAAGAAATTCCGCTAATTGTGGTAAAAAAAGATGGCGCACGGGAAGAATATAGCAGAGAAAAAATCCTAAGAGGTTTAATCCGAGCTTGTGAAAAGCGTCATGTTGCTCTTAAAGAACTGGAAGAGATTGCAACTGATGTTGAAAAAGAAATAAGAAATCAAGGATTTTCTGAAATAAAAAGTGATTTAATAGGTGAAATGGTTATGGATAGGCTGGCTGAGTTGGATGAAGTGGCCTATGTCCGTTTCGCTTCTGTGTATCGTCAATTTAAGGATATAAATGTCTTTATTGACGAATTGAAAGAATTAATGAAAAAAGAGGATTAAGTAGAGCTGAAGACAGTTTCTTTAGCTCTTTTTTCAACTATAAAAACCCGAAGTACGAAAGGTTTGTAGACAATGCAATTTTCATGGAAGTTTGTAAATCCTAAAGACAGATATGTTGTACTATATAAAGAAAAGCTATCAGAAATGGACCATAAATCGATTCAATATTTATATCAGCCACTTGTAGGAGGATTGGCTGTTTCTTTGTATATGACCTTATTAAACGAAGTCAATACAGGTAACATGTATTCCAGACAAACGACACATCGTTGGTTAATGGATGTACTTGGTTTACCTTTGGATGAGATATTTCAATACCGAAAAAGGCTTGAAGGAATCGGGTTATTAAAAACATATAAAAAAGCAACTCCGGAAGGTAATGTTTTTATATATGAGATTCTTTGTCCTTTAAGTCCGGATAAATTTTTCCATGATGATTTGCTGCCTATTTATCTGAAGCAAAAACTAGAAGAGAGACATTACGAACGGCTGCTCACGATGTTTGCGGATAAACGTATACCGGATGATTATGAGGAAATAACACAATCGTTCAATGAGGTGTTTGCATCTGAATTTCGCAATCCAAAAGAAATCATCAGCTCGGAAACTGATCAAAACATGCAATTCTTCTCAAAGGACCCACAGGGATATAGCCATAATTTAATGGAGCAATTTGATTTCGAGTTATTATTTGCGACGGCTAAAAACAGCTTTATATCGAGAAAAGCGTTTACTCCAAATGTGATGGAATCCATCGCGATGCTATCGTATTTATATAAAATTAATGTAATGGATATGAGCAAGTTGATTTTACGCTGTCAAAATCAACATAATGAAATTGATATAGACGAACTTAGAAAATGTGCAAGGGAGTTTTTCCACATCAATCATGGTGAAGAAATGCCGACATTGATTGAACAGAAACAGCCTGAGTATGAACGTACGATCATAGAACCTAAAACACCCGAGGAGCATTTGCTGTATACTTTTGAAACAACCTCTCCGTTGGAATTTCTAGTTAGCCTTTCGCAAGGCGCAATGCCTTCCGACAATGATCTGGCACTTGTAGAAAAGGTCATGGTCAATCAAAAGCTTCCTCCTGGAGTCGTTAATGTCCTTCTGCACTATGTCATGTTAAAATCAGATATGAAATTGCAATCAAACTATGTGGAGACAATTGCTTCGCACTGGGCGAGGAAAAATATCACCACCGTACGTGAAGCCTATGAAATGGCTTTGAGTGAGCATAAGAAATACCAAACCTGGGCTAATGAGAAAAAGACGAAAACAAATAAATCAACACGCCGCACATCGGGTAATGCGAGGAAGGAAATCGTTCCTGACTGGCTGGATGAAACAAAGAAGAAAGAGCCAGTTGCTCAATCCACCGAAATTGCTGAGCGGGTAAGAAAACTCAAGGAAAAATTGCAAAATGAAAATTCTAAATAAACAGGAGGTGTATAAGGATGAAAAATATACAGGATGCACTGAATCAGCTCGGGAAGCGTGAAAACTTTCAACAAAGATTGGATGAAATGAGAAATATTGTTTTAAAAGATCCTGATGTCCGTTTATTTATAAATGAACATAGCAGTCAGCTGACAAGCGACATGATTGAAAAAAGCATGAATAAGCTCTACGAGTTCTCCACTCAAACGAAGACATGTGACGAATGTCCTTCTTTATCTGAATGTAAAAATCTTCTTCAGGGTCATCATCCGCACCTGTTTATTCAGGGGAAACGGATTGATGTTCGGTATGAACCCTGTCATAAAAAACGCAGGCAGGAAGAGAAGAATCGATTACGTAAGCTGATCCGTGCCAGCCATGTACCAAAAGAAATTGTGGAGGCTTCTTTTTCTAATTTGATTTGGGATGAGTATACGACCGAAGCACGTGTGGAGGCAGTCGAAAAGGCAAAGAATTTTGTTGACTCATATATAAATGGTGCTGGTCATAAAGGGCTCTATTTATACGGTGAATTTGGGGTAGGTAAAACCTATTTGCTTGGTGCGATTGCAAATGCACTGTCTGAAGAGGGCGTTTCATCACATATTGTGTACTGGCCTGAATATTTAAGAGAATTAAAAGGGTCCTTCGCGGAAAATTCCTATAACCAAAAGGTGGATGCCTTAAAGGAAGTTCCTATTTTGATGATTGATGATATTGGAGCAGAAACGATGAGTGCCTGGTCGCGTGATGATGTACTGGGACCGATCCTTCAATATCGAATGCATGAAAATCTTCCAACCTTTTTCACCTCCAATTTTAACATGAAACAATTGGAACACCATTTCACGTATTCTCAGCGTGGAGATGAAGAACTGGTTAAAGGTAAAAGGATCATGGAGAGAGTCCGTAATTTAACGGAGCCAATTGAAATGGACGGAAAAAATCGTAGAGATTAAAGAGAATAAAAGGTTTGGCAAAGAGGCAGCTCGCAAAAAAGGGGCTGTCTCTTTTTAGATATTACTATTCCTTAATAAGCTAACAGACCTGGCATGAAATAAATTGACTGGAATTCATATGATATGTAGGCAATAGTACAGCGGCTCTGTACAGTCTGCCATGATGCTTTTATTTTACATCTAATTTTATCCATCCATTCTAAAGGGTTGCCATGTCCCATATACATAAAACTAGGAGTTCCGATAGTCTGGAGGGATAGGGTTGCTTACGATGTATTTTGATTCACAGGAAGAACAGGCTAATTGGCATGTTCGATTTAAGAACAGCGATTTTTTTATCCGACAGGCAATTCATTCTGTTCATAAGGATGGCCAAAAGTCTGTCTCCTTTCTTTGGGACCCGGATCAGGAGGAAATTTTTTGTCACGCACTCATTGATGCTTTATATACATTTTTCTCTACCTATCATCTGGAATGCAAAATTCGGGATGTGATTCGGGAACGCTTTTTATATGAGGATGAAGATGAAATTAGCCAGATTGCAGAAATCGCATTGCTCATGTGGGATGGTGAAGCTGCCTACTGCGGTAGCCATCACCTTTCAGAACAATTAAAAAAACAAGTCAAGTATCTCCTGCAGGAAGTAGTTAAACAAAGAATTGATTTTTCGTTTCGATCCTTATGGAATTTCCGTTTAAGGGATATCCATGAATCGCTTGTTACATTAGTTGGATTTGCGATTGATGAGTATAAGCTTGAGCAGGATTATCAGGAATTTATCTCTGTGCTAAGACGATTGATAGAGGAGCGGAATCCACAGATTGATGAAATTCATTTAGTTTATCATGAAGAATTTCAATTTTATAATCGATATTTTGAGCCAATTTCTAAACAAGATATTCTTAAAGTGATTGACCGTAAATTGATGGCTGAGAATCCTATGTTTATTGATTCAAACACCATTGCACCTCTGGTTTCCTTAGCACCGAAACGAATTCATATTTATGCGGATGATGAGGATAATCGTGTAATCACTACATTGAGGAAAATTTTCGAGGAAAGAATCCTTTTATTCCGAATCAGTTACTTCCATGAACAGGTTAAAAAGGTAGAAGAGCGTTCATAATGATAAAAGAATAGAAAGTGACTTGCTTTTGTCCTCATAAGCTTTTATAATAACCTACATACAAGTTTATAATTCGATAGGTTACGATAAGGACATGAGTGTTTTAAAAAGCTGTGAACAGAGAGGGAAGCCAGTGGCTGCAAGCTTCCTCATAGACTTGAAATGCTTACCGCCTTTGAACTTCAGCCAGGAAAACATATTTGGGTGATTATTGGCTGACGGGAACTCCGTTAAAAGATACAAGTGCCGGAAAAGCTGAACCATCAGCACCGGAATTTGGGTGGAACCGCGGGTTTGTTTAGTATACAATAGCTCGTCCCTTAATTTATCAGGGACGGGCTTTTTATTATGTAGAAAAAGGAGTGGCTCACATGGCTGAAATGATCAAAATTACATTTCCAGATGGCGCGGTAAAGGAATTTGAATCTGGAATTACAACTGAGCAAATTGCTTCTTCCATTAGTTCTGGATTAAAGAAAAAAGCAATTGCAGGAAAGGTAAACGGAGCATTATATGATTTGCGCCGACCAATTACAGAGGATGCGTCAGTAGAGATTGTGACTCCGGATCAACCGGAAGCCCTGGAGGTATTGCGCCACAGTACAGCGCATTTATTAGCACAGGCAGTTAAACGTATTTATAAAGATGTTAAATTCGGTGTAGGCCCAGTAATTGAAGGCGGCTTCTATTATGATATGGATTTAGAGAAATCCATTACACCGGAAGACCTTCCTTTAATCGAAAAAGAAATGAAGAAAATCATTAATGCGAATATTGATATTGTCCGTAAAGAAGTCAGCCGTGCTGAAGCGAAGCGTCTATTTGAAGAAATTGGCGATGAGTATAAGCTGGAATTGATTGATGCGATTCCTGAAGAGGAAACTGTAACGATTTATGAACAAGGTGAATTTTTTGACCTTTGCCGAGGTGTTCATGTACCTTCAACTGGCAAAATTAAAGAATTTAAGCTATTGAATATTGCGGGGGCCTACTGGCGTGGAGACAGCGATAATAAAATGCTTCAACGTGTGTATGGAACTGCATTTTTCAAGAAAGAAGATTTGGACGAGCATTTACGTCTGTTAGAAGAAGCGAAAGAACGTGATCACCGTAAAATTGGGAAAGAGCTTGATTTATTCATGAACTCTCAATTAATTGGACAAGGCCTTCCGTTATGGCTTCCAAAAGGTGCAACGATTCGCCGCGTCATTGAACGCTATATTGTGGATAAGGAACAAAAGCTTGGCTATGACCATGTGTATACACCAATCATGGGAAGTGTTGACCTCTATAAAACTTCCGGCCACTGGGATCACTATCAGGAAAATATGTTCCCAGTAATGGATATGGATAATGAACAGCTGGTTCTTCGTCCAATGAACTGCCCGCATCACATGATGATTTATAAAAACGATATTCACAGCTATCGTGAGCTTCCGATTCGGATTGCTGAATTGGGTATGATGCATAGATATGAAATGTCCGGTGCATTGGCAGGCCTGCAACGGGTACGTGGAATGACATTAAATGATGCTCACGTATTTGTACGTCCTGACCAAATTAAAGATGAATTCAAACGTGTTGTTACTTTGATTCTGGAAGTATATAAAGACTTCGGCATGGAGAACTATTCCTTCCGTCTTTCTTACCGTGATCCGGCGGATAAAGAAAAATACTTTGATGATGATGCAATGTGGGAAAGAGCTCAATCCATGCTGAAAGAAGCAATGGATGAGATGGGTCTTGACTATTTCGAAGCAGAAGGCGAAGCTGCTTTCTACGGACCTAAATTGGATGTTCAAGTTAAAACAGCGCTTGGAAAAGATGAGACTCTTTCCACAGTACAGCTTGACTTCTTGCTTCCTGAACGTTTTGACCTTACGTACGTTGGAGAAGACGGCAAACAGCATCGCCCAGTTGTTATTCACCGTGGGGTTGTTTCAACTATGGAACGTTTCGTTGCGTTCTTAATTGAGGAATACAAAGGAGCTTTCCCTACTTGGTTAGCACCAGTTCAGGTTCAGGTTATTCCAGTATCTCCGGATGTTCATCTTGATTATGCAAAAGAAATTGAAGCGAGCCTTCAACGTGCAGGTTTACGTGTAGAAGTAGACCTACGCGATGAAAAAATGGGCTATAAGATTCGTGAAGCTCAAATGCTAAAAATCCCTTACATGCTTGTGGTGGGAGATCAGGAACAAGAAAATGGTAATGTTAACGTTCGTAAGTATGGAGAACAGAAATCAGAGACTATGCCATTTGATGAGTTCTTGACTTTGATTAAAGGTGAATTGAAATAAAACTCTAGATGATAAGGGGCCTATCCGAATTTGGATAGGCCCTTTTTATTAAGAAACCAGCTTTTGTGGTGGATTATATTATAATTTGCTATAAAGAAGAGCGCCTATGCTCTTCGTTTTTATACTTAAATTTCAAGGTACCTTCATGATTTACCGGCAAACTTGAAAGAGGGTTAAAAGCTGGTTTTCCCCATTATCCTTATCCCCATGATGAACATCTATCTAATAATAATAAGATTACTGCAAACTCAGCCTCTAGGCATTTTTCGCCATTCTGTACTATATGTGAAATTTTTTACGATAATTAACAAACAATAATCTAATTTTGTCCTGATTTTTTCTTTAATTCACAGGGTGTTCACTCCTGATTTCCCTCTGTAAAATGGAAGAGAGCTAGTTGATACAAAAAAATGTAAGCGCATTAATTTTGTTCGACAGATGAAAGTTCTAATAATTTAGTAACAGGTATATGCAATGAGCTTATTCTAATCAGATTACTCAAATTCGATTTTTCGATCTACTTTTTTAAAGAGGTATGCTGCAACTCAATTTTTGAAAAGGGTGATTATATATGAAATTTAGCAATGGGAATTGGCTGGATAAGGAAGGCTATCAGCTTCATTATCCAATGGAAGTATACGATCTGGAAAAAGATGGTAATAAACTATCGATTTTTGCTCCGTTTACAAAAATTCTACATAGAGGAAAAACATTGGACGGAGGGTTAATGACCATTGAGTTATCTTCACCTCTTGAGGATGTTATTTCTGTCAAACTGCTTCATCATATTGGAGCACCGATGAGAGGGCCGGAATTTGAACTGGCAAAACAGAATCCAGACGTTTATATAGAGGAAGCGGATGAAGAGATATCGTATCAGAGCGGAAATCTGCGGGCTTCTATTAGAAAAAAAGGGGATTGGAATATTGATTTCTTTTCTGGGGATGAACGAATTGTATCCAGTCAAAGTATGGGGATGAGCTATATTTTGACTGATAAAAAAGAGCCCTATATGCGAGAACAATTAACATTAGATGTTGGGGAATTAATTTATGGATTAGGAGAAAGGTTTACACCGTTTGTGAAAAATGGACAAACGGTTGATATATGGAATGAAGATGGCGGTACAAGCAGTGAACAAGCTTATAAAAATATACCGCTTTATCTAAGTAATAAAGGCTATGGAGTTTTTGTGAACCATCCAGAGAAAGTATCATTTGAGATTGGATCAGAAAAAGTCTCTAAAGCACAATTTAGTGTACCAGGTGAAAGTCTGGAGTATTTTATTATAAATGGATCGACAATGAAGGATGTACTAGAAAAGTATACAACTTTAACAGGGAAGCCAAGCCTACCACCGGCATGGACATTTGGTCTATGGTTAAGTACGTCATTTACAACAGATTATGACGAAGAGACTGTAAATCATTTTATCGATGGAATGCTGGAAAGAGATATTCCATTGGATGTTTTTCATTTTGATTGCTTTTGGATGAAGGAATTTGAATGGTGTAATTTTGAGTGGGATAAGCGCGTTTTTCCTGAACCGGAAAGCATGTTGAAAAGGCTGAAGGATAAAGGGTTAAAAATCTGTTTGTGGATTAATCCATATATCGGACAGAAATCTCCATTATTTAAAGAGGGACTGGAAAATGGTTATTTCATTAAGCGTAAGGATGGACATGTTTGGCAATGGGATAAGTGGCAGCCGGGGTTGGCGGTTGTAGATTTCACTAATCCTGAAGCATGCAAATGGTTTGAGGAAAAGCTTGAAGCTTTAATTGATATGGGGGTAGATAGCTTTAAAACAGATTTCGGTGAGCGGATTCCTACGGATGTTGTCTATCATGATGGTTCTGACCCGCAGAAAATGCATAATTACTATACGTATTTATATAACAAAATCGTCTATGAGTTATTAGAAAGAAAGCTTGGAAAGGGAGAGGCAGCTGTCTTTGCCCGATCAGCTTCTGTTGGAAGCCAGAAATTCCCTGTCCATTGGGGAGGAGATTGCTGGTCCACTTATCCTTCGATGGCTGAATCATTACGAGGGGGCTTGTCTTTTGGCTTATCAGGATTTAGTTACTGGAGCCATGATATTGCGGGCTTTGAACATGGAGCTACACCTGATTTGTATAAGCGTTGGGCTCAATTTGGCTTGTTATCCTCTCACAGCCGTTATCATGGTAATACTGAATATAAGGTTCCTTGGATCTATGATGAAGAAGCGGTGGATGTCACACGAACTTTTACAAAATTAAAAAATTCATTAATGCCTTATTTATACAGAATGGCATGTGAGTCAGCGGAAACTGGTGTTCCTATGATGAGGCCTATGATCCTTGAATATATGGAGGATGAATCGTGCCACTATTTAGATCGCCAATATATGTTAGGAGATTCTCTATTAGTTGCTCCAATCTTTAATGAAGATGGAAAAGTAACATACTATTTGCCAAAGGGTAAATGGACAAACTTCCTGACAAATGAGGTCGTCGACGGAGGAACATGGCAGGCGGAGGAACATGGGTATATGACATTACCATTAATGGCAAAACCAAACTCTCTTATTGCGGTAGGCTCTGTTGATTCTACAGCAGTTTATGATTATGCAGAGGAAGTAACTTTTCATTTATTTGAACTGGAAGAAGGTAAAACCGTAAACTCACATATCTATAACCAAAATGGTGAGAATGTGTGCAGGATTACGATTTCCCGCTCAGGTAATGCGTTAATCGTAGAAGGGGAGAGAGTTTCCAAACCATATTCACTCGTCATTCGAAATAGAAAAAGCGTCTTAGCTGTTAAGGGCGGGGAAAGTATAGAAACAGAACAGGGTGTATGTATCCATGCAAATGAAAATAGGGTAGTGATTGAACTATGATTCACCAACAAATTAAAAAAATTGTTTATGGTGGAGATTATAATCCTGAACAATGGCCTGAAGAGATTTGGCAGGAGGATATGCGGATTACAAGACTCGCAGATATAGACATCATGACAATTAATGTATTTGCCTGGGCTATGCTGCAGCCTAAAGAGGATGAATACGATTTCTCATTGCTTGATAGAGTGATGGATTTGTTGGCAGAAAATAAGATTTATGCATGTTTAGCAACAAGTACGGCTGTTCACCCAGCTTGGATGGCCAGGAAGTATAATGATTTGTTACGTGTGGATTTTGATGGCAGAAAACGAAAATTTGGATTACGCCATAATTCTTGTCCGAACAGTTCTTCCTACCGCCACTTTTCAGCAAGACTAGTAGAGGAAATTGCTAAGCGTTATCAAAACCATCCTGCTCTCACACTATGGCATGTCTCTAATGAATATGGAGGGGATTGTTATTGTGAAAACTGTGAAAAGGCATTTCGAGTTTGGCTGAGAAGAAAATATAACACGTTGGATGAATTAAATCGGGTCTGGAATACACGATTTTGGGGACATACATTCTATGACTGGGATGAAATTGTCCTGCCAAATAATTTAAGTGAGCATTTAGGAAACTCAGATTACACAGGCTTTCAGGGGATTTCACTCGATTATCGCCGTTTTAACTCTGATAGTATGCTGGAATGCTATAAATTGGAATATGACATTATCAAAAAATACACTCCTGATATAAAGGTAACCACTAATTTAATGGGAACATACAAGCTGTTAGATTATCAAAAGTGGGCGAACTATATGGATATTATCTCGTGGGATAATTATCCTGAGGTGGGATCTCCGGTAAGTAAGGAAGCAATGCGGCATGATTTAATGCGAGGATTGAAGCAAGGAGAACCATTTATATTAATGGAACAAACACCGAGTGTAACAAATTGGCAGCCATATAATGCCCTAAAGCGGCCTGGTGTCATGCGCCTACAAAGTCTTCAGGCTGTCGCTCATGGAGCAGATAGTGTGATGTTTTTCCAAATTCGTCGCTCTATTGGCGCCTGTGAAAAATTCCATGGAGCCGTAATTGATCATGCCGGACACGAACATACACGTGTATTTAAAGAGTGCGCTGAGCTGGGGAAAGAATTGACTGCACTTGGGGATACAATTATCGATTCAAGAGTGAAAGCGAAAGTCGCGATTGTTTTTGACTGGGATAACTGGTGGGCCGTGGAACTTTCAAGTGGTCCAAGCAGAGATTTGAATTATGAACAAGAGGTATGGAAATTTTATCATGCGTTATTTGAGCAAAATATTCAGGTTGATATCATAGCTGAGAATGATGATTTTAACTCGTATGAGGTTGTCATTGCGCCCGTTCTCTATATGACCAAGGCTGGTTTTAAAGAGAAAGCGGAAGCGTTTACTGAAAATGAGGGTTCCTTTATCACTACTTTTTTCAGCGGCATAGTCGATGAACATGATTTAGTCATAGGAGGAGGATATCCAGGCCATTTGCGTCATTTACTTGGGATTTGGGTGGAAGAAATTGATGCTCTGCCGCCTGGAAAAACGAATCATATTTTAATGGCTTCCTCTCAAAAAGATAGATACCAGCCATCCTATTCATGTTCATTGCTTTGTGATCTTCTCCACCTTGAAGGGGCTGAGGCATTAGCTTTCTATGGTGAAGATTTTTATAAAGGAATGCCAGCAGTTACTCGGAATCAATATGGTAATGGGTATGCCTACTATATTGCATCCAGTGTGGATCCTGAGTTTCTTCGTGATTTCCTGGAAAATGTATGCAGAGAGCGAAATGTGAAGCCGGTGCTTACTGCTCCAAAAGGAGTTGAAGTATCAAGACGCGAAAAGAATGGTGAAGAGATCATTTTTATATTGAACCATAATGAAAATGAGGAAATGATTCAGGTGGATGACTCCTATTTTGATTTGATTCATCAACGGGAATACTCCGGTTCAATAGCAATCTCAGGCAGAGATGTTGTTATTTTATCTAAGATTTAATGGAGAGAGGACAGGAAGCTGTCCTCTTCTTAGTAAGAATGGGGTGAAGGAAAGTGGGAAGTGAACCATTGAGAGGCTTCAGCAGGCATTGGACATATAGCGATAAGCCTGCTGATAAATGGGAATTTGCGAATGTATGTGGAAATGGAGAGCTGGGAGCCATACATTATGGGCAGCCACACAAAGAAACGATTATTGTGAACCATGCGGAATTATTTCTTCCAACCGGCTCGCCACAGACCATGCCAGATATGTCCTTTTATTTAGAAGATGTGAGAAGAATCAGCAAGAGTGATGGTTATAGAGCATCCCATCAATTCTTTATTGAAAAAGGGGAAGAACTGGGACATACAATCGTGGACACAGACCCATTCCATCCTGGATTCTTTCTAAATATTGAACAAAGCCAAACGGAAGGATTGCGTGAATACTGCCGTTATACAGATTTTGAAAAGGGAGAGATTGGTTCTTCATGGGAGAATGATGGAAATAGGTTTCAGCGCCGCCTTTTTTCCTCAAGAACCGATCAGCTTATAGCATTAAGTATTAAAATGGATGAACATCTGCCGTTAACTTGTTTAACCATAGATGAAAACAATCATCCTTTAATAAAGTCTAGATATGAATGCCTCTCTAATGACGTGTTAGTTGGAACTCATGATTACGTACATGGAAAAGGCGGATACTATACCTTTGTGCACATAAAAAATTGTGATGGATCGATACAGTGCACGCCTACTTCAATTGAAGCAAGGAATGCCAGTAAGTTACTGATATTAATGAAAATTATTCCATTCGCCGAACACAATGAAGATATGGTGAGAGAGGTATCGTCCTTATTTTCCGGTTTTTCCGATACATATGAAGCATTATTCGATTCCCATCAAGTAAAACACTCAGAAGTCTTTAACCGTGTCTCCTTAAATTTAAATGGCGGAGAAAAAAGAGGCTGGAGTACCGATCAACTACTGGCGGATGTTAAGGAAACTTCCAGTGTACCACCGGCATTATTAGAGAGATTATTTGATGCAGGAAGATATATGTTTATCTGCAGTGCCGGTGTACGTCCGCCAAATCTTCAGGGGATATGGACGGGAACATGGGAGCCTTCCTGGTCATCTGATTATACGTTAGATACTAATTTGCAATTGGCCATGGCTTCTGTTTTTAGCTGTAATATGCTTGAAGGCATTCACCCATATACAGCCCTGCTCGATTCTTATATGGAAGATTTTCGTTATAATGCCAGGATGCTCTTTGGATGTAGAGGCATTCTCTCAGGTGTTCGGGCTTCAAGCCATGGAAGGCATTTGCACTGGGGAGAATCTTTCTGGGGAGATCGAGAATGCGATACGTTTTTTGGCGCTTTTTGGACGTGCGGGGGAGGATGGCTTGCTCATTGGCTGTATGACTATTATTTGTATACTGGAAATCAGCAGTTCCTACGAGAACATGCATTACCGTTTATGTTAGAAATCATAGCCTTTTATGAGGACTTTTTATATGAGGAAGAAGGAATATATGTCTTTAATCCCTCTTATTCCGCTGAAAATGGAATCGCGTTTAATAGTACTCAGGATATTGCCGTAGCGAAAGAGGTTTTAAATCATACAATCGAGGCTTGCAGGGAGCTTGGAATTTATCAAGAATCTATACATCATTGGCAGCAAATGATAGAAAAAATGCCGCCGTACCTGATTAATGAGGATGGGGCATTGAAGGAGTGGGCTGTATGGGATCATGATGATAACTATAACCATCGGCATTTTTCTCACCTATATCCGCTTTTTCAAAGCTATGAATTTTCCGATACCGAGACTCCTGAACTTTGGGAGGCATCCAAACGGGCATTGGAGCTAAAAATGGAACATTGGCTATATAACCCTGACACCGATACTTCGTCTCATGGCCGTATGCATGCAGGATTATCGGCTGCCAGATTAGGAATGGGAGATGTTGTGATTGATATTATCCGGATGATGGCAGCTGGCGGAGCTATCTATCCTAGTTTAATGACAGCTCATTATGACCATTTTAATGTGTTTAATGTTGATGCAAATGGATGTATTCCTGAGCTTCTGGTAAATCTCCTGGTTTTTTCATTGCCTGGGAAACTTGAATTGCTGCCAGCTATCCCTAAGAACTTAACAAAGGGAGCAGTCGAGGGCATTTTATGTCGTAAACGAATGAAGATATCGACTATGGAGTGGGATTTAGAAGAAGGAATTCTTTCCTGTACCTTACTTTCAGATATAAATCAGGAAATCTCTCTTTCAATTGAAGAAGAAAAAGGAAATTGGTTTTTAAACAATAATCAAAGAGATACATGGAAAATAAATTTAAAAGCAGGAGAAAATACTACACTTACATTTAAACAAAAGGAATAAGGAGGGACGGGTAATGAATTCAGGAGTTTTGGGTGGGACATATCGAGTATGCTTATGGGTTGTCAGACTGGCTTGGTCAAATATCATATGGATTTTCTTAAATCTTCCTGTTTTATATTTTTGTTTAAGCTTATTGAATGCTGAATATTTAAATATCACGTATATTCTTCTTTTAATCATGGGGTTAGTGCCAATTTTCTCTTTCCCTTCCACTGTCGCTTTGTTTGGAGTTGTACGGAAATGGGTGATGGGAGAAAGCGATATTCCGATTGCCACTTCCTTTCTTCGTTATTATAAGGAAAACTATTTCAGGAGTTTCATAGGGGGAATCGTGTTTACCCTTATGTGGGCTGGCTGGATTATGAATTATATTAGTTTTGTCAGTCAACAGTCCGTTATATTTCTTGTTCTCTATGCTTTTTTTACGATGATTCTCCTAACATGGACTTTATATTTTTGCTGCTATACCGTTCATATTCACGATCGGCTCTTACAATCTATCAAAAATTCTTTCATCATGTCCGTTGGACGACCGATTTCAACCCTTGGGGTAGTCATGGTCACTGCGATATTAATTTATATTAGCATTGGTTTTACGTTTTTATGGCCATTCTTTACCGGAACGATATTGGCGTTTTTATCCTTTAGCTTTTTCTATCGGATTATTGAGAAAACCATACACTATCAAAATCAAACTAGAGATAGTGGCTTAGACACAATAGAAGAAAAAACAACCTAAATAAAGGCTGGGCTTTTAATCGATTATTTGTTTTTGATAAGAAAAAGAATCTGTTGATGGGAGTTGGAGTTGAAGATGAAGACGGAATATACATATCTCTTTCAGAATATAAAAGCTTTACTAGAGGACAGGGTGAAAGATCTGGTGTCTCAGCTGACATTGGAAGAAAAAATTAATCAAATGTGTCAGTACCAAGATGCTGTTCCGAGATTGGGAATAAAAAAATATAAGCATGGAACAGAAGGAGCTCATGGTATTGCTTGGCTGGGGGAAGCTACCGTGTTCCCGCAAAATATCGGCTTGGCCTGTACATGGAATGTAAATCTAATGAAGGAAATTGGCTCTGTCATTGGAGATGAGGCGAGAATTTTTTATCAAAAGGATCCAGAACATAATGGATTAACAATTTGGTCTCCAACGGTTGATATGGAAAGGGATCCAAGATGGGGTAGAACCGAAGAGGCCTATGGGGAAGATCCTTGCTTAACTGGTAAACTGACAACAGAATTAATCAAGGGTATGCAGGGGGAACATCTATTTTATTTGAAGACAGCCGCTACATTAAAGCATTTTCTGGGAAATAATAACGAGGTTAACCGTGGAGAGTGCTCAGTCAGTCTCGATCCCCGTAATTTAAATGAATATTATCTGAAAGCTTTTGAAAGGCAAATTAAAGAAGGAAAAGCACAATCGATCATGACTGCCTATAATGCTGTTAATGGAACTTTATGTAATATGAATCCTGATGTTAACGAGATTATAAAAAAGGAATGGGGAATGGATGGCTTTGTTGTAAGTGATGCTGGAGATGTACTTGGTTCAGTTAATGAGCATCACTATGTTGAATCCTATTCAAAGGCGGTTGCATACTCCATTAAAAATGGAATTGACAATATCACAGATGATAAGGACATAACGGTACGAGCCATCCGTGATGCTTTGGAACAGGAATATCTATTGGAAGAAGATTTGGATAAGGCTCTTTGCAACACCTTTAGGGTGAGATTTCGTCTTGGTGAGTTTGATTCTGATGGGGAGAATCCTTATTCATATGTTTCTGCAGAAAAATTAGCCAGTAAGGAGCATTATGAGCTATCTTTGAAGGCTGCCCGGGAATCTATTGTATTGCTTAAAAATAATGGAATCCTTCCATTGAAAAATAAAAAGGTTGCCGTAATCGGTCCTTTGGCAGATGAAGTGTTAACCGATTGGTACAGCGGTACACCACCTTATTCAATCACACCGCTTGAAGGTATCAAGGGAAAAATCGGTGAAACAATTCCCTACGCTGATGGAAGCAATCGCATAAGGCTCAGTATTACGGAAAGCGGAAAATCGATAGGGGTTAACCCTGATACCGGCTTCTTGCTTGCAAGTGAGAATGAAGGAGATGTATTGATTCATACGGACTGGGGATGGGGGAGTGAGACGCTTCGCTCTGAGAAAAATGGCAAATTCATTACCGTAGATGACGATCTTCATTTAAAGGCTACCGCTGATGAAGCAAAAGGGTGGTTTGTAAAAGAAGTATTTACTTTTTCTCAAAAGGAAGAAAGCATGGAGATTCTTTCCTGGGATAACCAGCCTATCCAATTGTCTGATGATGGATCCATTATTCAGGCCGAAGGTATGCCTGCCGCATTGTTCTCCTATAACATAACCGAGGATGGTATCCAAAAAGCTGTGGAAGAGACAAGCAAAGCAGATACAGCTATCATTTTTGCTG
The DNA here is from genome assembly GCF_058215915.1 of Pradoshia sp. Z3_51. NCBI lineage: Bacteria > Bacillati > Bacillota > Bacilli > Caryophanales > Bacillaceae > Pradoshia > Pradoshia sp. Z3_51. Next base: position 304,674 of record NZ_JBZAJC010000003.1, on the reverse strand, counting down.
GTAATAATCCTTTTATAAATGGAAAGGAATGCATTGATCGTCCGGATTTGACATTGCCGCCTGCTCAGGAAAGGCTCATCCAAGAAGTACTTAAGGTTAATTCAAATACCGTCGTTGTTATTGTTGGAAGCTATCCTTATGCTGTTAACTGGGTTAATGAACATGTACCTGCCATTATATATACATCTCATGCAGGACCGGAACTAGGCCGCGCAATAGCTGATGTGTTGTTTGGGGATTACAATCCAGCGGGACGTTTACCAATGACATGGTATCAATCTGTCAACCAGCTGCCTGAAATTATGGATTATGACATTATAAAAGGAAAGCGTACCTATCAGTATTTTGATGGGGAAGTATTGTACCCTTTTGGACATGGATTATCTTATTCACAGTTCGAATATAAAAATTTGGAACTATCGAAAGAAAGTGTAACGAAAGAAGAAGTTTTACATGTGACGGCAGAGATCAGCAATAGAAGTGATCTGGATGGTGATGAAGTGGTCCAGTTGTATGTGCGATGTAATCAGTCTAAAGTAATTCGGCCTATTAAAACGTTAAGGGACTTTGAACGGGTGCATATTAAAGGCGGAGAGACTAAAAAAATAATCTTATCAATAGAGGTAAAGGATCTGGCATACTGGGATGTGGCAGAAGAACGTTTTCTATTGGAGGATGGAACATATACAGTCATGCTGGGCAGTTCATCCAAAGCTATTCAGTTGGAAAAAACAGTTGAAATAACAGGAGAAACCCGTACAGAAAGAACATTGAAGGGCAAAGTAAACTCTGTTCATTATGATGATTATTACTCAGTCAAAATGGTTGAGTGCTTAGAAGGACGGCATGCAATTCAAAGTATTGGCTTTAGTGGTTGGATTATGTATAAAGACGTTAAAATAAAAGCAAATAACAGAATGATGAAAATACGGTTGGCCAATGGCGGAAAGCAAACCGATATTGAAGTGAGGACATGTAAGCCGAATGGAAAGCTTTTATGTACCCTTCAGGTTCCAAGTACAGGTGGGTATCAAGCTTGGACTACAGTGGAAAAATCATTCATGGACATCGAAGAGGACAAGGTAGAAGATATCTATCTCTTATTTAAAGATGAAGTGGCTATTCATTGGTTAACAATAGAGTAATAGGAGAAAAAAACACTATAGTCAAATATAGTGTTTTTTTACGTTTATCGATAATTGGTATAGAGTGAGCATATGGATAAATATAAAATAAATAGGAGTTATTACCATGAGGTTTTGCATAATCACTAATTATGACATGAAAAATCATAAAAAATATACCACTTTATTTGGAAAATTCTTTAAAAAATCTCATGTATAATATATTTATATATGTAAGCGCTTACTATTTGTTGGAGGTTCGTTGATGATAGCGTATATTACTCGCAAATTAAATAATATGAAATTAAGAGATAAGTTGATTATATCCCTGGTTATTCTGGTAGCGATTCCGATTAGTATAGTTGGTCTATATTTAACTCAGCAATTGCGAAATGGAGCTATTGAAGACGCCATCAGTGAATCGAAAATGAATATGGAACGAATGAAAAAGAGAACGGCTGAGGTTTTAAAAGTACCAATCTATATATCTGACAACCTTCAGTTTGATCAGCAGCTGGATACGGTCGCAAATACCTCTTATGATTCGCGTTATCAGGTTGTAGAAGCCTATGAAAATTATAAGCTATTTACATATTACCTTGAATACTATAATGAAATCTCGACAATTCGATTTTTCATGGATAATCCAACGATGTTAAATAATTGGGAATTTATACCTATTGATGAAGAGGTAAAAAAAGAAGAATGGTATCAGGAAACAACGAAAAATCCTGATTTAATGAGATGGTATTACGTCAATGATTCAACTAAGGATAATGGGCCCTATTTATCACTTGTGAGACGTATTAATTTTCTTAAGACTAATACATACGGGGCGCTTGTTATAACAGTGAATACTTCAGAGTTGGAATGGATATTGAATCAGGAGACCCTGAGGGCAATGATTGTTGATGAGGAGAATAATATTGTAGCCTCCAATCAGAAAAAGCATATGGGACAAAAGCTTTCCAGTGTCATCCCTTCATTAGAAAAGGTAAGTGAAGAGGATGGATTCAAAGTTTATGAAGGTAAATTAAATGGCAAAAAATCTGTGGTTATGGAGGATTCCTTACTGGAACAAAGTCAAGATCATTTACGGATTATATCAGTTATGACAGAAGACCAAATGATGAAAGATGCCAATAACATCAGTATGATGGGTTTTTTTGTTACCCTGCTTGGATTTACATTAGCTGGCGTATTAATTTCGATTGTATCAATCCTTTATTCTAAGCGGGTTTCTAAATTGAGCAAGCAAATAGATTTGGTTTCAGCCGGTGATTTATCAAGCATGATTGAAGTGGATGGGGAAGATGAAATTGGTACATTATCCAAGCAATTTAATCGAATGGTGGCAAATCTGCGAGAGCTCATTGCCAAGGTGGAGGAAACGAATAGGCAGAAAAGTCTGTTGGAAATTAGGCAAAATGAAATCAAAATTAAAATGATGGCCAGCCAGATAAACCCGCATTTTTTATTTAACACATTAGAGTCTATTCGGATGAAAGCCCATATGGAGGGAGCGAAGGATGTGGCGAATGTTGTAAAAATGCTTGGCAGAATGATGCGCCACAGCTTGGAGATTCAGGGTCAAAAAATTCCTCTGTCAAAAGAATTGGAAATGGTGAATCTCTATTTGCAAATACAGAAATTCCGCTATCAGGACAGGTTGGAATATGAGCTGGATATAGAAGAAGAAGCTTTGACCGTGCTGATTCAGCCATTAATCATTCAGCCCTTGGTTGAAAATGCTGTTATTCATGGATTCGATTTATTAGATAACGGTGGAAAAGTGTGGGTGACAATCGAGAAAAAAGAGTGTGATTTAGAAATCATCGTTTCTGATAATGGGATTGGTATTTCGGAACAGAGGTTAATGGATATTCTTCAATCCATTAACCATCAAGAAGAGGGGAAACATATAGGGCTGAGGAATGTCCATCAAAGGATGGTGCTCATTTATGGAGAAGAATATGGTCTTTCTATTCAAAGTGAGCTTAATAAAGGAACCGTTATACAATTTAGAATTCCAATAGGGAGAGATAGCCATGTTTAATGTATTGATTGTTGACGATGAACCTATGATTCGTGAAGGCTTAAAAACTCTGATCAATTGGGAGGAATATGGTTTTCGAATCATTGCATTGGCTAGAAATGGAAAGGAAGGCTATGAGGAATACTGCCGGTGTAAACCCGATTTAATGATTGTAGATATTCGTATGCCAGAGATGGATGGTATTTCCCTTATTGAGTTAATACGTGCAGAGGATAATGATATTTCTTTTATTGTTCTGAGTGGCTATTCAGATTTTGCTTATGCCAAAAGGGCAATCAAAGCAAAAACAGCGGGTTATTTGCTTAAGCCAATTGACGAGGAGGAGTTGATTCAGTACCTGATTGACTTGCGTCAAAATATTGAGGAAAGGAAACAATGGTCCAGTTTGATTCAGGCTGAGTACTGTCACGAAAGGGATGAATTTCTCGCTTCCTTATGTCTGAATGATTTTAAAGAAATGGCTAATGTTCAAGAAAATCTTCATAAGTTTGAATTGGAGGATAGCGGATGTCAAATTTTATTAATTCAGTGCTATGAGAATGGGCAGAAAAAAATAAAATCAGAGTTAGTATCCTTCTTCGAGGATTGTAAAAAGGGCGTTGTTTTTACGATAAATGGGTATGCAGCTGTTTATTTGAGATCAGATTATTCATTTATTTCTCGGACTGACATGATCAAGCAAAAATTAATGAAACAGATTCATCCGTTTTGTAAAAGTATTGCATTGGGAGAATTTATGCCGAGTGTATACGGTATACAGGAATCCTATCAAACAGCACTTACCTTGATTAAACATCAATTTTATTTTGAAAAAGGACAAATATTAACAAAGAGCCATAGAAAAGAGTTGGATAGCGCCCATGGGATTTTAAAAGAAGAACTACTGCTAGATGAATATTTAAACCGCCTTTATTATGCGATAGATGTTGTTAATATTGATACTTGCAGAACTGTTATAGATGAACTTGGAAGAGAAATGATGCATCGAGATTTTTCGGAACAGCAAATAAAGAAACAGTTTATTTACATCTATACCCATACAATGAATAAGCTGTTGCAATTAAATTCTTCCATTGGTTTAGATTCAATGAAGGTTAATGATTGTGCCACTGATATTTATAAAATCGAAACTATGTCTGACTTAATCGAATATATTTTTCAACAGTTTGAGTCTATTATAAAAAGAATTGATAATGGGTTGACCGGTACACAAATGAAGAAAATGATTGATTTAATTCATAAGAATTATAATCAAAATCTCCGGTTGGAAAGTCTTGCTGGGGTATTCAATTATAATAGTGCCTATCTTGGAAAATTATTTAAAAATTATACCGGTGAATATTTTAATACGTATTTAGATAAGGTCCGTATTGAAAATGGAAAAATATTATTACAAAAAGGTTTAAAGGTTTATGAGGTTGCCGAAAAAATTGGGTATGCCGATGTTGATTATTTTCATAGAAAGTTCAAAAATTATGAAGGGATCTCACCTTCTGCCTACCGAAATCATACTGGGTAATAGTACCTTGCCAAAGCTATGTTGATGAATGCTTTGGCTTTTTTATTTTACCTTGCATATATATGAACTGCATATCTAAAATTTTCACCTGATTTTCTCCTAAATCTGTATGGTATTACCACCTTTTTGATTCGGTTATCATTAATGTAAGAAAAGGGGGAGGTATCAATGCAGACGGCAGAAAAGAAAGCGCATACAATTATGAAGGCAGCTCCTACAAGAACGCAAAGAATGTGGACGTCAATAAAAAATCAAAAGTATTTGTACCTTATGTCATTGCCATTTGTTGCGTGGGTGTTTGTTTTTAACTATATCCCTTTATGGGGTTGGACAATGGCTTTTCAAAATTTCAAGCCAGCCAGATCATTTATGGAACAGGAATGGGTGGGATTTGACCACTTTATTGCACTCTTTCAGGACGAGAGGTTTTTTCTTGCTTTACGTAATACGCTTGCAATGAGCTTAATGGGTCTGATACTTGGATTTGTTATCCCTATTATATTTGCCATTTGTATTAATGAAATACGTAAGAAGGCATTTAAACAAACGATCCAAACTGTATCATACCTTCCTCACTTTGTTTCTTGGGTTGTAGTAGCAGGGATTGTAACAAAAATGCTTTCGGTCGATGGGGGAGCCATCAATCAGTTGTTGACTACAACAGGTATTTTGGATGAACCCTATCAATTTATGACACAGGGAAATTTATTCTGGATCATTGTTACATTATCCGACCTTTGGAAAGAGATGGGCTGGAACTCAATCATCTTTTTAGCGGCCATGGCTGGAATTGACACTCAATTATATGAAGCAGCAAAGGTGGATGGAGCAAGCCGTTTGAGGCAAATATGGCATATTACCTTACCTGGTATTCGGCCGACCATCTTGGTTGTTTTGATTTTATCGATTGGTCATTTGATTTCCATTGGCTTCGAAAAACAATTCTTGCTGGGTAATGCTACTGTTGTTGATTATGCAGAGGTTTTAGATTTATATGCCTTAAACTACGGTATTGGTCTTGGAAGATTCTCGTATGGTACGGCAATTGGGATATTCAATTCTTTAGTCAGCATCATTTTATTATTCTTAGCAAATGGCATTTTCAAGAGATTTACAAACCAAAGTGTAATGTAATGGGGTGAGATAGTGAGTAGCAAAGGAGTTAACGTGAGACCCAGCCGGGACGACCGAATATTCGATATTTGTAATTATATCTTTCTAACACTTGTATTCGTCGTTACCCTATATCCATTTTTGAATGTATTGGCTATATCCTTTAATGAGTCGAATGACACGATTCGAGGGGGAATTACGATATTCCCAAGAGAGTTTACGCTGGAAAACTATAAAACTATTTTTCAGTACGATAATTTGGTAACAGGATTTGTTAATTCAACACTTCGTACCATAATCGGGACTGTACTTGGAGTATTATCATCAGCAATGGTGGCTTTTACTTTAAGTCGTGCTGATTTTAGTGGACGTAAATTTGTTTCAACGATCTTGGTTTTAACCTTGTATTTCTCTGGGGGATTAATTCCTGGATATATGCTTATGAGAGATTTAGGCTTAATCGATACATTCTGGGTGTATGTATTGCCTGGTATGGTTAATGCCTTCAATATCATCATTGTTCGGTCCTTTATGGATGGATTGCCATATGCCTTACAGGAATCAGCAAAAATTGATGGCGCTAATGATTTTACTATTTTTTGGAGAATTGTATTGCCGCTGTGTACGCCCGTTTTAGCGACAATTGCTTTATTTGTAGCAGTTGGTCAATGGAATTCCTGGTTTGATACGTATTTATATAATAGTTCAAATGAGAGTTTAACAACCTTGCAATATGAATTAATGAAAATCTTACAAAATACGACTGTTAGTGCCAGTGATCCTAATGCTTATCGGACTTCGAGCGGTGAAGCAGCTGCTTCATCTGTATCACCGGAATCCATCAAAATGGCGATTTCAGTTGTCACTATTGTTCCTATTCTGCTAGTATACCCGTTCCTACAACGCTTTTTTGTACAGGGTATGACATTAGGTGCCGTAAAAAGCTGATTTAAGTTAAAACAGATCATGATCTGTTTGACAATAAATGATAAGGAGAAAAGAGAATGAAAACAAAAACGAAATCAGTACTAATTCTTTTGATGGCCGTTATGTTGGTGATAACTGGTTGTAAGGATGATAGTACTTCGAGTCCGAAGGAAGAGACAACTGGGCCTGTTACTTTTTCTTTATTTAGCGCTGATCCGCATTCTCAATGGGATAAGATGGAAAGTCCAGTGAGCAAAGCAATCAAGGATAAAACAGATGTGACAATTGATCCTGAATTTGATGTAAATGGCGGAGATCAGAAAATCTCGCTTATGATTGCAAGCGGGGAGTATCCGGATTTAATTTTACCAAAAGGGAATGCTGGTAATTTGGTTGATGCAGGAGCTTTTATAGACCTGACAGATTTAATTGAAGAACATGCACCTAATTTAAAGAAAATTTATGGTGATTATTTAAATCGATTGAAATGGAGTAATGAAGATGAAGGGATTTATATCCTTCCAACTGCAGCTGTTGATCAGACGTATTTCGAGCCAGGCACTGGGTTTATGCTCCAGCATGATGTTGTTCAAAAATTAGATTATCCTGAAATCCGCACAGTGGAGGATGTAGAGAAGGCTATTAAGGAATATAAGGCTAAATATCCAACGATTGATGGAAAGCCAACGATAGGTTTATCCCTACTGGCTGATGACTGGCGCATCCAGATATCTACCACAAATCCTGCATTTTATGCAACAGGTGCACCTGATGATGGAGAATTTTATATCGATCCAAAATCACATGAAGCAAAATTACATTATCGCCGGGCTGAAGAAAAAGAATATTTCCGCTGGTTAAACCATATGAATGATATTGATTTATTGGATAAGGAAAGCTTTGTACAAAAATACGACCAATATTTAGCTAAGATTTCTTCTGGCCGTGTTCTTTCCGTAACCGATACGGATTGGCAGATTGGCGATGCAGACCGTGCGCTGCGTGAATCTGGAAAAACAGAGCGTATGTATGGAATGTATCCTGTAACACTTAATGAACAATTCAAACATCATAATTTCCAGGATACTGGCTATCTAGGCGGATGGGGCATCGGGATTACAGTAGATAATGAGGATCCGGTACGTGCCATTAAATTTATCGATTATCTTGCCTCTGAAGAAGGACAGATTCTTCAAAACTGGGGAATTGAAGGGGAGCATTATGAGGTTGTAGATGGTAAACGTGTCATCTCGAAAGAAGAAATGGATCAGCGTAATAGCAATGCCAATTATGTAAAGGAAACTGGTATTGGTGCATTAAAAGGCTTTGCTCCTTATTACGGGGATGGAATAACAGATTCAACTGGACAAGCCTTTTCAATTGCCAGTAGAGAGCAAATCAAAGACGGCTATACTGATGTTGAAAAAGAAGTACTTTCTAATTATGGCGTAGAGATGTGGGCCGATTTGTATCCACAAAAAGAAGATTTCCCTGTAAAAGAATGGGGAGCAGCTTTTAATATGGCGGTCCCTTCAGGTTCTGATACGGAGCTTATCATGCAAAAGTGTCTTGATATCGTGAAAAAACGGATTCCGGAAGCTATTCTGGCAGATCCAGATAACTTTGATAAAGTGTGGGATACCTTTATGAAGGATTTGGAAAAAGCGGATGTCGAACAAGCTGAAAAGGAATATACCAAACTAATAAAAGACCGTATTGAGCTATGGAATAAGTGATATTAAATCATAACTGTCCTCCTGAATCTTTATAGGAGGACAGTGTTTTTAACTATCAGGCTATATAAATGAAAGAATAATAAATTATTTACTGGATTGGAGAGTATTCATATGAATCAGATTCCTATAGCGGTTCAAATGTTCAGTCTGCGAGAAGAGGCGGAAAAAGATTTTGCAGGTACGTTGAAAAAAGTAGCTGAGCTTGGTTTTGACGGTGTTGAGTTAGCTGGCCACGGTAATCTTACTGCCCAGGAAGTGAGGAACCTCTTAGATGAGTATGGCTTAAAAGCAGCAGCCAGCCATATCCCAATCGATGAGCTAGAAAGTGAGCTTGAACGAGTAATTGAAGAGCAAATTATATTAGGTTCAAACTATATTGTATGTCCATATTTAGCAGAAGACCGACGCTATGAAAGAGATTATCTTGCTCTGCCTTCTTTATTAAACGAAATAGGGGAGACATGTAAGAGGAACGGTCTTACATTGTGCTATCACAATCATGATTTTGAGCTAGAGACCCTATCCTATGGACGGAAAGCGCTGGAGGTTATTTTTGATGGTACAGATCCAGATAAGGTTAAAGCGGAGTTTGATGTATATTGGCTAAAAAAGGCAGGGGAAGATCCTATTTCCTGGTTGGATAAATACCGGAATCGGTCTCCTCTCATCCATTTAAAGGACATGACCTTAGATGATGAACAGTTTTTCGCAGAACTGGGCACAGGTGGGGTTGAGATTGAGAAAATTTTAGAAAAGGGCGAGGAGTTAAACGTCGCCTGGTGGATTGTTGAACAGGATGCTACGAGATTAACTCCGTTTAGGAGTATGGAAATTAGTATGAATTATTTAAAAAGCAACCTGCCTGATTATACAACAAATAAAGGGAGATAGGGTTTCATGACTTTACGGGTAGGGATTGTCGGCTGCGGAAATATCAGCAGCATCTATATCGAGAATAGTAATAGATTTACAGACTATCAAGTAGTAGCCTGTGCGGATTTGGATTATACAAAAGCGATTGAAATGGCTCGAAAGTATAATGTTGGAAAACCGTTGGAGCTTGAAGAAATATTTACATCTCCAGATATCGATTTAATTTTAAATTTAACTGTTCCTTATGCTCATTCATCTGTATCTCTAAAAGCTATTCATAACGGTAAGCATGTTTATACTGAAAAACCTCTTTCAATTTCATATAACGAAGGCAAAAGAATACTGGACGCTGCCCGTGAAAAGGGAGTTATAGTAGGGTCGGCTCCTGATACCTTTCTCGGTGGCAGTCTTCAATTAGCTGGAAAATGGATTGAGGAAGGATTGATTGGGCGAATTGTAGGGGCAACAGGCAATATGATGTCCAATGGACCTGAATCCTGGCATCCAAACCCCGACTTTTATTACAAGGCTGGCGGTGGCCCTATGTTTGATATGGGTCCATATTATTTAACGGCATTAATCAGTTTACTGGGCAGTGTGAACAGAGTTACTGGTATAGCTAGAACAACCTATACGGAACGATTGATCACAAATCCGAAGCGGTTTGGAGAGTTTATCCCGGTTGAGGTGCCGACACATGTGACTGGAATACTGGAAATGGCGAGTGGAGTGATTACGACGATTACGACAAGCTTTGATGTAGTGGGAGCTAGAACTCCGTTTCTTGAGATATATGGGGAAAAAGGAACACTTAGCTTGCCTGATCCGAACCAATTTAATCATCCTGTTCTTGTAAAAAGAGATGGAGAGATTGAGTGGACTGAATTGAAGACTATGGGAGATCCATATGACAATCTGCGCGGGATTGGTCTTGCCGACATGGCAAAGGCTCTTCAGAACGGCTATCAGCCCCGTGCTAGCTCTGAAATGGCCTTGCATGTACTTGAAATTATGGAAGGAATACATCGGTCCTCGGAATTAGGGACTCATTATGTAATGGAAAGTAAATGCGAGAAGCCATTTTTACTAGACGCTAATTAAGTTCAATAATTTTAAAATGGAGGAACGTAGATGAATAAAATAAGAGTGGGTGTTATTGGATGTGGAAGTATCGCTAAATTCCGCCACTTACCTGAGTATGCTGCAAATGAGACTTCAGAAATCACTGCCGTATGCGATCTAGTTGAAGAAAGGGCAAAGAAGATGGCTGAGCTTTATGGCAGTGAAGTGTATACCGATTATGATGAAATTATAGCAAGAAACGATATTGATGCTGTCAGTATATGCCTTCCGAATTATTTGCACGCTCCCGTTACAATTGCTGCATTAAAATCTGGTAAACATGTATTATGCGAAAAACCAATGGCAACTTCAAAGCAAGAAGCAGAAGAGATGATTCATGCCGCACGTGAGGCCAGTAAAAAATTGATGATTGCCCATAACCAACGATTTGTTGCATCACATCAGACTGCCAAGGGAATTTTGGATAGCGGTAAATTAGGGAAGATTTATAGTTTTCGTACCGCTTTTGGCCATCCCGGACCAGAAGGCTGGAGTGTGGATGGCAAGGAAAGCTGGTTCTTCAATAAGAAACAAGCATTTATAGGTGCTTTAGGTGATTTAGGCGTACATAAGTCAGATTTACTTCGCTATTTATTTGGAGAGTTTTCAGCAGTAAGTGCTTTTGTTGAAACCAATGCAAAGGATTCTACTGAAGTAGATGACAATGCGGTTGTCCTGCTGCGCACGGATAGCGGAATCATTGGCACTTTAGCGGCGAGCTGGGCTTATGTAGCCGGCGGCGGGGATAATTCAACGGTTATTTATGGAGAAAAGGGTATTCTGCGATTGGAGGATGATCCAGAGCATTCATTAATTGAAGAGTATGTTGATGGACGTGTCATTAAACATAAGTTGGATAAAATTCAGACGAATGAAGATGGTGGGCAAACGTCATCTCATGTGATCAATCATTTCATTCAGTCAATTATCGAGGATAAAGAACCGCTAATTACGGGAGAAGAAGGGAAAAAATCATTGGGTATCATTCTTGGTGCTCTTGAATCAGAGCGGACGAAGAAGACCGTTTCCTTAGCTGAGGGGGAAGGTTTTTAATGAAGATGGGAGTTTTTACAGTATTGTTCTCGAAAATGTCATTTGTAGATATGCTCGATTATGTTAAAGAAGCAGGATTATCCACTGTTGAAATTGGAACCGGAGGGTATCCGGGGAACGCTCATTGTCCGTTGGATGAATTGCTTGAGGATGAACAAAAGAGGAATTCGTATCTTGGAGAAGTCAACTCTAGAGGATTATCGATTAGTGCGTTCAGCTGCCATGGCAATCCACTAACACCGGATAAAAAGTTCGCTGAAGAATCAGATTCCATTTTACGTAAGACAATTCAACTTGCATCCTTGTTGGGAGTACCCGTTGTAAATACATTTTCCGGTACACCGGGAGACAGTGAAGAAGCAAAATATCCAAATTGGCCAACTGTTGCTTGGCCGGCGGAATATGCCGATCTATTAGAATGGCAATGGGAAAATAAGTTGATTCCTTATTGGAAAGAGATCGGGACGTTTGCAGAGCAACATGATGTAAAAATAGGTATTGAATTACATGGGGGGTTCCTTGTTCATACACCTTATACATTATTAAAACTAAGGGAAAGAACCTGTACGGCAATCGGAGCTAATTTTGACCCGAGCCATATGTGGTGGCAGGGAATTGATCCGGTGGCAGCGATTAAGATTCTCGGTAAGGCCGGTGCTATTCATCATTTCCATGCGAAGGATACGTATATCGATCAGGATAATGTAAATATGTATGGATTAACAGATATGCAGCCCTATGGTAATGTGGAATCTAGAGCCTGGACATTCAGAAGTGTTGGATGCGGGCATTCTATTCAAGAATGGAGCGATATGATGAGTGCGCTCCGTATTTACAATTATGATTATGCTGTCAGTATTGAACATGAAGATCCATTAATGTCTATTGAAGAAGGTTTTACTCGAGCGGTTAAGAATTTAAATGGTGTGCTTATTCGCGAAAGACCAAGTGAAATATGGTGGTCGTAATGAATGTACACACTTAAGGTTTGAATTCTGTTGCGAAATCAACCGGATTTGGAATTGTTTTGTTGAATGGCCAAACATGTATCCAATTTTGAAATCTATACAGAATCAATAGTATCTGGATTTTAACTTTCCAATCTTTCTTCAAAAACCTCTTGCCACCAGGTACAATTTTTGATAAAATAACTTTTGTTGTCATTACGAATGAGCTTCTATTGACATTATACAGCGAAACATGTTAAAATGATTTTTAGTGAGCAAATCAAATACGACACATTATAAAGCAGAAGCACCCGCTTCTCACCTGTATAACACTCTTCAGAGAGTAGTTAACTGGTTCAATTGATATAATCAGACGGTATGTCTTTTTATGGGCGGGTGTGCATGCACCGGCCTTTTTTATATGTTTAAAAAGCATGTGAAGTAGTATTTGCTAGAAAATCTTGGAGGTGGCTTATTATTAGCAAACAAGACTTAATCTTAAACGAAGGCATTCGTGCCCGAGAAGTACGTCTAGTTGATCAAAATGGTGAGCAGCTTGGAATTAAATCCCGCAATGAGGCATTAGAAATTGCTACACGCGTGAATTTGGATCTTGTGCTGGTTGCACCGAACGCAAAGCCTCCTGTCGCCCGTATTATGGACTATGGTAAGTTCCGTTTCGAGCAACAGAAGAAGGAAAAAGAAGCTAGAAAAAACCAAAAAACAATTAGTTTAAAAGAGGTTCGTTTAAGCCCAACTATCGACGAGCATGACTTTAATACGAAGCTTCGCAACGCTATTAAGTTCCTTGAAAAAGGAGATAAGGTAAAAGCAAGTATTCGATTTAAAGGACGGGCTATTACCCATAAAGAAATCGGGCAGCGCGTGTTAGTTCGCTTTGCAGAGGAATGTAAAGAAGTGGCTACTGTGGAAACAGCGCCAAAAATGGACGGACGCAGCATGTTCTTGATTTTAGCACCGAAAAACGAAAAGTAATGTTTCGAGGAGGAAATTTCCCATGCCAAAAATGAAAACTCACAGAGGCGCTGCAAAGCGATTCAAAAAAACTGGTTCTGGTAAGCTTAAGCGCAGCCATGCTTACACAAGCCACTTATTCGCTAACAAATCCACTAAAGCAAAACGTAAATTACGTAAAAGTGGAATGGTTAGTTCCGGAGATTTCAAACGCATTCGTCATCTATTAGACAATATCAAGTAATTGAGAACGCTCAATTTTAGGAGGAATTAGATATGCCACGTGTTAAAGGCGGTACAGTGACGCGCAAACGTCGTAAAAAAGTATTAAAGCTAGCTAAAGGTTATTTCGGTTCAAAACATACATTATACAAAGTTGCTAATCAACAAGTAATGAAATCCTTGCAATATGCATTCCGCGATCGTCGTCAAAAGAAACGCGACTTCCGTAAATTATGGATTACTCGTATCAATGCAGCAGCTCGCATCAACGGTCTTTCTTACAGCCGTTTAATGCACGGTTTAAAACTTGCTGGTATTGAAGTTAACCGTAAAATGCTTGCTGAACTTGCAGTTAGCGATGCAGCAGCATTTGCTCAATTAGCTGAAACAGCTAAAAAAGAACTTAATAAATAATAATAGAGGCGCTTCTCAAGTGATTGGGGGCGCCTTTTGTTATGGGAGGAGAGGAGAATATGAAAGAGCTTATCATCGGTTATTTTATACTCATCAATTTAACCTTACTTCTTGTTATGAAACTGGATAAAAACAGAGCTCAACATAATCTATACCGCATAAGCGAGAAAACATTGTGGATTCTGGCTCTTGCTGGAGGAGCTATTGGCGGGACAGCAGGTATGAAGCTATTCAGGCATAAAACAAAGCATAAAGCTTTTGTGGCAGGCTTTCCATTATTAGCAATCGTGGACGTAATCATAGCAGCTATTCTTTTATCAACCATACAGTCATAATTAAGCAAGAGAACATATATTAATAAATAAGCCAAGTTTTAACAACGTAGAAAGGCAAAATGGGGTGTGAGTATGGATTATGATTTTACCATGTTGCTCGCTTTTATTGAGGCAGGTGGTTTTTGGTCACCTCTTGTCTTTGTAGTTTTCCATATAGTAAGGCAATATATTTTTATTCCGGTAGCTGTTGTTTGTATGGCGGGCGGGATTATGTTTGGTGCTGTATTCGGTACGTTATTATCTTTATTAGGTCTCTGGCTATCATCGATTATTTTTTACTTTATGATTATTAAAATGCCGAAATTACAGCATAAGCTTGAAAAGTTGGATGAGCGTACATTGAAGTTCGGAGGAAGAATAAATGTAAAGCAGGCGAGTATCCTAAGGCTTATTCCGTTTATACATTTCCATCTCCTAAATTTTTATTTAATCGGCAACAGCAAAACCTTTACGGATTACGCAAAAGCCGTTTTTTGGTCCAATATTCCCTTGGCATTTTTTTATACGGTATTTGGACATTCGATTGCAAAGTTTTCTCCAACGATGATGCTGATTATCATTTCAGCGCTGATTATCTTGCTCTTTTTCCTTAGAGAAAAGAAGGTCATTATTAAGTGGAGTCAGTTTTTTGGTCATACTTAACATTAGTCTGTTAAACTTATTTGTATAGATAAGTTTTGCAGGCTTTTTTAGATGGTTAATAGAATGAAGTTCTATTCAGTTTACTGAAGACTGGTTAGGATACAGGAGGAATGACCATGTTTAATGGAATGAACCAGTTCCATGGTCAGGCTATATTTAGAAGTGAATATTAACGGAAGTCTTTCGGCTGATTCATAATGGTCTTTCGATTATTTGATAGTAAAGGGAAATAATACATATACTATAAAGAATGATATACATAGTTAAGGAGGCTCTTTTTTATGAAACATCTAGATGATACGCTTTCTATGCTGAAGGAGCTAACAGATGTTAACGGCATTGCAGGTAATGAAGGAGAACCGAGAAAAGTTATGAGAAGGCTGATTGAGCCATATGCTGATAGCCTTTCATTTGATGGAATCGGCAGTTTGATTGCTGAGAAAACAGGAGAAGAAAAAGGACCGCGCATTATGATTGCCGGACACCTTGATGAAGTAGGTTTTATGGTTACCCGGATTGATGACAAAGGATTCCTCTTTTTTCAAACGATTGGGGGCTGGTGGTCACAGGTTATGCTTTCTCAGCGTGTTACAGTAACCACTTCGGGGGGCGAGCAAATTACGGGTTTAATCGGATCTTCACCGCCTCATATCCTTACTCCGGAAGCGAGAAAGAAACCGGCAGATGTCAAAAATATGTTCATTGATATCGGAGCCACAAGCCGGGATGAAGTACTTGAATGGGGAATTCGTCCAGGAGATATGGTAACGCCGTACTCCGAATTTACGGTACTTAAAAACGAAAAAATGTTAATGGCTAAAGCATGGGACAACCGAATTGGTTGTGCGGTGGCAATAGAGGTATTAAAACGCCTAAAAGATGAAAACCATCCGAATACCGTATTTGGCGTAGGAACTGTTCAGGAAGAGGTAGGGCTGCGCGGCGCTAAAACAGCGGCTAATTATGTACAGCCTGATATTGCGATTGCTGTAGATGTTGGAGTGGCAATCGATACACCAGGATTATCTGAAAAAGACGGTTTAACAAAAGCGGGAGACGGTCCGGGACTGGTGTTATATGACGCAAGCCTGGTGACTCATAAAGGCTTGAGGGACTTTATTGTCGGTGTGGCAGAAGAAATGAATATACCTTATCAATTTGATCATATACCTGGCGGCGGAACAGATGCTGGATCATTCCATGTCAGCGGTACGGGTGTACCTTCTATCGCGATTACGATTCCAACTCGTTATATCCATTCTAATGCGGGGATATTAAATCGTGATGATTATGAAAATACGGTTAACCTTATTGTAGAATTGGTTAAACGTCTGAACAGGGAAACGGTGGATAAGATTACGTTTGATTGAATACGAAAAAACGATGATGGAGAATAACTCCGTCATCGTTCTTTTGTTATTTGCTGAGTGCACTTTCTAATAGATGGAGCATCTCGTCCTTCTCGCTTTCAGAGGCTTTTTGCCAAATAAGCTCAAATAATACACCAAGGCCCGGCAGCATTTTTTCTTCACCGCTTTGAATGGCATCTACAATAGTGGCTTCAAGTTCATCCTGGGTATTGCCTGTTACATTATGGATAATGGCATTTCTAAGATTTAAATTCATGGATATTCCCTCCAATTTTGGTCTCATACTTAGTTTTGCTTTTCTTTCCTTTTTCTATGTATTAAATTTGGGATATAATGAAAGAACGTTTGATAAGAAGGTGACTTATATTGAAATATATTGAATCAATGCAAAATGCACGTGTAAAGCAATGGAAGAAACTTTTGACAAAGAAGGACAGGGATAAAAGCGGTCTTTTCCTAGTGGAAGGTTTTCATTTAGTAGAGGAAGCTCTTATGCATGGATTAGTGGAAGAACTGATTGTAAAGGAAGGTACTGATTTACCTTTAAAGTGGGAGCTAGAAGGCATTGATCTGTTTACTGTACATAAAGACATTTTTAAAGCAATCGCGGATACTGACACACCACAGGGAGTTGCAGCGGCTTGCAGAAAGCCAACTTTCCCTGAGTTAGGAGCGGACATTTCAACTGTATTATTAATTGATCGTGTGCAGGATCCAGGGAATATCGGAACAATGATACGTACAGCAGATGCAGCGGGCTTTGATGCCGTTATACTCGGAGACGGGTGCGCAGATGCATACAGTCCAAAGGTAGTTCGCTCTACACAGGGCAGCCTGTTTCATATCCCAACTTTTAAAGGAAGCCTAGAAACTTGGGTGGATAAATTACAACAATCAGGTATGAAGGTTTATGGGACTGCCTTGCAGGGAGCAAAGCCTTATAAGGAGATAAGTAAAGCAGAACGGTTCGCTATACTTGTCGGCAATGAAGGCAGCGGCGTCAGCAAAGAACTGCTAGAACAAACAGATCAAAATGTGTATATTCCTATATACGGAAAAAGTGAATCATTAAATGTGGCAGTAGCTGCCGGCATTTTGATGTATGGCCTTAAATAAAGAGGAAATGAACGTTTGAAACTCGGGGCAATTTAGATTATAATGAGTAAATAAAATTGGATGATGAAAAGCATAGATGGGGACTAAGTAGCTGTTTGACCGCCTTACAGGAAAAAAACGCCTGAGACTGAGAGCGTTTTTATGGAAAAAGGCAAACAAGTGAATTCACCCCCGGAGCTGCAACCGGGACCACAGACAAAACGTTTGTGTAAAGGTTAGCCGGCAGAAATGTCGTTATTGAATGAAGCGAGCGAGCCTATAATGAATAGGAAGCTAACAAGGGTGGTACCGCGATGATAACCTCGTCCCTTTTTGGGGACGGGGTTTTTTGTTGTTTTCATTTATTGGTTTTCATCAAAAATCACATAGGAGGATTTAATTATGCAAGAGAAATTACAAGCATTGCAGCAGGAAGCCTTGGAAAAAGTACAGATTGCTGTTGACCTCAAAGGCTTGAATGATGTCCGTGTTGCGTACCTTGGCAAAAAAGGACCGATCACCGAGGTATTGAGAGGAATGGGCAGTCTTTCAGCAGAAGAACGTCCAAAGGTAGGGGCACTTGCCAATGAAGTAAGAGGTGCGATTGCATCTGCAATTGAAGAAAAGCAGCACGCATTAGAGGAAGAAGCTGTTAATCAAAAATTGGCAAAGGAAAAAATTGACGTCACTCTTCCTGGAGCTCCTGTTAATAAAGGGAACCACCATCCTTTAACAAAAATCACGGAACAATTAGAAGACCTATTCCTTGGAATGGGCTACACAGTGGCTGAAGGTCCGGAAGTGGAACAGGATTACTATAATTTCGAAGCATTGAATCTTCCTAAGAGCCATCCTGCCCGTGATATGCAGGATTCCTTCTACATTACTGAGGAAATCTTAATGCGTACCCATACATCCCCTGTACAAGCTCGTACAATGGAAAAGCATGAAGGGAAGGGACCGGTTAAAATTATCTGTCCTGGTAAGGTGTATCGCCGTGATAATGACGATGCCACACACTCTCACCAATTTATGCAAATTGAAGGTCTTGTAGTGGATGAGAACATTACAATGGCTGACTTAAATGGAACTCTTGAAGTATTTGCGAAAAAATTCTTTGGTGAAGATCGTGAAATTCGCCTTCGTCCAAGCTTTTTCCCATTCACAGAGCCTTCAGTTGAAATGGATATTTCCTGTAAAATTTGCGGTGGAAAAGGCTGTTCAGTTTGTAAACAAACAGGTTGGATCGAAATTCTGGGCGGAGGTATGGTTCACCCGAATGTACTTGAAATGGCAGGATTTGATTCCAAGAAGTACACTGGATTTGCATTTGGTATGGGTGTTGAAAGGATTGCCATGCTGAAATACGGTGTTGACGATATCCGTCATTTCTATACAAATGATGTACGTTTCGGAAGCCAGTTTCATCGTCACGAGTAAGAATTAGAGGGAGGAAATAAGATGTTTGTATCATATAGATGGTTACAGGATTATGTTGATTTAGATGGAATCAATGCTAATGAGTTGGCAGAAAAAATTACAAGAAGCGGAATCGAAGTAGAAGGTGTAGAATCTCCTGCTGAGGTGATTCAAAACGTGGTAATCGGACATGTACTTGAAAAAGTACAGCATCCGAATGCTGATAAATTAAGTGTTTGTAAAGTGGATATCGGTGAAGAAGAACCGGTTCAAATCGTGTGCGGTGCGCCGAATGTGGCAGCAGGACAAAAAGTTCCTGTCGCAAAAGTAGGAGCTGTTTTACCGGGGAATTTCAAAATTAAAAAGAGCAAGCTTCGCGGAGAAGCATCCCACGGCATGATCTGTTCCCTGCAGGAATTGGGAATCGAAGCGAAAGTAGTGGCAAAAGAGTTCAGTACAGGTATTTTTGTATTCCCTGAAGATGTTGTTCCTGGCACAAATGCGCTTGAACAACTGGGGCTCGATGACCATATTCTTGAGCTTGGATTGACACCAAACCGTTCTGATTGCCTAAGTATGCTTGGTGTAGCTTATGAAGTAGCAGCTATTTTGGGTAAAGAAGTTAAAGTACCAGAAGTAACTGTAAAATCAGGCTCTGAGAAAGCAGAAGACTATGTAAGCGTAAAAGTGGACGCACCTGAGCAAAATCCTCTTTATATCGCGAAAATCATTAAAGATGTAAAAGTCGGTCCATCTCCATTATGGCTGCAAAGCCGATTAATGAAGAGCGGAATCCGCCCGCATAATAATGTGGTCGATATTACGAATTTCATTTTGCTTGAATATGGTCAGCCATTGCATGCGTTCGATTATGATCGTTTACAATCTAAAGAAATTGTCGTTCGTATGGCGCATGAAGGTGAAAAACTGACTACATTGGATGAAGCTGAACGTACGCTTAGCGGTGATCATTTGGTCATTACAAATGGCAAAGAAGCTATTGCACTTGCTGGTGTTATGGGAGGAGCCAACTCTGAGGTTGTTGATGGAACAACAACTGTATTACTGGAAGCAGCCTATTTTGCAGGCGGTCCTGTTCGCAAAGCTTCCAAAGATTTTGGTCTTCGTTCAGAAGCAAGCGCACGCTTTGAAAAAGGTGTGGATCCAAACCGCGTTCGTGCTGCCGGAGAACGTGCAGCAGAATTAATCGCAGAGCTTGCAGGCGGTACAGTGCTTGAAGGTCAAGCAGAATTTAATGAGATGAAGATTGAAGAAGCCGTAATCAGTATTGGTCTTGGAAAAATCAATAAAGTATTGGGTACGTCATTATCTGTTAACGAAGTGAAGGATATTTTAACGCGCCTTCAATTTGAAGTGAAAGTGGATGGAGAAGACTTTGTAATTACGGTACCGACACGCCGTGGAGATATTACCATTCCAGAAGATATTATTGAAGAAGTAGCAAGACTTTACGGATACGATAATATTCCAAAAACATTGCCGGTTGGTGCTTCTAAGCCAGGTGTACTAACTCCATACCAAATGAAGCGTCGAGTTGTACGTCGTTATCTAGAAGAAGCCGGTTTAATGCAAAACATCACATATTCTCTAACATCTGCTGAAAAAGCAGCCATGTATACATTAGAGCAACGTGAAAGCATTCGTTTGGCGATGCCGATGAGTGAAGAAAGAAGCACTCTTCGTATGAGCCTGATTCCTGGCTTGCTGGATGTGTTAAAGCATAATGTAGCTCGCCAAAATGAAAATATGGCTGTTTATGAAACAGGCGCTATTTTCCTTAAAACTTCTGATACAGAGCTTCCAGAAGAAAAAGAGCATCTTGCAGGTGCTGTAACGGGTCTATGGAACACAAACCTATGGCAGGGAGAGAAGAAGAAAGTAGATTTCTTCGTTGTAAAAGGAATCCTTGAAGGGTTATTCCGCAAACTTGGATTAGAAAACCGCATGGAGTGGAAACAAGCGATCGTTGAAGGAATGCATCCAGGACGCACAGCTGAATTGTTCTTAGATGGAGAATTAATTGGTTTCGTAGGTCAAGTTCATCCGAAAGTTGAAAAGAAAGAAGACTTAAAAGAAACCTATGTATTTGAATTGTCTCTAGTAGACCTTTTACATGTAGATCAAGAACCAATTCAATATACAGCTATTCCAAGATTCCCTTCTATTACACGTGATATTGCATTGGTTGTGGACTCTGAAGCAGTAGCGGGAGAAATCAGCACGATTATCAAAGAAGCTGGCGGCAAACTATTAAAAGAAGTTCACTTATTCGACTTATACGAAGGAGAAAAAATGGAAGAAGGCAAAAAATCATTAGCATTCTCCCTAAAATACTTCGACCCTGAAAAAACACTAACAGACGAAGAAGTAACAAAAGCCCACAGCAAAGTCCTCTTCGCCGTAGAAGAAAAAGCAGGAGCACAGCTGAGAGGCTAGAAAAGCTGAGACGACTAAAAAGGAACAAAGTCTAAGAACGCCACATCGTGTGGCAACGACTTTGTGACCAACATCCTGTTGGCCTCCGACAAGCATAAGAGAGAGGCACGAAGGGAGGCGTTTTTTCCTCCCGTAGTGGCTATCCTTATGACTCGAGGGCCTAGGAGTTGAAGCTGGATCTAACGAAAGGCTGAGACGACTCAAAAAGGAACAAAGACTAAGACCACCACATCGTGTGGCAATGTCTTCATCCAACATCCTGTTGGCCTTTGCAGCCACTTATAATTGAATGAGGGAGTGGTGGAAGCCATCTCCCTTAATTAAAGATTATATCTGTATAATTTTAATGCAAAAAAGATTGCTATAATATAAGCAATCTTTTTTTTATGTATGAATTAACTTGTTAATGTATGATGACTGTGTTGGTTTATGATAATTTCTCTTTAATCTGTTTGAATTCTTCTCTTAATTTCGTACTATATTCGTCGATTTTTTCTCGTCTTTCTTTTGAGCGCTGTTCTTTCATTCTGGCTTTTGCTTCGTGTTCTAATTCCTTTTGTATCTTACGCGCATGGTCTAGTTCTTCCTGAATAACGCTGGCACGGTATCTAACGATTACTGTATTAAATTGATTAATGATCTCATTATAGGATGTTTCTGTTTCTTCTTGTATAACAGCTATAAGGGCTATATCTCCGTCTTTCATTCTTGTAGAAACCGTATAAAGCATACCGTCCTCTTCCTTGGCATCATTCATATCTAATAAAGAACCGAAGCCGGCACCTATCCCCATTCCTAAAAGGATACCTATCGGACCGCCAAGTAACCCGAGAGCTCCTCCAATAAGTCCGCCTAATAAAGTGTCATCACTTGTTTGACTGCCAGTGTTGAAGCTATCCTTTGTGATAATCTCCCCATCAACTTTTTTTAGTAAAACTACTTGTGAGAGGACGAAATCTTTCTGGGATGTATGAGTTCTTTTTAGCTCAGATAAAGCCTGATATGCTTCGCTTTCAACCTTGAAAAAACTTAACAAAACATTTTCCATTCTCGTTTTACCTCATCTCTTTGAAAAAATTCCGATTATTTTATTCCCCTCAGAAAATGCGGTAAACTGGTAAGTTTTTCATTGCATTTAAACATCATTTTAATTGGCTGAGGATAGCGGCTGGATTTAGGGGTAGTTTGGCTGGATTCCAATCAAACTCGGCTGGATTATTACCAAGATTGGCTGAATTCCTTCTAAGTTCGGCCGGATTTTGAATAAAGTCGGCTTGATTCCCGTAAATACAACCTACGAGGCCCTGTTAAATGGAGAATCTTGTTGAAAACAACTTTACTCCATAATAAAAACACTCAGACCAGATGTGATCTCCCCAATTGTTAGACCGTGTGTCTAACAATTGGGGTGCAGATCAGCTCCCAAGCTGAGTGTTTGATTATAATCCAATTCGTTTTACGAGCTTGCGTGCCTTTTCTGTATTGGCGAAGTGAAGCTTGGCAAAGGCGTTTAATTCACTTTCACCTTTTTTAGCGATAAAGACAGCGGCAGCTTCATCCACTTTTGAACTGGCGCCTTTAGGAATCGTCATCCCTGCCTGTTCGCTGAGTAGATCCATATGTTTTAAGAAAGCGTAGCGGGCAATGACAGAAGCGGCTGCCACCGCTGTGGATATACTTTCAGCTTTTGTGCTGAAATACAAGGGAACTTCACGATTTCCGTTCGTGGCGGTATGGCGAAAATATATATCAGGTTCACAAAATTGGTCTATGAGAATACCATCTGGCTTGGTTCCTTCCAATTTGGCCAGCAAATGATGAATAGCTTGTTCATGCAGCATGGCTTTCATTTTACCCTGGCTCATTCCTTTTTGCTGAAGGCTATTGTATTTTTCGTTTTTCAGGACAAGCAGACTATACGGAATCATTGCTGTAATCTTTTTGCCAAGAATTAATATTTGCGGATCGCGAATCGTTTTTGAGTCCCGTATGCCCATATTTTCAAGTTCCCGAATATGTTTCTTGCTGACATAGGCTGCCGCAACTGTTATGGGTCCGAAGTAATCGCCCGTTCCCGCTTCATCTGTACCAATGATACTCAACTCATTGATTGTATGAGGAGGACGGTAGATATGGTCTGATACACTTCTTTTTTTAATTGGTGATTTTTTTTGAGGGGCAGCAGCATTGGTTGGTCCGCTACTCCATTTTTGAACTTCTGTATCTGAGACGGCTCCTTGGAATAATACTTTTCCTGAATTATAGGCAGTAATCGTCATCCCGTTCATTTTCGCTGAGAAAACAGCTCCGGGTGGTGTTTTAGGCAATAAAGAATTCAAATAATAGGATTTCATTTTTAGAATCGTTTCTTTTGTTACTGTAATAACAGTATTCGCCATTTTTCTACTCTACTCCTCTTTACGCCAAATTTCCGTCCTCTTGTTAATAGGACGGAAATTTGTGTATATGATATTTTACGATTGATAGTAGTTTTTATCTAGGAATACCAAGAAATTGGTTTTCATGTTATGATAGTAGACAGGATTTTTATGATTGGAGGCAACCGCCTTGTCTGATAAAAACAGGATAAACGTTGAGATATATGGACAACAATACACCATTGTAGGCGATGAATCAACTTCTCATTTACGACAAGTTGCCCACTCGGTGGATGATAAAATGCGCGAAATTGGTCAAAAAAACCCGAGTCTGGATACGACTAAATTAGCTGTATTAACTGCAGTTAATACGATGCATGAATACTATAAATTGTTAGAAAAGATAGAAGCCTTGGAAATAGAAATAAATCAACAGAAGAAATGAGGATATTATGGTTACACTATTCATATTAGTAGCTTTACTCATAGGATTTTTAATAGGTTTAAGAAGAGGCTTAATCTTGCAGCTTGTACACTTATTAAGTTTTATTATTGCCTTGATTGTAGCTAAATTATTTTATAAAGACCTCGGTCCTAAGCTTGAAATGTGGGTTCCTTTTCCGTCATCAGCGGATACTGACTCAAGTCTTAATATGCTGTTTAATATTACAGATTTGGATTCTGCTTTTTACAATGCAATTGCATTCTTTATTATTTTTGTTGGCGTAAAAATTGTCCTGCAAATTATTGGGTCCATGCTGGACTTTCTTGCTCAGCTGCCCCTTTTGAAGCAGTTTAATCAATTGGCTGGCGGGGCTTTAGGATTTGTAGAAATGTATTTGGGTATGTTTATTATCCTATTTATTGGTGCTATGCTACCCATTGAGTCACTGCAGGAAATGATACATAACTCATCCTTAGCGAAAACAATCATTATGAACACCCCATTTTTATCTGATTGGGTGACAAATTTGTGGTTCCATCCATTTTCATGACTTCCTCTTCCAATAGGGAAGTCATTCTTTTTTAGTATCCGATTGAGCTTGTATATAATGAAGGATAAAGGTATCTAATAAATGAAATAGGACGGGTAGGTGGCCGGAATGAGCGTAAACAAAAAAGATGTCATTAAACTATTGGAAACAATAGCAATATATATGGAATTAAAGGGAGAAAATCAATTTAAGGTTTCTGCCTTTCGCAAAGCTGCACAGGCACTTGAAGTAGATGAACGCAGCCTGTCGGAGATTGATGATTTCACCAAGCTGAGCGGGATCGGCAAAGGAACGGCAGCTGTCATAAATGAATATATCGAAATGGAATCATCAGAGGTCCTTAAAGAATTGCAGGAGGAAGTGCCGAAGGGGTTAATTCCTCTTCTTCGCTTACAAGGACTCGGTGGGAAAAAGATTGCCAAGCTATATAAAGAGTTAGCTATTACGAATGCGGAAGAGCTGCAGAAAGCGTGTGAAGAAGGGAAAGTCAGTAAACTTGCCGGCTTTGGCAAAAAGTCTGAAGAAAACATACTTGATGCCATCAAAGCAATGGGAACAAAACCGGATCGTCTGCCTCTTGCTGTTATGCTGCCGATTGTGGAAGACATTGAGGCAAAACTGCAGGCAATGGAAGATGTTATTCGCTTTTCAAGAGCTGGCAGTGTAAGGCGCGGACGTGAAACGATAAAAGACCTTGATTTCATCATAGCTACTGACAATCCCTTGAGTGTCAAAGAACAAATCTTAGGGTTAACCAATATTGATCATATCGTTGCAGCCGGTGATACAAAAGTATCTCTTGCTTTAGCCTATGATTATGAAATAGCAGTAGATTTCAGGATGGTAAAGCCAGCTGAGTTTGCAACGGCTTTACACTATTTTACTGGATCTAAGGACCATAATGTCCGTTTACGCCAATTGGCTAAGGATCGCGGTGAAAAGGTTAGTGAATATGGCGTTGAAAATTTAGAAACTGGTGAAGTCAAAACATTTGAGAGCGAAGAAGACCTATATAGCCATTTTGGTCTGCCGTATATTCCACCGGAAATTAGGCAGGATGGTACTGAAATCGATAAATATCAAGCTGATTACGGTTTAATTTCCTTGGAGGATATTAAAGGTGATCTTCATATGCATACAACCTGGAGTGACGGCTCCCATACGTTAAAAGAGATGGTAGAAGCTTGCCGTGCCAAGGGGTATCGCTATATGGCCATAACCGATCATTCTCAATATTTAAAAGTGGCAAACGGACTGACACCTGAAAGAGTTTTAAAACAGAAAGAAGAAATCAGGAAGTTAAATAAGGAATATGATGACATCATGATCCTGTCCGGTATCGAAATGGACATCCTTCCGGATGGTACACTTGATTTTGATGATGAAATTCTAGAACAATTAGATCTTGTTATTGCTTCTATTCACTCCTCTTTCTCACAACCGCAGGAAGTGATTATGGAGCGTTTGAAAACAGCATTGACCAATAAACATGTCGATATTATCGCACATCCAACTGGGCGGGTTATTGGGCGAAGAGACGGTTACGCAGTGGATATGGATTTATTGATTCAGCTTGCAAAAGAATCTGATACGGTATTAGAGTTGAATGCCAATCCAAATCGTCTCGATTTAGCAGCGGAAAATGTTAAAAAAGCTCAGGATGCAGGAGTTAAAATCGTTATTAATACAGATGCTCACAGCATTGATATGCTGGAGAATATGGACGTAGGTGTGTCAAACGCCAAGCGTGGCTGGATCAAGAAAGAGACTGTATTAAACGCCCAAAATGAGGACGATTTTTTGGCTTTCCTCAATAGAGACTAACAGAAAAAGTAAGGAGGATTTTTCTCCATGCAAGACAAAGTATTAAAAACACTCGAGTTTACAAAAATCATTGCACAATTGCAAAAACATGCTTCTTCCAGTCTGGGAAAAAGCCTAAGTGAACAGTTAATGCCCAATACCGATTTGGAAGAGGTTAAACGTACTCAATATGAAACAGACGAGGCTGCAACCGTATATCGCTTAAAGGGCAATGTGCCTCTTGGAGGGATATTTGATATTCGCTCCCATATAAAACGAGCTCGGATTGGTGGTGTTCTCAGTCCTGTTGAATTGATGGAAACATCAAGTACACTGAGAGCAGGACGGACTCTACGCAGATTTTTGGAGGATATGCAGGAAAATGAAATCGAACTTCCTATTCTCTATGAATATAAAGACCAATTAGTGAATCTGAGTGATCTGGAAAAAGACATCAATATGGCAATTGGGGACCATGGTGAGGTTCTGGACTCTGCCAGTAATACGCTCCGGACGTTGCGTCAGCAATTGCGCACGAATGAAGCAAGAGTTAGAGAAAAGCTTGAAAGTATGATTCGTTCAAGCAATGCCGCCAAAATGTTATCAGATACGATTGTGACGATTCGGAATGATCGTTTTGTCATACCTGTAAAGCAGGAATATAGAAATCATTATGGCGGTATTATCCATGATCAATCTGCATCAGGGCAAACCTTGTTTATTGAGCCGCAGTCTATTGTTCAATTGAATAATACATTACAGGATATTCGCGTAAAAGAAAGTAGGGAAGTAGAACGTATACTAACAGCACTTTCCAATGCTGTAGGCGAGTATGCAGATGATATATTACTGAATGTCTCTATTTTGGCTAAGCTCGATTTTGCCTTTGCAAAAGCAAAATATGCAAAAGCTATTCATGCATCCATGCCGATTATGAATAATCAGGGAATCATTAAGCTTAAGAAGGCAAGACATCCGCTCATTCCAAAAGAAGAGGTTGTTGCCAACGACATCATTCTTGGAGAGACCTATGGGACGATGGTCATTACAGGACCGAATACAGGCGGTAAAACCGTCACATTAAAAACGGTCGGTCTTTGTACATTAATGGCTATGGCAGGTTTGCAGGTACCGGCAATGGATGGATCAGAATTAGCAGTTTTTAAATCTGTATATGCAGATATCGGTGACGAACAATCGATTGAGCAAAGCTTGAGTACATTTTCATCTCATATGGTGAATATAGTGGAAATCCTAGAAACCTTGGACTTTGAATCACTCGTATTATTTGATGAGCTTGGAGCTGGAACAGATCCTCAGGAAGGAGCGGCACTAGCGATTTCAATTCTGGATGAAGCACATTCACGTGGAGCTAAGGTTATTGCTACAACCCATTATCCTGAGCTGAAAGCCTATGGATATAATAAAGAAGGCGTCATGAATGCAAGTGTGGAATTTGATGTAGAAACGCTCAGTCCAACCTATCGACTGCTTATCGGTGTGCCTGGTCGAAGTAATGCGTTCGAAATCTCTACGAAGCTGGGTTTAACTGAACGGATTATTCGCAACGCTCGTGGAATGATTGGAGCCGATTCCAATAAGGTTGAAAACATGATTGCATCTTTGGAAACTTCACGAAAGGAAGCTGAAAAAGACTGGCAGGAAGCGGAAGAATATTTGAGGGATGCTGAAATCCTTCATCAAGATTTACAAAAACAATTAATGGAGTACGAGGATAAAAAAGATACGCTAATCGAAAAAGCCAAGCAGGAAGCAAGGCAACTCGTAGAAAAGGCTCAAAAAGAAGCGGAGGAAATTATCCGTGAGCTGAGACAGATGCGAATCGAAAAGAGTGCTGAAGTCAAAGAGCATGAATTGATAGAGGCGAAGAGAAGGCTTAATGAAGCAAAACCTGAGGAATCCAAAAAAATAAGAAAAGCCGCTGTATCGTCAGCCAAAAGGACGCTTAAGCCTGGCGATGAAGTTAAGGTTCTCACTTGGGGACAAATTGGTCAATTAATAGAAAAGATATCCGATCATGAGTGGAATGTTCAAATGGGAATCATGAAAATGAAAGTGGATGAGAAAGATCTCGAATTTAAGAAAAGTCCAAAGCCAGTCGAGACGAAAACGATCACCAAGATTAAAGGTAAAAATTTTCATGTTAATCTAGAGCTTGATCTCCGTGGTGAGCGTTACGAAAATGCATTGTCTAGAGTGGAGAAATATATTGATGATGCCTTGCTTGCCGGTTATCCGCGTGTTTCCATCATTCATGGGAAAGGAACAGGGGCACTGAGACAAGGAGTCAGAGAGTATTTGAAAAATCATCGTTCAGTCAAATCAATGAGGTTTGGGGAAGCTTCTGAAGGTGGAATTGGCGTGACGATTGTTGAATTGAAATAAGGGAGAACACAGGAGGAGACCATGGAAACACTGGGGAAGATTTTGTTGGTGGTATCTGCTTTATTTATCATTGTCGGGATCATATATATGGCCTTCTACGCGTGAGTGCGTGAGTGAAAGAGTTTAAATGGTGGGGGGTCCCGCTGTTTAGGCTCTTTTTTATATCCTGCCGGCAAGTTAAGTACACATTGAAAGCAAAAAAGTGATTATTGGATATTCAGGACTTCCAAAATCATTCTTTAGGAGTTAAGAACTAGATAATTCAAATAAAGTTAACAGAATATTAGTAAAATATTGTCACATAAAATTCATTATACTATAATTAACTAGGAGAAATAGCTTTTTAAGGGAGGTTTTTACATTGTTAGAAGAAAAACCATGGTTTAAGCATTATCCAGAAGAAATCCCGAAAAGCATCGAGTATGGACATAATTTAATACAGGATTATTTAAAACAGTCTGCTTACAAATACCCAACTAAAAACGCCCTTCATTTTATGGGAACATCAATTACGTACAAGAAACTGTATGAGTATGCATTGCAATTTGCCCATTATTTGAAAAAGCTAGGCGTTGAAAAAGGTGACCGAGTAGCTATCATGCTACCAAATTCGCCGCAGGGAGTCATTGGTTATTATGGATCATTGATAGCAGGTGCTATAGTGGTTCAAACGAACCCTCTGTATATGGAAAGAGAAATCGAATACCAAATGCAGGATTCAGGTGCCAAAGTTATCCTGACTTTAGATATTTTGTTCCCCCGTGTCATGAGTGTCATGAAAAAAACAGATTTACAGCATATCATCGTTGCTCCCATCAAAGATTTTTTACCTTTTCCAAAGAACTTAATTTATCCATTTATCCAGAAAAAGCAATATGGCATTGTCGTCAATGTTGAGCATAAAGGCAATCATCATCTCATGTCTGAAATCCTAAAAACATCACCGAAAACCGAGGTCGAGTATGAAGGCAACCCGGAAGAAGATCTTGCCTTACTGCAATATACCGGTGGAACAACTGGTTTTCCTAAGGGAGTTATGCTGACACATAATAACCTGGTAGCCAATACAAAAATGTGTGATGCCTGGCTCTATAAATATAAAGAAGCAGAAGAAAAAGTCCTCGCAATATTGCCTTTTTTCCATGTCTATGGGATGACTACCGTTCTTATCCTTTCTATCATGAAGGGCCATGAGATGATTATATTGCCAAAGTTTGATGCCGTTACGACCTTGAAGACTATACAGAAACAGAAGCCAACTCTATTTCCAGGAGCTCCTACCATGTATATTGGCTTATTAAATCATCCGGATATTTCGAAGTATGATTTATCATCCATTGATGCCTGTATAAGTGGTTCAGCAGCACTCCCAGTGGAAGTTCAGGAGAAATTTGAAAAACTCACTGGAGGTAAATTGGTTGAGGGCTACGGTTTGACAGAAACATCACCCGTAACTCATGCTAATCTTTTATGGAGTGACAAGCGTGTGAAGGGAAGTATTGGTTTACCATGGCCAAGTACGGAAGCAGCAATTCTATCCTCTGAAACCTTAGAGCCGTTACCTCCAGGTGAGGTCGGTGAACTGGCAATAAAGGGCCCCCAAGTTATGAGAGGATATTGGAATCGTCCAGAGGAAACAGAGAACGCTTTCTGTGGTGAATGGTTATTAACGGGAGATATGGGCTATATGGATGAAGAAGGATACTTCTACATCGTGGATCGTAAAAAAGATATCATTATTGCAGGCGGGTTCAATATTTATCCGAGGGAAATTGAAGAGGTATTATATGAGCATGAGGCTGTTCAGGAAGCCGTGGTGGCGGGTGTGCCTGATCCATATCGCGGAGAAACCGTTAAAGCGTATGTAGTATTGAAAGATCAAGCAAAAGTGACCGAGCAGGAATTAAATGAATTTTGCCGTAAGCATTTGGCTGCCTTTAAAGTACCTCGTCTATATGAATTCCGCGATGAGCTTCCGAAAACCGCGATTGGTAAAATTCTACGACGTGTATTGGTTGATGAAGAGAAACAAAAACAACAAACAATTGATAAAAGAGAGGCTTAATCGATTCTGAAGAAAGCTCTTCGCAAAACCATTTGATTGAAAAGGGATTTAGCTTGACTTTATTATTTTTCCCCTCTAATATGAAATTATGAATGACTATTCATTCATTTTTAGAGGAGGAAGAATGATAATGAAAAAAGACCGCCCAAAATACAAACAGATTATTGATGCAGCCGTGATTGTTATTGCAGAAAACGGCTACCATCAAGCACAAGTCTCCAAGATAGCAAAGCAGGCGGGTGTAGCGGATGGTACGATTTACTTGTATTTCAAAAATAAAGAAGATATTTTGATTTCCATGTTCCAGGATAAACTGGGAAGTTTCATATCCAGTATTGAAGAAGAGATGGAACGGGTATCCAGT
Organism: Pradoshia sp. Z3_51; assembly: GCF_058215915.1. NCBI lineage: Bacteria > Bacillati > Bacillota > Bacilli > Caryophanales > Bacillaceae > Pradoshia > Pradoshia sp. Z3_51. The sequence continues at coordinate 273,264 of NZ_JBZAJC010000003.1, read as the reverse complement.
GCAACTGAAAAAATGCTGGTGCTGGTGCGCAAGCATTTTGAGATTCTTTCTGAGGATAAGCATTTGGCTATCGTTACACAGTTGGAATTACGGCAATCCAATAAAGAGATACGTTATAAAATTAATGATGTTCTTAAAGGATATTTAAAGCTTGTTGATTCCATTTTAGTTACAGGAATTGAACAAGGGGAATTCCAAGATAAACTTGATGTTCGTCTGGCTCGTCATATGGTATTTGGTACGCTGGATGAAATCGTTACGACTTGGGTGATGAACGAGCAAAAATATGATCTTAATAAGCAAGCTGAACCAGTTCACCATTTAATAATCAAAGGATTGGGTGCTTGAATGAGATAACCATGATACAAAAAAGGGGTAATACAAATGAAGACATTACGTGTATATGAGGAGAATCAGGTGGCCTATGTCTCTATAGATAGGCCACCAGCTAACGCACTGGCTTCTGATCTTCTTGAAGATTTATCCGCCATGTTTGATTCGATTGAAGAAAACGAGGATGTGCGGGTTGTTGTCCTATATGGAGAGGGGAAATTTTTCTCAGCTGGTGCAGATATTAAAGAATTCACGACAGTTACATCCGAAGGAGATTTTTCTGCTCTTTCTAAAAGAGGACAGGATTTATTTGAAAGGATTGAACGGTTCAAAAAACCGGTCATAGCGGCCATTCACGGCGCTGCATTGGGAGGCGGACTTGAGCTCGCTATGTCTTGCCATCTGCGATACGTAACTGAAAGGGCTAAGCTTGGATTGCCAGAGCTGCAGCTGGGTCTTATTCCCGGTTTTGCTGGTACTCAAAGGCTCACTCGTTTTGTGGGAGCATCCAAAGCTGCAGAGATGATGTTCACATCTGAACCTATTTCTGGTTTGGAGGCTGTTGAAGCAGGACTTGCAAATAAATCCTTCAAGGATGAAGAGTTAATGGATGCCGTAAAAGAGATTGCCGGTAAAATTGCAGGAAAAAGTCCAATTGCACTAGAGAAAGCCATCCACCTTATTAACTACTCTAAGCATGAACAATATTACAAAGGAGTAGATGAGGAAGCTATCCAATTTGGCAAAATCTTTGTCACTGAAGATGCTAAAGAGGGGATTCATGCATTTTTAGAAAAACGTTTGCCGATTTTTAAAGGAAAATAGGCGGTCAATAGCGAATCATTTTGTGAGTAACCTCTTCTCTTTGAGTGGGAGCTTCAGAGAGTAGGAGTTATATATATTTAGTTTTCTCAATCTTCAAAATTAATACGAACTATAGGAGGGCAATACATGAATATCTATGTTTTGCTAAAAAGGACATTTGATACAGAGGAGAAAATTTCATTATCAAACGGCCGTATTCAAGAAGATGGCGCTGAGTTTATCATTAACCCGTACGATGAGTATGCAGTGGAGGAAGCTATCCAGGTGCGTGATGCACAGGGCGGCGAAGTGACTGTTGTGACAGTCGGCGGAGAAGATGCAGAGAAAGAGCTAAGAACTGCACTTGCAATGGGAGCTGATAAGGCAGTTCTTATAAATATTGAAGATGATGTGGAAGATGGAGACCAATATACAACTTCTAAAATATTAGCTGAGTATTTAAAAGAACAAGAGGTTGATTTGATTATTGGAGGGAATGTGGCAATTGATGGAGGTTCCGGTCAGGTAGGACCGCGTGTAGCCGGTTTACTCGATATCCCTTATGTAACTACTGTTACTAAACTTGAAATTAACGGCGAAAATGTAACCGTTACCAGAGATGTTGAAGGGGATTCTGAGATTATTGAAACTTCTCTGCCTTTATTAATTACAGCTCAACAAGGTTTGAACGAGCCGCGTTATCCATCCTTACCAGGGATTATGAAAGCGAAGAAAAAACCGCTTGAGGAATTGGAACTGGATGACCTTGATCTTGAAGAAGATGATGTAGAAGCTAAAACAAAGAGTATTGAAATTTATCTGCCTCCTAAGAAAGATGCCGGTAAAGTTTTACAAGGGGAAATTCCTGACCAAGTAAAGGAACTGGTTAATCTGCTTCGTACTGAAGCAAAGGTAATTTAATTTAAATAAACGGTGATAGTGATAGATAGCAACGAACACAAAGGGAAAAATAACGGGAGGTAAAATTATGTCTAGAAAGATTTTAGTTTTAGGTGAAACAAGAGAGTCTTCTCTTCGTAATGTATCCTTTGAAGCAATCGCTGCAGCTAAGACAGTTGCTGAGGGCGGAGAAGTTGTAGGCGTTATACTTGGAGAGTCTGTTACAGAGATTGGGATGGAATTAATTCATTATGGAGCCGACCGTGTTATCGCTGTTGAGAATGAACAGCTAAAACAGTATTCATCAGACGGTTATACTCAGGCCTTGTTAGCTGTGATTGATCAAGAATCTCCTGACGGACTTATTTTCGGCCATACTTCATTGGGAAAAGACCTGGCGCCGCGTGTTGCTGGTAAATTAAGTTCCGGACTAATTTCAGATGCGATTGGTGTAGAAGAGGCAGGCGGAAATATCGTCTTTACACGTCCAATCTACTCCGGTAAAGCATTTGAAAAGAGAATTGTAACAGATGGACTAGTATTTGCTACTATTCGACCAAATAATATTGATCCGCTTGAGCATGATCCTTCCCGTACGGGGGATGTTTCAACTATATCTGTAGATATCAAGGATTTACGTACCGTTATTAAGGAAGTATTACGTAAAGCAACTGAGGGAGTTGATCTGTCAGAAGCTAAAGTAATTGTTGCCGGTGGACGGGGAGTAAAAAGCGAAGAAGGTTTTGAACCACTAAAAGAATTGGCCAACGTTCTTGGAGGTGCTGTTGGAGCATCTCGCGGAGCATGTGACGCCGAATACTGTGATTATTCTCTGCAAATTGGCCAAACAGGTAAGGTCGTGACACCGGATCTGTATATTGCTTGTGGAATTTCCGGAGCAATCCAGCATTTAGCCGGTATGTCTAACTCCAAAGTAATTGTAGCAATCAACAAAGACCCAGAGGCTAATATTTTTAAAGTAGCTGATTACGGTATTGTTGGCGATTTATTTGATGTAGTTCCTTTATTAACAGAAGAGTTCAAAAATCTTCTTGTGAAATCTTAAGTTCATATTTTGGGTAAACAGGGTGGCAAAAGCCATCCTGTTTTTCAACATAAAGGTAAAATTAGTACAAACCCATTTCTTTGAAATTCAGGATAATTAAGCAGGACAGTAGCCATCCTATATAGAACAGTGGTATACTCCACTTATAGTTTACTTAATGTATGCTTTAGGAGGTAAAATTCATGGCAATTTCTAATGTAACGGATCAAACATTCGTAACTGAAACAGGCGAAGGCTTGGTTTTAGCTGATTTTTGGGCACCTTGGTGTGGACCTTGTAAAATGATCGCACCTGTATTGGAAGAAATCGATGCAGAGTTAGATGGTAAAGTTAAAATCGTTAAACTTGATGTAGATGAGAATCAAGAAACAGCTGTTAAATTCGGTGTCATGAGCATTCCTACACTTGTTCTTTTTAAAGATGGAGAAGTAGTAGATAAAGTGATCGGATTCCAACCAAAAGAAGCACTTGTTAATTTGATTTCCAAGCATTCTTAAGGTTTAACGTAAAAAAGACTTCGGACGACCGGAGTCTTTTTTCTTTTGGAAAGTATTAAAACCTCCTTTAATTGTAAAATCCGTTTATAATATATAGAAACTTAAACTTTAAGTAGAGGGGGGACCCTTTTGAATCAACATATAAAAGATAAGCTTAGCTTGTTACCCGATCAGCCGGGATGTTATCTAATGAAGGACCGACAAAATGTTGTTATATATGTGGGAAAAGCCAAAGTTTTAAAAAATAGGGTACGTTCTTATTTTACTGGTTCTCATGATGGGAAAACCCAGCGCCTTGTATCGGAGATTGAGGATTTTGAGTATATCGTAACCTCTTCTAATATGGAGGCACTCATATTAGAAATGAATCTAATAAAAAAATATGATCCAAAATACAATATCATGCTGAAGGATGATAAAAGCTTTCCGTTTATCAAGATCACTTCGGAAAGGCATCCTCGATTAATCATTACAAGAAACGTAAAAAAAGATAAAGGTAAGTACTTTGGGCCCTATCCAAATGTATATGCAGCCAATGAAACTAAAAAGCTGTTAGACCGGCTGTATCCGCTCAGGAAGTGTACAACCTTACCGGCTAAAGCATGTTTGTATTATCATATTGGACAATGCCTTGCACCATGTGAAAAGACGGTCAGGGAAGATGAATATAAACAAATTACAGATGAAATAACAAAGTTTTTAAATGGCGGTTTTAAGGATATCAAGAAAGATTTACAGGATAACATGTATAAAGCATCAGAAGAATTGGACTTTGAACGGGCCAAGGAATTAAGGGACCAAATCGCTCATATTGAAGCAACAATGGAAAAACAAAAAATTGTATTCAGCGATTTAACGGACCGGGATATATTTGGATATGCAGTTGATAAAGGTTGGATGTGTGTCCAAGTCTTTTTTGTTCGGCAAGGAAAGCTGATTGAGAGAGATGTCTCGTTATTCCCTTTATATGATGATCCTGCTGATGAGCTATTGACCTTCTTGGGGCAATTTTATTCTAAGCCAAATCATTTTAAACCACATGAAGTACTCCTCACTGATGATATAGATATAGAATTGGCTGAAGGACTTCTTGACGTGAAAGTGGCACAGCCTAAACGTGGACCAAAGAAAGACCTGGTGAAACTTGCTGTTAAAAATGCAAAAATCGCCTTGCAGGAGAAGTTTTCTTTAATCGAAAGAGACGAAGAACGGACGATAAAAGCAATTGAAAACTTAGGAGAAATCATGGGGATTCATACACCGCATCGAATCGAGGCTTTCGATAACTCGAATATTCAGGGTGTTGATCCTGTCTCTGCTATGGTTGTATTTATTGATGGGAAACCTGAACGGAAGGAATACCGGAAATATAAAATTAAAACCGTAATCGGCCCGAATGACTACGATTCCATGAGAGAAGTCGTCAGAAGGAGATATGCCCGCGTACTTCGAGAGAATCTCCCTTGGCCGGATTTAATCATAGTTGATGGAGGCAAAGGACATATTGAGGCAGTTCGCGAAGTAATCGAGGATGAATACGGAATGGAGATTCCTGTAGCGGGATTGGCTAAGGATGATAAACATAAGACCTCCGTATTGCTATACGGAAACCCTTTAGAAATAATTCCATTGGGCAGAACCAGCCAAGAGTTTTACCTCTTGCAGCGTATACAGGATGAGGTTCACCGATTTGCAATTACCTTCCATCGACAAATTAGAGGAAAATCAAGCTTCCAATCTGTCCTGGATGGAGTTCCTGGTATAGGAGAGAAAAGAAAGAAAGTACTGCTTAAGCATTTTGGCTCGATTAAAAAGATGAAAGAAGCCACATCAGAGGAATTTATAAAATTGGGAATCCCTGAAGCAAGCACCAAGGCTTTATTGGATAAACTAAATGAAGAACAAAAAAATGACTAACCAGTAAACCTGCACCTTTAATTTTATGGTGCAGGTTTTTTATTGAAGGTAAACAGATATCATAGAGAAAAAGGGCAATTCATATATGGAATTACCCTTTTTAATCAATTTACATTAAATGGTATCTTTATTGTCGGTTTTCACCGTGAAGTATACTTTATTTGCCCGTTTTTTTTGTTCTTCATAGCTTTCAGAAACTACTTTTCTCTGATGTTCTGTTTGGTAGGCAAGAAAACCTGCTTCTAATTGGAAATGGGTATTTTCGTTGATTGAAAATCTGCGGTTAATTAATTCACCTGTAAGCTCCCACTTTAATTCATCTTTTGTTTCCTTTACCAGCGTAAGGTCGCCCCAACCGGCGTCATGAAAAAACGTGATGGTTTCTTCTGTACTAGATAATGGAAATCTTCTTCCGAGTTGCTTTCCAGCCCAATAAAGGATTTGAGGGCCTTCCTTTCCCAATAAATCTTCCAAAAGGAATTCTCTTATTATTTCATACCCAAATGCAGGTATTAACGGCTCATTTTCAGTGACAGGTGCCATTTCTACTGACTCTAACTTATCTTCTTTTGTCATAGTTTCCCCTCTTTCCTTACATTATTATAGCTATATATATGGGAGTGGATGCAAGGGTAAAGTTGTATTTTCTATTAAGTATTTTCCAGGTAATATATAGAAATAGAAAAATATCAGTTATTTACAAATTATCGGTAGAAATAGGAAATCTCTGTATCCGTTTTCTTGACGCATTTTGGTTGAAAGGAGTACAATAAAACCGTCACATAATTGTAAGAATATGTGGAATTATTTTTGTTTTTATACTATTCATCTATTAATTTTGCAGAAAAATGTTTTTGGCATCTTAGATGGGTGGTGGGTTAGATGATTGCAGCTATGTTGAAGACCTGCTTGCAATTATTTAAGGCATAGTCCTTATCCAAGGCTATACTTTTATTTTTTCATTTTCAGAGGGAGGGTAACTATGGAGAGTCGTCGCGAGTTTAATTTACGTAGGTTACATTCGTTGTTAGGGGTATTACCAATCGGGCTTTTTTTGATTGAGCATTTAATGGTCAATTATTTTGCGACAAGAGGGCCTGAAGCATTCAACAAAGCAGCTGAATTTATGCATGATTTACCTTTTAGGCTTTTAATGGAGATTGTTGTCATCTATTTGCCAATCCTTTTCCATGCTGTATTAGGTCTTCATATTGCATTTACGGCGAAATATTCAGTGGGAAGTTACAGCTATTTCCGTAACTGGATGTTTGCTTTACAAAGAATCACAGGTATCGTGACTGTAGTTTTTATCGTTTGGCATGTATGGCAAACGAGGGTGCAGGTCGCATTGGGTGATACAGCAAATGCGGATATGATGGTTGAAATTTTTTCTAATCCATTTATGATTGCTTTCTATATGGTAGGTGTACTTTCAGCAATATTTCACTTTGCAAACGGGTTATGGTCATTTGCTTTAAGATGGGGACTTATCGTAACACCAAAATCCCAAAGAATATTTACATATATAACTCTTGGAGTTTTTGTATTTTTAGCTTTTATATCCATTCGCACGCTGCTGGCGTTTATCAACATGGCTTAAACAATTGCAATAGCTTAGCAGGTGAGTCTGCTAGTTTAATAAGGAGAGGGTCGGTTTATGAGTAAAGGTAATATAATCGTAGTCGGCGGCGGTCTTGCTGGTTTAATGGCTACCATCAAAATCGCTGAAGTAGGACATAAAGTAGAACTTTTTTCAGTCGTACCCGTTAAAAGATCCCATTCTGTTTGCGCCCAAGGGGGAATTAATGGAGCGGTAAATACAAAGGGTGAAGGTGATTCTCCTTGGGAGCACTTTGATGATACCGTGTATGGCGGTGACTTTCTGGCTAACCAGCCGCAGGTAAAAGCAATGTGTGATGCGGCTCCTTCGATCATTCATATGTTTGACCGTATGGGCGTTATGTTTAACCGTACGCCTGAGGGATTGCTCGACTTCAGACGTTTCGGCGGTACACAGTATCATAGAACAGCATTTGCAGGCGCAACTACTGGCCAGCAATTGCTCTATGCATTGGATGAACAGGTTCGTCGTTATGAAGTGGCGGGTCTTGTTCAGAAATATGAGGGTTGGGAATTCCTTGGAGCGGTGCTGGATGATGAACAGATATGCCGCGGAATTGTAGCACAAAATTTAACCTCTATGGAAATTAAATCTTTCCGTGCGGATGCAGTTATTATGGCAACCGGAGGACCTGGAATTATTTTTGGTAAATCTACGAATTCCATCATTAACACTGGTTCAGCAGCTGCGATTGTATATCAGCAGGGTGCTACCTATGCAAATGGTGAATTTATTCAAATACATCCAACGGCAATCCCTGGGGATGATAAACTTCGATTAATGAGTGAGTCTGCGCGTGGAGAAGGCGGACGTATTTGGACTTATAAAGATGGAAAGCCTTGGTACTTCCTTGAAGAGAAATACCCTGCTTATGGAAATCTAGTTCCTCGTGATATCGCAACACGTGAAATTTTTGATGTGTGCGTGAATCAAAAGCTGGGAATCAACGGTGAGAACATGGTCTACTTGGATCTTTCTCATAAAGATCCTAAAGAGCTTGATATTAAATTGGGCGGTATTATTGAAATCTATGAAAAATTCACTGGTGAAGATCCGCGCAAATTGCCTATGAAAATCTTCCCGGCTGTTCACTATTCCATGGGTGGACTATGGATTGATAACGACCAAATGACTAAAATACCTGGATTATTTGCTGCCGGTGAATGTGATTTTTCACAGCATGGAGCTAACCGTTTAGGAGCGAACTCCCTGCTATCCGCCATTTATGGAGGAAGTGTTGCAGGACCAAATGCGGTACGCTATGTAAATGGACTTGCTAGAAACGCTGATTCCCTACCGGATTCTTTATACGAACAGCATGAGAAGGCTGAAATGGAAAAATGGAATCGCATTATGTCCATGAATGGAACAGAAAATGCTTATTCCATCCATAAAGAATTGGGTGAATGGATGACCGATAATGTAACAGTAGTTCGTTATAATGATAAGCTTCAAAAAACAGATGAAAAGATTCAGGAGCTGCTTGAAAGATGGGAAAACATTAATATTAACGATACGGCAAAATGGAGCAACCAGGGAGCATCATTCACACGTCAGCTATACAATATGCTTCAACTGGCACGCGTTATCACATTAGGTGCCCTGCAGCGTGACGAAAGCCGTGGTGCTCACTACAAACCGGATTTCCCAGAACGAAATGATGAAGAGTTCATGAAAACGACAATGGCTGACTTTGTTGATGGAAAATCTGCACCAAATATTTATTATGAAGAGATTGATGTCTCACTTATTAAGCCGCGTAAACGTGACTACTCTAAGAGCAAGGGGGCAAATTAATTATGGCTACAGAAAGTAAAGTACTGTTTAAGATCCAACGCCAGGATAACCCGAACTCTGAGCCCTATTTTGAAGAATTTGAGTTGTCCTATCGACCAAATATGAATGTCATCTCTGCACTAATGGAAATACGTCGTAACCCGGTTACAAAGGAAGGCAAGAAAACAAGCCCGGTTACGTGGGATATGAACTGTCTGGAAGAAGTTTGCGGTGCCTGTTCCATGGTCATTAATGGAAAGCCACGTCAATCCTGTACGGCATTAGTGGATCAATATGAACAGCCAATCGTGCTGGAACCAATGCGTACTTTCCCGGTTATCCGTGACCTTCAGGTAGACCGTAGCAGAATGTTCGATTCACTTAAAAAAGTTAAAGCCTGGATTCCTATCGATGGTACGTACGATTTAGGTCCGGGACCTCGTATGGCTGAGAAAAAACGCCAGTGGGCATATGAATTATCTAAATGTATGACTTGCGGCGTTTGCCTGGAGGCTTGCCCGAATGTAAATGATAAGTCCAACTTTATCGGACCTGCTCCTGTGTCACAGGTTCGTCTATTTAACGCTCATCCAACAGGTGAAATGCAAAAAGCAGAACGTCTGAATGCGTTAATGGGTGACGGAGGAATTCAGGATTGCGGTAACTCCCAAAACTGTGTTCAAGTTTGTCCGAAAGGTATTCCTTTGACAACCTCGATTGCTGCATTAAATCGGGACACGAATGTCCAAGCTTTCAAAAATTTCTTTGGAAGTGACAAAATCTAAGTCTTTTCATTTTGATAGCCTTAGATGGATGTAAATAAATGTAATATAGCAAGTGAAAAGGCCGTCTGTAATAGTCAGACGGCCTTTTCCGTTTAGCGATTGTGTTATGTTTGTAGAAATATAAATAAATAGGTTAGTACTACATTTGTGATCATACAATAAAGTTTTATTTTTATTCACTTGTAATCTAAGCAAAGGACATGGTCCAAAAAACATGCTATCCACCAGTAAAATAATTACAATTTCGTCGATTTTTCTGTATAATGAATGAATAGTCATTCATATTTATGGAGAGGTGTGTTCCCAATGGGTAAAATTGCATATATTAAAGACATGGAAGAGTGGAAAGAAGAATTTACTTTTTCTTATTCTATTAAAGTTAGATTTTCAGAGACAGATATGTTTGGGCATTTAAACAATACAGTGCCTTTTACGTATTTTGAACAGGCACGGATTGAATATTTTAAAAGTCTTGGCATGATGCAGGATTGGGTGGATACCAAACATGAAACGATTCCTGTAGTAGCTGATCTTCAATGTGATTTTCTCCACCAGGTTTTTTTCGATGAGAAACTCAATATTAAAGTTAAGGCAAATAAAATAGGCAATTCATCGGTTGATATCCATTATCTTGGTCTACGAGAGGATGGGGTTCCCTGCTTCACCGGTCGAGGAACAGTTGTCCAAATTTCCAGATTAAGCGGTAAGCCGGTAGCTTGGACAGAAGAGATGAAGGAATTGTTTAATGACGGATTGAAGAAGCAACCTCAATCATAAAAACACGTTCATTCTTATCTAAATATAGTCACTCCTTATAGACCAGTCACATACACTATCGTGACTAAATATATACCCAATCCTAAGGTTATGGCTGGTAGCAAGGAGGGTTACAATAGTTGAAGGAGAACGATTTCACTCATAAACCTTTACTCACAAAAAGAGAAAGAGAAGTATTTGAGTTATTGGTACAGGACAAAACAACAAAAGATATCGCTAAGGACCTCTTTATTAGTGAGAAAACTGTGAGAAATCACATATCTAATGCGATGCAAAAATTGGGCGTAAAGGGCCGTTCCCAAGCGGTCGTAGAACTACTTCGAATGGGTGAATTAGAATTATAAGATCATTCAATGATCTTTTTAGAAGCTCGCCTAGCAATTGATCTATTTATCATTGTTCTTGACAATTCCTTTATGAGTCCATAAATTAGGAAGAGTAGCGAATATCAAATCACTATACACGTCATTGTAAAATGTAAAGTATGTGGTTTGAATCACTACTCTATTTTTATGCCCAAGTGATGGATTGGAAAAGAAATAAACTAATGATAAAGTGATATACAGTCCGGTTTAAATAATAGAGCAAAATGCTGCAAGCAAAAGATAGATAGAGGCGATCTGATTTGGATAGAGAAAACCCAATAGGACTTATCGATTCGGGAGTTGGCGGATTAACGGTTTTTAAAGAATTTATCAGGCAGCTTCCAAATGAAAATTTAATATATCTTGGTGATACAGCCAGATGTCCATATGGGCCCAGACCAATGGAAGAAGTTCGAAAGTTTACATGGGAAATGGCTCATTTCCTTTTGAAGAAGAATATTAAAATGTTAATTATAGCTTGTAATACCGCGACGGCTGCCGTACTTGAGGAAATGAGGGCAAGCCTGCCAATTCCGGTTTTGGGTGTTATTCAGCCGGGAGCTAGGGCAGCGATTGATGTATCAAAATCAAGAAACATCGGTATTATTGGTACGGAAGGAACAGTGCGCAGTAAAGCATATAATAAGGCGTTATTAAGCATTCATCCAAAGGTACACATTGAAAGTTTGGCATGCCCAAAATTTGTCCCTCTGGTAGAAAGCGGGGAATGGAACAGTGCAATTGCTAAAAAAATTGTTGCTGAAACATTAAAGCCTTTGAAAAATAGGAGCATGGATACATTGATTTTGGGATGTACACATTACCCATTGCTAACAGAACCTATATCAAATTATATGGGATCCTATGTGACGGTTATATCATCAGGGGAAGAAACGGCCAGAGAGGCAAGTGTACTATTGGAGCATGCTGGCATGCTAAATAAGGAAACCCCTCAGCCAACCTACAATTTCTATACTACCGGCTCCAGAAGAATGTTTAAATCTATTGCTTACGCCTGGCTTGGTGAAGCAGTTGAAACGGTTGAACATGCTACGCTTAATCAGTTGGTAGATGGAGACTAGTAAAGCAACTTATAAAAACCCTTGCACAATTTTAAGTATGAAAATACTTCGCTAAAATTGTGCAAGGGTTTTTTTAATCCATAATTTTTTTCTGCCTATAAAGGTATAAAATGAGCCAAGCCCCGTATATATGTAGTACAAACAGTCTTAGGAGGAATGGTGTATGCCTTTACGAACAAAATCAACATTGGTTGCTTCGGTACTTATATCATCTGTTTTAGTGTCAGGCTGCGGCTTGTTCGATTTACCAAAAAAAGAAGAAATTGATCCGCCACAGGATGTTACTTATTTGAAGGAGCAGGCAGAGGGTGAAGAAGAAGTTGTCAATCAGGAGGGTGTTAACACCAACGAAGAGGCAGGAAAGAATGAAGAGGCATTAAAGGTTCAAACGGAATTATACTTAATGGATGCAAATGGATATATTGTGCCACAAACCATTCCATTGCCAAATACAGAAAGTGTAGCTAAGCAGGCGGTGGAATATTTAGTGACGAACGGCCCGGTATCACAAATGCTTCCGAATGGATTCAAAGCTGTTTTGCCGTCAGATACTGCTGTTAAAAGTGTAGACATTAAGGATGGAGTAGCCACCGTAGATTTTTCTAAAGAGTTTAAGGAATATAAAAAAGAGGATGAAACGAAAATTCTGGAGTCAGTGACTTGGACTTTAACGCAATTTGATAAAGTGGAGAAAGTAAAATTGCAAATCGAAGGGCAAGCATTAAAGGAGATGCCCGTTAATAAAATAGCAATACAAAACGGAACATCAAGATTAATGGGAATTAATAACGATCATACAGACACGACCGATATTATGAATACACGTCCTGTTACGGTTTATTATATGTCCGGTGAAACAGATAACTATTATTATGTACCAGTGACAAAAAGAATCAGTAATCAGGAAAATGACCATGTAGAAGCCGTAGTCAGCAGCCTGATTAAAGGTCCGGGTTATTCCTCTCCGCTTGTTACGGAGTTCAGACCTGATGTTGCATTAGTCGAGGAACCTAAAATAGAGGATGGCGTGGTTACACTTAATTTTAATGAATCTATTTATTCAAGCTTTGATGGGGAGGAGAAAATAGTATCCGGCCATTTATTAAATGAACTGGTGCTTTCTCTTACTGAGCAAAAAGATATAAAGAAAGTGGCGATTCAGGTAAATGGAGAGGGTGAGCTTCTGAAGGAAGATGGCAAGAAGCTATCGGAACCGGTAACACGACCTGAAACCGTCAATACAGGTAAATACTAATAGTGAAAAAGATGGGCAAGTTCCGTTTAGGAGCTTGCCTGTTTTTAATTTGGACATAAATGGCAATATTGTTTGGACAGGGTGCTTTTTTATTGATTTAGGGTATGCTAAACTAAGCATGATGTATACATTTAGGAGGTACCTATGAGATTTGATGGTCGAAAGAAGAATGAATTAAGACCCGTACATATAGAAACAAATTATATTAAACACCCGGAAGGCTCGGTGTTAATCAGTATCGGTGATACAAAGGTGATTTGTACAGCCAGTGTAGATGACCGTGTTCCGCCATTTATGCGCGGAGAAGGAAAAGGATGGATTACGGCAGAGTATTCAATGCTGCCTCGTGCAACAGAGCAAAGGACGATGCGCGAATCAACTAAAGGGAAAGTTACTGGACGTACGATGGAGATCCAGCGTTTGATTGGGCGCGCTTTACGTGCGGTAGTCGATTTGGAAGCGCTTGGAGAAAAAACAATCTGGATTGATTGTGATGTGATTCAGGCAGATGGAGGAACAAGAACAGCTTCGATTACAGGTGCATTCGTTGCAATGGCGATTGCGCTCGATAAGCTTCAGGAGGCAGGGAAAATTAGCTCTTATCCGATTAAAAACTATTTAGCTGCCACATCAGTCGGGATGATTGAGGAGCTTGGAGTGGTTCTTGATTTGAATTATCATGAAGACTCTAAGGCTTTAGTGGATATGAATGTCATTATGACAGGCGCAGAGGAATTTGTGGAGCTTCAGGGAACCGGAGAAGAAGCGACTTTCTCCAGACATCAATTGAATGAATTACTTGACCTTGCAAGTGAAGGTTTACAGCAATTATTTACTGTACAGCAAGAGTCATTGGGAGATATAGCAGCTAAAATTCAGTAAAGCGTACCAATTTATACGATTTTTCTCTTGGGAGGAGAAGTTGAATATGAATACCGTTTTAATTGCAACCAAAAATAAAGGTAAAGCAAAAGAATTTGAAGCATTATTTTCCCCAAAAGGGATTAAGGTTATTACCCTATTAGATATTGAGAATGCGATTGATGTTGAAGAGACAGGAAGCACATTTGAAGAAAATGCTCTTTTGAAGGCTAACACTATTTCCGAGCTTATGAATATGCCTGTTTTGTCTGATGATTCTGGCTTGGTCATTGATGCATTGGATGGACGTCCGGGTATTTTTTCGGCAAGGTATGCAGGTCCAGGAAAAGATGATAGAGCTAATTATGAAAAGGTTCTTAATGAGCTAGAGGGTGTACCTAAAGAAAAACGAACTGCCCGTTTTTATTGTGCAATAGCACTTGTCGGTCCGAAGATGGACCCTATTACAGTTTCCGGAACATGTGAGGGAATCATTGCTGACGCGCCGGATGGCGAGAATGGCTTCGGATATGATCCTATTTTCTTTGTGCCGGAAAAACAAACAACGATGGCGAACCTTGAAGCAGGGGAGAAAAACAGAATCAGCCATCGAGCGAATGCTTTAAAAGAATTAGAGAAAGTACTAAATGAAAAAGTAGTGGAATTCCTATGAAATGTTTAATTGTCAGTGATAGCCATGGCTTACTGGAAGAATTGGACGTTTTGCATGAAAGACATAAAGAAGAGGTCGATCTGTTTATACATTGCGGGGATTCAGAATTATCTCGTGATGATCAAGTAATTCAGTATTATCAAACTGTACGAGGTAATTGTGATTTCGGAGAGGACTTTCCGGAGGATTTAATTGCACATCTTGAAGACTGGTCAATACTTGTTACACATGGGCATTTATACAATATCAAATCTACGTTGATGAATATTAGCTTGAAAGGGAGAGAGGTTGGTGCGAATGTTATCTGTTTTGGCCACTCTCATATAGCAGGTGCAGAAAAAATTGATAACTGCCTGTATATTAATCCCGGCAGTATACGTCTACCGAGAGGAAGTCAGTATAAAACCTATGTGATTCTCGAAAAACAAGGTCAGAATGCAATCGTTGATTTTTACACAATGTCTGGGGAAAAATTACCAGGCTGGCAATTGAAAACAACACTTTCCTAAATCAAAAAAAAGTTGTATAGTAAGTGAAGGGAATATACAGATCAGGATTTGTGAGTTCCCTTCCCTTCCCTTCACTTTTAAAAAGATAAAAAACTTTTTCAAAAAAGTTATTGACTTATAAATAAAGTGATTATATAATAATAAATGTCGTTAAGGACAACGTAAAAAAATTAAAAACATGTCCCAGTAGCTCAGCTGGATAGAGCAACGGCCTTCTAAGCCGTCGGTCGGGAGTTCGAATCTCTCCTGGGACGCTAGTAAAAAAAACCTCTTATTTTCATAAGAGGTTTTTTGTTTCTAAATCTAATAAGTATGAAGCTAGAATGATTAAATCTATGGTATAGACAAATTCTCATCCAAGTCCGTTAATTAAAGAAAGAGGCAAAACCTTTTAAAGTTGGTTTTGCCTTTTTTTACATTTAATATTGAAATTATACAAATAACCTATTTGGATTACCTTTCCCTCCGTTTCTGACTATATAAGTTAAAGGCTGGATGAGAACCTTTTGTGATGATATCCGTGATGATTTTAGACAAGACAGTGCTATAGACAAGTCCGTTATCTCCATAGGCAAATTGAAAATGGCAGTGTGGAAATTCGTCATATTGACCGATAAGAGGAAGTCCATCGTGTGTCCCGCCATAGAAGGCTCCAAGATAAAATTCGGGTTCAGCTTTTATATCGGGAAAGAGCTTATTAAATTCTTCAATAAGCTTCGTCTTTTTATGATTAATTTTTGAATCACGATCCTCAGGATAGATTGTGTTTTCGTCAAGTCCTCCAATGATAATCCGATTATCTGCAGTTGTGCGCATATAGATATATGGGCGTGCTGTTTCCCAAATTAATGTTTGCTTATACCATTCAGATTGCTGAAGATTTTCAACCGGTTTGGTGATAACAGCATATGAACTTGTCAGAAGACAATCCTTATCTTTTTTAAATTCGAGCCCTTCATATCCAGCAGCAATGATGACTTTTCTTGCTGTGATGGAATGATTACGGTCTGTAAAAAATGTAGCATACTCCTTATTGAATTTTTTACCGGTTATTTTTGTATCCTCAAATATTTGTACACCCTTTTGATGGGCTGCTTGAATCAGGCCATGATTATATTTAAATGGATTGATTTCCCCATCATTATGGATATACAAGGCTGATTGCTTAGAAAATGGGTAACGCTCTTTAATTTGGCTTTCGTTAAGCAGATCGACAGGGAAGTGGTGCTTGATCAAATAATCGTATTCCCTTTGTAACTTCGTCTCTCCTTGGGGATCACTGGCATAATAGAGGCTATCCCTTCGTGTAAACTCGGAATCTAAATTTAGTTTTTTCGATGTTTCTTCAATTTCAGAAATGGCTTGCTCGCATAATTTTGTATGGTAAATGGCTGATTCTTCCCCAAAGGAATTGATCAACTCAAACAACATCTTATCTCCTAAATATTGAAGGAGGGCGGTGTTGGTCATTGTGCTGCCGGTACCAATCCTTCGTTTATCAACTACAGCCACCTTAAGTCCTTTGTCGCTTAAAAGGTAGGCGCACTGTGCCCCTGAACTTCCTCCCCCAACAATAAGAACATCACAAAGTATATCTTCCTCCAACGATGGATATACAGGAGGATTAGGATAAGTTGTTTGCCAATAATATTTGCCGCTCTGCAGGTTCATAATCCGTGCTCCTTTTATAGAGGTGATTTGAAATAGAATTCCCTGCTGAAATGAAAGTATACCTGTA
Organism: Pradoshia sp. Z3_51; assembly: GCF_058215915.1. NCBI lineage: Bacteria > Bacillati > Bacillota > Bacilli > Caryophanales > Bacillaceae > Pradoshia > Pradoshia sp. Z3_51. Next base: position 256,305 of record NZ_JBZAJC010000003.1, on the reverse strand, counting down.
TCAAAGTGTAAGATTATTGGATGGAGCGAGAGCTTAAAAAATATATTATGACCACTTTATAATCTGAATAAGCAAAAAAGAAACACCTCTCTTATTAAAGAAACATAAGAGGGGTGTATATACACATTAATCAATATAAACAGATCTCACCAACGTGCGAACAGATTCTTTTCCGTTAGGATGCTTGGTCTTGATATCGACTGTCATATTATAGACACCTGGCTTCGGCACTTTTGGCAGTTTGGCAGAGAAATCTATTCCGTTGGTTGTCTTAGGGAGGACGGTTTGCGTCAATTCGATACCGTCTTTGTCGATTAATTTAATTGAGAAGCTAGCTGTTCCGGAATGCTTAGGGGCACGGATGGTGAAGTCCGTCAGCTCTGCTTTGCCTGTTCCGGCCATCTCCAGTTTATATATTTCCTTTTCGTTAAAGGTAGAGGCTAATAGATAGGCATCATCAGCTTCCGTTGCCTTTATTTGTACCGTCCATGTACCAGGAGTGAATTCTTTGTTATAAAAGGTATATAAGCTGGCACCGGAAAAAAGTATCTGATCGACAGTCGGCTTAGAGGCGGGGATGATGGTACCATCTGGTGAAATCAATTCGACACCTGTTGTTGAGTGGGCCGTATAGATCGAGATTGTACCGGTAGTTTTTTCAGGAATATAGATCTCTTTTTTTACAAGTTGATTTTGGGCTAAGGCATCCCCATGAATATAGTGGGACGATGTGTTTTGGATAGCTGATTCATATTGATTGGGAAGATTTGTTGTGGTTTTAGTTTGTGTGACAGTAGCAGAACGCAAGTAAGGCTCAATCCGCGAAAACACCTTGGAGCCCATCCGAATATTATCATGGTCAATTGAGCTGTCTGTAAACAGATGTGTACCATAGGATAGTTTGGAGCTTGTTTCAGTGACCAATCCATCATTAGCCCCGTATGAAGATAAATAGGCGCCTCCCAAGGATAGAGCGGAGAAAGCAGGTCCATGATCCGTTCCTGCCACGGTATAGTACTTATTCTTGTTTCTATTCGTATGCCCATCCGTTACAGAGCGGAATCTCGCCATTTCCCCAAGCTGCAAAGAATAGGTACCAGCATCGTTTTGGCCAAGCAAATCTCCGAGCCACCCAGCATACCAGCTATATGCCAGGTCTGCCAGCTCTGAACCACGATGTGGTGAACCTAGTGTAATAACCTTGCCGACATAGGGGTGGGCTCCATAGTGTACTAGGGCTGCTTGAGTATCTGGTCCTCCTTTGCTGTGAGCGATGATGTTGACTTTCTGGCCATTGAAGTGTCGGGAGATATCGGCTAGCATCGATGCAAGTAATTCTCCGTTCGTATACTGATTTTCCGACCCGTTTCCGGCTGCATCATAAAGCTGGACAAAGGCGGTTTGATATCCGGCTTCATACGCCTTTGTATACATATCATTCACGCCATGATATTCTGTTTCACCGTACCAACTGGTTGAACTGCCATTTTTCCCTTGGACAAAAACAATCGGAGGTTTAGCTGGATTTAAATTCGGCGGCCGTTCACCCAGGAACCATTGGCCTGGCGTAAAGGTTTCATCAGGTGGTTTCAGCTTGCCGGCTGAGGTTTTTGTAGGCAGGCTGAATGGTAAGAAAAGAAGCGCAGCTGATAGAATAACACCAATCCGTTTCTTCATCGTATCCTTCATATGATCCTCCATTCAAATCAGTCTTTTAATACAAAAATAATTTTATGATGATTAGAGGTTTCGTATTCTGAAGCAAATGGCTCAAAATGTATTAGGAATAATTATGTGTGCAAGATTCTTTGAATCTGGAAGAGGAGTTTTCTTTGGTTGATAAAACGTAGTCAGAGTAGGTTTCTTTAGATAAAAACATTTATTAAATGTCATAATGAGAGCGGTAGATACAATCTTTATCTATTTAACTATACAATCATTTTGACTTTTTTTACAATTTAAATGTGGCATACAAGCATAGAGGAGAAATACTGTTATTAAAGAAAAAATAACTAAGAGATTTTCTGTACGTGGGAAATTGAAGGATGAAAACGGAATGGGCCTTGAATGGCTGGGATTTAAGTATATTCACAGTCAACACCTAGGTCTATATGTAGATCTTGACTGAATTCACAAAAAAAGGTTGTCCCTTATGCTATTAATGCATTTGGGACAACCTATTACCTGTAAATTAATGAGAGTGTTTCATATTCTCTTCAAGTACACTTGCGACCTTTTGGAATTCTTCGTCGCTTTCAATTTCGTGAAGTTCACCGTCTTCGTCAACACGGAAAAAGAATATTTCCATATCTTCTTCTGTTTCGAGTTTGATTTCTTCCACGAGTGCGGTAACAGCATATTCTGCTCCGTCTACATCCAATGTACCTAGTACTTCAATTTCTTCTTCCTGTCCATTTTCGCCTTCTAATACAAGGATTTCTCCCACTTCAATTTTCGCCATTTGATTACTCCTTTAACGATTTACTTGTCCGCTTAGTATATCCATTATTGATAGGAAAAACAACTATTAATACCCAGGTGCGAAGCTTAGAAAAAGGATTGATCAAGCAAGAATGTTTGTTTATTGTCACTTACTTGTTACTATTAAATGGAAACTTTATGATGGAAGGATCCAAACTATATGACAAATAAAAGTATTAATATAAATGTTCCTGTTTCTGTACTAAATTTAGCCCCTATTCGCAAAGGCCAAGATGCAAAGGGAGCAATTGATTCAATGGTTGAGCTTGCACAGGCTACAGAGAAGATGGGATATAAGCGATATTGGGTTGCCGAGCATCACAATACACCTACAATGGTTAGCTCAGCCACTTCTATTTTAATTAAACATATTTTGGAGCATACAGATAAAATAGAGGTCGGATCCGGTGGCATTATGCTGCCTAATCATTCCCCATTAGTTGTGGCGGAGCAGTTTGGAACGATGGCAACTATCTATCCAAATCGCCTTAATTTGGGCTTGGGAAGAGCGCCTGGAACAGATATGATGACGGCGAGTGCATTAAGACGTTCACAGAAGGATTCCGTTTATACATTTCCTTCAGATGTGCAATCCTTGTTAACCTATTTGGGACCGGAAGAGAATCAGGGTTATGTAAGGTCGTACCCGGGTGTCGACACCAATATACCAATTTATATTTTGGGATCCTCTACGGAATCAGCTGTTCTTGCTGCTAAATTGGGTCTGCCTTATGTATTTGCAGCCCATTTTGCTCCAACTTATTTGGAAGAAGCCATCTCAATTTACCGTAATCAATTCAAGCCGTCTGAATATCTAAGTGCTCCTTATATGATGGTCTGCTTGAATGTTATTGCAGCGGAAAGTGATGAAGAGGCTGAGATAGAATCTACAACCATGCAACAATTTTTCCTAAACGTTGTTCGTGGGACAAAAAATTTGTTAAGCCCTCCAATCAAAAACATGGATGAATTATGGAATGGACCTGAAAAACAAATGGCAAAATCCATGTCCAGTGTCACGTTGCTTGGCTCAAAACAATCCATACGCGAGCAGCTAATCAGCTTCCAGGAAAAATATAATGCTGATGAAATTATGGCTGTTTCCTATATCTATGATCAAGATAAACAAAAGCGGTCCTACGAAATACTAAAAGAAGTGGTTGAAGGTCAATAATGAAAAAACATCGCATCCGACGGTACATATTTAACCGTGAGGATGCGATTTTTTATTAATGTATTGTGTCGTTGCAATCCTATTTGTTCCGTCGAGCTCAGTTGAAAAGTGATAACATGAAGAAGGAAATGTGGCAGTAAGGATTTTATTAAGCAACCGTAAATATACATAGAATAATTATGTTAAAATATTCAAAAACATAGTTTTACGAGTTCTTTGTCGGTGGATGGGCTAAATTGTATATTAAAGCATTCAATATTTTTTTGTATGGGAGTGAGGGAGAATGATTAAGCGTTTAAGCGAAAAAGATCATGATGTTTGTGTGTCTTTTATTCATACGAAGCCTTCTGAAAACTTATTTTTAATTGGGGATATTGAAGCGTATGGATATGAGGAAGATTTCCAAAAGGTTTGGGGAGAGTTTGATACAAATGGGAATCTGATTGCCGTTCTTTTAAAATACAAAGAAAACTATATCCCATATGCTGTGAATGATCTATTTGATGCCAAAGGATTTGCTGATATTATGCTGAATGATCCTGAATTTTCCATGATGTCCGGTCTAAAGGAAGTCACTGAGAATATTGAACCCTATTTACAGCAGAGACTTTTAAATAAAAGGCAAACATTTTATGCGAAATGCCAAGTTTTAAACGCTGAGGCTGGCTATGTAGATACGACAGAAGTACAGTATGCTGCACCTGATGATGCAGAACGAATTGTTGAATTGCTGCAAAATATCCCGGAATTTAAAAATTCATGTACGTCGGTAGAAGAAAAACGTAAAAGTTTAAAGGATGGTTTTTCGCGTTGTGCTTATATTACCGATAATGGGAAAGTAGTTTCATCCGCTTCGACTACAGCGGAAAATTCCTGCTCAGCTATGGTAGTCGCTGTCGCTACTTTAGGAGATTATAAGAAAAAAGGCTATGCTACGAAATGTATGGTCAAGTTATGCAAGCAGCTTCTTAGTGAGGGAAAGGAAATATGCTTGTTTTATGATAATCTAAATGCTGGCGCTATATATAAACGAATTGGCTTCGCAGATATTGGATATTGGATGATGTATAGGTTTAAGAAGGATAAATTGTCAGATTAATAGAGCGGCGATATGGAGAAGACGTAGTGGAAGGCATTCATACAAAGCACCCTGAAAGTTAAGCTTGAAACCTAATGTTCAGAGTGCAATAGAGTATTTACTATTACTGTAGGATTGTTTATTTATGTTTTGCTAGATTTGCTACAGTACCGCCATCTACGCGTAAGTCGATACCTGTGATATAAGAAGCCGCATCGCTTAATAAAAATTCTACAGCTGTTGCAATCTCTTTTGATTCCCCTTCACGAAGTAAAGGTGTAATTTCAAGCATCTTCTTCATTTCTGCTTGCTTTGAGGCTTCCTGACGTCCCATTGGTGTGTTGATTGTTCCAGGAGAGAGAGAATTTATACGTGCGCCTTTTTCTCCCCATGTCCATGCCTGGTCCTCAACAATTAATTGTACGCCTAATTTAGATAAACTGTAGGCAGCCCCAGGATTCCCTTGGGCAAATTGCTCCATTGTTTCCACGGCATTTTCAGCTAACGGCTGTTTTAGTACTTCCATATAAGGGCCTTGACGGGGAGCCATATAACCGCTCATGGAAGAGATGCAAACGACCGCTGTTCCTTCTGTAGCAAGTGGAAGGAAAGCTTCTAGAATAATGCCTGTCCCAACCAGGTTAACTTCTGTAATCCGTTTTGAATCCGCCATAGTAGGAGAAAGGCCTGCTGTATGAACTAATCCTTTTAATGTACCCAGCTCAGCAGTCTTATCAGCTAGGTCTGCAACGTTTTCCTTAGATGTAATATCAACGACTTGAATGAGGACATCTGTAATCCCTTTTCCAGCCAATTCCTCTTTTGTTTGAAGTAAGCGTTCATGCGAAACGTCTGCTAAAAGGACAGTCCCCTTCTTGCCGACTAATTCAGCAGTTGCTTTCCCCATTCCGCCAGATCCGCCTGTAATGACATATACTTGTTTCGTCATAGTTCCAACCTCCTTATATGATTCAATTTTTATTATAAATGTTTTTTGATTAGTGGTAAAATTTAACTATATGAAGATTCAGAACAAATTCTAAACTTTTATATAAGAGGTTAAAATATAAAACTCAAATGCTTATGTATATCCATAAAAAATAACGGTTTCAAGACTAGGTTTTGGAAAGGAAGCTAGTTCGTCATCAAGAGATATTAGAAACTAGAACATACCATACTCCTATAAAATATTGTGAGCAAATAATTAGTGAAGTAATTATTAAATAAAATAGGATAATTTAGGAGTGTATCAATTAATAAATTCAATTTTCGCTATACTAATATGATTAATAAATCAATAATTGTCTTGAATAACTTCTCTCTTTCGGATAACATTTTTAATATGTGAAATAAGGAACTTATTTTGAGAGGATTAATTAAGCCATGTCAAAACATCAAAAGAAGAACATCTATGCAGCGGGAGCTGTTTTAAAGAAAGAGATTGGTTTGAAAGAAGCCTTAACCATTGTAGTTGGGGTTGTAATTGGATCAGGTATATTTTTTAAAGCTACTCCAGTATTGGAAAGCGCCGGTTCTCCAGTTGCGGCTATTATAGCTTGGTTACTTGGGGGATTAATTACTCTTGCAGCTGCTCTGACGTTGGCTGAGATTGGCTCAGCTATACCGGAGACAGGTGGGGTATTCGCTTATTTGAAGGAGCTTTATGGAGAAAAATTTGCTTTCCTATTTGGATGGGTACAAGCGTTAATCTATATACCAGGCATTCTGGCGGCGCTATCCATCGTTTTTGCCACACAAGCAACATATTTTATGCCTATGACAGACCTCCAGCAAAAATTATTAGCGATTGGTATTTTAGTATTTGTGGCCGCACTAAATATCATCTCAACTAAACTTGGAGGCAGGATTCAGTTCATTTCTACGATAGCTAAAATGATTCCAATTATTGCCATTATCGTGTTTGGAATTATTCATGGAATGGGGAAAGAAACAGCATCGCTATTCTCGGGAGAATCTGTTCATAGCTTTACCCTAACTAGCTTTGGTGCTGCAATCCTAGGAACTTTGTTTGCCTATGAAGGCTGGGTGAGTGTTGGAAATATGGCTGGAGAAATGAAAAATCCTCAGCGCGACTTACCACGCTCTATTTTATTTGGAATGACAATTATTATTGCAGCTTATGTCCTAATAAACGTAGCCTTTTTCTCTGTTATGTCTGTTCAGGAGATTGTTTCGACAGAAAAAGTAGCAACGGATGCTGCTCTCATTCTTTTTGGAAGCGGCGGCTCAGCGATTATCTCGATAGGGATTCTAATCTCTATATTTGGTACATTGAACGGATATTTGATGACAGGTGTCCGAGTGCCATTTGCGATGGCACAAAGCAAGATCTTCCCGTTCCATCATGTTATGGGACGTGTTGAAAGCCGTACAAGTACACCGATTAATGTCTTTATTTTTGAAGTGGTCTTATCGATTATTTATATTTTATCTGGATCATTTAATACACTGTCTACTCTGGCCTTATTTGCCACATGGATTTTCTTTGTAATGGCCATTTACGGGGTTTTCATCCTTCGTAAAAAGCGTAAGGACTTAGTTCCGACTTATCGAGTTCCTTTCTATCCGTTTGTTCCGCTTGTCGGAATCATTGGTGGAGTATATATATTGGTATGTACGGTTTTTACCGATACCTTATATTCTTTAATTGGATTAGCGATTACCGCATTGGGTTATCCTGTATATCTCTATCTGAAAAAATCAAATATGTAAATATGAATACACACGGGTTTCCGATTAGGAAATTCCGTGTGTTTTTTTATCTATCTATATATAAAGCTCCTAAACTGTTTTTAAAAGGAAAGGTAAATTGGGCTTTTTACTTGTATGATTGAAAAGGTTTTAGCAAAATAAGGATGTAGTCATATGTCGGTAACGAAAAAAGGTGAAGGTATGGGGTATTTACGAAAATATATAAAGAAATATGGAGTTTTATTTACGGTTGCGATTCTATTTTTAATGGTTGAAGCCATTTGTGATTTGCTTCTGCCTACGATATTAGCAACGATGATTGATAAAGGTGTAGCAAATAAAGACCTTTCTTTTGTATTGGAAATGGGCGGAGTGATGTTAGTTGTTACGGCAGTAGGTGCGTTGGGTGCGATAAGCAGGAATATAATCTCCAGTAATATTTCGCAAAAAATGGGAGCCGAACTTCGCTCTGATTTATATAAAAAGATACAGTCTTTAAAACTCGTGCAAATGAACCGTTTTGAAGCAGCGACTCTAGTTACAAGGCTTACAAATGACGTAACGCAGGTGCAAGTATTTGTGAACGGCTTGATGAGAATTATGGTGAAGGCTCCATTGATTTGTATAGGGAGCATTATCATGGCAGTCCGTTTAAATGCTTCTATATCATGGATTCTATTAATTATTATTCCGATTGTAGCGGGTATCATTATGCTGAATCTGAAACTTAGCTTTCCTTTCTTTATCCGCGTTCAAAAAGTGACAGATCGCTTGAACGGGGTAATGAGAGAATATTTATCCGGCATACGGGTGATCAGGGCATTCAATCGTTCTAAGTTTGAGAAGGAGCGTTTTGAAGAACGGAATGATGATTTGGCAGAAACCTCTATTAAAGCTATGCGAGTAATGTCTGTATTTAGTCCTGGAATCATGCTAACCGTGAATTTTGGAATTGTGCTCGTCCTTTTAGTGGGCGGTTGGAATATAAATAATGGACAGATGCAGGTTGGACAAATTGTTGCCTATGTGAACTATATGACTCAAATCTTAGTATCTTTATCGATGATTTCAATGATATTTAATTTCTTTGTTCGGGCAAGGGTATCTGCCGGAAGGATTGGAGAAGTATTTAATACTGAGGAGCCTCCTTCAACACTTGATACATCTGGAAAAGCTATTGATAAAGAAGGTATCTTTTTTAATCAAGTTGGTTTTTCATACTTTGGAACGAAGGACTTTGTAGTAAAAGATGCTACCTTTCATGTAAATATGGGAGAGACAGTTGGGATAATAGGTTCAACCGGATCAGGAAAGAGCAGTCTGGTTAACTTGATTCCTAGATTGTATGAACCTTCTAAAGGTGCTATTTATATGAATGGGGTAAACATTCAAATGATGGACCCAGCTTTATTGAGAGAGTCTGTGGCATATGTGCCTCAGAAATCTATATTATTTACGGGAACGATTAAAGAAAATATACTTTGGGGAAATGGGAATGCCAGTATGGAAGAGGTGGTACAGGCAGCCAAGGCAGCCTGTGCCCATACATTCATAGAGGCTTTGCCCAATGGGTATGATACTCATCTTGGACAGGGCGGAATTAATCTTTCCGGTGGCCAAAAGCAAAGATTATCGATTGCCAGAGCCCTGTTGAAAAAATCATCTGTTTTAATTCTTGATGATTCAACCAGCGCACTTGATGCGGTCACGGAGAAGCAATTAAAGGAATCATTAGGGGAAAGAACGAAAGGGTCGATGATTTTTTTGATTGCCCAAAGAATAACCTCTGTTATGGATGCCGACAAAATTATCATTATGGATAATGGGAAAATAGTAGGTATTGGAAATCATGAAGAGTTAAAAACACATAATCCGGTTTATCAGGAAATTATACGTTCGCAAATAGGTGAGGAGATGGTTAGCCATGGCAAATAAATCGGAGAATGGAAGCAAGCCCTCACAGCCGCAAATGCCGAAACCAGGGGGAAGAGGCCATGGCCATGGTGCGGGCCGATTTGCTCCTGTAGAAAAACCTAAGGATTTTACGGGAACTCTTAAAAGGATTTGGGGATTTTTTGGGTCTGAAAAGAGAAGTCTGTGGATTATTTTTGGCTTTGTTGTTATTAGTTCAGCTATCAGCTTATTTGTTCCCTATTGGATTGGAAGAACGGTCGATACGATTGCGAAGGAATCAGTTGACCTGAACTTATTACATACGATGATTCTAATTTTGGCTGTGGTCTATGTAACAGATGGAATATCCAGTTTGCTCCAGGGCTGGATGATGGTCCGAGTTTCTCAGCGGGTTGTTCAATCTTTAAGAAGCAAGCTATTTCATAAGCTGCTTAAATTACCAATCGGTTATTTTGATTCGCATGCCCATGGCGATATGATGAGCAGAGTTACAAATGATATCGATAATGTCAGCAGTAGTATTTCTCAATCGACTACGCAGCTGATGGGTGGAGTCATCACAATAACGGGATCATTTATTATGATGCTAATATTGAGCCCCATTTTGACGGTTGCTGCATGTATTACGATACCATTTATGTATTTGCTGACGAAAATGATTGCTAAACGGACACGGGTTTTATTTCGGGAACAGCAAAAACATTTAGGCAAATTGAACGGACATATAGAAGAAACGATATCCGGAACGCTTATTATTAAAGCCTTTAATAGAGAAAATCAAGTGGTCGAGACGTTTGAAGAAATCAATGGTAAATTATTTGAATCAGGAAGGAAGGCACAAATCTGGTCAGGTTATTTAATGCCATTAATGAATGCAATTAATAATCTTGGACTGGCCGCGATTGCAATTGTAGGCGGTATCTTGGCTGTAAATGAAGCTGTAACGATTGGGGTGATCGCCAGTTTTGTCAGCTATTCAAGGCAGTTTACGAGACCGTTAAATGATTTGGCCAATATATTCAATCTATTTCAGTCTGCAGTTGCAGGTGCTGAACGGGTATTCCAGGTGATTGATGAGAATGAAGAGACAAAAGATGGCGAGCATGCGGTTCCACTCCGGCATTCAGAAGGAAATGTAACGTTTAAGAATGTTTCATTTGGATATGACGCAAATCACCCCATCTTAAAAAATATCAGTTTTGAAGCAAAAACGGGCAGCCACAATGCGCTAGTGGGACCAACTGGTGCAGGGAAGACAACCATTACGAATCTCTTAACCAGATTTTATGAGGTATCTGAAGGGAGCATCTTAATCGATGGGGTAGATATTCGTGATTATACAAGAGAGAGCTTAAGAGATACGTTTGGGATTGTGCTGCAGGACACGTATTTGTTTACGGGAACCATTAAAGAGAATATAAAATATGGCCGGTTGGATGCTACAGATGAAGAAATGATTGAAGCTGCCAGAACGGCAAATGCTCATTATTTTATTACAAGACTTCCAAATGGCTACGATACGATGCTTCTAGAAAATGGCTCGAATCTCAGCCAAGGGAACAAGCAGCTGCTAGCTATTGCCCGGGCAATATTAAAGGATCCAGCAATCCTGATCCTGGATGAGGCAACGAGCAGTGTAGATACGAGAACAGAGCTTGCCATACAGAATGCTATGCGTAAAGTGATGAGAGGACGTACCAGCTTTGTGATTGCACACAGGCTCAGTACGATTCGCGAGGCAGATAAGATTATGGTCATTGATGACGGCCAAGTCAAAGAGAGTGGAACGCATGAAGAATTATTACGTCATAAAGGTCGATACAGTGAAATGTATGATAGCCAGTATAAAAATATCCAGACTTCATAATGTGAAATCCTGTGGTAATTGATCCGCAGGATTTTTTATTGAATTATATGTAAATAATATGGAAATTATATGCTACTATTAAAATAGTATTTAAGAAGGAGTTCGATTGCTTTGAAAAAAAGACGACCCTGATACTATTTGTCCTTTCATTCATCTATCTATCATTGGCCCAAGTATTAAGTTGGAATAAATACTTTGTTGTTTGGGAGGGTAAGGTATATGAAATGAAGGAAGATGAGGCAATAGATCCTCGGAAAATTGGTAAATACATAGGCAAGGTGGAGTCAATAGCAGATGACGATACCGGACAATATAAAGGGAATGGCTCTAACATATACCCTGTAGGCACTAAGTATTATAAATTGAATAATCAATCTTCTGATTCTGCCATTGCTGTTGAAATCGGTAACTAAAAATGGAAGAAAGCCGAGTTTATCCATGAAGCACCGTTCCGTTTTACCGACCTGTTTGGGAAATACTTGCCTTATACACTTTTAGCAGCTATTGTATTTATTATTTTAGTGAAATTTATACCCAGAATCAGAGTGTCACAATAAATTCCAGAGCTTATAGGCTCTTTTTTTGTGTAAAAAATAGAGATGAAATTTCATTTATTTCTTTTAATTACAAATGATATTGCGATGATAAAAATTTAAAAATAGGAAAACCGCTTAGCAAAAACAATGAAAGCGCATACAATTATTCAGAATTAATTAAATAGTCTAATAATTTAGAAAAATCAGTTGACTATGTGTCTGGAAGGTCGTATTATAAATTTCAACGAGATAACAAATTAGTAATTATTTGGATTTATAATAGTGGAACTAATAACAAGAATTTAATAAGTAGAAGCGATGATAAGGATAAGTAGTAAGTGGGCTGAACAGTTACAGAGAGCCGATGGTGCTGAGAATCGGTACTGTTTCCAAGTATGAACTCCCCTTTGAGCGTCTGTATGAACTCTCCAGTAATACAGACCGGGTTTGACCGATCAACCCGTTATCAAAAGTAAAGAGTGCATGATTGATGAAATCAATTATGAATTAGGGTGGTACCATGGAAAGGACAACAAGCCTTTTCATCCCTGCGTTTCAATTGGGAAACGTATGTGATGAAAAGGCTTTTTTATTTTTAAAAAAGACCTGGCAAATAAGCCTATCACTAAACAGGAGGTAGATTCCATGTTGGAGAAAACAGCTCTTGCTGAGAAGAAAAGCCTACAAACTGAAATAAAAATCAGCGGAGCCGAGATGTTGGTCAATGCCCTGAAAAAGCAAGGAGTGGAGGTTTTATTTGGATACCCCGGAGGTGCCGTTCTACCCATTTATGATGCACTTTATAAATCGGGATTGAAGCATGTGTTGCCAAGACATGAGCAAGGCGCAATCTATGCGGCTGAAGGATATGCAAGGATAAGTGGAAAGCCTGGAGTGGTAATTGCTACCTCTGGTCCCGGAGCAACCAATATTGTCACAGGTCTTGCTGATGCCATGATGGATTCCTTGCCTTTAGTCGTTTTTACCGGTCAGGTTGGTACAGGAGTAATCGGAACAGATGCTTTTCAGGAGGCAGATATTTTAGGAGTTACAACACCGATCACAAAGCATAATTATCAAATTCGAAATACGGCAGATATTCCAAGAATCGTGAAGGAGGCCTTTCATATTGCTTCAACAGGACGGCCAGGGCCAGTCCTCATTGATATTCCGAAAGATATGGCTCAGCTCGTAGCAATAGAAGAGGAACCTGAGACAATCCATTTGCCGGGATATCAGCCAAAGTATGAACCTAATTATTTGCAGATTAGAAGACTCGTAGAAGCAGTCAGTTCTTCTAAGAAACCCGTTTTCTTGGCTGGTGCAGGTATCCTTCATGCGAAAGCCTCAAAGTACTTACTTGAATATGCTGAGCAACAGCAAATCCCAGTCGTTAATACATTATTGGGACTTGGCAGTTTTCCTCCGAGTCATCCGCTTTACATCGGAATGGGAGGGATGCACGGAATATACGCAGCCAATATGGCACTGTCTGAATGTGACCTATTAATCAATATTGGTGCCAGGTTTGACGATCGTTTAACAGGTAATCTATCAAAATTTGCACCGCATGCAATGGTTGCCCATATAGACATTGATCCTGCTGAAATCGGTAAAAATGTTCCGACGGCTATCCCGGTTGTAGGAGATGCCAGGCATGCTCTGAAGCATTTAATCAAGCAGAATGGCAAACAGCCAGATAACGAGGGCTGGAGGAAGCAAATTCAGAATTGGCTGGAGGATGCACCATTCTATTATGACAAGGGGAACGGTCAGCACCTGAAACCACAGAGAATTATGGAAATGATTTATGAAATGAGTAATGGGGATGCCATCGTGACAACCGATGTTGGTCAGCATCAAATGTGGGCTGCCCAGTATTATCCTTTTAAGCGTCCGAATGCATGGGTAACCTCCGGAGGACTTGGTACGATGGGGTTTGGATTACCGGCTGCGATTGGAGCACAAATTGCTGAACCAGATGATTTGGTTATCTCCGTAAATGGTGATGGGGGTATCCAAATGTCCATTCAGGAACTTGCTGTTATCGCAGAACTGAACTTGCCAGTAAAAATTATCATTATCAATAATGGTTCTCTTGGAATGGTACGCCAATGGCAGGAAATCTTTTATGAATCCCGATACTCAGAAAGTGTATTTCGTTCCCAGCCCTCCTTCAGCAAGCTGGCTGAAGCTTATGGAATAAAGGGATTCGATATCCGGACGGAGGAAGAAGCTGAAAGGGTATTTAACGAAGAATTTAGTAAAGATAGTCCAGTACTAATCAATATTTTTGTAGAACCTAAAGAAAATGTATACCCAATGGTTGCACCTGGAAAGGGAATTAATGAAATGGTAGGGGTGAAGAAAAATTGAAAAGGATCATCACTTTAACCGTTCTAAACAGACCGGGTGTCCTTAACCGGATTACCAATTTATTTACGAAACGAAATTATAATATTGAAAGTATTACGGTAGGGCAATCCGAAATGGAGGAGAGAGCGCGAATAACTTGTGTTGTAAACGTCGAATCCGTGCAAATTGCAGAACAAATTACCAAACAATTAAATAAACAGATTGATGTCATAAAGGTACAGGACATAACAGATCAATCCGTTGTAGCCAGGGAGCTTGCGTTAGTAAAAGTAACAGCCACTCCCCAATCGAGAAGTGAGATTTACTCACTCATTGAGCCTTTTAGAGCTTCGGTTATTGATATTGGCAAAGAAAGTCTTGTGATTCAAATAACCGGTGAATCAAATAAAATAGAAGCTTTTATCGAATTAGTCAAGCCGTACGGAATTAAGGAATTAGCTAGAACAGGCACTACCGCTTTTGCCCGCTCCACTCAAATGGGCAACCAGGGAACAAAGAATTATTCAATTGTCTAAATAAAAATGAAAAAGGGAGAGAACAATTATGGCAAAAATGTACTATCAAAATGAAGCAAATGAAGCAGCTTTATCAAATAAAAAGGTAGCAGTTATTGGATATGGATCACAGGGGCATGCCCATGCACAGAACTTACGGGAAAGCGGATTTGAAGTAGTTATTGGATTGCGAGAGGGTAAATCTTGGAACCAGGCGGTTGAAGATGGATTTGATGTTAAATCTGTTAGGGAAGCAAGCGAGGAAGCAGATGTAATCATGATTCTCTTACCGGATGAACATCAAACAAAAGTATATAAAGCAGAGATTGAACCAGTCTTGCGGAAAGGTCATACACTGATGTTCGCTCATGGTTTCAATGTCCATTATCATCAAATTGTTCCTCCGGCATTTGTAGATGTATCCCTAGTGGCGCCAAAAGGACCGGGCCATTTAGTCAGAAGGACATTTGAACAAGGGGCAGGTGTTCCAGCATTATTTGCCATCTATCAGGATGTGTCAGGTGAAGCAAGAGAAGTTGCATTGGCTTACGCAAAAGGGATTGGAGCACTTAGGGCAGGAGCTCTTGAAACTACATTCAAGGAAGAGACCGAAACAGATTTATTTGGAGAACAGGCAGTACTTTGCGGGGGACTTACCTCCTTGGTAAAGGCAGGTTTTGAAACGCTGACGGAAGCTGGCTATCAGCCTGAGCTTGCTTACTTTGAATGTTTACATGAATTGAAATTAATTGTTGATCTCATGTATGAAGGCGGCATGGAAGGGATGCGCTATTCCATTTCTGATACCGCTCAATGGGGTGATTTTGTTTCAGGTCCCCGCGTAGTTGGCCCGGCTGTTAAAGAAGAAATGAAGCAAGTGTTAAAAGAAATTCAGAATGGCACATTTGCAAAAGGATGGCTGCTTGAAAATCAAGTGAACAGACCTGTATTTAACGCGACACAGGCACAGGAAAATGCACATCCAATTGAACAGGTAGGCAGAGAACTTCGTCAAATGATGCCATTTATTCAACAGCAAAAAAAGAAACAGAAAGAAGTGGTCGGCAGTGCGAAAAATTAATATTTTTGACACGACCTTACGTGATGGAGAACAATCTGCCGGAGTCACTCTTAATTTGACCGAAAAACTGGAGATAGCCAAACAATTAGAAAAAATGGGTGTAGATATCATTGAGGCTGGTTTTCCCGCAGCCTCTCCAGGAGATTTCGAATCAGTGAAGAAAATTGCTGATTTAGTCAAAAATTCAACGGTAACAGGACTGGCAAGATCTGTGGAAAGTGATATTGATGCAGTGTGGGGAGCTTTAAAGCAAACGGCCGACCCGAGGATACATGTCTTTCTTGCTACATCACCCATACACAGGCAGTATAAGCTGAAAATGACGGAGGATCAGGTAGTTGAAGCTGCCGTGGCTTCGATCCGTTATGCTTCGAAGTATTTCCCGGTTATTCAATGGTCAGCTGAAGATGCTTGCCGAACAGAGCTTCCATTCCTGGCTCGGATTGTGGAAGAAGCTATCAAAGCCGGAGCAAAGATCATCAATATCCCGGATACGGTTGGTTATATCACACCGAAAGAATACAGTGAAGTCTTCCGATATCTAGTGAGCCACGTTCCATCTATAGATCAGGTTACGTTGTCTGCCCATTGCCATGACGATTTAGGATTGGCGACCGCCAATTCTATGGCAGCGATTCTGGCCGGAGCGACTCAGATAGAAGGTACCATTAATGGAATTGGTGAACGGGCCGGGAATACTGCACTGGAAGAAGTAGCGCTTGGCCTATATACAAGAAAAGATTTTTATCAGGCAGAAACCGGCTTGGTTCTTAGTGAAATTAAACGTACAAGTGAATTGGTCAGTAAACTGACAGGTATGGTAATCCCGCCAAATAAAGCTGTAGTAGGTAAAAATGCCTTTGCACATGAATCCGGCATTCATCAAGACGGTGTGCTTAAAGAGAAAACAACCTACGAGATAATTGAACCTGAATTAGTTGGATTAAGTTCTAACTCCATGGTGCTTGGTAAGCATTCAGGCCGGCATGCATTCCGTACAAAATTAGAAGAGTTAGGCTTCCCTGTGTCGGATGAAGAAGTTAATCACCTTTTCAAAGTATTCAAGGATCTCGCAGATCGTAAGAAAGAAATGACAGATGATGATATTGTCGCGTTAGTACTGGAAGAGAAAGTAACAAAAGAGGATAACTATTATGAATTAATTTCCATTCAGGTTCAATACGGAACCAATCAGATTCCTACAGCAACCGTTACATTGTCAGGGGTAAATAACGACAGAATACAGGAGGCCTCCACTGGAGCAGGGAGTATTGAAGCGTTATACAATACGCTCGAGCGTTGCATCCAGAAACCAGTTAAGCTGCAGGATTACCGTATTCAATCAGTTGGCGGCGGCAGAGATGCGTTGGCACAGGTGTTTGTAAGAATTATTTATCAGGGAGTGGAAACAAGCGGACGGGGATTAGCCCAGGATGTGTTGGAAGCGTCGGCCAAAGCGTATTTAAATGCTATTAACCGAGTGATTTTAACAGTAGAGCACCAATCAATGGTGATCACGAATTAATCAATAAGGGGGATTTCTTCGATATGAAAAAAAACATTGCTGTATTGCCGGGTGACGGAATTGGACCAGAAATTATGATAGGAGCCCTCGAAATCCTCAATGCTATTGGTGAACGATTCGGGCATGAATTCGTCTTTGAATATGGGCAAATTGGCGGGGCAGCGATTGACACGGAGGGTACCCCTTTATCTGAAAAAACGATTGACCTTTGTAAACGAAATGATGCCGTGTTACTTGGAGCAGTTGGCGGTCCGAAATGGGATCATAATCCCCCGGAGATGCGACCTGAGCAAGGGCTGTTAAAAATCCGCAAAGAGTTAAATTTATACGCAAATATGCGTCCAATCAGTTATTATGCCAGCATCGAGGATTCATCACCTTTGAAAAAAGAAATCATTGATGGTACGGATTTTTTAATCGTGAGGGAACTAACGGGCGGGTTATATTTTGGCAAACCGAGTAAGCGTAATTATCATGATGGCATGGAATCTGCTGTCGATACTCTGTATTACGAACGCGAAGAAGTAAAGCGGATTATCACACTCGCTTTTGAATTGGCAAAGGAACGAAAAGGAAAGGTAACATCCGTTGATAAGGCAAATGTATTAGAATCAAGCCGAATGTGGAGAGAGGTGGCAGAAGAAGTAGCCAGTGAGTATCCAAAAGTGAAGCTTGAGCATATGCTCGTAGACAACGCAGCGATGCAGCTTATCCGTAATCCAAGGCAATTTGACATATTGGTGACTGAAAATATGTTTGGTGATATTTTGAGCGATGAGGCAAGTGTCTTAACTGGTTCACTTGGAATGCTCCCTTCAGCAAGTCTTTCTGAAAATGGTTTGCATTTATATGAACCAATTCACGGCTCTGCCCCGGATATCGCAGGCCAGGATAAAGCTAATCCAATTGCAATGATTCTGTCTGTTGCATCGATGCTTCGCCATTCCTTCCAAATGGAAGAAGAGGCAAGTATAGTGGAACAAGCGGTGAAAAATGTACTGGACTCCGGCAAACATACAATAGATATATCAGGAGATGGAAAAGTGCTGTCAACTACGGAAATGGCCAGGGCTATTAAGGAAGAAATTTTGCAGAAGGACGCTATTTTTCACATTATGGAAGCGTACGCGTAAAAAAAATTAAAGGTATCAATAAAATGAGGAGGGATCTATGTGGGTAAATCGATCGTGGATAAAATCTGGGAAAATCATATAGTGCACAAGGAGGCGGGAAAACCAGATTTATTATACATCGATCTGCATCTCGTTCATGAAGTGACTTCTCCTCAGGCATTTGAGGGTCTTCGCCTAAAGAAAAGAAAGGTACGCAGACCAGATTTGACCTTTGCAACAATGGATCATAATGTCCCCACCATTAATCGTTTTGTAATAACAGATGAGGTGGCGAAAAGGCAATTGACAGCACTTGAACGGAATTGCCAGGAATTTGGAGTACCTTTAGCAGGCCTTGATAGTGAAGACCAGGGAATTGTCCATGTGATTGGACCTGATTTAGGCTTAACCTGGCCGGGAAAAACCATTGTTTGCGGCGACAGTCATACATCTACACATGGTGCATTTGGTGCATTGGCCTTTGGAATTGGCACGAGCGAAGTGGAGCATGTATTAGCGACGCAAACCATTTGGCAAAACAAACCGAAAACGATGAAAATTGAAATAAACGGTTCACTCCAAAATGGGGTTACTGCAAAGGATGTCATTTTATTTATCATCACTCAAAATGGAACGAACTTTGGTAACGGCTATATTTTGGAATATGCAGGCGATGTAGTACGTAATATGTCGATGGAAGAGCGCATGACTATGTGTAATATGTCTATTGAAGGCGGCGCTCGTGCCGGTCTGGTTAGCCCGGATGAAACTACTTTTTCTTATATGAAGGGCCGGAAATATGCTCCCGTGCCGGACGAATTCGAGGAATATTGTAAGCGGTGGTCAGAATTGGCCAGTGATGCTGATGCATATTATGACAAAGTAATCTACATGAATGGAGATGATATTTCTCCTATGGTCAGTTGGGGTACCAATCCTGGGATGTGCAGCCCGGTAACTGGGAATATCCCTCATTCAAATTCAATGAAGCCAGCAGCAGCCAAAACATTACAGCGAGCGCTAGAATACATGGGTCTTAAAGAAGGTCAGGCAATTACAGATATACCGGTTCAGCATGTATTTATTGGTTCCTGCACAAATTCCAGGATAGAAGATTTAAGGGAAGCGGCTGAAATTATCGATGGTAATAGGGTTGCTGCAGGAGTGAGAGCAATGGTCGTTCCAGGCTCACAGGCTGTTAAGAAGATGGCAGAGGAAGAAGGTCTGGATACGATTTTCAAAGCAGCTGGATTCGAATGGAGAGAAGCAGGCTGCAGCATGTGCTTAAGTATGAATCCAGATGTGGTGCCGGCAGGTGAACATTGTGCTTCCACGTCGAACCGTAATTTTGAAGGAAGACAGGGCACTGGAGCAAGAACGCATTTAGTATCTCCGCGCATGGCAGCAGCGGCAGCGATTTACGGAAAGTTTGTAGATATCAGAGAAGCGGTGAATCCTATGATTTCTGGAAAAGGAGGTCACTAAAATGGAAAAAATGACAGTCTATACAGGTAAACCTGTTATTCTTGAACGCGATCATGTCGATACAGATCAGATTATACCGAAGCAGTTCCTAAAGCGCATTGAGCGTACCGGGTTTGGCAGGTATGTGTTTTTTGACTGGCGTTTTCATACAGATGGAACCGAGCGAGACGATTTTGAACTGAATCAGCCTGAAGCTAAAGGTGCGACCATTTTGTTGGCAGGTGAAAATTTTGGATGTGGATCCTCTCGTGAGCATGCCCCATGGGCACTGGGGGATTATGGGTTTAAAGTAATTTTAGCTTCCTCCTTTGCAGATATTTTTCATCAAAACTGTTTGCAAAATGGAATACTGCCGATAACCTTAGAAAAAGAGACTCTTGCTTCACTAAAGGAATTTATACGTAAAACACCGTTGGATCTAACGGTTGATCTACCTAATCAAGAATTGAGAGCACAAGAAAACGTACTTGCTCGATTTGATATTCATCCATATTGGAAGAACATGCTGATTAATGGTTGGGATGAAATTGAACTAACGCTTCAGTATAATGAAGAAATCATTCAATACGAACAGAGAATACTGGCATAGACTACAAGATATATAGTCTATGTTTTTTTGCGTTTCATTGTTTATTGAGTGAATAACAGAAAGATTTTTTGTTTTTCATGGAAAGGCATGCTAAACTAACGACAATTAATTCAAAAAAATCAAGGCGGTTTGTTATGAAGAACACAAAAAGTGAACGAAAGGATGAAAAGGTAATTCCTTTTCCTAATCTGGCACAATTGCTCCTCAAAAAAGGTATGCAAGCCATGGAGGAGAAAAAATTCAAAAATGCCCGTGAATTATTTGGCCAGGCGTATGAATTGGAACCGGAAGATGAAGATATCAATATCGGATTGGCTCTGTCACTTGTAGAGCTCGGGAATTACCAAGATGCAAAAGCTATAGTGAATACGATGATGGGAAATGGAATTGGAGAGTATTTTCATGTCATCAATATTTATTTAATGATCCTTCTGCAATTAAATGAACATCGCGAGATTATATCGGTAGTCGAAGCGTTATTGGAAGAAAATCAAGTACCTGAAGGCAGAGTTGAATCATTAGAACATCTATTGGCTATGAGTAAACGAATTGTGGAACAGGGCAGCGAACAGGAATATTCAGATGATTTTCCTGAATTTAAAGTCGAATCACCTCAAATTCAGGAGGAAGAAATAAAAGTTATTTTGGAAACCGGAACGATGCAAGAGCAATTTTTTATGCTATCTTCACTTGCAGGGCAAAATATTAGACCGTGGGTAGGGCTGCTTTGCCAATATTTAATAGAAGAAAAACATCCTTTTTTAAAAACCTTTACTTTATCCATATTAAAAGAGCAGGAAGTGGATAAGATTGTAGAGGTGGATAAGTTCGGTCAAACTATTACAGTGAATATAGTAGACTTACCAATTGTTGAAGAAACGCATTTTTTATCTGACATACATAAAACCTTACGTGACAGGTTGGAAAATAATAATCCTATCATGTTCGAACAGGCAATGGAAATGGTTAAAAGGCATAATATCCTGCTTTATCCATTGAATATACCGAATCTCGAAGGATGGGCAGAAGGCTATTATCGAATTGTGTCGGAAGCCTATGGAATCGATTTGAAGGAGCCTGATGAAAGGATAAATATAATTATAGAGGAAATCAGGAATCTAGAGGGGATGACTTTCCCTGTTATTTGAGGGTCCAAGTCTTGAAACGTAGGAAACCTATGTTATAATATAGTGGTTGCAATATGCATTGGTACAGTAAGGCTGTACTGCCTAAGATCAATAAATCTAGTTGCACATAATATCGTGTTAAGAGAAAACGATTATTAGGAAATATATATAGTGGAGGGAAAACCATGTCTGCAAAATGGGAAAAGCTTGAAGGGAACAGCGGTGTATTAACTGTTGAAGTACCGGTTGAAAAAGTAAACGAAGGCTTAGATTCAGCATTCAAAAAAGTGGTTAAACAAGTACAAGTGCCAGGATTCCGTAAAGGAAAAATGCCTCGTGCATTATTTGAAAAGAAATTTGGCGTTGAGTCTCTTTACCAAGACGCATTAGATTTTATTCTTCCAGAAGCATACGCTAATGCAATTGAAGAAACTAAAATCGAGCCGGTTGATCGTCCAGAAATCGATATCGAAAAAATGGAAAAAGGCGAAGCTCTTATTTTCAAAGCAACTGTTACTGTGAAGCCAGAAGTTAAACTTGGCGAATACAAAGGTATTGAAGTTACACAACTTGATACTGAAGTAACTGATGAAGATATCGAAAAAGAAATCAAAACTTTACAAGAGCGTAACGCAGAGCTTGTAATCAAAGAAGAAGGACAAGCTGAGACTGGTGATACTGTAGTTTTAGACTTTGAAGGATTCGTTGATGGCGAAGCATTCGAAGGCGGACAAGCAGATAATTACTCCTTAGAACTTGGTTCTAACTCTTTCATTCCAGGATTTGAAGAGCAATTGGTTGGTCTTGAAGTTGGTGGAGAAAAAGATGTTGAAGTTACTTTCCCAGAAGAATATCATGCTGCAGAATTAGCAGGAAAACCAGCTGTATTCAAAGTGAAAATTCATGAAATCAAAACAAAACAATTACCTGAGTTAGATGATGAATTTGCTAAAGATGTTGATGAAGAAGTAGAAACATTGGAAGCACTTAAAGAAAAAATCAAAACTCGTTTAGTTGAGTCTAAAAACCATCAAGCAGAGCACCATGTAAAAGACACAGTTATCGAAAAAGCGGCAGAAACTGCAGAAATCGATATTCCAGAAGCAATGATCGACACTGAAACAGATCGTATGATTCAAGAATTTGAACAACGTCTTCAAGCTCAAGGTATGACTCTTGACATGTACTTCCAATTCTCTGGCCAAGACAAAGATGCTCTTAAAGGTCAAATGAAAGAGGAAGCTGAAAAGCGTGTACGCATCAACTTAACTCTTGAAGCAATCGCTAAAGCAGAGAACCTTGAAGTTACTGAAGAAGAAATCAACACTGAAGTACAAGCAATGTCTGAGCAATATGGCCTGACTGCTGAACAAATCATCCAAGCGCTTGGCGGAACTGAAAGTGTTAAAGGTGACTTATTAGTAAGAAAAGCAATCGACGTATTAGTTGATAACAGCAAAACAGTAGAAGCTTAATACACATATTAAATAACAAAACAAGGTGCGATTTTATCGTACCTTGTTTTATACATACTATACATACTAATTGCAGGGCCAAAGTTTCGAGAAGATTCGACTTTTAGAATCGAAATATTTTAACACATACATAATTGCTTTTTTCATGAATTAAGTGTAGATTAATTCTAAATAAATAGGATTTAAAACTCTTCCATTTTTGATTTCCAGGATTGAAAGGAGTCAAGAATGGATATTATGTACATATACATAAGGAACAATTAGTTTGGCAAATGAGTACGGCCTTTTTCTTACCTTATATGGGGCAATGTATGTTACAATCCTTACATACCCTTCATTAGTTAATCTGGATCGTAAAGAATTGCAGATTTCATGATAGAGTTCATAATACCAAGGGGTGAAACTATGTTTAAATTTAATGATGAGAAAGGGCAATTGAAGTGTTCTTTCTGTGGGAAAACTCAAGAACAAGTCCGAAAACTCGTAGCGGGTCCAGGTGTTTATATATGTGATGAGTGCATAGAGTTATGCACTGAAATTGTAGAAGAAGAACTGGGTACTGAAGAAGAAGTTGAGTTAAAAGATATACCAAAACCAATGGAGATCTTAGAAATCCTTGATGAATATGTTATTGGTCAAAAAGGTGCTAAAAAATCCTTGGCAGTAGCCGTTTATAATCACTATAAACGTGTAAATTCTAATAGCAAAATTGAAGATGTAGAATTATCTAAATCCAATATTTGCTTAATCGGGCCTACTGGAAGCGGGAAAACACTTCTTGCTCAAACTTTAGCCAGATTATTAAATGTACCATTTGCCATTGCAGATGCTACGTCATTAACTGAAGCTGGTTACGTGGGTGAAGATGTTGAAAATATCTTACTTAAGCTAATTCAGGCTGCTGATTACGATGTAGAGAAAGCTGAAAAAGGCATTATATACATTGATGAAATCGATAAAATTGCACGTAAATCTGAAAACCCATCCATTACACGAGATGTTTCAGGTGAAGGTGTACAGCAGGCGTTGCTGAAAATTCTTGAAGGCACAGTGGCAAGCGTTCCGCCACAAGGAGGAAGAAAGCATCCTCATCAAGAATTCATCCAAATTGATACAACGAATATTCTATTCATTTGCGGTGGTGCATTTGATGGAATCGAACCGATTATTAAACGCCGTCTTGGCCAAAAAGTTATCGGTTTTGGATCAGTTAAAGAAGAAGTTGAAGATAAAAACTTGTTAACTAAAGTTCTTCCTGAAGACATGCTTCGTTTTGGATTAATTCCAGAATTTATCGGACGTTTGCCGGTAATTGCTACACTTGAGCAATTAGATGAGGATACATTAATCCAAATCCTTACTAAGCCAAAAAATGCGCTTGTTAAGCAATTCCAAAAAATGCTTCAACTTGATGACGTAGAACTCGAATTTGAGGACGGAGCGTTGTTAGAAATTGCGAAAAAAGCAATTGAGCGTAAAACAGGTGCACGTGGACTTCGTTCCATTATTGAGGGAATTATGCTGGATGTCATGTTTGAACTTCCTTCCCGTAATGATATTAAAAAATGTATCATTACAGCTGAAGTGATCTCTAAAGGCGAATCTCCAAAAATAATTCTTGTTGATGGAACAACTGAAACAGTTGAAAAGAAAACATCTGCTTGATAAAGATATAAGTTGTAGAAGAGGCCAATCAAAATCTTGATTGGCCTTTTTTGTATTGCAAATGACGTAATTTACAGGTTATCTATTCTTAAATGGATACATGTTTGGAGAGTTAGAAGAAAACAATTGCTTTTATAGGAAGAATAATAAGAGATTGACCCGATTGGAGTAGGAATCCAGCTGATTCCTTCATTAATCCAGCCAATTTTAGATTTTATCCAGCCAAATTCAGCACTAATCCAGCCAATTCAGCTCAAATTCCAGCCAAACGCTAAAGTAGATGGCAGGTTTTGGTGTAGATATATAGAGCTTGAGTCATAAGGATAGCCACCCACTGCGGGAGGAAAGAACACATCTGTGCGCCTCCTCTTATGCTTGTCGAAGCTGATCAGTCGGCTCAGCTTTTTGATGTTTATTCCATCCTTTCTAGGGAGATACTAGCTTGTATCTCAACGATGTGATTTCAGGAGGGTGCTTATATGAGTTGGACTGGTGTGGTTATTGTTATCCAGCTGTTCTTTGGAATAGTGATTGGCATGTATTTTTTAAATTTGTTAAAGGGTCAAAGGGTACAAAAGGTTTCGATTGATCGAGAGGCTAAGAAGGAGATGGATCAGCTTCATCGAATGAAGTCTATCTCATTAACTGAGCCGCTTTCCGAAAAGGTAAGACCAGCACGGTTTGATGATATTATTGGTCAGAAGGATGGAATCAAGGCACTAAAGGCAGCACTTTGTGGGCCAAATCCACAGCATGTACTAATTTATGGTCCGCCTGGAATTGGGAAAACGGCCGCTGCGCGACTGGTGCTGGAAGAGGCTAAAGCAAATATGAAATCTCCATTCAGGCAAACCGCAACATTTGTAGAATTGGATGCCACAACAGCCAGATTTGATGAGAGAGGAATTGCTGACCCACTTATAGGCTCTGTTCATGACCCAATCTATCAGGGCGCCGGAGCAATGGGCCAGGCAGGTATTCCACAGCCAAAACAGGGGGCAGTTTCAAATGCTCATGGCGGTGTCTTATTTATTGATGAAATTGGAGAATTGCATAATATACAAATGAACAAATTATTGAAGGTATTGGAAGATCGGAAAGTACATTTTGAAAGTGCATACTATAATGAAGAGAATCCGAATATACCAAAACATATACATGAAATTTTTCAAAATGGATTGCCTGCTGATTTTAGGCTTGTTGGGGCTACAACGAGAACACCTTCTGAAATTCCGCCTGCGATTCGTTCCAGATGCATGGAGATTTTTTTTCGTGAATTAAATCAGGAGGAACTGAAAAAGGTGGCCAAAAATGCAGTTGAACGGGTGTCCTTAGAGATTAGTGATGAGGCGCTTAATGTCATTGGTAATTTTGCCAGCAATGGACGGGAAGCTGTAAATATGGTTCAGAGTGCCGCAGGTTTAGCCATTACAGAAAATAGAGATTATATTAAAGATGAAGATATTGAATGGATTGTTCAATCCAGCCAAATGTCTCCTAGATATCAAAGCTTTATTGCGAAAGAATCTGCCGTTGGTGTTGTAAATGGTCTGGCTGTAACCGGACCAAGCTCAGGGGCGTTACTTGAGATTGAAGTTACGGTTATTGATGCGGTTGATAAGGGATCAGTTAATATAACTGGAATCGTAGAAGAAGAAAGTATTAATAGTGCAGGAAAATCCATCAGAAGAAAAAGCATGGCTAAGGGATCGATTGAAAATGTGGTGACTGTCCTGAGAACGATTGGCGTACCAGCTGACAAATTTGATATCCATGTTAATTTTCCGGGCGGTATACCGATTGATGGTCCTTCGGCAGGCATTGCTATGGCCGTTGGGATTTACTCAGCTATCTATCAAATACCGGTAAAAAATAATGTTGCAATGACAGGAGAAATCAGCATTCACGGGAAGGTTAAGCCGGTTGGCGGTGTGTTTACGAAAGTGACAGCAGCTAAGTTAGCGGGAGCCGATGTAGTTCTGATTCCGGAAGAAAATATACAAGCCCTGTTAAACCAAGTCGAAAATATTGAAATTAAACCTGTCAGGAACTTAAAGGAAGTATTTCAACTAGTATTCGATCGTACAGCGGCCATTGATACTATTATTGAAAATATGCCACTTTCTGAACGGGAAAGCGGCTGAGGGAACAAAATTAAAAGGCTTGCATCAGAGCGAGCCTTTTTTTTGTCTTACTAATAATGAGAGTGGGAAATTTTGTTACCTTAAAAATTGATTGAAAGGTGTTACATCCACTTAAATTTAGGGAAAACAAGTAACATGGTTTCGTTTATCGTCCCAAATAGACACAAACCAGTAAATACGATAAAATTGGTAAAAGGTCAATGAATAATACATATATTAGCATGTTTTGGAGGTGCAACAAATGGCAAACACTATGGACAAAAACGTTCCCCTCCTGCCGCTTCGCGGATTGCTTGTTTTCCCAACGATGGTTCTCCATCTGGATGTTGGAAGGGAAAAATCTGTTCAGGCGCTAGAGAAAGCGATGGTAGATGACCATTTGATATTTTTAACTACTCAGAAGGAAGCTTCTACAGATGAGCCCAGTGAAGATGATTTGTATGAAATGGGTACACTCACTAAAGTAAAACAGATGCTTAAACTCCCAAATGGGACAATTCGAGTGTTGGTAGAAGGTTTATCGAGAGCACAAATGGTTTCCTATGAGGATGATAGTGATTTTCTTACAGCGAAGCTCGAAATTATTGAAGATCCAGTAGAGAAGGATCCTGAAACAGAAGCTTTGATGAGAACTTTATTAAATTACTTTGAACAGTACATAAAAATCTCAAAAAAGGTCACAACAGAAACATATAATTCAACTGTTGATATAGAAGAACCCGGCAGACTGGCCGATATTGTTACATCACATTTGCCGCTTAAGCTGAAGGACAAGCAGGAAATACTTGAGACCATTGATGTCAAGGAAAGATTAAACAAAGTAATCAGTTTAATCAATAACGAGAAAGAAGTATTGAATCTCGAAAAGAAAATCGGTCTGCGTGTCAAAAAATCAATGGAGCGAACACAAAAGGAATATTATCTACGCGAACAAATGAAAGCAATCCAAAAAGAGCTCGGTGACAAAGAAGGTAAGGCTGCTGAGATTGCTGAATTTGCTGAGAAGATAAAGGAAGCGGGCATGCCGGCTCATGTCATGGAAACTGCACTTAAGGAGCTGGACCGCTATGAAAAGATTCCGGCAACATCTGCAGAGAGTGCGGTCATTCGTAATTATATTGAGTGGCTGATTGCAATTCCTTGGTCGAAAGCAACGAAGGATGATCTGAATATTAGAAAAGCTGAGAACATCTTAAACAAAGACCATTATGGTCTTGAAAAGGTGAAAGAGCGCGTGCTTGAATATTTGGCTGTTCAGAAGCTTACGAATTCCTTAAAAGGACCAATTCTTTGCCTTGCGGGACCTCCAGGGGTAGGTAAGACTAGTTTGGCAAAATCCATAGCTAAGTCTTTGAACCGTAATTTCGTCCGGGTTTCTCTTGGTGGAGTAAGAGATGAATCAGAAATACGCGGACATCGCCGTACGTATGTGGGGGCTATGCCTGGCCGTATTATACAAGGGATGAAAAAAGCGGGAACCATTAATCCGGTTTTCTTATTGGATGAGATTGATAAAATGTCCAACGATTTTCGGGGGGATCCATCTTCAGCTATGCTTGAAGTTCTTGACCCGGAGCAAAACAATACTTTCAGCGATCATTATATTGAGGAAACCTACGATCTTTCCAATGTAATGTTTATTGCTACAGCCAATGATTTAGCAACGATTCCGGCACCTCTACGTGATCGGATGGAAATTATTAATCTCTCCGGCTATACGGAAATTGAAAAGCTCCATATTGCTAAAGATCATCTGATGCTAAAACAAATCAAAGCTCACGGATTGACAAGAAGCCAGCTTCAAATGAAGGATGATGCGATTATCAAAATCATCAGGCAATATACAAGAGAAGCTGGGGTTCGTACTTTGGAAAGGCAATTGGCGGCAATCTGCCGTAAAGTAGCCAAGATTATTGTTTCAGGTGAGAAGAAAAAAGTTATTGTCACAGAAAAAGTAGTGGCTGAATTTTTGGGTAAACCGTATTTCCGTCATGGCGAAGCAGAGCGTGAAGACCAGGTTGGAGTAGCAACTGGACTTGCTTATACTACATTTGGCGGTGATACCCTTCAAATTGAAGTTTCTTTATCACCAGGTAAGGGCAAACTTGTGTTGACGGGTAAACTTGGAGATGTCATGAAAGAATCCGCGCAGGCTGCTTTCAGCTATGTTCGTTCCAAGGTTGAAGATTTTGGGATTGACAAGGATTTCTATGAGAAATATGATATTCATATTCATGTTCCTGAAGGAGCTGTTCCAAAAGATGGTCCTTCCGCAGGTATTACTATAGCGACTGCCTTAATTTCAGCGCTTACGGGTAAAGCGATCCGTAAGGAAGTAGGGATGACTGGTGAAATAACTTTGCGTGGTCGTGTATTGCCGATTGGGGGATTAAAGGAAAAGTCATTGAGTGCTCATCGTGCAGGACTAAAGAAAGTTATATGTCCGATTGATAATGAGAGAGATATTGATGATATTCCTGAAAGTGTTCGTGAAGAATTAGAATTCGTATTTGTATCACAACTTGATGAAGTGCTGCAACATGCATTGGTAGGTGGAGAAAGTTGAAAATTACTCAAGCAGAGATTGTGATGAGTGCTGTTAAACCGGAACAATATCCAACAGATGGTTTTCCGGAGTTCGCTCTTGCTGGACGTTCAAATGTAGGAAAATCTTCTTTTATTAATAAAATGATCAATCGGAAAGGTTTGGCCCGTACTTCATCTAAACCGGGTAAAACACAAACATTGAACTTTTATAAGCTTAATGAGCAATTATTTTTCGTCGATGTACCGGGATATGGATATGCGAAAGTATCCAAGTCCGAACGTGAAGCATGGGGTAAGATGATTGAGACATACATTACGACACGTGAGCCTTTACGTGCTATGCTCTTAATCATTGATTTGCGCCATAAACCGTCTGTGGATGATGTAATGATGTATGATTTTCTTAAGCATTATGAGATACCTTGTATCATTATTGCAACCAAAGCGGATAAAATTCCAAAAGGTAAATGGCAAAAGCATCTAAAAGTCGTGAAAGACACACTGAATATTATCGAAAGTGACGAAGTGATTTTGTTCTCTTCAGAGACTGGGCTTGGAAAAGATACGGCCTGGAATGCCATACAGGCGCGAATATAAAAATTGATGTGAAAAGAGCTGCATATTAGTTATGCAGCTCTTTTCATATGTATATTCTAATATCAGAAGCTCTGATGAGTATTTTTTGGTAAAGCCCCTAATTCATAAAGGATGGCAGCATCACTATTTTTTCCTTCCCTAAATTTAAATATCATGATACCTGTTTCTTTGATTCGTTGGTTATCTGAAGGAATGTTAAACCAACCACCTTTATAGGTCATCCAGCCGGTATAACGGACAACTAGCTTTTCTCCCTGTTCTATTAAATCATCTATTATCCATTCATCATCCTGAAAAACATTCCTATACTAGTTCATAAATTCTCTCATATCATTTTTTGGGTTATCTGTATTTCTTGAGTGGAATATAAAATGTGAATCTGTAAGCTGATCTAAGAGTTCAAGATTACCTTTCGTAAAGTATTCATCGAACCATATCCTGGCGACTTCTCTTTTTTGATCAGTAATCACTTTATCTCCCTATACTTGTATAAGATGGTCTGACCTTTGTATTATTCCTCATCCTCAAAAGTAATCATTACGCCAACAACCTGTTTGAAAATATTATATTTCACTTTGACTTCATACATTCCATCACCATAGCCAGACATAGAAACCGCACCTCCAGGAACCACTCCGGCTTGTTCATCTGTATCAGTCATATCACAGCATACTACATAGTATTTTGAGCTAGCCTCATCTATCTCTATATCATGGGTATTTATCAGTTCATATGGGATTGTTTCATCTTTTTGAAAAACGTCAAAATCAAAGATTCCTGCTTGTGCTGAATCAACCGCTATTGCTTGAGCGCAATCATGCCATCTCCCGCTTGGTTTCTTTTCACCATAATATACGAACAAATTTTGTACTGCTTCCTCATCAGTGTGTGTAACATATGCTGTCCACTTTCCATTTTTCACATTTAGAAGTAAGACTTGCAGGTCTTCTTCATCTTTATCGTAACATGGGTCCGTAACAATTAACTTCCCACTTTCGATTGTAAATGTGCCTAAGATTTTAGGCTTATTTGTCTTTTTCGGTACATACCAGTCAATAAATTCACTTAAAGTTGAAGCCTTACATTCGCATTTTCCCTTTTTATCATCCCATAGAAAAATCAGCTCTTGCATAAATCTTTTTCGAATTCGATAGCAGAGATTATTTCCATTGATATGGTCACCAATACAAATAAATTCATCAGGCATATTTTTAGGCCGGTTCTCTTGATTTTGCCTAACAATATCCATTGTAAAGGCTAATTGTTCATTAGCTTGAATCGAGTACAAAGACCATTCTCCGAATGTTGCACCATTTGTTTCTAGAAAGAGTTCCTTGTATTCTTCTGGAAAGGTAGCGCCAAGTGTTCGTTCTGTTTTCTTTAATTCAATTAATGACACTCCGGCTACTTCAATCTTGGGATTAATCTTATTTATTACTTTCTTCATTGTTTCCTCCAAGGATTTTTCCAAATTATTATGACATGTCAGAGAAATAACGTAATTTTATTAATATGCTAAGAATTGATTTATAAAAAGCGAAAGAAATGAGTGGTCTGAAGATGAGAATTGAAGTAAACAAATGAAGTAGAATCATCAAATTCGAGAATCTTTTTAAGGATGGATTGTATGCGTAAATCTTTCAAACGTCTATTATGTGGATTGCTTGGATTTATTTCTCCATACGAGGGATGCAATTAAAATAAGTAAACCGGCGGCTATTCCCGTTATTTGATCGATTAAAAGCTCACCTGTTCTAAAATAACGGATTGTAAATGTTCCTCCGAAAATAAGAAGTATGCTGATGGAAAATCGAATGAAAAATGTGTTTGTGCTCAATCTCTAACACCTCCTCTGTAAATAAAGCATAATTCATATGTAATTAATTGTAAATATCCTTTGTTAATAGGCTGAGATCTCTATAAAAGGCTTTTTCGTAAATATTGTTGCTTTGAATAAAAAGGGAGCTGCTATCCATTTGCGGTAAAATTGGGTGGGAATTACCTTCTTGAATGAATGGGATAGGTTAGTGAAGAAGGAATTTATTAATATTTTATTGAATTATATTAAAGATGAATACATATAGAAACCCAAAAACGGTAAATTGTAGCGTTCAGGTGAGATTAATATGATATGGGTACATAAAAATATAAAGGGCAAACGTTATAAGCAATTAATAGACTTACTCTCAAGGAATTATAATCGCTTTGCTTTTGTAGAAGATGGACGTTTATTGGAGTTTGAAAAGGAGCGTCTTGCCTTTATTGATAATTTAATAATCGATATTGAAGAATATTTAATCGAAAGACGAATACAAAAAATGGGAAACCACAAGACTTTCTGAAGATACAGCCTACGTTTTTTATTTTAGTATGAATAATGCTACAAGAGACTTTTTGAAAGAGTGTTGTCATTCCCTTTTTGATTGGATTAGTCCTGAACTACCAGAAGACTTAATGTTTTACCATAATGATAATGCATATTAGCTGTATGCTCCCACGAAGAATATTTTGTAGTGGAGGAAGCTATTTGGGACTGTTTCATATTGAACTAACGGGGCAGGTTAGTGGAAGAAGAATAAATTCTTTTAAAGAGGAATAAATATAGGTAATAGGCTAATTAGGGGCGATATGATGAAACGCTTACTGTTTTTGATTCCTTTTATTTTATTGATTATTGGATGTAATGAAACATTTCTTTCTAATGGAAATGGTAAACCTCTTTCTTTCTCAGGAGAAAGTGACAACTGGAAAGGGGAATACTCTGCAATCATCTCTGAAAATGGAACAAGAGAAGAAGGAGATTTTGTATTTAGCTATAAAAACGGATCGAGCAAGACCTTTTTTAGGAACATAGAGGTAGTAATTAATAACGGTGAAACAAAATATAAAGAATATGGTACTAGAGGATCCACGGTTCGATTTTCTTTATCCAGTTCGGGTGGTGCTGTATCGCAGGAAGACCTTCCAATCAAAGTTACAATTAAATGGGATAATGAAAAACAAGAATCCTTTGAGTTAGAGTCTGAGTAAATTCTTTTCTGGGAGAGAGTTATAAATGTTGATAATTTTATAGTCCTTATATTTTTTGCTTTGGTCAATCCTATACGTCGAATGATTCAAAAGCCTAATTATAAAAAATTTCAATTTAAACAAACACGGGCATTGATCCAAGGAGGATTAATGCTCTTTTTCGTTGAATTCCTTATTGTAGAAATGGGGCAGTTTAGCGGAAGAAGAATATGAATATAACATATCGAATAATTAATAAAGGTATTTAAAGATGAGTTATTGGTCAATGTAGACGTTAATTAAGATAGATGTGTTGTATAAGATTGCAAAGTATAGTGATTAAAAATAAAAGGAGGGATGGTTTTATGAAACTTACAAGAATGGACATAATTCTTTTAATATTAGTCGGAACTATTTCTGCGATATTCTATGTATTTGTTGGAGATAAATTATCTAATAACTATCGTGTATTGATAATTGGGATATTTGGATTTTCTGTTGGAATTTCAAAAAAGATCATCGATGCAAAAACTAATAAATATAGCACTACAGAATAATGAGAACTTCAAGTGGCAGGTTAGTCAAATTATTTAAGTGATAGTTAGTTCTTTTTAGAAATGGAGAATGAAAAATTGAAATCCAAATCTTATCTATTAACATTGATTTCACTTATACTGGCTTTGGTTACATCTAACTTAGATATTCATACTGATATTAAATCTGTTATTTATGGATTATCAGCGTTAGGTTTAATTTTAGGAGGATATTTAAGTATAAGAAAACCAAAAGAATATAAATAATTTTAGAGAATTTTCAATGATCAAACGGTGTATTATCAGAAGATCAAAGCTGTCAAAATGACGGTCTTTTCTTAATAGACTAAAGTGTCAGGTTAGTGGAACAGTATCATATGGAAAACTTATGAGTGCTAATAATTGTTTTGAAATTTTATCACGGAAATATATGGCATAAAATAAGGGTGGGAAGTACACACGTCGCTGCTGTTAGTTAATTATCAATCTTACTCAAATAATTCTGGTGAAACTAACTAAATGTGAAATGGGGGATGTTAGGTGGGAATTGATTTTCATAATGAGGAAAATCAAAATACTTATACAACTCGAAATGCCGATAATTCGTGGATTGACGCTATTAAAGACCTTGTACCAATCGAAAATATAACCAAGGCATTGGATATAGGATGTGGCGGTGGTATTTATTCTAAGGCACTGTCTGATATGGGGATATATTCTGTTACTGGCGTCGATTTTTCCAAAGCAATACTTGAAGGTGCAAGAGAAAACTGCAAAGAACACCAAAATATATCTTTTAAGCAAGGTAACGCTTTTCATACTGGATTAGAAAGTAATAATTTTAATTTACTGCTTGAAAGAGCATTGATACATCATATAGATGATTTGCAAAAATGCTTTAAAGAGGCATATAGATTATTAAAACTTAAAGGATATTACATTATTCAAGACCGAACACCTGAAGATTGTTTATTAAAAGGTAATGATAGTCATATTAGAGGGTACTTCTTTGAATTATTTCCAAAATTAATTGAAAAAGAGACTAATCGCAGACACAATAGTCAATTAGTAATAGAAACACTTAAAGAAGTGGGGTTTCTAGAAATTGAGGAAGTTAAGTTGTGGGAAACAAGAAAAGTGTACATTGATAAAAAGCAATTACTAAAAGACTTAAGCGAGAGAACAGGAAGAAGTATTTTACACGAATTAAACAATAAAGAATTAAAATTACTGGTGAATTATATAGATGAATCATTTTCTACTGAATGTAACATAGTTGAAAAAGATAGATGGACTATTTGGAAAGCAGTTAAATAATTGGATGGCTTGATTTAGCTTGTGAAAGTATGTACTTAAACAAACGGGGGGCGTTGATCCAGGAAGGATTAATCTCTTTTTATGTTGAATTTCTTATTGAAGTAAAAGGGGAAGGTTTATTCAAGAAAAAATATAATATAAGTTTTAATCCCAATGATAAACTGATGAGGAGAAACTGAATTGAAAATTGTAAAAATTTACGAATATGAAATTAATGGTCAATTGGAAACTAAATTACGGCAGTTATTAGTAGAATGTTTTACAGATGTATATCCAAAAGATAGAATTTACTTTAAGCAGTTACCTCATTTTAGGTTCATTGTAATTGATGATACTAATCAACTTGTCGGTCATGTGGGCTTGGATTATAGAGTAATGAATTTAAACGGGAAACCAATAAGAGTTCTTGGTATCATCGATTTATGTGTATCAAAAAACAAGCGTTCACAGGGAATAGGTTCATTACTGCTCTCTGAAATAAATGATTTCTGTGAAGGGAAGTTAGTTGATTTTTTACTCTTGTTTGCAGATAACAAAAAATTGTACTTAAACGCAGGATTCAAGTCTGTAAATAATGAATGTAAATGGTTAAAAATTGACGATGAAAATCAATCAACTTACGGAATAGGACATGAAAAGATTAATGAGCTTATGATCAAAGAAGTAGGTAATATAAAATGGGAAAATGGCAAGTTAGATTTATTAGGATACCTTTATTAAGCTAACGGAGGTGATTGCAAAACAAGGCAGTCGCTTTTTGTGTTATTTGCGCAGGAAGGTTTTATAAAGAATAATAATATTAAGGTTAGTAGAGGTTTCAGAATATACGTGGGAAAATCAACCTTCCCTTTATTGGTAATCCGACATGATTCCTATTGTTTGTGCTTTTTCTGATCTTTAAGAAAAAAGTAGTTGACAATGAAAAATAAATTATGATATTATTAAATATTTGCTAAAAAATGATATATATGTTAAGGTTAAGAAGGTTACCATTTATGGAGGTGGATTATTTGTTTCAAATTGGCGATAACATTGTTTATCCAATGCATGGAGTAGGTTTAATTAAAGCCATAGAAGAAAAGGAAATCTCAGAGGAAAAACAACAGTATTATGTCATAAAAATGTTAATCGGTAATATGCAAGTCATGATTCCTACGGGTAAGAGTTCAAGTATACGCCCTGTTACTGACATAATTGCATTAAAACACATCATAAACATCTTTCATCATGGAGAATCAGATAGATTACTGCCGTGGAAACAAAGGTATAAAGTGAACACGGACAAAATAAAAACGGGTAAAATACAAGAATGTACTGAAGTTGTACGTGATTTAATGCGTATGAAGAAAGAAAAAGCACTTAATACAAGCGAAAAAAAAATGTTAGATAACGCACATGAATTTTTGATTAGTGAACTGGGATTAATTAAAGGTATTACTGAAAATCAAATAAAAAGTTTCTGTTAAGGTTAATTTAAGAAAATTGATTACATTTCCCGAAAATATCCTGATTTTTTTGGAAATATGTTTATTATTAAAAATAAATCATTTCAAAGACATTCAACTTCTCCAACTCACCTTTAGAGCATTAACCTCTTTTGTAATTTCTACAATCTAATCCAATTTTATTATTTAAATTTCTTTTACGAACGTTTGAAGTTTCATCAAATAACTCGATAAAATAGTCACTTGATTTTTGCAATCCTGATTCACACTGGCACGGACAAGGAGCCGTAAGGATGAAAGAGAGGTAGGGCTTTCATTGTTTTAGGTATACAATATATTATTTAAGTCATTATTTCTAGAAGAAAAAACAATCAATCTCACCTCTATCTTTAAGAATTTTTTATATAATCTGAGACAGCGAATAGTAATTGTTTATCTTCTTTGCGTTAAAGAGAGAAACGAATTGGTAACACCATATGGTCAACTACAAAAATGGATTCCAGACCAGGAAACCATTTTTTATTTTATTTACATAACGATAGTAAAGATTACTGGTGAGGGTTTAAATCCTTTGAAAGGCAACGCGTACAAGAAGGATTTTAATGCTATTGTGGCAAGAGTTTTGGAAATAAAAAATATAAAGAGACCCAAAAAAGGGGATATTTTAAATGAAAAATAACTTTATTGAAAACATTCAATCGGTTTATTCTGATCTTTCCATAGAAGACTTTTATCCTAATGATATAGGACAGAACAATAATGTGTTAATTGTAAACGGTTCCCAAAATATAAAAATGGAATAATTCAATTAAGAGAAGAGACGGAAATTCTGCAATACATTAAAGGCATCGTCTCCATTCCAATTCCGAATCCAATTTATCAGTATTTTGAAGAATTAGAACCAGGTAAGGCCTTTACTGGCTATAAACTAATAGATGGTGTTCCCTTGTGGATGGAAAGTTTAAGAGGTATTAAGGATATTGAATTGGTTAAAGGGGTAGCTACACAACTTGTGTCTTTTCTTGTAGAACTTCATTCTATTTCGAAAGAAAAAGCAAGTCGAGAGTTGAAGCTAGAGGTTTGTAATCCTCTTGAAGAAATGGATAACCTGTATGATAAGATACGAAATAATTTATTTACTTTTATGAGAAAGGAAGCTCAAAAAGAAATATCACATTCTTTTGAAACGTTCCTAAATGGGGAAGCATTCTCAAAATTAGATATAAAACTCATACACGGAGATTTCGGGGCATCTAACATCTTGTGAAATCCAGAAACAAGTAGGATTTCAGGGATAATAGATTTTGGGGGTTCTGGTTTAGGAGACCCAGCATATGATTTTGCTGGAATACTCTCCAGTTATGGTAGAGATTTTTTTGATATGTGTATTAGCTTATATCCTAGCGGTAGTGAAATTTCAGAACGGGTTAATTTTTATAAAAGTACATTTGCTTTACAAGAAGCACTACACGGGATTGAGAATGATGATAAACAAGCCTTTGAAAATGGAATTAAAGATTTTAGATAGATTGCTTATTCCGCTAACAGGGGCATTACTCCATATCAAGGGCTTGTGATCAGCTCTTTTTTCTTATACTGTTAAAGGGGTAGTTTAGCTCAATAAGAGAAAACCACTAGTGAATGTTACCATTACCAACCGACTTTATTATGAATTATAAGCAACTATATGTACAAAGATAATAAAGTCGTTTAATTTTAATACAGAAAAATAAAAGCCTTACTACACATAAAATGTAATAAGGCTTTTAAAATTTGTTCAAAAACGCACAATTTTGTCTTTATCATTTCATTGCTTGTAACGTTTCCTTTGCCCAATGAAAAATTAACGTTGTATCTTGTTGTAAATGAACAGGCATACCTTGTTGAATCTCTAAAAAACGGCTTAATACTTGTCGATCAAGCTCTTCTGCATTTAAAATAAGCTCCCCTATATCTGATTGAAATATTTCTGATTTTAAAAATTGCTTTCCTTGTATTACGAAACGTGCATTTTTAAATATAGCTTTAATTGCCTCTACTGATTTTGTGTGCAAATAATTGTGCAAAGTCATATGATAACTATTTCCTGCACCTGTTCGAACAAATCGCTTGATATCTTCCGGTTGAATATGTGTCTTTAAAAATTCCAAGTTACCGTAAACTGCTTTTGTATCATAGACAAAGGTAAATAAATCCGATTTATCCCAAGCATGGAGTTCGTCTACACCCGAAATAAAACCACAAAGTAAATGACGGTTTGGCATCGTATGGGTAACGACTTCATACGATAATAATCGATCAATCGTCAGTT
The DNA here is from genome assembly GCF_058215915.1 of Pradoshia sp. Z3_51. Taxonomy (NCBI): domain Bacteria; kingdom Bacillati; phylum Bacillota; class Bacilli; order Caryophanales; family Bacillaceae; genus Pradoshia; species Pradoshia sp. Z3_51. The sequence continues at coordinate 217,711 of NZ_JBZAJC010000003.1, read as the reverse complement.
CTTTAAAAATGACCACTACATCAATATCACTGTCTAGCTTTGCATCTTCCCTCGCTCTACTTCCTTGCAATCCTATAAAGACAATCTCCTCGCCAAAATGTTGAATAAGTTTTTGACTAAATTGCTCAAGCCAATCGTTCATTTCAATCATATGCATTACCATCCTTATTTAATTTTGCCGCGGTAAATGCAGTAGCGTAAATAATTCTATTTTAAAACTGTAACTGTAGTCAATCGACTTATTTCTTGTAGTTTTTTTTTTTAACTGTACACGATAAAGGGTAGGCGGGACAGTTTCATTTTTAAATAACTCTATTATCATTAAACATTTCAATCATCTCTTATTAAATTTACGGGGGCATTGATCCAAGAAGGATTAATGCCTTATTATGTTGAATTCCTTATTGTAGAAATGGGGCAGTTTAGCAGAGGAAGAAATTGGAATGATTAGAAGTAGAACCTATTTAAAGAAACGATAAGGGGAGAATAATGAAAAAAGCACTACTGGTTATAGACGTTCAAAATGGGATGTTCCTAAAAGATAACGTTGTGTATAGAGGGGATAGTCTACTAAAAAATTTAAAAGGACTAATCGCTAAGGCACGCTTTTCGGAGACACCAATATTTTATATACAGCATAATGCACCTACTGGAAAACCTTTAGAGTATGGAACAAAGGGTTGGGAGATTCATCCTGAAATTACTCCAAACAATCAAGATATCATCATACAAAAAACTACTCCAGATTCATTTTTTAATACCTCTTTAGATGCTGAATTAAAAAAACAAGGAATTGAACATTTAATAATTTCGGGGATTCAAACAGAAGCGTGTGTTGATACCACTTGTAGAAGAGCTTTTAGTATGAAATATAAAGTCACTTTAGCCTCAGATACACACAGCACGTGGGATTCAGAAGTCATTACTGCTCAACAAATTATAAACCATCATAACGGAGTATTACGTTGGTTTGCTGATGTTTCCCCAAGTCAAGACATTACATTTAATAACTGAATGTGAAGTTATGTACTTAGACTATTGGTGGCATTACTCTCCTATAATAAAGGTTTTGATCAGTTCCATTTTGCTATGCGGCTAAAGGGGCAGGTTAGCGGAAGAAGGAAAATAATGCTTTAAGGGGGATTATTATGCAAGATTTAGAAGTCAGGAAAAAGTTCTTTTTGTCGCTTCTTATTTTCCCGCTAATTGGTCTCTTGATTAGAATATACGATGAACTGTCATTGGTAACGAAAGGCATACTGACTACAGATATGTATGTTTTGATTTTAATCACAATAGTTGGAATAGTTGGGTATGTGGATGCCAAAAAGAAAATAAACAGTAAATAGATATCAGTATGTTCTAGTCGTTATTAGACAAATGGGGCAGGTTAGCGGAAGAAGGATTCTTCCGCTTTTTTGTCGAAATCATTATGGAAATAACAGGAAAGATTAGTTCAATAAGAAATAGTCATCACTTTGCTGAAATACCTTGATAATTAAGAAAAGGGGATAAGTATGAAATTTTGGTTGAAAGAAAAAGAAGACTATTATCGGAAGGCACCCTTAACGGAGGCCAAACTTCGAAAAGCAGAAAAAGAGTTAGGATACCAATTACCTAAAACTTTTAGAAAGCTTTTATTAGAACAGAATGGCGGCAGTGTTCGATTCAATGCTTACCGCTTAAAAGATGGAATCACAATAGATGATGAATCTTTTATTGAATGCAGCTACATACAAGGGGTAGGGGAAGATCCAGGAATCTTAGATTCTCCTGAAATGATTGAAGAGTGGGATATGCCTAAAGAACTCATTCTATTAAATGGTGACGGGCACATATGGATTGCTCTTGATTATCGTAATAACAAAGATGAACCATCTGTTGTTTATATTGAAAATGATTCAAAGGAATACATTACCATAGCGGATAGTTTTGATGATTTTATTGGAAGATTATATATCGAAGAAGATGGTTTATATTCTTTCGAGCCCGATGAAAAAGAAAAGTTGTCATTAAAACTATCAGATGAAGAGCTACTTAGTATGCTCCAATCAACTAAGGATGAAACACTTGATGCTGCTCTTTTCAATCTTTTAGATTATCCTAATGAGAAAATTACCGACAATTACGTATTGCCTTTAATAGATAGTAAACCTTGGGATATAAGAAACTCAGTTGGCTTATACTTCTAACTGGCCGCAAGAGGTGGTAACATAGAACCTTCTCTTCTAGTTAAAGCATTAAAAAAACTTAAAACAGACCCTGAACTATCCGGTTATGCGGAAATGATTGAAGAGCTAGAAGATTAATTTTAGGATTCTACCCAATCTATTGTGAGATTGGGTAGAATCCTATGCACTTTATACGGACCATATCTTGGACTTTAATATCGCTGACTGAATATATAGATGAGAGTGATAGTCCAAACAGTCTATTTCATATGATGCTAACGGTGTAGCAGTCAAGCAATGAATAATAATATTGAAAATCAACAAAGTTAGTGAAAAAATGTACTTAAACTAATGGGGGCTTTAGCGGAATAACAAGAAAGTCACTTCTTTTTGGAAGCGGCTTTTTCATCTAGATAGATGTAAGAGAATGGAAACGAAATCTTTAAGAATGCAGCCTATTGCTTACCAAATATCATGAACAATTGTACGTAAACTATGAGGGCTTTAGTGAAACAAGGAGACAGTAAAAGTTGTCTCTCTTTTTTTCTAATAGTAACAAGTTACGAAAAGAGATTATAAAAAAGAAAGGCAGATAGCCTAATGCAGCAACCCTGACCACAATAGGTAGGGTTGCCATGCTATCTGCTTTTATTTTTTCTTAAATAGAATGAATCCGCCAATGAGCATTAAAAGAACAGGCCAGTAGTGATTAAAGAAATCAACAAAATGAACCAAGCCCAGTATAGTTAAGATTCTCTCATGGAAGATAAAGATGATAGAAACAACGAGGAATAAAATCCCCGGGCCTTTACCAACTCCCTTTTTTAGATGAAGCAATAACAGACCCAAACTAATAAATAAAAATAGGGCTGTATGCTCAGCTGGCCAGTTTTCCAAATGGACGGCTATGTATTGGTGTAAACCGAATCCAGTGAGCAAGATTCCAGGCAGTATAAAATCAGAATGACTGCCAAACCTGCTTTCAGCAAGAAAGGCTAATCCGATAATAATACAAAGAGATCCCCATGAATAATAAGGTGACAATAGGGAAAAGTTAATTGATTTTAAAAAATAAAAAAGACCAAAGCCAATCAAAATAGTGCTTGAAAAATAACGATATTCTTTCATATGTAGTCTCCCGGTTTATTATTATTGATAATTATTCTAATCTTTGATAATGTACAATTAGTGATTTAATTTACACATAATACTGTCAGAGAAACATTTTGGCAATTAAGATTTAACCTATTATACATTAATTATATCAGGTTTTTATTTCATGAGAATTTCTCATTTACATGTTTAATTGATATAGAGTTACGATAATGTTCACAATTTGTGGAAAATTTTTCATATACACCAATGATATACTTGCAAAAGAATATGCTCAGATGGGGGTGTGACAGGGGAAATGCATATAATTGTTGTCGGTCTTAATTACAAAACTGCTCCTGTTGAAATCCGTGAAAAAGTCAGTTTTGAATTGGGACAGCTGCCGGAAGCGATGAAATCATTAAGTAAGAAAAAAAGTATCCTTGAAAATATCATTGTTTCCACCTGTAATCGGACAGAGGTTTATGCAGTAGTGGATCAGCTGCACACGGGCAGATATTATATTAAAGAATTTTTAGCAGAGTGGTTCGCGGTTGACCAAAATGAACTTTCCTCCTATTTATATGTTTATGAGCAGGACGGAGCAGTTAATCATTTATTCCAGGTTGCCTGTGGATTGAACTCCATGGTATTGGGAGAAACTCAAATACTTGGACAGGTGAAGAAAAGCTTCCAGCAGGCACAGGAAGAAAATACCGTCGGAGTATTGTTTAATAATCTGTTTAAACGGGTGATTACGCTTGCCAAAAAAGCTCACTCTGAAACGGAAATCAATAAAAATGCGGTATCAATCAGCTATGCAGCGGTTGAGCTTGGTAAAAAAATCTTTGGTTCGCTTCAGGATAAGAAAATCCTCGTAGTCGGTGCCGGGAAAATGGGCCAGCTTGCCATTGAAAATTTATATAGCAATGGTGCCAATCAAGTAACGGTAATTAACAGAACCTTGGAAAAAGCCGAAATATTGGCATCTAAATTCTCTGGACAGGCAAAAATGCTTCAGGAATTGCAATGTGCCCTGCTTGATGCAGATATATTAATCAGTTCGACTGGATCAAAGGAATATGTAATTACAAAAGAAATGATGGAAAATATCAACATTTTAAGAAAAGGCCGTCCGATTTTTATGGTTGATATTGCCGTACCGCGTGATTTAGATCCTAAACTAATGGAACTGGACAGCGTCTTTCTTTATGATATAGACGATTTAGAAGGTATCGTTCAGGCGAACCTGGCAGAAAGAAAAGAAGCAGCAGAACAAATTATGATCATGATTGAAAGTGAGCTGGTTGAATTCAATCAATGGATCAAAATGCTTGGTGTTGTTCCTGTGATTTCTGCATTGCGCGAGAAAGCATTAGATATTCAGGCAGAAACAATGGAGAGTATGCAGCGTAAATTACCAGGCCTAAGTGAAAGAGAATGGAAGGTTATTAATAAGCATACGAAGAGCATCATTAATCAGATGCTTAAAGATCCGATTCTTTATGCAAAAGATATGGCAGAAATGAAGAATCCAGAGGCTGCTTTACAGGCATTTGTCTCGATCTTCAATATTGAGGAGCTTGTAGAAGAACAGGAATTTAAGGCGGCAATGCCATTCCAATCTAAAACATCGGTCCAGCAAAATAGACCTGTCTTGAAAGTGGTGTCACAACCATATTAAGCAAGGATGGGATATATGATTGATATTAATTTAAATAGATTGCAAGAAATTACAATTATATTATATGGACTTAGTGTCTTATTCTATTTCATAGATTTTTTACAAAATAATCGGAAGGCTCATAAGGCAGCCTTCTGGTTTCTTTCGATTGTTTGGTTGATGCAAACAATTTTTTTATGTCTATATATGTTTGAAGTGGGAAGATTCCCGGTTCTTACCTTATTTGAAGGATTATATTTTTACGTGTGGATATTGATTACCTTTTCACTCATCCTAAACCGGATAATACGGACAGATTTTTTTATGTTTTTTACAAATGTAATAGGGTTTGGTTTGATGGTCATTCATATATTCTCAACATTAGAATCCTATTCTACGGCAGAAGCGCAAACTAAGGTGTTATCTGAGCTATCCATGATTCATATTACAGTTGCCATTCTATCTTATGCAGCGTTTGCTCTTTCCTTTGTCTTTTCAATTTTGTATCTAATACAGTACGATTTATTAAAGCGAAAGAAATGGGGGAAAAGGCTGAACAGGCTGGGAGATCTGGCGAAACTGGAACAGCTGTCTTATATACTGGTAGCAATCGGTGTACCTCTGTTATTATTATCATTAATACTAGGTCTTGAATGGGCCTATATAATCGTTTCGGATATTAATTGGTATGATAGTAAAATTCTTGGCTCATTTGCCTGCCTAATTATATATGGAATCTATTTATATCTTAAAGTTAACAACCGGATTTATGGGAAATCACTCGCTTATTGGAATATTGGTTCATTCTTGTTAGTGCTAGTGAATTTCTTCTTTTTCGGCAGCATATCAGCATTTCATGTCTATTGATGGAGGGTAAATCATGAGAAAAATCATTATCGGTTCACGTAGAAGTAAATTAGCATTGACACAATCTAATTGGGTTATTGACCAGCTGAAAAATCTGGGATTACCGTTTGAATTTGAATTGAAAGAAATTGTGACAAAGGGTGACAGGATTTTAGACGTAACTCTCTCTAAGGTCGGAGGAAAAGGTCTTTTTGTAAAAGAAATCGAACAAGCCATGCTAGATGGGGAAATTGATATGGCCATTCATAGCATGAAAGACATGCCGGCAGAGCTTCCAGAAGGGTTAACAATTGGCTGTATTCCAGAGCGTGAGGATCATCGTGATGTGTTGATTTCAAAAAATAATCTAACGCTTGCAGAACTTCCGGAAGGTGCGATTGTCGGTACAAGCAGCTTAAGAAGAAGTGCTCAATTGTTGGCAAAACGTCCGGATTTAACAATCAAGTGGATTAGAGGGAATGTGGATACACGTATTCAAAAATTAAAAGATGAAGAATATGATGCAATCGTATTGGCGGCAGCAGGTCTTTCGAGATTAGGCTGGAAAAAGGATGTTGTCAGTGATTTCCTTGATGAAGATACTTGCATACCTGCAGTTGGCCAAGGGGCGCTGGCGATTGAATGCAGAGCAGACGATCATGAGCTATTGCAGGAATTAGCTAAATTAACTTGTCAGGATACAAAAGAAGCTGTTACAGCGGAGCGTGTCTTCCTCAATAAAATGGAGGGTGGCTGTCAGGTTCCAATTGCAGGTTTTGCATATAAAGACGAAAAAGGGACCTTACAATTCCAGGCACTCGTCGGAACGCCTGATGGGCGTACCATTTATCGTGAACAAATTTCAGGAGATGATCCTGAAAGCTTAGGTATAACAGCTGCCAATCGCCTAATCGAACGGGGAGCAAAGACTTTAATTGAAAAGGTTAAAGAGGAGATGGAAAGCTAAATGAAGCATTCCTTGTTTCTTTCGGGTAAAGGCGTATTGGTTACAAGAGAAGAAGCGCAGGCCGAACAATTGTGTGCCATGATTGCTGAGCATGGAGGGGTACCAATTAAGGTGCCTCTTCTTTCGTTTCAAAAGGTTGATGCAGATAGGCTTGAATCAGTAAAAGAAAAGCTGAGCAGGCTGGAATCTTTTGATTGGATCGTTTTCACAAGCAAGCCGGGTGTTGATCTATTTTGTGAGATGCTGAACGAAATGGAATTTGAAGGAATCTATCCTAAAATAGCAGCCATTGGTAAAAAAACGAAAGCAGCCTTGCAGGAACATGGTCTGCAGCCTACTTTTATCCCACCGAAATATGTAGCTGAATCTTTTTTGCCTGCGTTTCTGGAAGTAGTGGATACGAGCGAATCTGTGCTCATTATAAAGGGTGATTTGGCGAGAGATTATCTATTTAATGGGCTGATAGCTACAGGTATACATACAGAGGAGTCCGTTATTTACAGCAACCGTATGCCAGAAGACAGTGAACAAGCCTTGGTGGATGTACTTACAAATAAAAAGATAGATATTCTATTATTTACGAGCCCTTCGACAGTAAATCATTTTATGAAGACCGTGAAAAAACATCATTTATTTGACTGTTTGATAGATAAAGTGACAGTTGCAATCGGACCGGTCACGAGGAAAAGAGCCGAAGAACTGGGCGTGGCTGTCACATTATGTCCGGAGCAATATACCGTAGATGAAATGATGAAAGAATTAAGGCAGTATTATTCGTAATATAGGAGGACCTTAAAATGGCCAATATTGAATTTAATCGACACAGAAGATTAAGAAGAAATGAATCTATGAGAGCGCTTGTGCGTGAAACACATTTACATGTAGAAGACTTTATTTATCCGATTTTTATTACGGAAGGTACAAATGAAAAGAACCCCGTTACTTCTATGCCAGGAATCTATCAATTTTCCATGGATCGTTTGAAAGAGGAAATGGATGAAGTGGCTTCACTTGGTATCAAATCTGTCATTCTCTTTGGAGTACCGGATCAGGAAAATAAGGATGAATGTGGGACAGGTGCTTTTCATACACATGGGATTGTCCAAAAAGGGATTCGTTTTGTAAAAGAAAACTATCCTGAAATTCTTGTTGTAGCTGATACATGTTTATGTGAATATACAAGCCACGGTCACTGCGGTATGGTTGAAAATGATGAAATCTTAAACGATGAAAGTCTGGAGCTTTTGGTTAAAACAGCTGTCAGCCAGGCGGAAGCAGGAGCGGATATTATTGCTCCTTCCAATATGATGGATGGATTTGTGGCTGCGATTCGCCAGGGTCTTGATGAATCAGGCTATCAGCACATCCCAATCATGTCCTATGCCGTTAAATATGCATCCGCATTTTATGGTCCATTCCGTGAAGCAGCAAACGGAGCACCTCAATTTGGTGATAGAAAATCCTATCAAATGGATTATGCCAACCGTATTGAAGCCTTGCGTGAAGCTGAATCAGACGTTCAGGAGGGAGCGGATTTTATCATTGTGAAGCCAGCTCTTGCTTTCCTCGATATCATTCGCGATGTGAAGAATACAGTAAATCTGCCTCTTGTAGCTTATAATGTAAGTGGAGAGTATTCCATGGTTAAAGCAGCTGGTGCAAATGGCTGGATTGACGAAAAAGCTATTGTGATGGAAATGCTAACTGGTATGAAACGTGCCGGTGTAGATTTAATCATTACTTACTTTGCAAAAGATGCAGCAAAATGGTTAAAAGAATCAAATTAATTCCATATATAAAGGAGATTGCAGCATATGCGTTCATATGAAAATTCTAAGAAAGCATTCCAGGAATCCATCAATTTATTGCCGGGCGGCGTAAACAGCCCTGTCCGTGCTTTTAAATCTGTAAATATGGATCCGATTTTTATGGAAAGAGGAAAGGGTTCAAAAATCTATGATATTGATGGCAATGAATATATTGATTATGTTCTTTCCTGGGGACCGCTGATTCTTGGCCATGCAAATGACCGGGTAGTAGAGGCGATTAAAAAGGTTGCTGAAACTGGTACAAGCTTTGGTGCTCCAACTTTAATGGAAAATAAATTGGCACAGCTTGTAATTGATCGTGTCCCATCAATTGAAATGATACGGATGGTTTCCTCCGGTACAGAAGCAACCATGAGCGCACTTCGTCTGGCACGAGGATATACAGGACGAGATAAGATCCTTAAATTTGAAGGATGTTATCACGGACATGGAGATTCATTGCTTATCAAAGCAGGTTCAGGAGTTGCTACACTTGGTTTGCCAGATAGCCCTGGTGTTCCAGAGGGCGTTGCGCGAAATACCATTACAGTTCCATACAATGATCTTGAGAGTGTAAAACTTGCTTTTGACCAATATGGCGAAGATATAGCAGCTGTAATTGTAGAGCCAGTTGCGGGAAATATGGGAGTAGTCCCTCCACTGCCAGGCTTCTTGCAGGGATTAAGAGAAATTACTGAAAATCACGGTTCTTTATTAGTCTTTGACGAAGTTATGACCGGTTTCCGTGTTGATTATCAATGTGCGCAAGGTCATTTCGATGTTACTCCAGATTTAACTTGTCTAGGAAAAGTAATTGGCGGAGGACTTCCAGTAGGAGCATTCGGCGGTAAAAAAGAGATCATGAGCCAAATTGCGCCAAGCGGTTCCATCTATCAAGCCGGTACATTATCAGGAAATCCGATTGCGATGACAGCCGGTTATGAAACGTTAATCCAGCTTAATGAGGATACGTATAAAGAGTTTACTAAAAAAGCAGATCTCTTAGAGGCAGGGTTTAAGGAAGCAGCTGAAACCTACCAAGTACCTTTAACGTGTAATCGAGCAGGGTCTATGATTGGCTTCTTCTTTACTAATGAACAGGTTAAAGATTACGAGTCTGCAAAACAATCAGATCTTCAATTTTTTGCGAATTATTATAAAGAAATGGCGGAAAATGGTGTATTCTTGCCGCCTTCTCAATTTGAAGGAATCTTTCTTTCAGTTGAACATAGTAATGAAGATATTCAAAAGACTATACAGGCTGCCCAAAAAGCGTTTAAAGCAATTAAACGATAAAGTGAAACAATGTCCGTTGAGGAATTACTTTCATTCCACACGGAGCATTAGTTGAACTAATCGACTTCTTACTGCTGCTTACCTTTGTTTTAGGCGAGAGTCCATGCTCCAATTTGAATGAGATAAAGTGATTAGTAGATTCCCCCGAGTATGCTCTCGGGGGAATTTTTTTATTCTCCAGACATACGTTTAACAAAGCACATATTTTCTGTATCTGCAGCATAGGCTGATAATGGCATTTAGATGAAAAGGGCTGAAGGGAGGAAATTGGGTGTCTGAGGATCATGCATCGTCATTACGATTTTCATTAGAAGAGAGTGTGTGGTTTCAAAGGGGACAGGAAGTTGAGGAACTGTATTCCATTTCGCTTGAACCAAATGTTTCAGCTCATCAAGTAGAACAGTATGTGATTCTTAAAGGGACTCTGGATTTAATGGGGGAATATAAGGCCACTGAGGCAACAGGACAGGAAGAAGGAGCAGAAGATCCGTTTCGGCGCTATGTTTCTGTAATCGAACAAAGGGAGCATCATTTATTTGAATTCCATCAGCAATTTCCTGTAGATATAACGATTCCTGCAGAAAGAGTTCGGGAAATGGATGAGCTTAATATAGGTGTGCATACCTTTGATTATAAGCTGCCAGAAAAGGGATATCTGCAAATTAGAGCAGATTTATGGATTGGTGGAGTTTACGATAATTTGCCTGAAGAGCAGACGCAAGTGACAGAGACAGAGGAACGGGAAGAGACTTCAAACTATCAAAATGGAACATCCGGGCGATTTCAGGAAGAGCATCATACTCATACATGGAATAAAATCAACGAAGATTTTGAGGAGTCAGCAGAGGAGATTACTATTCAGGCAGAAGTCCATAATGAGCAAGAGGAAGAACAGATAGAGGTGCATTTATATCGGGAAAATTCTGAGGATGAGGATCAGGAGCAGGAGGATTTGGCAGATTCGCCTGAGATTTATCTCAAGAACCCAACTTCTTATATAGAGAGTAATCATAACCAGGATGACCATTTTTATGTTGAAACTAAATTGTCACCCCGACTGCATCAACCAGCCGATTATGAAGAAACACAGCCGAATGATGAGTCAGATCATACAGACAAGGACTATAGCCCTTTTGCTTTTGAACCGGACCAATTAGTTGACAGACAAAAGCAAAAAGATGAAAACCAATCTTTTTCCATTCCATATGATAATAGATTTGATGAGGGTCCTCCGGAATTAATGGAAGTCGTTCCTTTTACTGCCGAGTATGGAAAAGAGGAAAGTTCAGAATATGAAAAAGAGGAAAGTCCTGAATATGACAGAGTACAGCCGCACCAATCTCAAGCGAATGTAGCACCAGATTTGAATAAAGCTGCAGTAGAACCGGAAACAAATGTTTCTCGCATACGTCAACAGAAAAAAGAACAAACATCCAATCAGTATGTAGAGAAAAAGTATCAATCGTCTGATTCTAAAAGAAAGAATGGGAAGGAGAACGAAGATCAAACTGAAGGTAAGTCTAAATCTTTGTTATACGATTTATTTACAGAGGAGGAAGAATCACAACAATCAAAAGTAAGAGTCTGTATTGTCCAAAATGGAGAAAATATTGATGTTCTGGCAGATCGATATAAAACGAGCGTTCAGCATATCGCGAGAATAAACGGGTTGGAATTAACATCCGATCTAAAAGCTGGTCAGGTAATTTATATTCCTGAAGCTGCTGCTTCTTATAAATAATAGGTCTAGTTAACAGCAGAGCACAGCATTATATGCTCTGCTTTTTTAATAGGAATAGTACAATGCAATTTAACTGTGAGAAACATGGCTGCATAGCTCATTAAAAAATAATGACTTATGATAGGGCAGCTGAAATAGATTTCATTGGTTTCCAAAAAGGGCACATGCAGAAAGGGTGCCAGAGGAATGTTAAGAAAAGATCAGGAGTGGATATCTGAGTTTCTAAGAAACTATCAATTGGAACTTGAATTTTACGAGGATTTTGGAAAAGTAAAAAAAGTATATACGAACAATGGTATATTTGCGATTAAAACCATCCCGGCAACCAAAGGCATTGATTTTATCAAAAATGTGCAGAACCTATATCAAAATGGATATAACCGAATTGTTCCGATTTTTCCAACAGTTGATGGCAGATATGGAGTATTAACTCATGATAAAATCAGTTACCTTATGCCTTGGCTGCCGGATGAACATATAGAGGAACGGGCAGAACGACACCAGCAGATGTTCAGGGAATTGGCAAGAATGCATACGCTATCTGGCAAAGAAATTAACATTACGAAAGAGGAACGGGAAGAGCATTATGAAAAAACAGTCAAGGAGTGGGAGGAGCAAAAGGAATTTATTCGTGAAATGGTAACAACCATCGAAAAGAAGTGGTATATGTCTCCGTTTGAGCAGTTGTTTAGTATGTGCTTTTATGACTTGTCTCAGGCTCTGACGTATTCCTTAAATAAACTGAAGGAGTGGTTTGACCTAACAAAGGAAGAAGAAAAAGTACGCAGTGTGGTGACCCATGGAAATATCTCAATTCATCATTTCTTATATAGTGAAAATGGTTATGGCCATTTTATCAATTTTGAACAGAGTAAAACCGCACCTGCCTATTTCGACTTATTGCCTTTTGTCGTTAAGCAGTTAAAAACTTATCCAATCCAGGGTGAAGAAATAGTTGAGTGGATCTATCTTTATCTGAAGTATTTTCCCTACAAGGAGGGTGAGCTGCGTTTATTCTTATCCTATTTAGCCTATCCGGCTAATTGTATCAAGGTAGTAGAACAATACTCCAGAAAAAAAGGTAAACAGGATGAAATACAATTTTGCCGAAGATTCCAAAGGCAGTATTGGTTATTAAAAAACATTGAATATATTATTATGAGGATGGAACAAATAGAAGAAAGCAAAAAGGCGAAGGAAGAGAAATAAAAGATATGGCATCAACATAATAAAATGATAGGCTGTATCAAACAAAAACCAGGCAAACCTACCTGGTCTAAATGAATAGTTATAAAAGATTACAGAATATCAAAGTGGAAGGCTAAAGCAAGACCAATCAGTAATAATAGCAGAAATAAATCAAAAGTGGTCGGAAAAAAGAATGTCCGGATTCCTTGAAAAACGGCAAAGGGAATGGAGAATTGCTGTAAGACATTTCTTGTATTTCGAATCCACGGAGGCATATTGTATTGAGTTACCTTTTTTCGCATGTAAATTCCCCCTTTATGATAGAATATAAAATTACCCCTGAATGGGTGTCTGTACAGCATTATTTAAAGCGTCTAAGAATGAGAATTGACGATGACACCTTGGACATAGGCTTGAATAAAATATAGAAAAATGGGAAACAATGATTGACGAGTAGATGCATACTTATGTATGATAACAGTATTAAAAAATGATTTCCGATTATGAGAAACCAAAATAACAATGAAAAGCTTTGAATGGGAAGAGTATGTGATTAAGACTGTAAGAGAGAGGAATCCATCGGCTGTAAGATTCCTTCAGTAACCGTAATCGCAGAAGGTCGCCCGGGAGCTGTTTCCGTGAACGTCAATAGTAGCGGATAACCGGTGAAGAGCCGTTAACGAAATGAAGTGCCGATACAACAGTTATTTGTATTGGAACAAAGGTGGTACCGCGAGACATACCGTTTCGTCCTTTTTATATAGAGGATGAAGCGGTTTTTTTATTGCGTTTTTCACCAATTATGAAAGTAAAGGAGAATGAAAAATGGAGCAACAAACGGATATTGGTATGCCAACCAAATACGATCCTCAATCAATCGAAAAAGGACGCTATGATTGGTGGTTAAAGGGTAAATTCTTTGAAGCGGGACAGGATAAACAAAAAGAACCTTATACGATTGTAATTCCTCCTCCAAACGTAACGGGTAAACTGCATTTAGGTCATGCATGGGATACTGCGCTTCAGGATATTTTGACAAGAATGAAGAGAATGCAGGGTTATGACGTATTATGGCTGCCAGGTATGGACCATGCGGGAATCGCAACTCAAGCGAAGGTAGAAGAAAAACTGCGCAATCAAGGTGTTTCACGTTATGATTTGGGACGTGAGAAATTTGTTGAAGAAACATGGAAATGGAAAGAGGAATACGCATCTCATATCCGTGAGCAATGGGCAAAAATTGGATTGGGCCTTGATTATACTCGTGAACGCTTTACTCTAGATGAGGGACTTTCAAAAGCTGTTCGTGAAGTGTTTGTAAAACTTTATGAAAAAGGCCTTATTTACCGCGGTGAATATATTATTAACTGGGATCCAAGTACAAAAACAGCGATCTCTGATATTGAAGTAATTCATAAAGAGGTTAAGGGTGCTTTTTATCATATGCGCTACCCACTTGCAGATGGCAGCGGGCATATTGAAGTTGCGACAACTCGTCCGGAAACAATGCTTGGCGATACAGCAGTTGCAGTTCACCCGGAAGATGACCGTTATAAGCACCTGATTGGAAAAACGGTTATCCTGCCAATCGTAGGAAGAGAAATTCCGATTGTTGGCGATGATTATGTAGAGATGGATTTTGGTTCCGGCGTTGTAAAAATTACACCAGCACATGATCCTAATGACTTCGAGGTAGGTAATCGTCATAATCTTGAACGCATTCTAGTTATGAATGAAGACGGAACGATGAACGCGAAGGCTGGCAAATATGAAGGTATGGACCGTTTCGATTGCCGTAAGCAAATTGTGAAAGATCTTCAGGATCAGGGAGTGTTGTTCAAAATTGAAGAGCATATCCATCAGGTTGGACACTCTGAAAGAAGCGGATCTGTTGTAGAGCCTTATTTATCTACACAATGGTTTGTTAAAATGGGACCATTGGCAGAGCGTGCAATTGAAATGCAATCCACTGAAGGTAAAGTAGAATTCGTACCGGAACGCTTTGAGAAAACATATTTGAATTGGATGGATAATATCCATGACTGGTGTATCTCCAGACAGCTTTGGTGGGGTCACCGCATTCCGGCTTGGTACCATAAGGAAACAGGCGAGGTACATGTAGGAATGGAAGATCCTGCAGATATCGAAAACTGGACGCAGGATACAGATGTATTGGATACATGGTTCAGTTCTGCGTTATGGCCGTTTTCCACAATGGGCTGGCCTGATACAGATTCAGAAGACTTTAAACGTTATTATCCAACAGCAGCTCTTGTGACTGGATACGATATTATTTTCTTCTGGGTATCAAGAATGATTTTCCAGGGACTTGAATTCACTGGAGAGCGTCCATTCAAAGATGTATTGATTCATGGACTTGTACGTGATGAGCATGGCAAGAAAATGAGTAAATCTCTTGGTAATGGTGTAGATCCAATGGAGGTTATTGAGAAATATGGTGCGGATTCATTAAGATATTTCTTAACAACTGGAAGCTCACCAGGTCAGGATTTACGTTTCAGCTATGAAAAAGTAGAATCTGTTTGGAACTTTGCCAATAAAATTTGGAATGCATCCCGTTTCTGCTTGATGAATATGAATGGGCTGAAATATGAAGAGATTGATTTAACAGGCAAAAAATCAGTTGCGGATAAATGGATTTTAACTCGTCTAAACGAAACGATTGAAACTGTAACAAGACTGGCAGATAAATATGAATTCGGTGAAGTTGGCCGTGCATTATACAACTTCATTTGGGATGATTTCTGTGATTGGTATATTGAAATGGCGAAGCTCCCTCTATATGGAGAAGACGAGGAAGCTAAACTTACAACACGTTCTATCCTTGCGTACGTATTGGATCAAACGATGCGATTGTTACATCCATTTATGCCATTCATCACTGAAGAAATTTGGCAGAACCTTCCTCACCAAGGGGAGTCCATCACAACAGCATCTTGGCCTGTTGTAAATCCGGACTTAACGGATGAAAAAGCTTCTGATGAAATGAAATTGCTTGTCGAAATCATTCGTACAGTACGTAATATTCGCGCAGAAGTGAACACGCCGCTCAGCAAAAAAATCAAGCTTTCTTTGAAGGCGAAAGATGCAGAAACACAAGCTGTTCTTGAGAAAAACAGCAGCTATATCGAGCGCTTCTGTAATCCAGAGGAATTAACAATTGGTACAGACATCCCTGCTGATGATAAAGCGATGACAGCTATCGTAACGGGTGTTGAATTAATTCTTCCATTGCAAGGTCTATTAAATATTGAAGAGGAACAAAAACGTCTTCAAAAAGAACTTGAAAAATGGAAAAAAGAAGTAGAAAGAATTGAGAAAAAGCTATCCAATGAAGGCTTCATGAAAAAAGCGCCTGAAAAGGTGATTGAAGAAGAAAAAGCGAAGCTGGCAGACTATGTTGAAAAACGTGAGGCTGTACAAAGCCGCCTGAAGGATTTAGAAGAATTGGCTTAAGACATTTTATTGCGCCCTGTTCGAAGCATTTGAACAGGGTGTTTTTGTTCAATCATGTCATACTAATACATAGCGCAATGGTTGAGGAGTGAAAAAAATGATACAGGATTATCAACAGGCAGAGAAGTTTCTTGCAGACCGTACAGCAAAACTTGGGATGGATTTTGGCCTGGAAAGAATGGAAAGAGTCTTACGTAAATTGGGAAATCCGGAGCGCAGCATTCCTTGTATACATATAGCAGGCTCAAATGGCAAAGGTTCTACGCTTACATTTTTAAAACATATTTTGGTGGCAGAGGGCTACCGGGTAGGTACCTTTACATCTCCCTATCTTGAAAAGCTGAACGAACAAATTATGATTGATGAGGAAATGATTTCGGACAATAAGCTAGTTGAATTATTAAATTACCTCCTCCCTGTAATAAATGAATCAGAGCAAAAAGGGGATTATCTAACTGCTTTTGAAGTAACGACTATATTAGCTTTTCTGCATTTTAAAAATGAGCAACCGGATATTCTTATTATTGAAACCGGACTTGGGGGGAGACTTGATTCCACTAATGTAATTGAACCGCTTTTGGAGATCATTACCAGCATCTCTTTAGAGCATACCAACATTCTCGGAAATTCTTTGGGTGAAATTGCAACAGAGAAAGCAGGTATTATCAAGAATGGAACATCAGTTGTTACAGGTGTAAAAGATGAGGAAGCATTAGAGCCCCTAACAAAACAGGCAGAGAAAATGAATGCTGCTTTATATACGCTAGGAAAAGAATTTAAGATTTTGAACCGCTCTCACCCTAAAAATCAGGAAGTTTTCACGGTTAAATGGCGAGAATACTTACTGGAGAATTTACATATTAGCATGCTTGGAAGCCATCAAGTTGAGAATGCAGCGCTTGCTGTCATCAGTTCAATATTACTTAGTGAAACGTATCGCTTTTCGATTCGGGAAGAAAGTATCAGAAAAGGACTGGCATCTGCCAGATGGAAAGGGCGTTTTGAGATTGTGTCGAACCAGCCGCTAATCATCCTGGACGGCGCACATAATGTGTCAGGTATAAACTCTCTGCTTTCAACGATTGATGATCGTTACCCAAATTGTGATATACATATTTTGTTTGCGGCCTTAAAGGACAAGGATTATACAAAGATGATTCAGATGATTGAACAAAAGGCAGCAAGTATAACTTTTACGGAGATTCCATTAGAACGAATGAATGAGGCAGAGGAGCTTTTTAAACATAGCCGACACCCTCATAAGGATGTAAAAAAAGATTGGGTAGAAGGAATAAATGAGATATTAGCCAAAATGAAAGACAGAGATATGCTATTGGTCACAGGCTCTTTATATTTTTTGGCGTCTATTCGTCCATATATCGTCAATGAAATTATTCGAAAGTCATAACTAAATTCATGTAAAAGTAATGATGTTCATGACAATCCTCCATAAGACCTGTTTTTGTAAATACTTGTGTGACATATGTCAGAATTTTTGATAAAATTTGACATAAGATGGATGAAATTCCTGAACGGAGGGGCGGTAATGGTTACAAAACAAAAACGCTTCATTATTTGGATACTTTGGTTATTGATCGTCCCTGCAAGTTTATATATTTCATATACGGAGTATCCTATTTTAGGAAGCTTTTTTTCGATTGATATTCTTCTGTTCCTATTACTGCTTTGTATTATTACGTATTACCCTATTATGATAAATGGATTGCCAATTTTTCTCCTTCAGGGTGTATCCTTGGCTCTATTCCTTGAGTACGGATTATTTGTTGAAATAATCCTTTCGCAAATCGGAGTAATAACATTGCTCTATAGAATAAAAATAAGCAAGGATGAGCTTTTCCGCATTCCGATGAATTCTTTAATGTTTTTTATTAATTCATTAACAAGCGGATTAATCTATTATTTGCTTGGCGGTCAGCATTCTAATTTGGACTTATCGGATATAAGTGTATTTTCATTAATTGTAATCCACCAAATTGTCTGGTTCTTATCTAATTTTATTTGTGCTTTACTCATAGATGTGTTTGTATATAAGGCAAAAGTAGAGTTTGTTGCAAAAGATCAGGTTGCGGATATCGTATCCAGTATTATCATCTTTCCAATCGGTTTATTATTGTATTCAACCTATCAGGAGCTGGGGGTGGTAGCCATTATTATTGTTGGCGTACCGCTTGTGAGTTTGGCTCTTGTGATGAGACTGTATTATCGGGCTGACCATATGAATGAAGATTTGCAAAAAGCGAGCCAAATTGGTCACAGATTGACAGAAAGATTAGAAGTCAAGCAAGTACTGGATTTATTTTTGGGTGAAATTTCAAGGATTTTCCCAGTGGACGAAACCTATATTCTTAGTGTGGATAGCAAAGCCAATAATCGCCTTCGTATGGTTCGTTATGAAAGTAAAAATGAGACTGGTATGCCCCATTTGAATTTAATCTCGGCAACAGACAGCTTGTTAGGAGAAGTATGGAAATCAAAAAAAACATTGCTGATTCAGAGCTCTGCCTCCCTGAAGAAATACGAAAACCATGGTATTCCTGATTGGGCAGAAAGCGTCTTGATTGTTCCGGTTTTAAATGCAGAGCAAATGGAAGGGATTGTCCTTCATATATCTTCGAAAAGAAACTTTTTTGAAAACAGTCAGATAACGATTGCAGATATTCTTTCTACATATCTGGCTTCAGCTATTGAAAATGCGAAGCATTATGAAGAAACAAAAGCCAAAAGTGAACGCTGCTCTTTAACAAATCTATATAACAACTATTTTCTGGAAGATTACTTAAAAGAACAATTTATCCTGATAAGGGGAAGAAAGCTGGATACATTAACTCTTATCTTAATAGACTTGGATCACTTTAAGTCAATAAATGACTCTTACGGACATTTGGGTGGGAACGAAGTTTTATGCCAGGTAGCAGAACGTTTGTCTTCACTCGTACAATTTAAAGGGATTGCAGCCAGATATGGCGGTGAAGAATTTGTGCTTGTCCTCCCTGGTGCAGGAGTGGAGGAAGGCTATAAATTTGCCGAACTGGTACGTCAAAAAATTGGAACAAAGCCGTATGAATTAGTATCTGATTTAGGTAGTGAAAGCAGGAGGGTTCATGTAAGAGTAACTGCATCAATTGGAGTTTCAACCGCTCCAATTGATGCGGATGATCCTCACTCATTAATCCGTCATGCAGACCGGGCTATGTATACAGGAGCAAAACGCGCCGGACGTAACAAAGTGGCGCAATATATTAAATAAAAGAGACGTATTCCGACTACTAGAGAGGAGGAATACGTCTTTTTTGTTCAAGAGAAATAGACTAAAGCTACTTGTTTGGAAGTGAGTTTCATATATGGAACAGCTGATAAAAGTTTTGAAAGAGAAATCGAAGTAATTCAAGGATTTATTACTATTTTGATAAAAAGATGAGGTTAAATCTACCTATCTCTGTAAATCAACAATATCCTATAAGGTTAATATTTATAAATAGAGCAGATAATTTATTGAAAAATATACAATATAATGGTAAAGAATGTATAATAAGTGATAATATAGGTAATTTGTATGAGTGAAGAATAGATTCTATTTAAAATACAGGGTAGAGGGGTGGGTATATGAAAAGACGGCTAAAACTAGCAATTGCTATTATTATTTTATTTCCAACGGTATTGCAGGCTCCTAACGTAACACATGGAGCGGAAAGCACTCCAAAAATAAGAGTTTTGGAGATTTACGATAATAAAAATTATTACCCGACAAAGCTTGAGGATCTTTTAGGGGATACCCAATATGAATATACGTCAACGCCAATGAAAAAATTTGTAGCACTTCGAGAAGAATTAGATGGAAAATATTACATGATTGTAATGTTTACTCTCTATCTCTTAATCTTCCTCACCGGTCTCATCTTTGGTTCATTTTATAATGTGGTAGGTTTGAGGATTCCAGCGAAGGAATCGATTGTGGCTCCGAGGTCGGCTTGTCCGGCCTGCGGCCATACATTGACACCGATAGAGCTTATCCCTGTATTGTCTTACTTGTTTCAAGGGGGGAAGTGCCGTAAGTGTAAGGCGGGCATTTCACCTATTTATCCGATGATGGAACTGACAACGGCTATTCTATTTATGGCAGCTCCGATGCTGCTGGGCTGGACTGCTGAATTGTTTGTGGCATGGGCACTTATTTCCCTGCTGATCATTATTTTTATATCGGATATTACGTACATGCTTATACCGAACAAAATTCTGCTGTTTTTTACAGTTGTTTTTTTGTTTATTCGGGTATTTATTCCTTTGGACCCATGGTGGGACGGTATAGCTGGTGCTATTGTCGGGTTTGGAATCCCATTTTTTATCGCTGTAATCAGCAAAGGCGGCATGGGTGGCGGAGATATTAAATTATTCGGTTTAATTGGATTTGTGATGGGAGTAAAGGGAGTTATTCTCGCCTTTATATTCTCCACCTTTTTTGGAGCTGTCTTTGGAGTCATTGGGATGTTAATCGGTCTTGTGAAGCGGCGGAAGCCGATTCCATTTGGACCGTTCATCGTCGTTGGTACACTGGTGGCCTACTTTTTTGGAGAGTTCTTGCTAGACTGGTATTTACAATTTTTGTGATTGATTTGGAAGGGAGAAGTTATAATGGCTTTTACTTTATTTTCAGGCAGCAATCGGGTTGTGAACCTGGTATTAAAAGACCATGTGATTCGTTATGTAGAACTTAAACAGCTGGACCCACCGATTGTTCATAAATGCGGTGAGCATTTTTTACCTGCCGGTGTTATAAAGGATGGCATTATTACTGATTTTGACCTTCTAAAGGATATTTTAGGTGATTGTGTTGTTAAATGAAAAATACAGAAACGTCAGGTGCGGTTTTTAGTACCAGACTCCCGTTTGGTCATTCGTAAGGTTGCCATTCCAAAGGATATTAAAGATGATGAAATCAAGGGCTACTTATATTTGGAAATGGGAACGAGTATACATCTTCCATTTGAGGAACCCATTTTTGATGTGGTTCTGTTGGAAGAGACGGAGGAAAAAAGGAAATTCTGTTATTCGCTGCTGAAGAAGAGGTGGTATCGGAGTACGCCACTT
Source organism: Pradoshia sp. Z3_51 (assembly GCF_058215915.1). NCBI lineage: Bacteria > Bacillati > Bacillota > Bacilli > Caryophanales > Bacillaceae > Pradoshia > Pradoshia sp. Z3_51. Next base: position 196,356 of record NZ_JBZAJC010000003.1, on the reverse strand, counting down.
TGCTTGAAAAATCTCAGCTTTATCCTATAGAAGCAGATATTTCGCCTTTGTCGCTGTACAGGCTGTTTTTTCATGCAGGAAAAAGAGATTCGAAAGACCATCTCTTACTGATTGAATTTAATTTGCATACCGTCAACACAAGTGTTTTTGTAAATGATAAGCCGATCTTTATGAAAAATATCCCTATTACAGGGCAAAGTAGTGAATGGGAACTATTGCGTATAAATGAAGATCAGCAAATTATGGAATATTCCAGTGACAAAGAAGATTATATGCAATTGTTGGAGGATACTTATACAGAAATTGATCGGGTGCTAAGCTTTTATCAATATTCCTTAAGCCATGAGCAGCATCAGGTCACTAAAATAATCATAACCGGTGATCATCCTTATCTAACTGAAGTGATCACTGACATAAAAAATAGATATGATCAAACTGTGGTGAGTATTCCAAAGGGATATATACAAACCAATAAGGAACCTGAATTGCCGGAGTCCTTTTTTTAGCCGGGGGATTGGCTCTTAAAGGAGTGAGATGATGCTTGTAGAAATTAACTTGCTGCCAAAAAAAGAGCGCAAAAACCGTGGTGTACTCCTGATTATCTTATCTGCAGTGTTTCTCGGTATTCTCTGCGGAATCCTTTACTTTTGGCAATATCAGAGCAATCAAAGCCAGTTGAATGCATTAGAACAAGAATATGAAATGACTGCTCAAATGATTGAAGTGGAACAGCAGAAGGTTGTATCTCAGGAGAATAGCAATTCTGTTGCTCAATTAACAGAAAAGGTTAAATGGGCAAACCAATACCCTGTTAAAACAGTACTTCTTTTAAAACATTTGATTGGATTTTTGTCGGAACGAGGATTTATTGAAACCTTTTCTTATGCGGAAAATGGTGCTATTAAACTCGAAGTACGGTTTGATAAAGCAGAAGAAGCGGCCTATTATCTAAAGGATTTATCATCAACTGAAATCATAACGAATGCGATTAGATTTGCAAAACCAATTGCCGGATATAGAGGTGCCTCCTCCAGCTAATAAAGATAATCCATTAAGCATTGCACCGGATGTATATGAGGATTCAAAAAAAGATGATGAGTAGTTTAATAGAAGCATTCAGGTTGTGAGTTAAATGATAAGGAATATAAATAGGAAGTCTAATGAAAATGGAGCTACCTTAATTGAGTTATTGGCGGGTTATTGTCATATTGGGTATTATAGCTTCAATGGCTGTCCTGGTGATTGGTGATGTCATACAAAAGGCGAGAAAGCAGGCCTTCGTCTCTAAGGCCTATATCATGCGTAATGCCAGTACGGTTTATTATAAGAATAAAGAATTCAATAAAGAACCGTTAGTAAATCCAGTAACATATAACGAACTTGTTACCTCAGGTTTTTTGGATGTCATCATTGGTCCGGATACAGGAGATAAATGGGGATTAAATCATACAGATTCCTATGTACTATTTAAGGATGGGAAAGCGGTATCCATCTGTTTAATTGGAATGAAACGTAAATTATGCGGTGAAAAGCAAGGTGAAGGTTATTTGCCGTTGCCTCTTGATCAAATACGTGAAGAGAATGTTGAGGATAGAGAATCCTAGAAATTTGGCGAAACCTTTTTGGACAAGACGACAAGAGTCTTGTTCTTTTTTTTTTACGGAATGATAAGATGAACAAAAAACGCGGAGGCAAAGGAATGGATAAGCCAACCCGGGAACGAACAATCATCGTAAACATAAATGGCGAAAAAAAGGAATACAAATGGATTCCAAGTGAAGATCCAGATACTTTGGATACGATCCAAGAAATTGCCAGCACGGTTGAGGATGAACAAGAACCGTCTCTTTGGGCAGTACCCGAAGAAAAATCTGTTAAAAAAAACGAGGCAAAAACAAAGCTGGCACAAAAAACGGCTTTTCTTGACCATGTAAAAATGAATAAATTACCAGTTCTTGCAGCGGGAATTCCTGTATTGGTAGCACTTATAATCGGGACATTATTTGGAGTTGTAATATTAAAAATTGTCCTATTCGGCGGCGGAGAGGAAACTGTTAAAGTACCGGACTCTGTTCCTCTGCTTGGTTCCAATAAACAAGCGCCTCAGGAGAAGCAAATGGTCAAGGATATGAATGCTTTTGTCGTCCAGGGCGGCGTCTACTCGAGTAAACAGGCTGCAGAACAACGTGCCTCGCTTATTGAAGGGGATGGAATTCCTGCTATCATTCTTAAACAGGAGGATAAATATTTTATTTATATAGGAGCAGCGGCTACGTTGCAGGATACAAAGAAATTGGCACTTTTATATAGAGGAGAAGGTGTCGATACGTATTGGAAGGAAATCCGTTTTCAGGGCCAAACAAAAAAAGCTTACACACCAAAAGAAACAGAGGTCATCCATAATATGATTCACAACACCGGTCAATACACACAATTGGCTTCAGAGGGCCTATTACAAAGTGAAACGAAAGAAAAGCCAGATATAAAGTCTATTAATTTGGAGAATATTCCGAAAGAATTGCAAAATCTCCATAATTTAAGTGAAAGTATGAATAAAACTTGGTCTACCTATCAATCTAAACCAGAAGAAGCATCCTTAATGCAGCTTCAAAAATGTATACTTCAATTTTTTGATGAATGGTATAGATTATAATGTATTTTCCGGGAAATAAAAAATACATTTTGTGTTTAAAAGGGTACTTCACATTTCGGGGTACTCTTTTTTATTTTGTTTTAAGAATTGAGAATGGTGTCGTATTCTGTTAGGATGAATATGTATCTCCCTATCTATATAAATTCTTATGGCAGGTGGCGAAAAGGATTGGATTTAATCTTGGCTTCTTCTTCCCCAAGGAGAAAAGAATTGCTTGAAATGCTGAACATACCATTTCAGGTGAAAGTAAGTTATGCAGACGAAACCTATCAGGATGGAATGGAACCTCACGAAATAGTGATGGAATTAGCACGCATAAAATCAACTGTTATCGCTGAAACTAACCGTGATTCCGTTGTGATAGGCGCAGATACGATTGTAGTAATGGATGGTGACATCCTTGGTAAGCCGAAAAATAAAGATGAAGCAATTTCCATGCTGAATCGTTTATCCGGTAATGTACACCAGGTTTATACAGGAGTTGCCTTATTAAGAGGGCAAGATTCTATCTTGTTTTATGAAAAAACAGATGTAGAATTTTGGCCATTAAAAAAAGAAGAAATTGAACAATATGTATTGACCGGAGAACCGTTTGACAAAGCGGGATCCTACGGGATACAGGGATTTGGTTCCTTGCTGGTTAAGAGAATCGAAGGTGACTACTTCTCAGTTGTAGGGCTCCCGGTTTCCAGACTTAAGAGGGAACTTGAAAAGTTAGTACATCCTTAAGAATAGCCTCACTCCGTCAATGGAATGGAGAATATGGATGGATACAACGCAAATCATGATAAGAGACTATCCAAAGGATGATCGCCCAAGAGAACGGTTTATCCAATTTGGACCGGAAAGTCTGTCAAACCAAGAGTTACTGGCACTTCTTTTAAGGACTGGAACAAAGGAAGATTCAGTGATGAATCTGGCTAACCAACTTTTGGCTAAGTTTGGCGGGCTGCGTCTTTTGAAAGAGGCAAGTATTGAAGAAATGACTAGCATTAAAGGTATTGGGGAAGCAAAAGCTGTGCAGCTTGCTGCAGCTATGGAATTAGGAAGAAGAATCAGCAATTTGACGAATGAAGAGAGGTACGTGATTCGTTCGCCAGAGGACTGTGCCAATTATTGTATGAATGATATGCGTTTTTTATCACAGGAACATTTTGTATGTATATATTTAAATACGAAAAACCAAATACTCCATAAACAAACAATCTTTATCGGCAGTTTAAACGCCTCAATTGTCCATCCCCGTGAAGTCTTCAAAGAAGCTCTCCGCAGATCAGCAGCATCTATAATATGCTTGCATAACCATCCTTCAGGAGACCCCACTCCAAGTCGAGAAGATATAGAAGTAACCAAACGTCTAGCTGAATGTGGGAAAATTATGGGAATAGAACTTTTAGACCATTTGGTTATCGGAGAGAAAAAATATGTAAGTCTTAAAGAAAAAGGATATTTATAATACTAGGAATTCACATGAGGATGAGCTATAATATTACGTATGCTTTTTAAAGAATTTATTTTTCATTACATTACTGAAGAACTTAACTTTATGATATGAAAAAGAAAATAAAAAAACTCGTACCTAATATGGAATATGTTTCAGAAAGGGAGATATTAAAAGATGCTTGGAAATAGAGATTTAGGAATTGATTTAGGAACCGCCAATACACTTGTTTATGTTAAAGGAAAAGGCATTGTAGTACGTGAGCCTTCCGTTGTTGCATTTCAAACAGATACAAAATCCATTGTTGCTGTCGGTAATGATGCGAAAAATATGATCGGCCGTACACCTGGTAATGTTGTGGCTTTGCGCCCTATGAAAGATGGCGTTATTGCTGATTATGATACGACTGCAACCATGATGAAATATTATATGAAACAAGCGTTAAAAAACCAAGGTTTATTTGCACGTAAGCCATATGTAATGGTATGTGTTCCATCCGGAATTACAGCTGTTGAAGAGAGAGCTGTTGTTGACGCAACTAGACAAGCCGGGGCACGTGATGCTTATACAATTGAAGAACCGTTTGCAGCTGCTATTGGAGCAAACTTACCTGTTTGGGAACCAACAGGCAGCATGGTTGTAGATATCGGTGGCGGTACAACTGAAGTCGCGATTATTTCTTTGGGCGGTATTGTGACTAGCCAATCTATTCGTATCGCAGGAGACGAAATGGATGAAGCGATTATTAACTATATCCGTAAAAACTACAATTTGATGATTGGTGATCGAACTTCTGAAGCTATTAAGCTTGAAATCGGTTCAGCTGGTGATCCTGAAGATATTGAAAACATGGAGATTCGCGGCCGTGACTTATTAACAGGCTTACCAAAAACAATTGAAATCACTGCTGATGAAATTGCAAAAGCTCTTCATGACACAGTGTATGCGATTGTAGATGCGGTTAAAAATACGCTTGAAAAAACTCCGCCTGAGCTTGCTGCTGATATCATGGATCGCGGAATCGTTCTAACAGGTGGTGGCGCATTATTACGCAACCTGGATAAAGTGATCAGTGAAGAAACAAAAATGCCTGTTCTAATTGCTGAAAATCCATTGGATTGTGTAGCAATTGGTACTGGTAAGGCACTTGATCATATTCATTTGTTCAAATCAAAAGTAAAAGATTCAAGATAATATAATAGAACGCAAAAATCCTGAAAGAGGATAATAATGATAGAGGAGCAAGGATATGCCACAATTTTTCTTAAACAAAAAATTGATTATCTTGCTGATTAGCATCATCTTTCTGGTGGCTTTGATTGGGTTCTCACTTCGGGAAAGGGATGAATTGAGCTGGCCTGAACAGTTTATGAAGGACTCGGCCGGCTTTGTTCAAACAATTTTCCATAAGCCCGCTTCTGCTGTAGCGGGCTTTTTTGAGAATCTTTCAGATTTAAGGAATACATATGAAGAAAATAAGAATCTTAAATCACGCCTGGAAGAATATGTGAAGTTGGAAACAGAGATATATGATTTGAAAAAAGAAAATGAGGAATTAAGCAATATACTTAAGAAAAAAGAAGATTTAAGTGATCATACAGTTTCTCATGCAACTGTCATTGGCAGAGGTCCGGAGAGATGGCATGAAACATTGACGGTCTCGAAGGGCAGTGTAAATGGGATTGAGAAAAATATGGCTGTAATTACTGCTGAGGGATTGATTGGAAAGGTCAAAAGTGTTTCTCAATTTACCTCTACAGTACAATTAATGACGGCTCTTGATCCGCAAAACCGTATTTCAGCAATGGTGCAAAGTAAAGAAAAATCATATGGATTTATCCAAGGATATGATGAAGATAAGCAAGCCTTGCTATTAACAGGTCTCCATTATGATGCTAAAATTAAAAAAGGTGAGAATGTGACAACATCCGGTCTTGGAGGGGTGTTCCCAGAAGGTTTAGTCATAGGTACGGTTAAGGAGGTCGTTATCGATCAATACGGATTAACCCAAACAGCTTTGGTTAAGCCGGCAGCTAATTTCTATGATTTGAATAACGTAATGATTGTAAAACGTACAATGACTACTGTAGATACAGATAGCACTGAGGGGGATGACCTGTGATAAGGTTTAAAATCTTCCTTTTAGCTGTCCTTGTTTTTATATCTGAAGGGATTTTTGTTGAAATATTTTCGGCGAAATTATATACAACACCCTACATCTTGGTGCCAAGGTTTATTATTATCTTTCTAGTGTTTTTAGGGGTGTACGGAAAAAGGAACATGGCAATCATATATGCTTTTGTTATGGGAATCTTCTATGATGTCGTCTATACAGAAGTATTGGGTGTTTATTTATTCACTTTGCCGTTAATGGTGTACTTCTCAACTCAACTGATGAAAGTACTGCAAATTAATCTTGGGATAGTCTCAACTGTATGTTTGCTTGCTATATCTATTTTAGAAATTATCGTCTATGAGGTGAATACCTTAATTGGTTATACTTCATTGACGTTCATTGAATTTGCACGTATGAGATTGCTGCCTACCTTAATTCTGAATCTAATCTTCCTACTCCTGTTCGCTTATGTATTTGCTAAGTGGATTAAAAAATGGACTGTTGAAGAAGATAATTAAACGGTATTGATTCTATAAAAAAAGGAATTGTCAGCGCTCATGTCGAATTAAATTGCATTGAGGTGAGCACGACGTCATGGGAAAGAAGAATATTCAGCATGTTATGATCAAAGGAAGTAAACAAGGTTTAACGATTGTGATTGATGATCATTCATCTATTTCTGAAGCTTTAAGAGATTTGGATGAAAAATTGTCTATTCATAATTCAACGATTGAAACAACATCAAGTATTCATGTCACCATACATACCGGTAATCGTTATTTAACGGACGAACAAGCGAAAGCTTTGGTCGATTTAGTAGAAAAAAAGGGATACATGGTTGTAAATAATGTTGAATCTAATGTTATTTTGCATGAAGAAGCCAAAAGATTGGCTGAAGAAGTGGCTGTGACAAAAATCGTGAGGATTGTCCGTTCGGGTCAAGTTTTGGAAGTGAAGGGTGACATGCTCTTAATAGGAGATGTAAATCCCGGTGCGACCGTTAAAGCCGGCGGTAATATCTTTATTATGGGTACACTGCGGGGGAAGGCGCTGGCAGGTATACACGGCAATAAAGAATGTGTCGTGTCTGCATCTGTGTTTAAGCCATCCCAAATCGTTATTGGAGATGTTTTATATAACTCTTTTGATTATGATGAGCAGGATGACCACAAAATGGAATGTGCTTATTTAGATCAATCTGGTGAGATGATTTTTGATAGATTACAAGTTTTATGTAAAGTGAGACCTAATTTATCCTTATTTGAGGAGGGCGTATAGCCATGGGAGAGGCCATAGTAATAACATCCGGTAAAGGTGGAGTAGGGAAAACGACTACTACTGCCAATGTCGGAACTGCCTTAGCGTTAATGGGGAAAAGAGTCTGTTTGGTCGATACTGATATAGGTTTGAGAAATCTGGATGTAGTAATGGGCCTTGAAAATCGTATTATCTACGATTTGGTAGATGTGATTGAAGGAAGATGCAAAATCCATCAGGCGCTTGTGAAAGATAAGCGTTTTGATGATCGTCTTTATTTAATGCCTGCAGCACAGACAGCGGATAAAACCTCCGTAAATCCAAAACAGGTCAAGCAGTTAATTGATACTTTGAAACAAGATTTTGATTATATCATTATTGATTGTCCAGCCGGTATCGAACAAGGGTACAAAAATGCAGTGGCTGGCGCTGATAAAGCAATTGTTGTAACGACACCTGAAACATCTGCAGTCAGAGATGCGGACCGGATTATCGGGTTATTGGAGAAGGAACCAAATGTCGAATCTCCAAAACTAGTCATCAACCGTATTCGAAATCATATGCTAAAAATGGGCGATATGCTAGATATTGATGAAATTACTACTCATCTATCCATTGATTTGATTGGGATTGTAGTTGATGATGATGACGTAATTAAGGGTTCAAACCAGGGAGAGCCGATTGTGTTTGACCCGAATAATCGAGCATCTGTTGCCTATCGAGACGTTGCGAGACGTATTTTAGGTGAATCCATTCCGCTAAAACCACTTGAAGATGAGAAAACAGGAATGTTTAAGCGGATAAAAAAATTATTTGGTGTTAAGTAATAGTAAGTGAGGACCTCTAATCAAACTGATTAGAGGTCCTTTTTTGTATGTCTGCATGGCATAGCTTGGACCGACTATACATATCTTTTAGAAAAGAGCTGTATAAGAGAGGTGAAAGGATGGGCAGCCAAAGTAGCTCAGAAGTTCGTAAGCGCATTGCCGAGAGAAGAAAAAATCGGGAAAGAATGATGAATGCCAGTAAGAGGAATGAAAGACCGACATGGCCGGAAATGGAAGATGAGAAAGAATGGGGTTCTGAAAATGTTTTCGTATATGAAGAAGGGGTGAGTGAGCATAAAAAGCCGCCTATTATAAACAAAGATTGGATCTTATTTCGTATCCTTGCTTCTGTTTGTTTGGTTTTGTGCATGGCCATTATTTATCGAACTTCTGCTCCATGGACCCAGACAGCGAAAACTACCCTTGACCAAGTCTATCAGAAGGAATTTCAATTTGCGTCAGTATCTAGCTGGTTTGAGGATACAGTCGGAAAGCCATTTGCTTTTTTGCCTGAGGAATCGGTGAATGAATCTAAAAATAATAATGCTGCTGATAATCGTTTTGCCACGCCGGCAACAGGCACCATTATGAAAAGCTTTGTGAAGGATGGACAGGGGGTCTTAATCAAAACATCCAATAATACATCGGTTGACACGATTAAAGAGGGGGTCGTTATCTACGCAGGTGAGAAGGAGACACACGGAAAAACAGTTATTGTCCAGCATCCGGATAAGAGTGAATCATGGTACGCTCACCTGCAGGAGATAAACGTCAATTTGTATGAACAAATTAAGAAAGGAACGAAGGTAGGAATAGTATCGCCGTCGGATGAGCCGGACAAGGGGGAGTTTTACTTTGCATTGAAAGCCAATGGAAAGTTTATTGATCCTAATGAGGTGATCTCGTTTGAATAAAATATGGCCTGTGCTTACGAAAATACGCATTCATCCATTAACCTGGTTGTTACTTGCTCTTGGTGTGTTGACAGCCAGGTTTACTGAATTGCTTTTAATGTTTGCAATCGTATTATGTCATGAGCTGGGTCATGCTATTGCTGCGCAGTTATTTGGCTGGAGGATAAAATCAGTTACACTTTTGCCTTTTGGCGGAGAGCTGGAGACAGATGAGCATGGAAACCGGCCATGGCATGAGGAATTAATTGTGTTGGCATCCGGTCCTTTGCAGCATGTTTGGATTTTGCTGCTGACTTATCTTTTTTACACAATTGGCTTTATATCAGATTATATCTATACCAGTTTAATTCTATATAATTTTATTGTTTTATTTATAAATTTAGCCCCTATCTGGCCCCTGGATGGAGGAAAAGCGTTGTTTGTTTTATTAAGCAAGCGGATGCCCTTCCTGCATGCGCACCGTCTAATTATTATCATTTCCGGTGTCAGTCTGTTTCTTGCTTTAATCGGATTGGTCGCTGTTAATCCGCTAAATATGAATTGGTGGATGGTTGTTGGCTTTCTGATCTTTTCTTTATGGAAGGAGTGGAAACACCGTCAATTTGTATTTTTACGCTTTTTGATGGAAAGACATTATGGACATAATAAGGATATTAGAGCGATATCACGGCTGGAAGCGGAAAAGGATATAAAGATTTATAAAATACTTGAGGATTTCCGTAGAGACAATAAGCATATTATAATCGTGAAAAACAAGGATGAAGAATTAGGGAAGCTGGATGAAGCGGAGGTTTTACATGCCTGTTTTACATCAAAATTGGCATATCGGCCTATTGGAGAACTTTTGTATCCTTATTGACGCTCCTCTCCTGACTCGTTAAAGTAAGATTAATGAGCCAACGAGAGGATTTTTTTAATGAAAAAAATAGTGCTTGATTTTCAAGGAACGGAACGACGTCTCGGTTTATTGCAAGATGATAAGCTGATGAGGATACATATTGAAAGAGAAGGGCAGGGCCCATTTGCCGGCAATGTTTACATTGGAATTGTTCGGGAAATTGTACCGGGTATGAACGCAGCTTTTGTGGATATTGGGTTTGATAAAAATGCCTATTTGCCATTTGAAGAAACGCCGAACTACCATTTAGACCCTGAGGCAAAAACATATGTAAAGCAAGGTGAAAAGCTGCTTGTACGCATTCTGCGGGACCCAGAAGGAACGAAAGGCGCTAAAATAAGTGCGTTAATTGAAGTTTCTTCGCCTGAAATTGTTTATATAAAGGGGGAACATTTTGTCCGTACTTCTAAAAAAGCAGATAGGAAGACTGTTCAGAAGTGGAAACATATAACAGCCAAGAATCTGCAAAAAGATGAAGGTGTGATTGTTCGTACATCATTCTTGGATGCGGATGAAGAATCCTTTATCTCGAAGCTTAGCGAGTTGCGTGAACGTTATGAGCAATTACAAAGAAAAGCGTCAAAAAGTAAAGCTCCAGCGCTTATAAGCGATCAAAATCGCATTCTGAATCTGATAGAAAGCTGGACAACAGGGACAACTGGGGACCTTTGGACTAATTCTGCAGAAGGAATGCAATTACTCCGTTCTGTACTACCTGAAACATGGGAAGCAAAGCTTCAAAAGGATAAAGTGGGTCTGTATGATTCCCACGGCGTTACTGAAGAATTGGAGAAAGCAGTCAAAAAGGTAGTCTGGCTTTCGAACGGATCGTATTTACTTTTTGGGAAAACAGAAGCCATGCATGTGATAGATGTAAATACGGGTAAGTTTACTGGAAAGCACGACATAAATAAAACAATTTTGGATACAAATATACTCGCCGCAACAGAAGTAGGAAGACAGATGATTCTGCGCAATTTATCCGGGATTATTGTAATTGACTTTATTAATATGAAATCCCCTGAGCATCGTCATCAAGTACAGGCAGCAATGGAAACAGCCTTAAAAGATGATCCGCTGCGTTCTGTGGTCATTGGGTTTACCGAACTAGGACTCATGCAAATAACACGAAAAAAAGAAGGTCCGGATTTATATGAAATTCTTCAAGAAGACTGCTTGGAATGCAGCGGAACAGGATTAATAAAAAGCCGTCAGAGCGCGATATATGAATTGGAACGTCAGTTAGAGGCATTAAAATACAGCTTGGATGATTCTGTATGGGTTGTGGTTGATTCATCCTTTTACACGTATATCAAGGACAATATTCATGCGGTGAAAATACATATCCTGTCAGGCACTAAAAATATATTTGTGACGGAGGGAAGAATGACAGGGGCCAATCGTTTTGAAATTCGAGCCCTCGGAAATAAGAAGGATCTTGAAGAGCGTTTGAAGCGTACAGAGGAAGGAATAAAAAACAAGCCTATTATCCGTATGTTAGTAAATCATGATTGACAATGTTTGTCTGATTATGATAGTATTTTTATGTTAAGTTTGTAGCACCCATGCTACAACCGCACACGTCAGGTAATAAGTCCATTATGGCGCCTGTCGTCGGCGAGTCTTAGACAATTAAGGAGGTGCAGGTATGTACGCAATTATTGAAACTGGTGGAAAGCAAGTGAAAGTAGAAGAAGGTCAATCTATCTACGTTGAGAAAGTGAACGTTGAAGAAGGTGGCATCGTTACTTTCGATAAAGTTCTTTTTGTAGGTGGAGAAGATGTGAAAGTTGGAAGCCCTGTTGTTGAAGGCGCTACTGTAACAGGTAAAGTTGAAAAACACGGCAAACAAAAGAAAATCATCGTTTTCAAATACAAAGCGAAAAAGAACAACCGTAAAAAACAAGGTCACCGTCAGCCTTACACAAAAGTAACAATCGAAAAGATTAGCTTCTAAGGCGACGCGTATGATTAAAGTAAAGGTAGTGCGAGCTGATGAGCGAATTTCTTCGTTCAGTATATCAGGACACGCCGATTTTGCACAAAAAGGTCAGGATATCGTTTGTGCAGGGGTATCTGCAGTAGCTTTTGGCTCTGTAAATGCCGTGATGAGTTTAACTACTGTTGAACCCATCATTAAACAGGCAGGTAAAGATGGCGGTTTTCTTGAAGTCCATTTTCCGGAAACGGATAGCGATGACAAGGTACAATTGTTACTCGAAGGCATGCTTGTTTCCTTACAAACGATTGAACGTGACTATGGTAGATACATGAAAATTATTCTTAGCTAACAGGAGGTGGAATACATGTTAAGATTGGATCTTCAGTTCTTCGCTTCCAAAAAGGGAGTAGGTTCTACAAAGAACGGTCGTGACTCCATTTCTAAACGTCTTGGCGCTAAACGTGCTGATGGACAATTCGTAAGTGGTGGTTCTATCCTTTACCGTCAACGTGGTACAAAAATCTATCCAGGTTTGAACGTTGGCCGTGGTGGAGACGACACTCTTTTCGCTAAAATTGACGGAGTTGTTAAATTTGAGCGCTTGGGTCGTGACAAGAAACAAGTCAGCGTTTACCCAGTAGCACAAGAAGCATAATAAGTAACAGTCAAAAGAAGCTCTAACCTTGTTGGTTGGAGTTTTCTTTTTTAGATATGAGTTTTTTTGGTTAAAACCATTATACTTCCGTATGTACCCCAAGTTATTTACTGCTGGCGAATATATTCCTCTCCTGAAACTCCGCTAAATTTGTTATACTGTAATAGATGATTTGCGATTTTTCCAGGACCTCATTATTCCAATCCGACAGGAGAATGTATTAAGATGGAAACAAAATGGACGACTGTAGAATTACTGAGGCATGCACGTCATGATTGGTTAAACAAAATACAGCTGATTAAAGGAAATATGGCATTAGGTAAAATGGATAGAGTATCTGGTCTTGTAGATGAAATCATTATTGAAGCACAACAGGAAGCGAAAATCTCAAATATGAATATGCCGATGCTTTCCGAACTTTTATTGACAGGTAAGTGGCTTCATTACAAATTCCATATTACATATGAAATTATGGATGATATAAAAGGCTATCCGGAATTGGATGAATTGATAACCAATTGGATGAAGAAGTTTTTCAATGAAGTGAATAGGCAAATAGAAGCATTAGATATCCTGCATTTAACCATCCTGCTCAGCAAAACAGATGAGGATTCATTAAAGATTGGTTTTGATTTTCAGGGACCAGTAAACAATAAAGAAGAATTAATAAAAATGTTTCAGGTAAAAGAGCCTTTAAAAATATCGGGCATTACAGAGGATATTAATTCTTTTTATTTTGAAATAACGGTAAGATAACAATCAAAGAGTTGCAAAAGCAGAAAGTAGGTGTTACCACCCATGTTTGTGGATCAAGTCAAGATTTACGTTAAAGGTGGAGATGGCGGCAATGGAATGGTCGCTTTCCGAAGAGAAAAGTATGTACCTAAGGGCGGTCCGGCCGGTGGAGACGGAGGCCATGGAGCAAATGTTGTATTTGAAGTAGAAGAAGGACTTCGCACACTAATGGATTTCCGATATAAAAGGCATTTTAAAGCACCCAGAGGGGAACATGGAATGTCTAAAAATCAGCATGGTAAGAATTCAGCTGACATGATTGTCAAAGTTCCTCCGGGCACAGTTGTTTCAGATGCCAATACTGGTGAAATTATTGCAGATTTAACCGAACACGGCCAGCGTGCCATTATTGCGAAGGGCGGACGAGGCGGACGTGGTAATACTCGTTTTGCTACACCTGCAAACCCAGCTCCTGAACTATCTGAGAAGGGTGAACCAGGGGTTGAACGTGATATAATTATGGAATTGAAATTACTGGCAGATGTAGGCTTGGTTGGATTTCCGAGTGTAGGTAAATCCACATTGCTATCGTCTGTTTCAGCTGCCAAGCCAAAGATTGCTGAGTACCATTTCACTACGATTGTCCCTAATCTAGGTGTGGTTGAAACCGGAGATGGACGCAGCTTCGTCATGGCAGATTTACCTGGACTGATTGAAGGGGCTCATGAAGGTGTTGGGCTGGGTCATCAATTCCTGCGCCATATTGAGCGTACGCGTGTAATCGTCCATGTCATTGATATGTCCGGTCAGGAAGGCCGTGATCCTTATGAAGATTATGTGACAATTAATAAGGAACTTGAAGAGTATAATTTACGCCTAACGGAAAGGCCGCAAATTATCGCAGCAAGTAAAATGGATATGCCTGATTCTGAAGAGCATTTAAAGGCTTTTAAAGAACAGCTAGAAGATGATGTACCAGTCTTCCCGATTTCATCGGTTACTCATGAAGGCTTGCGTGAATTACTGTTTGCTGTTGCCGATAAAATTGAGGAAACTCCGGAATTCCCGCTTGAGCATGAAGAAGAGACAAGCGGTGTTCATCGTGTTCTCTATAAACATGAGGCAGAAAAAGCAGAATTCGTTATTACACGAGAATCGGACGGTACCTTTGTTGTTACTGGCGATAAGCTTGAAAAACTATTCAAGATGACAGACTTCAGCCGTGATGAATCTATTAAACGCTTTGCCCGCCAGCTTAGAGCAATGGGTGTGGATGAAGCTCTTAGACAGCGCGGAGCAGTTGACGGAGATATTGTTCGTTTAATGGAATATGAATTTGAATTTGTAGATTAAGCACAAAGTTTAAGGATGGTTCCAAAGAGGGTGAACTTGCTTGCATAATAAAGCTGATAAGAAATTTTATTTAGTCAGGGAAGATGTATTGCCTGAGGCGATGCAAAAAACTTTGCAGGCTAAAGAAATGATTGAAAGAGGAAAGGCTGTTTCTGTTTGGGAGGCTGTTAGAAGCGTCGATTTAAGCAGAAGTGCTTTTTATAAGTACAGAGATACAGTTTTTCCTTTTCATTCAGTGGTAAAAGAAAAAATTATTACGCTATTTTTCCATTTGGAAGACAGGTCAGGCACGCTTTCTGAATTACTCGGTATCGTTGCATCCTCGGGATGCAACGTGCTGACCATCCATCAAACCATTCCGATTCAGGGACGTGCAAATGTAACCTTATCGTTAAATACAGGTGAGATGCATATGGAAATGAACGAATTTATAAACCGTTTAAAAAGGCTTGAATTCGTGGATAAGGTTGAAATATTAGGCTCAGGAGCTTGAAAAATAAATACATAGATAGAGAAACAGAGAGGTTTAGAGCAGGGGGAGAACACTTTGGACATACGTATTGCCTATCTAGGGCCAAAAGCTACATTTTGTGATTTGGCAGCATCAAAATTATTTTCCTATGGACAAAGGCAGGCATTTATGACAATTCCTGAATGTATGGATGCTGTGGAAGCTAAGCTGGTTGATTATGCGGTTGTTCCATTAGAAAATGCTTTGGAGGGATCAGTCAATATCACACTGGATTATTTGATTCATGAAGTCCCGATTCCGATAGTTGCAGAGTTTTCCGCCCCTATTCGCCAGCATTTAATGGTTCATCCTTCTCATGTCAATGAGTTAACCAGGATAGATCGGATTATTTCGCACAGTCATGCGATAGCCCAATGTCACAAATTCCTGCATGGGGATATGAAAGGCGTACGATGTGAAAGTATTACCTCCACTGCTGCAGCCGCTCACTATATTCAAGAGCATCCGGATGAGTTGACAGCAGCGATTGCAAATGAAATGGCTGCTGAAGAATATGGACTTTCGATTGTTAAATGGGATATACACGATTATTCTCATAACCGTACACGATTTGTTATTCTGGGCCATAAGCCGTTATCGGAAAAAATGATTCCTATTCAACAAAAAGGAGAAAAAACAACGATTATGGTATTGCTTCCAGCTGACCATGCCGGAGCTCTCCATCAAGTGTTATCAGCCTTTTCGTGGAGGAAGCTTAACCTTTCCAAAATCGAGTCCAGACCATTAAAAACAGGACTTGGCAACTATTTCTTCATTATCGATATCGAACAAAAGATGGATGATATTCTGTTGCCTGGTGCCATTGCCGAAATGGAAGCCTTGGGTTGCCAAGTCACGGTTATGGGCAGTTATTATAGTTATTAATCATCACTCAAGATTAAACGAAGGACCCCTGCTATATTCAGCAGGGGTCCTATTTATTCTTTTACATAATTAAAATTGCGCAGCATATCTTTTTATTCTTTCAAAAAACCTGCATTTCTTAATGCCTGTACTGCTTGCTCGAGCTCCGCTTCACTTGCAGCTTCAATGGTATGAAGATGTAAACCATTTGTTAACTGGGACAAGAGAGAGGCATTTGTATTTTTTAGATTGGCGATAAACTGCCGGACATCTTGTCTGGTGCTGACCATAATGGATGCTGTTAAGTCACCGTAAATGGGATGTTCCACTTTTACATCCTTCACCGTAACACCGCAGTCCACTAAAAGCAGTAGTTCCTCTTCTGCTTGTTCAGGTGCATGGAAACTCGCAATAATCCTTGTTTTCCGTTCCAATTTTGGATCGATTTGATGTATATAAATGTACCCACTTGGCGTGGCTATGATTGGTTCATTCCGTGCTTTAAGCAAGGTAATATCTCCAACTATGATTTGGCGGCTGACTGAGCAAATAATAGAGAGCTCACTTCCTGTAATCGGTTCATGACGTTCTTTTAAAATGGATAGGATATATTTACGCCGTTCTTCTGTTGTATATTTTTTCTGGGTCATCACTTATGCCCTCCTTGCTTAGGTGTTATTTTAAAATACTGGTTGTCTTTATTGTAACATAGAGGGATTTCCTTCATAAACCAGAATAATTCCGCATAAATTTTCTTAAATCAATAGCAATCTGCCCAATCAATCATAGTATATATGGACATATGCGTAGGGAGGGATTATGCGTGAAAATACACATCGTCCAAAAGGGCGACACATTATGGAAGATTGCTAAGAAATATGGAGTGAATTTTGAAACATTAAAGAAAATGAATTCACAGCTCAGCAATCCGGATATGCTGATGCCTGGCATGAAAATTAAAATACCCGATAATACGTCTCCATCTGTAAAAAAAGGAGGCAATACAAAGATTAATTTTGGAACCGTAAAGGAAGTTCCTATTTCAGGTGGGAGTTCAAATGTGAAGGAAAGTATAAAAGCAGAGACCGAGACAGTTCCGAGTAAACCGAAAGAGATGCCGATTGTGTCACCACCACCAGCAGTGAAGGAGATGCCAATACAACCGATGGATATTAAAAAAGAAAAGCCTGTTAAAGAAATGCCTAAAATGCCGTATGTCGCCCCACAGGCCATTGTAAAACCTGTTGTACCAGAAATTGATATCAACAACTATTATTTAATGAATATGGCCAAAATGGAAATGCAAACACCTCCTCCTATGCCTATTATTAAGGAGGTACCTAAAGTTAAAGAGAAGCCAGTCATAAAAGAAAAGCCAGTCATAAAAGAAAAGCCAATCATAAAAGAAAAGCCGAAGAAAATGGAAAAACCAATGCCGAAGCCACAGCCCATGCCAATGCCGAAACCGCAGCCAATGCCGCAGTATATGCCGGAATATTGTCCGCCTATGATTCCATATTATGATCCATGCTGCCCGCCAGTTATGATGCATCCATGCATGGCCTATCCAACGCCTTATTTTAATCAGTCATATATGACTGGACCGTCTTATCACCAACCGTCTTTCCACCAGCCTTACTGGGGTCATGGAGACGGAATGGAAGACAGTTCAAGCTTTCACTATGGGCACCACGAATCAAGCCATAAGATGGGAGGCCACCATGGGGATTATTATCCGCAGCAGCAAGGGTATCATCAAGGCGGAACGATGTCCCCGTATGGCCAATTCCCTGTACAGGGAACACAAGGCTACTATCAACATCCAGGATTTGGGCATTATGGGTTTGAATCTTCACACTATGGAATGGAATCGTCAAGCCATATGATGGATCATCATTATCAACAGCAACAGCAACAACAGCAATATATTCCATTTGATGGGTATATACCGAAAGGCTGCGGCTGTTCTGATACAGGAGCACAGGGGTCTTTTTATCAGCCAATGAATCAATATGACCAACAAGGTATGAGTCATTCAATGGGCAAGTATGGCCAACAAGGTATGAGTCAGCCAATGGGTCAGTATGACCAGCAAGGTATGAGTCAATCGATGGGTCAGTATGACCAGCAAGGTATGAGTCAATCGATGGGTCAGTATGACCAGCAAGGTATGAGTCATTCAATGGGCCAGTATGACCAACAAGGTATGAGTCAGCCAATGGGTCAGTATGACCAACAAGGTATGAGTCAGCCAATGGGTCAGTATGACCAACAAGGTATGAGTCATTCAATGGGCCAGTATGACCAACAAGGAATGGGTCAACAAATGGGTCAGTATGACCAGCAAGGCATGAGTCACCCTATGTATCAGCATGCTGCTCAACAACCGTTTTTTCAGGATTCCCAATTTCATCAAAGGTATGGGGGTCAGCAGTTTGAAACAGGATCTCCTTCCTACAATCCCGATGGCCAGCATGTGATACCGCATATCGAGCCGGCAGCATTTGATATGCCAAGGACACAGGAAGAAAGCAGTGAGCAAGAAGGTCAATCATGATGAGGGAGCAGGAGGGAGGCAGTCTAAAAGACTGCCTCCTTGCTTATTTAAGTCAACAAAATATCGTAGTTTATGAGATGAAAGCTATCAAACCAAGATTGATTAAGGTTAGTACAAATAAGGGTATATTTATCGCCAAACAATTTGTAAATCAAAAAAGATTACTCATGCAACTCGAATTTTTAAAAAAGCTGCGAAAAGCAGGGTTCAATGGAGCTTATGTGTTTTCCGATGAAATTAAACCGTTTGGATGCAAAGGTAAATCAATCGGTTTTATAGAATATTTAACGAAGCATCCAAGAAGCTTTACGTATGAAAATTATTCGGAGCGATTAGAAGGTTTGACATTGTTAAATAAGATGCATGAGGCCTCTGCTACGATCATCAATGATTTGACAGTGGAAAAACACACTTTTTCACAAGTGTCAAAATGGAGAGAACGATTAGGAGAATTTACATCTAATAGGAATATGCTCAACAGAGTTATTCCCGACTCGATGCTGACCGAGTATTTAAGAATGGGAGAATGGGCATTGGATAAGCTGGGTTCATACGAGCTTGAGGAAGTGGATGAAGATCCTGTTATCATTCACGGCGACCTGGCACATCACAATTTTTTTAGAAAAGATGATGGTGAGCTTCTCCTTATTGATTTTGATTTGATGGCTGAAGCACCGCCTATGATAGATTATTTACAGTATGCCAACAGATTGCTAATTTTTAATAATTGCTCATTGAAAGAGATTCTTACTTTTCCTCAGTTTAAAAAATATCGGGATAATCCTTTCTTTTTGATTGGGCTTAGTTTTCCAACAGATATTTATAGAGAATGGAATCGCATCTGCCGTGATCAATTATGGAGTTCCAACCGTCGTCTCGACTCCCTTTGGGATATTACCGTGGAAGATTTACCAAAGAGAATCTATTTTTTTAGAGAATTGAAGTCGAAGATAGGGCTTTTGTAAAAATTAATCGTGCAAAAATGTAAGGAATAGTGAAATAACCAATAGATAATTGAAAGATGAGCGTCGTGGATGTTCATCTTTTTTGTCATGAGCTTGGAAAGAAGCGATATCTGTCTGAAGGCTAAGGATACTTACTAATGAATATGAGCAGAAAAGACCGCAGTAATCAGCTGAAATCAGTATAATAAACCAAATGATTAGAATAGATAGAGGAGAACGAATCAATATGAATATACTTTCGGTCGCTGATATACACGGTAACAGAAACATCTATAAACATATCATAGAAGTCATAAGAGAAAAAGATGTTGATGTGTTAATTCTCCCGGGTGACTTATATCCAAAACCATTTAGTGTCACTTTTGAGATGTTTAAAGCAATCCAGGAGGAATCTGCCCAAGAAATCTCGAGTCTTTTTAAACATTTGGATATTCCAATATATTATGTGTTAGGAAACGATGACTGGGTAGACTCGGAAATAAAGAGCGGCATAAATTTACACGGTAAAGTCGTTGAGCATATGGGTATTCACTTTACGGGCTTTGAATATATCAAGGAAACACCTTTTTTCACAAATCGAGAGCTTTCTGAGGATCAACTGAAAATAGCATTTCGTAAGCAAATAAACACCTTACAACTAAAAAGTAAAGAACCGTTGGTTATCGTGGCTCATACTCCGCTATTCGAGAAACAGGACAGAATAACAGGAGGGGAGCGAGTGGGAAGCCAGTCGTTACGCATGGAGATAGAGAACCTGAACCCCCTCATTTATTTAGGTGGTCATATTCATGAAGATTTTGGAGCGGACAAATTAGGTGACACCTATGTATTTAATTGCGCTTGCTCTCATGAAATAGATTTGTTAAGAGGTTAATGTAATTAGAATAAAAGAAGGTCAAGTAACTTACGAAGATGTCATTCGGTAACATATAAACAAAGAGCGGACCGCTCTCTAGAAAACAATAGTCACAAAGATTTTGCTGCAGGACGTGGCGTTCTTAGTCCTTGGTCCTTAGTGCAGTCGTCTCAGCTTTTCGTGAGATCCAGCTTCGGCTCCTAGGCCCTCGAGTCATAAGTATAACCACTTCGGGGAAGGGACGTCCCCTGCGTGCCTCTTACTTATGCTTGTCGCTCCTGAACAGTCGCCTCAGCTTTTCGTATTAATTTCAATTTTTTGGGGATACTGGTGGAGAGTTGATTTACATCTTAGTGAGGTGGGTTAGATGAATGGACGGTACTTTTTCCTGGTGGCTTGTTTGTTTTGTTTAATAGTCATTCCAGGTATGAATGATCACGTAGGTGTTGCGGTTAGAAACGATGCCGGTCAGGATAGTCCGGTCCTTGGAATTACTCCAATCCAGCGAACAGTCATTCTTCAGCGAGTATATTTGGATGGAGAGATGAGTGAAGAAAAAATCGAGGAAACGATTATTTCCATGGATGATTTTTGGAGAAAATATGATAAGTGGCTATTGGTGGACCAAAACGATCAGCAGCTTGTATTCCAAACGTATGTTGATGATATTTCTCCCTTATTAAAGGGAAATGGGTATTTTGGGATTAAATCTGATGGAACGATTACTATTTTTAACGGCAAGCCTGCCAGGGATCAAATCATTCAATCTTTCTATCAAATTGATTTAAAGAAGCTGGAATCCACTGAAAAATCTGAATTGCAGAATGGTGTTAGAATCGTAAATAAAGAAAGATATCTTAAGTTCTTGGAAGTTTATAAATCTTATTCAACACCGACGTCTAAAACGCTTCAATAATTTATAAAAGAGCTGATCGTTTGCCTGCGACAGCTCTTTTGGCTGTTTTCTTAAAAATCAAAAAATCAAACATTTGTGCTGGTAGTGTATAATGGTTAAATGTAGTATGGTACAATGGTTTACAGTCGAATTAGAGGAGAGGTAAACGTTGTACGATTTTATAAAAGGTCGGATAGACTATGTCTGTCCTGAATATATAGTAGTCGAGAATAACGGGATTGGTTATTTAATTCATGCGCCAAATCCATTTGTATTTTCCGGAACGAACGAGGAAAAGAAAATATACGTACATCACTATGTACGTGAAGACTTACAGGCACTGTACGGTTTTAGTTCAAGAGAAGAAAAGAAACTGTTTATAAAATTATTAAATGTCACAGGTATCGGGCCAAAAGGTGCGCTTGCTGTACTCGCGAGTGGAAGAGTCGATCAGGTTGTGGAAGCCATTGAATCTGAGGATGAGAAGTTTCTTGTTAAATTTCCGGGCATTGGAAAGAAAACCGCAAGACAAATGATCCTTGACCTAAAAGGGAAGCTTGAAGATGTTTCTCCAGATGCATTCCCTGATTTATTCCAAACAGCAGATGGAAAAGAATTGAGCTACTCCACCAAGAATATTGCATTGGAAGAAGCATTGCTTGCTTTGCAGGCACTTGGTTACTCCGAGAAAGAAGTTAAGAAATTGGTGCCGAAGCTTGAAAAAGAGGAGAAAACAACGGAAGAATATATAAAAGGTGCATTACAGCTTATGTTGAAATAGGAGGTGGACAACTTGGAAGAGCGAATCATGGACCTGCATGCACAAAATCAGGATGAGACGTTTGAATATAGTCTGAGACCCCATTCACTTGAACAATATATTGGGCAGGATAAAGTAAAAGAGAATTTACGTGTATTTATTGAAGCAGCCAAAATGAGAGAAGAGGCGCTTGACCATGTGCTGCTGTATGGCCCACCGGGACTTGGTAAAACGACATTGGCCACAATCATTGCGAATGAAATGGGAGTGGAAATTCGGACTACATCTGGACCTGCTATTGAACGCCCTGGCGATTTAGCTGCTATCTTAAGTTCTCTTCAGCCTGGTGAGGTTTTATTTATTGATGAAATCCATCGACTGCCAAAATCTGTTGAGGAGGTATTGTATCCAGCGATGGAGGATTTTTGCCTCGATATCGTAATCGGTAAAGGACCGGGAGCGCGTTCTGTTCGATTGGATTTGCCTCCTTTCACCCTTGTGGGAGCCACAACAAGAGCAGGTGCTTTATCAGCACCATTACGTGACCGTTTCGGTGTCATATCCAGGTTGGAGTATTATACTGAGTCACAGCTGCGGGAAATTGTGACACGTACAGCCCAGGTACTGGATACGGCTATTGAGGAATCAGCGGCGAGCGAAATTGCCCGCAGGTCCAGGGGCACGCCAAGGATTGCAAATAGATTGCTTAGAAGAGTGCGTGACTTTGCACAGGTACGTGGCGACGGAGATATTCAGTTTGGTTTAGCTGATTATGCTTTGGAATTAATGCAGGTTGATAAGGTTGGACTTGACCAGATTGATAGAAAGTTATTGCTTGGAATTATAGAGAAGTTTAAAGGCGGACCTGTAGGGCTGGATACGATTGCAGCTACAATTGGGGAAGAATCCGGAACGATAGAGGATGTGTATGAGCCCTATTTGATGCAGATTGGATTTATGCAGCGTACCCCTCGCGGCCGGATTGTGACTGAACATGTGTATCGCCATTTCAATTTGGAAGTGCCAAATTCATGAATCATTTACCAAAAACGATTATGATGATAGGTGTGGCCATTTTTGTGGTTGGTTTTTTAATGCAATTCATTAAAATTGGACGGCTTCCGGGTGATATTTTATTAAAAAAAGGAAATACTACATTTTATTTTCCTATTATGACGTCTATTATTGTCAGTATCTTATTATCAGTATTTTTTTATATCATCAGCCGTTTTAAATGAATTAAATGTTGTCGTCATAGATAGAGATGTAAATTCCGCCATTTGAGTGTGCTGCATGATTACTAGTTAAAGAAATGGAAGTGTCACCATGAAAGTAGATTTATTTGATTTTCATCTGCCTGAGGAATTAATTGCGCAAACTCCGCTTGAAAAACGCGAAGAAAGCAGATTGATGGTCCTTGATAAAGAGACAGGTGATGTGAATCATACGCAATTTAAGCATATTAAAGAATTCTTGAAACCTGGAGATTGCCTCGTTCTAAACAATACAAAGGTATTGCCGGCCAGGTTGCACGGCGAGAAGAAGGATACAGGTGCTCATATAGAGCTTCTTCTTTTGAAGCAAATTAAAGGGGACGTATGGGAAACGCTTGCCAAACCAGCGAAACGTATTCGCGTTGGAACAGAGGTTGTGTTTGGTGACGGCCAGCTTACAGCTGTTTGTGTAAAAGAGATGGAGCATGGCGGCAGGGAATTTGAATTTAAATATGACGGAATCTTTTATGAAGTATTAGAGGAACTTGGCGAAATGCCTTTGCCTCCGTATATTAAAGAGCGGTTATCGGACAAAGACCGCTATCAAACTGTATATGCACGGGAAGAAGGTTCAGCAGCTGCCCCTACAGCCGGACTGCATTTTACGGAAGAACTGCTTGCAGAGATTAAAGAAATGGGTGTACATTTAGCTTTTATCACGCTTCATGTTGGACTTGGAACCTTCCGACCTGTCTCATCCGATACAATTGAAGGGCATGATATGCATTCTGAGTTTTATCAAATGAATGCTGAAACAGCTCAGCTATTAAATCGGGTTAGAGCAGAGGGTGGTAATATATTCTCGGTGGGAACTACCTCCACACGTACTCTTGAAACGATTGCCCGCGATCACAATGGAAGCTTTGCTGAGGCAAGTGGATGGACTAATATTTTTATCTATCCTGGATTTGAATTTAAAGCTATTGATGGAATGATTACGAATTTCCATCTTCCTAAGTCCACGTTGATTATGTTGATTAGCGCTCTTGCTGGGCGTGAACATGTATTAAATGCATATAATACTGCCGTTCGTGAAAAATATAGATTTTTCAGCTTTGGCGACGCAATGTTTATTAAGTAAGATTTTTGAGAGGAGTATCACGATTGACAGCAATCCGTTATGAATTAATTAAAACATGTAAACAGACAGGAGCCCGACTGGGACGGGTTCATACACCTCATGGAACTTTTGAAACACCCGCGTTTATGCCTGTAGGAACTTTGGCTACAGTTAAAACGATGTCACCAGAAGAATTGAAACAAATGGGTGCCAATATTATATTAGGCAATACGTATCATTTGTGGCTGCGACCAGGTACAGAGGTCATTAAGGCTGCAGGTGGGTTACACAAATTTATGAACTGGGATCGTGCAATTTTAACTGATTCCGGCGGTTTCCAGGTTTTCAGTCTGAGTCAATTCAGAAAAATTGAAGAAGAGGGCGTGCATTTCCGTAACCATTTAAACGGTGATAAATTATTTTTATCTCCTGAAAAGGCTATGGAAATCCAAAATATTTTAGGATCTGACATTATGATGGCATTTGATGAATGCCCTCCATATCCAGCAACACATGAATATATGAAAAAATCCGTTGAGAGAACATCCAGATGGGCAGAGCGCTGTCTGAATGCGCATGAAAGACCAAATGATCAAGGGCTATTTGGAATCGTACAGGGTGGAGAATATGAAGATCTTCGCCGCCAAAGTGCCAGCGATTTAGTATCTTTGGATTTTCCGGGATATGCTATTGGCGGATTAAGTGTAGGGGAGCCGAAGGATGTCATGAATCGTGCTCTTGAATTCACTACTCCGTTATTGCCGTCCAATAAACCACGTTATTTAATGGGTGTTGGTTCTCCGGACTCCCTAATTGATGGAGCAATCCGTGGAGTTGATATGTTTGACTGCGTATTGCCAACGAGAATTGCCCGTAACGGTACACTGATGACTTCTGAAGGAAGACTAGTCGTTAAGAATGCCAAATATTCTATGGATTTTGGTCCATTGGATCCGAATTGTGACTGTCATGTTTGTAAAACATATTCAAGAGCGTATATTCGCCACCTTATTAGATGTGACGAAACATTCGGAATTCGCTTAACCTCTTATCATAATCTATATTTTCTGCTAAACTTAATGGAGCAAGTTCGACAAGCCATCAGGGAAGACCGGCTTGGAGACTTTAGGGAAGAATTTTTTGAGAATTATGGGTTCAATAAACCAAATGCAAAAAACTTCTAACCATTCTTACTAATGTAATGAAAGGAGTGAAAATAATATGGTATTATCCCAATTTTTGCTACCGATTTTGCTGTTGGTGTTTTTCTACTTTATCTTAATCCGTCCTCAGCAAAAGAGACAAAAAGCAACTGAACAAATGCAAGCTGCCTTACAAAGAGGAGATAAAGTCGTGACGATCGGCGGTCTTCACGGAACTGTTGATTCTATTAATGAAGGTACAGTAATTATCAAGAGTCCAGACGGTTCTCGTCTAACATTTGATAGAAGATCTGTTTCTCAAGTAGTTGAGAAAAAAGAAAGTCCAGTAACAACAACGAAAGAAGATTAATATGAAAAAACCTAGCCGAATGGCTAGGTTTTTTTAGTTTCGTGATCCGCCGTTCATATTTACCCCCAGTACTCCACCCATCATAGCCGTGATAATAAAACAGCCATTATAGATTAGCTGCGTGGATGTAAATACGGTCTCAAGCCCCAGATATTGATAGAGGAAAACAATTAAAGTATAGATTAGGCCTGTACTGCCTCCGAGCAGCCATCCTTGTTTTTTCCCCTTTCCACCGGATATAAATCCCCCAATAAACAAAGTTAAAAAAGAGAGAGCCATGATGATATACGTTAGAGAAGATTCAGAAATGCTGGTGAATCTAAGTAGCAAAGAAAATAATAAGCTGAACAAAGCAGCCATAATAAAGATGGTTACAACTCCGTACAAAATGGCAGAACCTATGTTTTTTGTTTCGATTATGGTCAACCTCCTTATCTTCTATTGGATCTCTATAAATAATTTATTCTGTTTATTTTTATTTAGAATGTATTTTTGTACAACCAGTCAATCAAATGACTATTTTTTTCTATTTAACAGCAAACTAACAGATGTATTTGATTGGAGGGAATATAGGTTGCTTGAATATTTGGAAATTATAGGGCGTACTAGTCTTTTATATGTTATTATTTTGTTGGTTTTTCGGATCATGGGGAAACGGGAAATAGGAGAGCTAAGTCTTCTAGATTTAGTCGTTTTTATGATGATGGCGGATATAGCTGTTATAGCTATTGAAAATCCTGATGATAGTATGTGGAAAGCGATTTTGCCGATAGCAGTCATATCCATTATTCAAATTATACTTGCCTTTATATCACTTAAAGTGCCATTCATCCGCAAACTGATTGATGGAAAGCCATCTATTATTATACATAATGGAAAAATTGACAAAAATGCAATGAGAATGCTGCGTTATAATTTTGATGATTTGCTTATACAGTTACGCGATGAAGAAGTAGAAAAAATGAGTGATGTTGAATTTGCCATTTTTGAGCCTTCCGGGAAATTATCGATTTACAAGAAAAAATCAATTAAAAAAAATAAACAGCCAGGTCCAATCTTTGCTCTCATTCAAGATGGAGTGATACAAAAGCAAAATCTTAGAGAGATTGGAAAATCAGAGAGCTGGCTAATTCAGGAATTAGCTAAAAAAGGTTATACAGACGTAAAACAAATTCTGTTTTGCAGTTTAGAAGATGACGACCTATATATTAATAACAGTGAGTAGTTCATTGTTATGGAAATAATGCAATCTTGGATAATAGAGGGCCAATAATAGGAACTCTCCTGATTTCCTTTTTTCGTATTAAGCCTGTCAATAAACAACCGATTGCGAAAACAATTACGATAACGGCTATCGAAATAATCAAACGCTGAATCATAGGGATTCCGATTAACCATTGTTCATAGAGCATGTGTCCGATTAATCCGGAGATGGACATGACGACAAGAGCCATGATGTATTCATGCAAGTAAATGGTTAAGTGGATTTTCTTCATAACAGTAGCGAAATGTAAAAGAGTAACAAGCACAGTAGATACACAGATGGCAATAGCAGCTCCCATAATCCCGATATTCGGCTGTGTTACGAGTGTGAGGATTAAGATGATTTTTGTTATTGATCCAATTAGACTGTTAAACATAGCCGCTCTGGCCATATTAAGAGCCTGCAACGTAGCCTGAAGAGGACCTTGAAAAAAGAAGAGCAGAAAAAAGGGTGCCATAAATCGTACATATATGCTGGCATGGTCATTATGATACATGACCTGCATGACTGGTTCAGCAAGTACATATAGAGTGACCACGGCTAGGGAGCCACTTAAAAAAGCAAATCGGAGCGACTGCTGCAGCCGGTGAATCACTTGTTTGATATTTCCTTTATAATAGGCTTCACTGACAGCAGGGACTAATGATGTACCCAGTGAATGGGTGATAAAGGAAGGAAGCATAAGTAATGGTACGGCATACCCTGCCAGTTCACCATATTGTGCAGTAGCGACGCCAGTCGCAACCCCTGCTGCCAAAAGACTCCTTGCCACAACAATCGGTTCAAAAAACCAAGTAATAGATCCGATCATCCTGCTTCCTGTAGTAGGAATGGCAATGGATAAAAGCTCCTTTAATGTATCTTTACCAGATGAAACATAGTTGAAAAATTGTTTTCTCATTCTGAAACTCTTTTTAAATTTAAACATCAACATTAAATATAGCAAAGAGGCAATTTCTCCAATGACTGAGGCTACCATGGCACCGGCAGCTGCATATTCAATTCCATAGGGCAAAAAGGCTTTCGTCAATGCGGCTATCATTGAAATACGTACAATTTGTTCAATAATATTTGAAATCGCATAGGGCTTCATATTTTGTTTCCCTTGAAAGTATCCGCGCAAGACAGCTGAAACAGCCGTTATTGGTACAATTGGTGCAATCGCCAATAAAGGCAGTAAAGTTCTGGAGTCTGTGAATACATGAGTTGATAAGTATGGAGCAAACATAAATAGTAATGGGGTGAAAATTAGAGAAAGACTTCCGGTCACACATAAGGACACAACCAGTATTTTCTTTGTTTTATGATGATCCCCTTTTGCTGCTGCCTCTGCCACAAATTTTGAGATTGCAATGGGCATTCCAAGCTGAACGATTGCAATCACTAGATATAATGATGGCAATGCCATCATATATAGACCGACGCCCTCTTCACCGATAAAGCGGGCAATCACAATTCGATTAATAAATCCTAAGATCTTCGTAATGAATCCTGCAATCAATAAGATAACAGTTCCCCTTATAAACTTGGACATTCAATTCCCCTCCTTCTCAAACAAGCAGCAATCATATACAATTATCTATATGCATGCAAATGGACTAACCATGACAAGCTTCACAGAAAAAGTGAATATCTATGAAAAATGAGGGTTGGAGGACGATTAAATTGGACAGACAGCATCCGTATGAGAAATTTCGTTCAGAAATGTTACCAGCTTTAAAAAGTAAACAAGAAGAATTTCAATTGTTAGGTTATCCGGAGGTTCAGGGAAACGATATTTGGATGTATTTAACGAATAAAAAATGGAAGAAACCTAATCCTGAAATAAGGGCATATGAAATTTTTCAAGATATTATGAGTGTCAAAGTGGCACATTATATGAATTATGCGACAATAGAGGCATTAAAAGAAGGTGAGGCTATGAAGAAAAATATGGCTTCAGGGCTTGAAGAATTCAAAGATTTATTTTCATGATTTTATAGAAATATAAGCGGTATATATCCATGCATTAATTTCCAATTCATATGAAATCAAATTGACACTTTGTATTCTATCTTTCATAATAAGAACGGTAAAATCAAATTTTAAAAGATTGAAACAACTGGAATAAAACATAGGAACCGAGTAAATCGGATAATCACGTTTTATTAAAGTAGCGTCCTTCCATGCTGCTTCAATCGGGATATTATGATTAGGGGGCTATTTACATAATGGTTAAGAGAAGTAGAATCCTGGCTTTCTTCCTTATTGTAATCGTATTAGGAGTTACCTTTGTTGGTACAACATCTAATATCATGCAAAACATTAAGCTGGGCCTTGATTTACAGGGCGGGTTTGAAGTTCTTTATAAAGTGGAGCCAGCAAAAGATGGACAAAAAATTGATGAAAAAGCAATGGCGGCTACTGCAAGCGCATTGGACCGAAGAATTAATGTTCTCGGTGTCAGTGAACCGAGCATTCAAGTTGAAGGCAATAATCGGATCCGTGTACAGCTAGCAGGCGTAGATGATCAGGAGAAAGCAAGGGAACTTCTATCAACGCAAGCCAATCTAACTTTCCGTGATGTGAACGATAAAGTAAGAATGGATGGCGGGGATTTAAAAGAAGGAGGAGCCAGCCAATCTTTTGATAGCCAAACCAATCAACCTATTGTACAGGTCCAATTAAAAGATGCAGATAAATTTGGACAAGTTACAAGGGATATTTTAGCCATGGCGCCAGAGAATCAACTAGCTATTTGGCTGGATTTTGAAGAAGGAAAAGATTCCTATAAAGAAGAAATCACAAAAGAAGATCCTAAATTTATTTCAGCACCAAACGTGAATCAAGTGATCAATTCAGATACAGCCGTTATTTCAGGTGACTTTACTGTAGAAGAGGCTAAAGACCTCGCTGAAATTTTAAATGCAGGTGCCCTGCCGGTTAAACTGAATGAGATCTATTCAACATCTGTAGGTGCTAAATTCGGTGAAGAAGCATTAAATAAAACGCTATTAGCTGGAATTGTTGGGATCCTGGCTATCTTTATCTTTATGGTTGCTTATTACCGATTCCCAGGCGCGATTGCAGTTGTCTCATTGTCTGCCTATATTTATTTAATCATTCTCGTATTTGATTGGATGAATGCTGTTCTTACATTGCCAGGTATAGCAGCCCTCATACTTGGGGTGGGGATGGCGGTCGATGCGAACATTATTACAAATGAACGGATCCGGGACGAAATTCGTAAAGGACGTTCCATTAAGGCAGCCTATAAAGAGGGGAATAAGCACTCCTTGTCTACAATAATGGATGCCAATATTACCACTTTACTTGCAGCAGCTGTTCTGTTTTATTTTGGAACCAGTTCAGTCAAAGGCTTTGCGACCAGTTTGATTGTCAGTATATTAGTCAGCTTTATAACGGCTGTGTATGGTACAAGATTGATTATGTCCTTATGGGTGAACAGTAACTTCCTTAACAATCGCCCAGGCTGGTTTGGGGTTAAGAAAAGCGACATTCATGATTTAAACGAATTTAAAAAGGATAAATATTTACCTACGAAGTTTGATAAATGGGATTTCATTAAGCCTGCAAAGAAATTCTTTATCTTTTCTATTATATTAACCATAATTGGAGTAGGATCCTTATTTGTAAATGGTTTAAATACAGGTATCGATTTTTCCAGTGGGTCCAGAATTCAAATCAATGCTGATAAAGAACTATCAGTAGATGAAATCCAAAAAGATCTTACTGAAAACGAAATTGATTCGCAAGATATCGTTATGGCAGGTGAGGGTAACAAGTCGGCTGTTGTGCGGACGAAAGATGTCTTTTCAAAAGATGAAATTGCAGAGCTAAACAATTACTTTGATTCCAAGTATGGGCATAATCCGAATATAAGTACGGTATCCCCGACAATAGGTAAGGAGTTAGCCAAAAATGCGCTGATTGCGGTAGCGATTGCTTCAATTGGTATTGTTATTTATGCGACCCTACGCTTTGAGTGGAGAATGGCTCTACCTTCTATATTGGCGCTCCTGCACGATGCGTTTATGATAATAACGATATTTAGTATTTTTAGAATCGAAGTGGATTTAACCTTTATAGCCGCTGTATTAACCATCATTGGGTATTCGATCAATGATACAATCGTTACGTTTGACCGTATTCGTGAGAATATGCAAATGAAAAAACGCATTAAGACTCAGGAAGAAATTAATGAGATTATCAATATCAGTGTTCGCCAAACAATGGTCAGGTCTATCAATACTGTTCTAACTGTGTTAGTTACTGTGTTGGCGATGATGTTCCTTGGAAGCGAATCAATCTTTAATTTTAACCTTGCTCTATTAATCGGTTTGGTAACTGGTATGTATTCTTCTATTCTGCTTGCAGCCCCTATTTATGGAATCCTAAAAGGCAAAGAGCTGAAGAAGAAAGGTGTTATCAAAACATATAAAGAAAAGCGCGTAAACAACGATCAACCACAAGTTTAATGATGTTTCATACAAAACAGCCCGGTTCTTTTTCTTGAGAAGCGGGCTGTTTTTATGGTAGCTTACACCAGTTCACAAAAAGACTTTATGTGTTATAACTGATTATTTTGTGTGCTTTTTTTGCTGTGTATGCAAGATCTAGTAAAGGTAAACAATAGACTAACAAACATGGAGTACGTTTTTTCTTTGTAAGATAAGGGGATTAAGACTATATACATGATTTATTAAAATTTTTCATAATACTTTATAAAGGAGTAGGAATATGAAAAAACTTCAGTGGTACGTGATTCTTGGGATAGTATTTGCTCTTATCGTTGCTATTTTTGCTGTTGTTAATGTGGATAAGGTGGATGTTAATTATGTATTTGGAACGGCTCATTGGCCCTTGATTTTGGTTATTTTAGGATCTGTTGCCATGGGTGGAATCATTGTTGGTTCTGTAATGGCAGTCCGTATTATCTCTCTGACTAAGCAGATAAAAGAACTAACAAATGAACGGATCGCTTATAATGAATTGGCTGACAATGATCTTAACACTCACCCAAAATCATAAATATTTAGAATCACTCATTGAACCTTTGATAGATATTTTTTATAATAGATAGGTCAGGGGTGACAATATGTTACAATCAAAAACACGTTGGCTTTTAAAAAAAGCTGATGAAACCATTATAAATCTATTCATGCAAGAACTTGAACAGCCTCGTATTGTGGCTACATTATTGGTCAACAGAGGAATAAAGACCGTAGAAGAAGCGCGGTCTTTTTTGTATGCAGCCCAGCAGGATTTCTATGATCCGTTTTTACTATCAGGTATGGAAGAAGCTGTGAGACGGATTGTGAAAGCTGTAAAAAACAACGAAAAGATTACTATATTCGGAGACTATGATGCCGATGGGGTCAGCAGTACGACCATCTTAATGCTCACGCTTAAAATAATGGGAGCAGAACATGTGTCATGGTATATTCCAAATCGCTTTACAGAAGGCTATGGCCCAAATGAAGAGGCTTTTCGATTCATAAAAGAACAGGGAACTACGTTACTTATCACAGTAGACTGTGGCATTTCGGCCATTCATGAGGCTCAAGTGGCGAAAGAATTGGGAATGGATTATATTGTGACGGACCATCATGAACCGGGTCCTGAGTTACCGCAGGCATTAGCTATCCTTCATCCCAAAAAGCCGGGTGAAACTTATCCGTTTTCAGAGTTGGCAGGTGCAGGTGTGGCAATGAAATTGGCCCATGCTTTACTTGGTGAGTTGCCTGATGAGTTGATTGGCATTGCTGCAATTGGAACAGTAGCTGACTTGGTTCCTCTTCATGATGAAAATAGATTAATTACGATTAAAGGGATTCAGGCATTAAAGAAATCAACGAGACCGGGAATCCTTGCCCTTTGTCAAAAAGCAGGTATTCAGCGCGATTCCTTAAATGAGGATTCCATTGGATTTGGATTGGCACCGAGAATAAATGCTGTAGGAAGATTGGAATCGGCAGATCCAGCTGTAGAGCTTTTACTTACAGAAAGTCAGGAAGAAGCTGATTCGATAGCCGACGAAATAGATTTATTGAATAAAGAGCGGCAATCAATCGTAAAAGAAATGACCCAGGAAGCGATTGAGGAAGTGGAGAATAACTATCCACCTGAAACCAATCCGGTCCTAATTATTGCCCGTGAAGGATGGAATACTGGTGTAGTAGGGATTGTAGCCAGTAAGCTTGTAGAAAAGTATTATCGTCCGACGATCGTATTAAGTATTGATCGTGAGAAAGGAACAGCAAAGGGATCTGCACGCAGTATTCCAGGATTTGATCTTTTTCAAAACTTATCTTTAAACAGAGAACTGCTGCCTCATTTTGGGGGCCATCCTATGGCTGCTGGTATGACATTGAAAATAGAAGATGTTGAGGAATTGAGACAACGATTGATCAATCAGGCTAATGAAATTCTAACAGAAGAAGATTTCCAGCCTGTTACTGAGATAGATAGCTTAGTTGCGATTGATGAAATTTCATTAACGCTTATTCAGCAAATGTCCCAGCTTGCACCGTACGGGATGCAAAACCCAAAACCGAGGATTTTGATTGAGGATGCCTCAATAACAACTTCCAGGAAAATTGGGGCAGATAAAACTCATCTTAAACTTCAGCTCGAACAAAATGACGCTGGGTTAGATAGCATTGGGTTTGGATTAGGAGAGTTCCTTGATCATTTATCTCCGCAGGCCAAGGTATCTGTAATTGGGGAATTGGCGATAAATGAATGGAATAATATAAAAAAGCCCCAATTGTTTTTACAGGATCTTTCTGTACCAGGGTGGCAGTTATTTGATTGTCGCAGCGATAAGGGGAAAATACATGTTCAGACAGTGCCGTCTCCACGCAAAATCATCTTATTTCAGGAAGAGAGTAGGGTGTGGCTGACGGAATTTACTAAAGAGAATGATCAAATTATCCATATTACCTCTTTAGAAGCAGCTCAACAGGAAACTTTAGACGGCTATCATGTAGTTTTAGCAGATTTACCTTCACAAAAAGATATATTTGAAGCACTTTTTATTGGAAAATTGCCTAAAAGAGTGTATGTTTACTTTCGTACCACTCAAAATGATTATTTCTCAGCGTTTCCAACAAGAGACCAATTTAAATGGTATTATGCCTTGTTGGCAAAAAAAGGACCTATTTCATATAAAGAACTGCGTTCCATGCTGAATATTCATAAAGGCTGGTCAAAAGAAAATATTGATTTTATGACAAAGGTGTTTTTTGAGCTCGAGTTTGTTACAATAAATAACGGACTCATTGATTTGGTAAGGACCAGTATGAAACGGGATCTCCAAGAATCTAAAACCTATCAAGAAAGACAAGCAAGAATGGCGTTGGAACAAGAGCTTCTATACGCTTCATTCAATCAGCTTTATGAATACCTTGGCAAGTTGATTCGATCCCACATGGAAAACAAGGAGGAAACTGAGCAATGGATTTAAAACAATATATAGCGATCGTAGAAGATTGGCCTAAGCCAGGGATTAAATTTAAAGATATTACCCCACTTATGGATAACGGGAAGGCATATAAATATGCAACAGATCAAATTGTAAAGTTTGCTAAAGAGAAAGAAATTGATATTATTGTAGGACCGGAAGCACGTGGATTCATTATCGGCTGCCCTGTAGCTTATGCAATGGAAGTTGGCTTTGCGCCAGTGCGTAAAGAAGGCAAGCTGCCTAGAGAAACCTTTAAAGTTGAATACGGTTTGGAATACGGTAAAGATGTGTTAACCATTCATAAAGATGCAATCAAACCAGGTCAGAGAGTATTGATTACTGATGACCTATTGGCTACAGGCGGAACAATGGAAGCGACTATTAAATTGGTTGAAGAGCTTGGCGGAGTTGTAGCAGGATTAGCTTTTTTAGTTGAGTTAACGTACCTTGAGGGCAGGAAAAAACTTGCCGGCTATGATATACTCACATTAATGGAATATTAAGCATATAGTAATGGCGTTCTAATTATTAGAGCGCTTTTTATATTATCAAATTGCGAATAATAGCGAAACAACAGATTAAATCTTGTTCGTTACTTTACAAGAAAACTTTTTTTGATGATAATAGAAACAATCCTCTTTTTAACGATTAACCTATATGGTTTAACATAGATAACGATAAGCAAAAAACGTGGAAATACGGAGTAAAAGGTGATTTCATGGCAAATGAGCAAATTTATACCGCTGAGCAGGTCTTTGATAAAGCAAGAAACTATATGAATGATAAAGATGTGGCATTCTTAGAAAAAGCGTATGAATTCGCCAAAGAAGCTCACAAGGAGCAATATCGTAAATCCGGTGAGCCGTATATTATCCATCCAATTCAAGTTGCTGCCATCCTGGCGGGCTTAGAGATGGATACATTTACAGTAGCGGGCGGATTTTTGCATGACGTTGTAGAAGATACTTCCGTAACACTGGAAGACATTAAGGAAACCTTTAACGAAGAAGTAGCCCTTTTGGTTGACGGTGTAACAAAGCTGGGAAAAATTAAATATAAGTCAAAGGAAGAGCAGCAAGCTGAGAATCACCGTAAAATGTTTATCGCAATGGCTAAGGATATTCGTGTAATCATGATTAAATTAGCTGACAGGCTGCATAATATGCGTACTCTGAAGCATTTACCTGTTGAAAAACAGCGTAGGATTGCGAATGAAACGCTCGAAATATTTGCACCGCTTGCGCATAGACTCGGTATTTCAACGATTAAATGGGAACTTGAAGATACAGCTCTCCGCTATTTAAATCCTCAGCAATATTATCGAATTGTAAATTTGATGAAAAAGAAGAGGGCGGAGCGAGAAGAGTATCTATCAGATGTCACCGACCGAATGAAGGAAAAGCTGAAGGAAGTTTCTATTCAGGCTGATATATTTGGACGACCAAAGCATATATACAGTATCTATCGGAAAATGGCTCTTCAAAATAAACAGTTTGAAGAGATTTATGATTTAACGGCAGTCCGTATTATTGTAAATAGTATTAAAGATTGCTATGCAGTTCTTGGTATCATTCATACATGCTGGAAGCCAATGCCTGGTCGTTTCAAGGATTATATAGCTATGCCGAAAGCAAATATGTATCAATCTCTTCATACGACCATTATTGGTCCAAAGGGTGAACCTTTGGAAGTACAGATTCGTACGACAGAAATGCACCGAACAGCTGAATTCGGGATTGCGGCACACTGGGCTTATAAAGAAGGCAAAGATCTAACATCGACACAACGAATGGATAAAAAGCTGGATTGGTTCAGAGAGATTGTTGAATTCCAGGATGCCTCTACCAATGCAGAGGAATTTATGGAATCTCTCAAACTGGATTTATTTGCGGATATGGTATTTGTTTTTTCACCAAAAGGTGATGTGTATGAGCTGCCAAAAGGATCTGTACCGATTGATTTTGCCTACCGCGTCCACTCAGAAATCGGCAATAAAACGATTGGCGCTAAAGTAAACGGCAAAATGGTTACGCTTGATTATGTGCTGAAAACCGGCGATATTATTGAAATATTAACATCTAAACATTCCTATGGCCCAAGTCAGGATTGGCTGAAGCTGGCAAAAACTTCACAAGCGCGAAATAAAATACGACAATTCTTTAAAAAGCAACGCAGAGAAGAAAATATAGAAAAAGGCAAAGAATTAGTTGATAAAGAAGTCAAGGCAATGGAATATGATGTGAAAGAAGTTTGTACTACTGAGAACCTGAGGAAAGTCGCTGAAAAATTCAATTTTGCCAATGAAGATGATATGTATGCAGCAGTGGGCTACAACGGAATAACAGCTGCTCAAATTGCGACAAGGTTAACAGATAAGCTTCGTAAAAAGAGAGAAAAAGATCAGGAAGTAAGCTTGCTTGATGCAGTCTCTGAGTTGCGTATGATTCCGAAAACGAAGAAGAAGGATTCCGGGGTCCGTGTAAAAGGGATTGACAATATGTTAATCAGATTATCACGCTGCTGTAATCCTGTTCCTGGTGATGAAATAGTTGGGTACATTACAAAAGGACGCGGTGTTTCGGTCCATCGGGCAGACTGTGTCAATGTATTGGATGAAGAAAGTAAAGAACGGATTATCCCGGTAGAATGGGAAAGCAGTCAGAGCGTTCGAAAAGAATACAATGTTGATATCGAAATAAATGGATTTGACCGGAACGGCTTGTTAAATGAAGTGCTTCAAGCTGTTAGTGAAACGAAGACCAATATCACGGCTGTATCAGGTCGTACAGACAGGAACAAAAGTGCGACAATTACCATGTCTATATCAATTTATAATGTAAGTCATTTGCATAAAGTAGTTGAACGGATTAAGCAAATTTCCGATATTTATTCTGTCAGAAGAATTATGAGTTAGGGGTAAAAAAATGAAAGTGGTATTGCAACGTTCAAAGGCAGCATCAGTGCGTGTCGATGGTGAAACAATCGGCGCCATTACCTCCGGGTTTGTGTTATTAGTTGGAATTACTCATGAGGATACGGAAGAGGATTGCCGTTACCTTGCTGATAAAATCGTTCATCTGCGCATATTTGAAGACGAGAATATGAAGATGAACCATTCCTTGCTTGATGTGGGCGGTGAAATTTTATCGATTTCCCAATTTACCTTATATGGTGATTGCCGCAAGGGAAGGCGCCCAAACTTTATGGCAGCAGCCAAGCCCGATGAAGCTGAAAAATTGTATGATATGTTTAATGAAATGCTGAGAGAAAAAGGGTTGAAAGTGGAAACAGGCAGATTCGGGGCGATGATGGATGTCGAGCTCATTAACGACGGACCTGTGACGCTTATTCTCGAAAGCAAAAACTAAAAGTTAAGCAGCGCAGTAGCTTTCTTTAATACCGTACACCTCCATATATCTGAGTTATTTCAGACATATGGAGGTGTTTTTTTTTTGTAAATCAATAATTAGTGATCTAGCTGAATTTATATTTCAGGATTGAAATCAGCTAAACTGAGCGATTTAGCCGATACAGAGAAAAACAGGCCGAACTGAGCGATAATCCAGCCGATTCGAGAGAGTAATCAGCCGAATTGAGCAAGAAACCAGCCGATTCAGGAAAGAAACAAGCCAAATTGAGCAAAAATCCAGCCAGAGCAGAAAAGAAAGGAACCGAACTAAGTCATACAGCCGGTACATGGGGAAAATCCGCCGAACTGGGCGATAATCCAGCCGATTCTACCAATAATCCAGCCAAACACACCAATAATTCAACCAGCCAATACCTCTAAGTAATTTACATTCTCCACCCAAAGAATTATCCATAAAAACTCCCTTTATGCTATCAATTAAAAGCATAAAGGGAGGATCCAAGTTATTAAGAATAAATCTGTTGATCTTTACAACGTGTTTCATAAATCATAGCTTTTCGGGACGCTAAATTTCTAAATCAGAAAAGTAGGCAGCTAATCCATTTGCAAGACCATCTGTGATGGTCTCCTGATAGTATTCTGTTTGGATAAGAGCTTCCTCAGCAGGATTATTTATATAGCCTAATTCCAATAAAACAGCCGGCCGAAGATTTTCTCGTAAAACGTGCAGGTTGTTCTGCTTTACTCCCTGGTCATTTAACGGTGTCTCGTTTTGCAATAAATATTTTTGAATAGTTAAGGCTAGTTGCTTTTGATAGGAATGATAATAATATGTTTTAATACCACTTTTATCTCCATTCTGATTACTATCATAATGGAAACTGATAAAGGCATCGGCTCTATTCATATTTGCAAGATTGGCCCTTGCATGTAACGCTACATACCGATCGCTGGAACGAGTCATGACCACGTTCGCTCCGGCTGTTCGTAACTTCTCGTATGCCAGTTTAACGGTCTGAAGCGTTAGACTTTTTTCTAAAGTGCCAGCTGGTCCGGATGCTCCGCCGTCAGTGCCTCCATGTCCGGCATCAAGGATAATCGTTTTCCCCATTAATGACTCATTCCTTTGAAGACTTGAATTCCGTTCACTCTCTGATTTTGTATACCAACTTGGGATCCATCCTTCTTTTTTAGATGGAAGTTCAATTTTAAGCATGTTTCTAATTTTTTTGAGAACGGTATATTCCTCATCTTTTTTTACTGTTCCAATGATTGAAGCATCTGGTTTATCCGATGCTCGTACATTTAGTACGGAAGCTGTTATACGGATTCTCTTTGAGGGTTTTTGTAATTGATGTCGATGTATGTAGTTGCTGTGGATCCAGCCTATATGGTCCTCATAGGTGAAAGAAATCCAGCTATCCTGTTTCTCTATTATGTGAATTACTGTTCCGATAGGAAGATTGCCGAGTACCTTAAACTCTGTGCCTGGGCCTTTTCGAACACGTAGACCGTCTGCAGTAACAATACCGGAATCGGAGGTAAGATCCGCTTCTTTATAGCCTGTAACGAGCCAGCTGGCTACCCATCCTGTTTTTTTGTCACTGAGCTTTAGTTTAATCCAATCTTCATCTATTTCCAGGACATCATAAACACTCCCCGCCTGGATTTCATCGATGATGGATGCCTTTATATTTGCCTCCTCCCGGACATAAATAGATGGCTCATTAACCACAATTTTATCGATCGTTGCATGTGCGGTTGGTATAGAATTTTTCATCGGCGCAAGCAGTAGGGTTACACATAGAAAAACCAAAATTTTTTTTAGCAAGATAATAATCGCTCCTTCTTTAAAAATCAGGGCCAGGCGTTTGTTAAAGAAAAAATATTTTTTATGAAAGATACTTTACACAGTCGGGAATACTGATTAAGACAATCTGTAGTTTAAATAAATAAGGGGTGTTCATGATATGAGATACAGTGAAAAGGGATTAATCACACAAAATGCCGGTAAACAAATATTCGGAGTGGATTTTCATGATTTTTTGGTTAAAGAACAGAATAATTCCATGGTGGAGCTTGCTTCGGAATTTGGCCTGTCCGTCAGAGACGTGAAACAACTAAAAAAGAAACTTGGACGTTCTTAAGGGTTGACAACTAGGAAGTTACTTCGTAATATTAATTAAATAAAAATACATATTATATTCCAATGATGGTGAAGAGTAATATAGATCACACATGATCAGAGAAGAAGTGTCTTAGGCTGCAAACACTTCTGCATGTGCCCATATGAACGAACACACCGTAGGTTTCGCCCTGAAAAAACGTTAGTTTCTAGTAGGGGATGAACGTTAAACAGGCGTTAACTGTAAAAGTGGGAGCTTTTTATGCTCCAACTAGGGTGGCACCGCGGGTAACAACTCCCGTCCCTTGCATATGCATGGGACTGGGAGTTGTTTTTATTTTACCTAAAATTACCAAGCCATGCCAATTGGAAATGGTTATAGATTGCATTTTAAGGAGGAATTTTGATATGGCCGTTCAAATACCAAGGGGAACCCAGGATATCCTTCCTGGTCAATCAGAAAAGTGGCAGTATATCGAAAACGTAGCAAAAGAAATTTGCTCAGTGTATCAGTATCAAGAAATACGTACACCAATTTTTGAAAGTACCGAGTTATTTGAAAAAGGTGTGGGAGATACAACAGACATTGTACAAAAAGAAATGTATACATTTACGGATAAGGGAAACCGCAGTTTAACTTTGCGTCCGGAAGGTACGGCAGCGGTAGTTCGTTCCTTTGTGGGAAATAAAATGTATGGGAATGCTATTCAACCTGTTAAGTTGTTCTATATTGGGCCTATGTTCCGATACGAGCGTCCACAGGCAGGGCGTTTCAGACAATTTGTACAGTTTGGTGTGGAAGCTTTAGGGAGTTCCGATCCGGCAATTGATGCAGAAGTAATTTCATTAGCCATGAATATATATAAAAAGTTAGGGTTAAAGAATCTGAAGCTAGTGATTAACAGTCTTGGAGACAAGGAAAGCCGTGCAAAACACAGAGAAGCTTTGATTGCGCACTTTAAGCCCCGGATTGAGGAATTTTGTCCAAATTGTAAAAATCGCTTAGAACGTAACCCATTACGAATACTAGATTGCAAAGAGGACCGTAATCATGAATTAATGTCTGGCGCACCGTCCATTATCGATTACTTAAATGAAGAGTCTACCGAGTATTTTAACAAAGTAAAAGCGTACTTGGATGCGATCGGAATTGCTTATGTTGTGGATCCAGGCTTGGTTCGCGGACTTGATTATTACAATCATACAGCTTTTGAAATCATGCTCGATTCTGAAGGATTTGGGGCAATTACTACTCTTTGTGGAGGCGGCCGTTATAACGGACTTGTTCAAGAGGTGGGCGGTCCTGAAACCCCTGGGATTGGATTTGCTTTAAGTATTGAAAGATTGCTATCTGCACTTGAAGTCGAAAATATTGAGCTTCCGATTGAAAAAAGTGTAGATTGTTTTATTGTTTCACTTGGCGACGAAGCAAAGGATTACTCTGTGAAACTGGTAGATGAGTTGCGCAGCAACGGAATTTCAGCTGAAAAGGATTATTCCGATCGCAAAGCAAAAGGCCAATTTAAGGCGGCGGATCGTGTAAATGCCAAATTCGTGGCTGTACTTGGAGAAGATGAGCTGAAAGAAAATAAAATTTCTTTAAAAGATATGCAAACCGGTGAGCAACAGCAAGTGGGGCTCGCTGAGTTAGTAACAGAATTAAAAACTAAACTGGGAAGATAATAGGAGGAATTACAGTGTACGGAAGAACATATTTTTGCGGAGAAGTACCGGTAACAGCAATCGGAGAAGAAATCACTGTCAAAGGGTGGGTCCAAAAAAGACGTGACCTTGGCGGGTTAATTTTTATCGATTTAAGAGACCGTACAGGCATTGTCCAAGTTGTATTTAACCCAGATTTATCACCTGAAGCCCTAGGTCTAGCTGAAAAAATCAGAAGTGAATATGTATTAAGCGTACGGGGAAAAGTGGTAGCGCGTGAAGAGGGAACGATAAACAAAAACCTTAAAACAGGTAGTATTGAAGTTCAGGCAGAAGAGGTAATCATTATCAATGAATCCAAAACACCTCCATTTGCGATTACAGATAACGAAGAAGTATCTGAGGACCTTCGTTTATCTTACCGATATTTAGATCTTCGTCGTCCGGTTATGTTCGAAACGTTTAAAATGAGACATAAAGCGACTAAAGCAATCCGTGACTTCTTAGATGGAGAAGGCTTCCTTGATATTGAAACACCTATTTTAACTAAGAGCACTCCAGAAGGCGCGCGTGATTACTTAGTACCAAGCCGTGTGCATGAAGGTGAATTTTATGCATTGCCGCAATCGCCTCAAATCTTCAAGCAATTATTGATGGTTTCTGGAATTGAACGCTATTATCAAGTGGCACGTTGTTTCCGTGATGAGGACTTACGTGCAGACCGTCAGCCTGAGTTTACACAAATCGATATTGAAACTAGCTTTATGAGCCAAGAGGATATTCAGGATTTGACTGAACGCATGATGGCTAAAGTGATGAAGGAAGTCAAAGGAATCGAGCTTTCTTTACCACTACCGAGAATGACGTATGATGAAGCGATGAGCCGATATGGTATTGATAAACCTGATACTCGTTTTGCGATGGAATTAATTGACGTTAGCAATATCGTTAAAGATTCAGGCTTTAAAGTCTTCACAGGTGCAGTGGAATCCGGCGGACAGGTTAAGGCATTGAATGTAAAAGGTGCTGCTTCTAATTACTCCAGAAAAGATATTGATGCATTGGGTGAATTTGCTGCCCGCTACGGTGCAAAAGGGCTTGCATGGATGAAGATGGAGGAAGAAGGTCTAAAAGGACCAATCGCAAAATTCTTCCAGGATGAAGACGGAAAAGGTTTAATCGAGGTTACTGGTGCTGAAGCTGGAGACTTGCTGCTCTTTGTTGCTGATAAGAAATCCGTAGTCGCAGACGCATTGGGTAATTTACGAAATAAATTAGGAAAAGAATTAAACCTAATTGATGAAAGTAAATTTAATTTCTTATGGGTAACTGACTGGCCGCTTCTTGAATATAAAGAAGAAGATGGAAGATATTATGCAGCTCATCACCCATTCACAATGCCTGTTAGAGAACAAATTTCTTTGCTTGACGAAAACCCTGGTGAAGTAAAAGCAATTGCTTACGACCTTGTGTTAAATGGTTATGAATTGGGTGGAGGAAGCTTACGTATCTTTGAACGTGCTATTCAGGAAAAAATGTTTGAGGTCCTCGGATTCACACCAGAAGAGGCTAACGAGCAATTTGGTTTCTTAATGGAAGCCTTTGAATATGGTACTCCACCACATGGTGGAATTGCCTTGGGATTGGATCGTTTAGTCATGTTACTTTCCGGCCGTTCAAACTTACGTGATACGATTGCATTTCCTAAGACTGCAAGCGCGAGCTGCCTGTTGACAGATGCACCGAGTGAAGTATCTGAAAGCCAGCTTAAAGAGCTTAGTCTAAAGGTCTCAAAAATGGAATCGGGCTTGAAAAAGTAACCTGCTTTTGATATGATTAAATCAATTAATAGACGTCCTGAAGTGTACGTTATGCATCCTTTTTGTTTTGACCGAACATTTCTTTTAACGGGAGTCCGGAGTTTACCGCTTGCGCAAATGCCTTTTTCGTGAAGGACTTGCAACAAAGTGGAACAGGACACCCACCTGCCGAGGGCGGGCCAAAGCACTAGGCATCAAACGGCACAATTTGGGGCGTCTATACTTATGAAGAATTGTTATAACTCATTGCAGCTGCTGCAATGAGTTTTTTATTTTTATCGATGAAAAATATATCCTTTCATTCCTAGTAGGAAAGTATGGTATCATAAATCGAAACGACGGAACAGCTAATGAAGAAAAGGTACATAATTTTAGAACGATACAATACTGCAGTGGCTGTTAATCAATGGTTTATCTCAATTGTCTAAGCGAAAGAATAGCAAGTAAAGGGATTGGTAGATAATCGTGGCCTGCTGCTGAATCAGCTGAAACTGTATTTTACATCGATAAATGCTTTCGTTTAAAATACAATCAAAGAGTTAAGCGCGTATAGATGAACAGAAATGTTTAGGAAAATAAAAATAGGTAATTACATTTACTAACAAAATGAAATTGGAGTGGAGCTATTCATGTTGCATCAATTCTCACGTAATGAATTGGCTGTCGGGAAAGATGGCTTGGAAATATTAAAAAATACAACTGTGGCGATTCTAGGTATTGGCGGAGTGGGTTCTTTTGCCGTGGAAGCTTTAGCGCGATCCGGGGTGGGCACGTTAATCTTGGTAGATAAGGACGATATAGATATAACAAATGTGAATAGACAAATTCATGCGTTATTATCCACTGTTGGAGAGCAAAAAGTAGATGCTATGAAAAAGCGTATTTTTGACATCAATCCAGATTGCGAAGTAATTGCTTTAAAAATGTTCTATACAGAGGAAACATATCAGGATTTCTTCGCCTATAAACCGGATTATGTAATCGATGCCTCCGATACGATTATTTACAAAATTCACTTGATGAAAGAATGTTTGATAAGGAATATTCCTATCATCTCAAGCATGGGCGCAG
This sequence comes from Pradoshia sp. Z3_51, assembly GCF_058215915.1. NCBI lineage: Bacteria > Bacillati > Bacillota > Bacilli > Caryophanales > Bacillaceae > Pradoshia > Pradoshia sp. Z3_51. Next base: position 151,531 of record NZ_JBZAJC010000003.1, on the reverse strand, counting down.
CCAATAAGATGGATCCAACCCGCTTTCAAATCGCGGATATATCTAAAACACATACAGATCCATTAGCTAAAGTGATCCGTACAAAATTAAAGAAAGAAGGCATTCGAAAAGGGATTCCAGTCATTTTCTCCGATGAGAGCCCAATTGTGCCTTTTGATGAAGTGACAAAAGTGGTGGGCAACCAGGATGCAGATATTCGTAAGGCTAAATTCCCGCCTTCATCTAATGCGTTTGTACCATCTACGGCAGGATTGATTGCAGCAAGCTGGGTAGTAAGAGAAGCATTGAAGGAAATTAAAATCAAACGAGTGAATGATTAACGTTATGGGTGAATTGTTACCTGCATGTAAAAAAGATTGGCTAATAGAAGCCAATCTTTTTTACTGCTTATTTTTAAACTGTTCCAGTCTTTCATATATAGCAGCTAATCGTTTCTCCTCGCCGGATTCAATCGGATCATAGTATTTTGTTCCCTTTAAGTTGCCTGGGAGATAATCTTGTTTGACCCAGCCACCGAAAGTGCCGATAGGGTAGTCATGCGGGTATTTATAACCAACATGCCCGAGGTCTTTTGAGCCTGAATAATGGGCATCACGTAAATGCTTAGGGATATCCCCGACTTTGCCGCTTCGAATATCCGAAATGGCTTGATCCAATGCCTTATAAGCAGAATTTGATTTGGAGGATAGACACATTTCCACAACAGCCACTGAAAGCGGGATACGCGCCTCGGGAAGACCGAGACGTTCACTGGCGGTAACAGCTGCCAACACATTATTTCCGACGGAGGGATTTGCCAGTCCGATATCTTCATAAGCAATCACTAAAAGTCTCCGATTGACTGCAACCAGATCACCAACCTCAAGAAGGTGAGCTAAATAATATAAAGAAGCATGAACGTCGCTTCCTCTTATGCTTTTTTGCAGGGCGGATAACAGGTTATAGAAGTTTGAGCCTTTTTTATCTCCATAAACTCCTACATTCCCGCCTAAATCGTCAATGACTTCATCTTCTATGATATACGTATCCTCATCCCTGGTTGATGAGAAAACTGCTGATTCCAGCAGCGTTAACGATTTTCTTGCATCTCCATTTGAGTGAAGGGCAATTTTTTTTATTTGTTCCTCGGTGATTTGGATATCCATTTTTCCCAGACCATTTTTTTCATCAGAAAGGGCTCTTTGGAGCAGTGTGATGGTTTCTTCGACAGATAAGCGGGTAAGCTGCTTGATTTGGCCGCAGCGGCTCCGAATAGCTGGATTGACATCATGGAATGGGTTTTCCGTTGTGGCACCGATTAAAATGATATCGCCTCGTTCTACATGTGGCAGAAGATAATCCTGCTGAGCTTTATTGAATCGGTGAATCTCATCAAGAAAGAGGATAACCTGCCCGGTCAGACGTGTTTCATCAACAACTGCTTCGATATCCTTCTTCCCGGCTGTAGTTGCATTTAAAGCAATGAACGGTATTTTGGTGGTTCCCGCAATTGCATAAGCAATGGATGTTTTTCCAATGCCAGGTTCACCATATAATAACATAGAAGGGACATGCCCGTTTTTAATCATTTTATATAAACTGGTTTGTTTGCCGATGATTTCGTTCTGGCCAATAATTTCATCTAAGTTCTTAGGTCGCATTCGAAATGCGAGTGGTTCAGTATTCAACTAACTAACCTCCACAAATAAGCTTCAGGATGCTTTCATTATATCGATAAACGCTTCACATTCCTATATTTTCGTTTTTGCGTAAGAGCTGCGAATTTTATCCTTTCATGAGATTTCCTGTAGTCGAAACTGTTTTTTTTTACTATGATTAAATAGAAAATAAAAAATTAAGAAGAATTGTACTGAGTCATTGAAAATAGGCAATGATTTAATGTATGGTATACTTTTGTAGACTAAATGTAAGGCTGAGGTGCTAAGTAATGAAAATATCTACCAAAGGAAGATACGGACTTACCATTATGATTGATTTAGCTAAGAAACATGGAGAAGGTCCTACTTCCCTAAAATCGATAGCACAATCAAATAATTTGTCCGAACACTATTTGGAACAATTGGTTACCCCCTTGCGTAATGCAGGACTTGTTAAAAGTGTAAGGGGTGCCTATGGCGGCTATAAACTAACGAAAGATCCACATGAAATTACAGCAGGTGATGTGATCAAGGTGCTTGAAGGCCCAATTACACCGGTTGAAGGCATTGAGGACGAAGAACCTGTTAAACGGCAATTGTGGATTAAAATCAGAGATGCTGTAAAGGATGTTTTGGATAATACAACTTTGGAAGACTTGGCATCCTATGAAGAAGAGGACGACTCCACTCAATCATATATGTTCTACATTTAATATAAAGTAATTTTGTTTAGGCAAAGGAGGTATAGGCCATGGAACGGGTTTATATGGATCATGCAGCGACAACGCCTATGCATCCAGAAGTTATTGATGTGATGACGGAGGTTATGAAGAAGACTTACGGAAATCCATCAAGCATTCACCAATTCGGCAGAGAATCGAGAAAGCTAATTGATGATGCAAGAAGAGTGCTGGCTGAAAGTATTGGTGCACAAATAGATGAAATTATATTCACGAGCGGTGGTACAGAAGCAGATAATGCCGCAATCTATAGCAGTGTACAAGCTATGAAGAATAAAGGCAAACATATTATTACGTCAGAAATTGAACATCATGCCGTATTGCATACATGCCAGGCTCTTGAAAAAGAGGGATACGAGGTTACGTATTTGCCTGTCAATGAAGAAGGACAGGTAACTGTGAGTGCTGTTCAGGAAGCATTACGAGATGATACAGTTTTAGTGACAATCATGTTCGGAAATAATGAAGTGGGCACTATTCAGCCTATTCAGGAAATTGGCAGGCTTTTGGCTGACCATCAGGCATTGTTCCACACAGATGCGGTACAGGCATACGGAATCATTCCTATATCGGTTCATGAGTTAGCTGTGGATTTCTTAAGTGTGTCTGCACATAAAATTAATGGTCCGAAAGGTATTGGCTTCTTATATGCGCGAAAAGGCGTACCATTTAAGCCATTGCTACTTGGCGGTGAGCAGGAAAGAAAACGCCGGGCAGGAACTGAAAACGTGCCTGGGGCAGCAGGCTTTGCAAAGGCGGCTGAGCTGATGTCTAACACACGTGAGGAGAAAGCGAAGCAGTATAGAGCCTTTAAAGAAATAATGCTCCATGTATTTGACGAAGCCGGTATTAATTATTCCATCAATGGAAAGCTGGATGATTCACTGCCGCATGTATTGAATATTAGTTTTCCAGGAACGAGTGTTGAGGCTTTCTTAGTCAATATGGATTTGGCAGGGGTGGCTGTTTCAAGCGGTTCTGCCTGTACAGCTGGATCGATTGAACCATCGCATGTTCTTGTCTCGATGTTTGGAAAAGATTCAGAGCGGACAAAGAATTCAATTCGCTTCAGCTTTGGGCAGGGCAATACGGAACAAGAAGTAGAAAAAGCAGCGAAGATTGCTGTAAATGTGATAAATCGATTAGTGAAGTAAATAGGTATGAGGTGAAGTGTATAATGAAATCCCCGGCGGAAACTAGAGTTGTTGTCGGAATGTCCGGTGGAGTGGATTCTTCTGTTGCAGCTTATCTTTTAAAAGAGCAGGGCTATGACGTTGTAGGAATTTTCATGAAAAACTGGGACGATACAGATGAAAATGGTGTTTGTACAGCTACGGAGGACTATGAAGATGTCATCCGTGTCTGCAATCATATTGGAATTCCCTACTATGCAGTCAATTTTGAAAAACAGTATTGGGATAAAGTGTTTTCTTATTTCCTTGAGGAATATAAAGCGGGACGTACACCAAATCCCGATGTGATGTGTAATAAAGAAATTAAATTTAAGGCATTTCTTGAGCATGCCATGGATCTAGGTGCAGATTATTTGGCCACAGGCCATTATGCGCGTGTGGCTTACCAAGACGGAGAATATAAAATGCTTAGAGGGTTGGATAATAATAAGGATCAAACTTATTTTCTAAACCAATTAACTCAGGAGCAATTAAGCAAGGTTATGTTCCCGATTGGTGAGTATGATAAGCCAAAAATTAGAGAAATTGCCTTGGAGGCTGGCCTGCCAACGGCTACTAAAAAAGATTCTACAGGCATTTGTTTTATCGGCGAGCGTAACTTTAAGGAATTTCTTGGGCAATATTTGCCGGCTAAACCTGGTGAGATGAGAACGATGAGTGGTGAACTGAAGGGTAAGCATGACGGCCTTATGTATTATACATTGGGACAGCGTCATGGACTTGGAATTGGCGGAAGCGGTGAACCGTGGTTTGCGGTTGGGAAAGATTTAGAAAACAATGTTCTATTAGTAGAGCAAGGTTTTCACCATGACAGCCTCTATTCTGATTCTATTATCGCTGACAAAATGAACTGGATTTCCGAAAGGAAACCAGGTGATACTTTTGAGTGTACAGCTAAATTCAGATATCGCCAGGCAGATAATAAGGTAACAGTGAAAGTATTGGATGACAATCAGGCAGAAGTAATTTTTGCTGAGCCAATCAGAGCGGTGACTCCTGGGCAAGCTGCAGTATTTTATGATGGTGAAGTCTGCTTGGGTGGAGGTACCATCGATAAAGTTTATAAAAAAGGTTTAAAACTTGATTATGTTGGGTAAATAAAATAGCCAATTGAATGTGGATAGTCTGTTTCGTAGAGAAACAGGCTATTTACGTTCTGTAAAATATACATATGCAGGTGATGAAGATGGATGTGAAGAAGTACGATTATTCACTTTCCAAGAAAGAGGTATTAGAAGTATTTGAAACTGATGCAGAAAGGGGGATAACGGAAAAAGAAGCTGAAGCGAGATTAAAAGACTATGGAAAAAATGAATTCGGAGTGGAGCAAAAAAATTCATTGTTAAAAATGATTGCTTTACAAATACATAACACACTTAATTACATATTGATGGTTGCCGCTTTATTCTCATTTATAGTGGGTGAAGTGAGTGACGGTTTAATTATTACATTTGTGATTATTATCAACACCATTATTGGTGTAGTCCAAGAGAAAAAGGCAGAAAATGCATTGGACGAACTAAAAAAGTTAGCAGCACCGAAAGCCTTGGTAAAAAGAGAAGGAAATGTCAGGGAAATAGATGCATCCTTGCTCGTACCTGGTGACTGCGTCTTACTTGAAGCCGGAAGGACAGTACCGGCTGATATTCGTATCATTCAATCCCATTCCTTGAAAATTGAAGAGTCTGCTTTAACGGGGGAGAGCCTTCCAGTAGATAAGGACGAGAATTGGAATTTGGAAAATCCTGATCAGCCACTTGGTGATTATCTTAATATGGCATTCATGTCTACTCAAGTTACAAATGGCCGAGGGATTGGAATTGTGGCTGCAACCGGGTTGAATACAGAGGTTGGGAAAATAGCTGAAATGCTTCACAGCACTGAATCCAGCAAAACTCCTTTGCAGAAAAATCTTGATCAGCTTGGGAAAAAATTAAGTTATTGTGCCATTATCGTTTGTGTCGTTATGTTCATTGTAGGATTAATGCAGGGACGGAATCCTGGAGAAATGTTTATGATTTCCACAAGTCTTGCTGTTTCGGCTATACCTGAGAGTTTATCGACAATGGTCATAATTGTTTTAACGCTAGGGGTAAGGCGCCTCATTAAGCAAAAGGCAATTATACGAAGAATTCCGGCAGTTGAAACTTTGGGTTCGGTTAGCATGATTTGTTCAGATAAAACAGGAACACTGACTTTGAACAAAATGAGTGTCGTTGAGCGTTATGTTAATTTAAAAGTTATAGAGGAAGATGTACCATATTCTGCGGATGACCAAAGGTTGATTAATCAATTGGCATTATGCTCGGATGCCACTTATGAACCGGAAGAAACCGGCGACCCGACAGAAGTGGCTTTTGTTAAAGCAGCACATGTGAATGGTTACACAAAGTCTGATTTAGATAAAGAATTTCCGCGTGTAGCCGAAATTCCGTTCGATTCAACGAGAAAAAGGATGACTACCATACATAAAGATGGCGATGGATACATTGTACTGACAAAAGGTGCAGTAGATATCCTGCTAGAGAGAATAACCACTATTCAACTAGATAGCGAAATAGTAAAAATGACGCCGGAATACATAACTGAAATTAATCAAGCTGTGATGCAGATGTCCAACCGCGCTCTTCGTGTAATGGCTTTGGCGGGAAAAAGAGTTTCGGCCGAAGCGATTTCTGAACTGAATGAAGAAGAAATAGAGAATGGTTTGACGTTTTTTGGAATGGTAGGCTTGATGGATCCGCCTCGACCGGAGGCAAAACTTCAAATTGAAAGAGCTCATCGTTCAGGAATTGAAGTAACGATGATTACAGGTGATCATCCGCAAACAGCGATTGCGATTGCGCACCGTTTAGGGATAACGGAATCCGATAAAGTTATCACGGGTGCCGAATTGAATCAAATGACACCTGAAGAATTGAAGGAAGCAGCAGTCGATACTCGTGTATTCGCCCGGGTATCACCGGAGCATAAAGTCCAAATCGTTCAGGCCTTCAAAGAAAATGGGCATATTGTTTCAATGACCGGTGATGGTGTTAATGATGCTCCTTCCTTAAAAACAGCTGATATTGGGGTTGCTATGGGACAAACTGGGACAGATGTTGCCAAGGGTGCCTCTGATATGGTTTTAATGGATGATAATTTCACCACGATTATAAAAGCGGTTGAAGAGGGTAGAAATATTTTTGCTAATATACGAAAATCTGTGCTTTTCCTTGTTACAAGTAACTTTGGTGAAGTTCTAGTGCTCTTTTTTGCCATCTTGCTTGGCTGGCCGACACCGTTACTGACCGTCCATATTTTATGGCTGAATTTAGTTGGTGATTCTATTCCAGCCTTTGCGCTTGGTGTAGATAAGAATAAGGATGTTATGCTGGATAAACCAAGGCCTAAAAAAGAAGGGATTTTCACGAGGGATTCAGTCATCTTCCTGATTTTAAATGGTTTGTTGATTGGTGTAGCTTCTCTCCTAGCCTTCCTAATTGGGTTGAAATGGGCTGCTGGAATTGATTCCATATTTGATTTACAATTTAATCAGCTTACAGACCATGAACTGAGAGTCGGACAAACGGTTGCCTTTATGGCACTAACCTTTATTAGCTACATGCAAGTATATAATGTCAGACATTTACGTAAACCAATCTGGAAAACAGATGTGTTTAGCAATAAATATTTAAATTGGTCTGTCATAGGTGTCATCTTGTTACAATTGGCAGTTGTTTATATCGAACCTTTTGCCAAATTACTCAAGATTGAACCGATAGGCTTAAGGGAATGGATCCTAATCTTCTTCTGTACAATTGGAACCATTGTCGTAAATGAAATTGTTAAGGGCTTCTTAAGATACTATGAAAAAAGAAAGGCTATGGATTAAGCTCCATAGCCTTCTATATTTCTTCGCTGATTCGATTAGCAATCAGGCGATATCCCTTGTCATTTAAATGGAGGCTATCACTGAAATAGTCTTTTTTTGTTTTATCCTGAAACAAATCATCTGTTGGTACGAAGGTGATAGATGAGTAGTTACTGACCGTTTCTTTTAGATCGTGATTCCAGTCATCTAGAATTTCGTCAAGGCGGTCGTCATTAGGAAATGGATTATATAATCCAACAACAATAAAGGGGACATCATGGTCAACCATGCGAATGCTTTTCAAAATGTCATCTACATTATCAAGATAATCTTTTTTCCCTTTCTTTATAGCGGCTTGATTGATGGTTTGAAAATCACCGCCCAAACTTGTACGCAAATCATTAGTGCCTATAAATAAGATAATATAGTCAGCTTCATTCACTTTCTCACTTATTGTAGGATTCGCTAATTGTTTGATAACTCCCTCTGACTCCTGACCCGGAATTCCATAATTATTGATTTTATAATTTTTATTTGAGGATTCGCTTTCTGAAATTTTTTCAAGCTGACCGACATAGCCTTCCTCATGGCGATCGCCCACCCCATAGGTTAAGGAATCACCTAAAGCCATAATGACATGTTCCTGATCGGCTTTTATCTTTTCATCTAAAAAGAAGGTATATCCGATATAAATCAGTCCGATTATTAGTAAAAGTCCAGCTGCATAGTGTAGTTTCTTCATATCTCTCACTCCCATAGATATACTTCTACCCTAAAATCAAAGAATTTTAACAAAAAGTGTAATATTTTAATCTATATGATTAAGAGAGTAACCTAGTCATAAATAGGAAGGTAAACTGGTGGGATTTACTATAACTTATAAATGATGGCGCGCTGCTAGCCCAGATGCTTGTCTCTGGGACAACGGACTATCACTTTGTGGTATACTATTTCCATTCAGTTAGGAATGTAGGAGTGAATAGTATGGATAAAAATAAATTAGGTATTCAATATATGGAACAAGGAAAATGGGAGGATGCTGCAAAAGTATTCACCGAAATGATTGAAGAAAATCCAAATGACCCAGTAGGGTTTATCAATTTCGGCAATGTATTGGCATCGATGAACGACAATCAACGTGCGATTAAATTTTTTGAAAGAGCTATTGAACTGGATCCGGAAGCTGCGACTGCCTATTATGGATTGGGCAGCATTTATTATGAGCTCGATGATTTAGTGAAGGCGAAGGATCAGTTTGAGCTGGCTATCAAAAAAGGAATTGAAACAGCAGATGTGATGTTTATGCTGGGATTATGTCTGCTTCATTTAGACCAGCCGAAGCTGGCATTACCTTATTTCCAAAGAAGTGTTGAATTAAATCCGTCGGATGCAGAAGCTCAGTTCCATTATGGACTGGCTTTGGCAGGTGCTGAAATGTATGATATGGCGATTGATGCATGGAATAAGACGCTTGAAATTGATGAGTCACATGCAGATGCGTATTTTAACCTGGGTGTGGCCTACGGTGGGATTAAGGGAGATGCAGATAAAGCAATCGCTTATTTTGAAAAAGCGGTTGAAATCCAGCCTGATCACATCCTTGCTTTGAATGGGTTAAAACAAATGAAAGAACTGTTATAAACGGGAGGTGCTTCTTGTGGAACAAGAGTCGTTCGTCTTCTCCGACAATGACAAACCTTTCATCAAAGGAACACATTTGGTTACCATTTTTCATAATGAACAAAATTTATACTCGGTTGTACGAATCAGAGTGAAAGAAACGAATTTGAATTACGATGAAAAAGAAGCTGTTATTACCGGGTATTTCCCCCCTATTCATGAGGAAGAAATATACACGTTTTATGGGAAAATGAAAGAACATCCCCGTTTTGGGATTCAATTTCATGTAGATACCTTCCAGCGTGAAGTTCCTGAATCAAAGGAGGGTGTGATTGCTTATTTATCCGGATCTCTTTTTAAAGGGATTGGTAAAAAGATTGCAGAATCGATTGTCGAAAAACTTGGCGAAAAGGCAATCTCCAAAATTTTAGCGAATCCATCATTGCTCGATCAAATTCCTAAGCTAAGCGGTGAAAAGGCAAAGCAATTGTATGATACTCTGGCAGCCAATCAGGGCCTGGAGCAAATCATGATTAATTTATCCAGCCTGGGGTTTGGACCTCAGCTGTCGATGAAAATTTATCAGGCTTATAAAGAGGACACGATTTCCATCATTGAGCAAAATCCATACCAGCTAGTCGAAACGATTGAGGGAATTGGATTTACTCGCGCAGATGAAATCGGACTGCAGCTCGGCATTGGAGGAAGCCATCCATCCAGGATTAAGGCAGCGATTCTCTATACACTTGACAGATCTTGTGTACAGGACGGGCATTCGTATACCGAGGCTGAGGAACTGTTGATCAGCGTAAAAACTCTCTTGGAACAAAATCAAAATGTGACCATCACTTTTGAGCAAATTACGGAATCACTTATCCAACTCGGTGAAGAGGGAAAAATCATTGGAGAAGAGAAAAGGTTTTATATGCCGTCCCTCTACTTTTCTGAAAAAGGGATTGTAACGAATATTAAACGGATTATGTCTCAGGACTCATATGCCGATCAATTTCCTGAATCTGAATTTTTATTGGAGCTAGGCAAACTAGAAGAGCGAATTGGGATGGAGTACGCTGAGGAGCAAAAGGATGCAATCTTTAAAGCCTTACATTCTCCGATGCTGATCCTGACAGGAGGTCCTGGTACCGGTAAAACAACCGTTATTAAAGGAATCGTTGAATTATATTCAGAATTACATGGTTTGTCCCTTAATCCAAAAGATTATAATAATGAAAATCCATTTCCATTTGTTTTAGCAGCTCCAACAGGACGCGCGGCAAAAAGGATGAAGGAATCCACAGGGCTTCCCGCCGTAACTATCCACCGTTTATTGGGCTGGAATGGGTCGGATGTTCAGCGTGATGAAGATAATCCAATCAGCGGAAGGCTTTTAATTGTAGATGAGATGTCTATGGTAGACATTTGGCTGGCCAATCAGCTTTTTAAAGCATTGCCGAATGATATGCAAGTCATCCTCGTTGGTGATGAGGATCAGTTGCCTTCAGTTGGACCAGGTCAGGTATTGAAGGATTTACTTGCCTCTTCCGTTATTCCTGTAACCCGTCTGGAATCGATATTCAGACAGGAAGATGGTTCTTCCATTATTCAGCTCGCGCATGCGATAAAAAACGGACAGCTGCCGCCAGATATTCGGAAACCGCAGGGCGATCGTTCATTTTTCTCTTGTTCCACTAATCAAGTAGCAGATGTGATTAGGCAGGTTGTAACCAATGCCCGCCAAAAAGGGTTCCCAGCCCGTGATATTCAGGTTTTGGCTCCAATGTACAGAGGGAGTGCCGGAATTGATTCCCTCAATGTCCTCCTGCAGGGCATTCTTAATGATAATCGCGATAAGAAGAAAAGGGAATTGACTTTTGGGGATGTGGTTTATCGGGTTGGAGATAAGGTTCTCCAATTAGTGAATCAGCCTGAAAATGGGATTTACAATGGTGATATGGGTGAAATTATTGCGATTATCTATGCAAAGGAAAATGAAGATAAGCAGGATCAGATTTTTGTTTCATTTGATGGCATTGAAGCGAAGTATACACGCCAGGAGCTCAATCAAATAACTCATGCTTATTGTTGTTCCATTCATAAATCCCAGGGAAGTGAATTCCCAATCGTCATATTGCCAGTTGTTAAGAGCTATCACCGCATGCTAAGGAGGAACTTAATTTACACGGCTATAACAAGGAGCAAACAGTTCCTGATTGTATGCGGTGAAGAGGAAGCCTTACGATACGGCGTCGGTCGCAGTGGTGAGGAGGAACGGCGAACAACTCTACTTGAAAAACTGCAGGAAGGGTTCCGTGATAAGGAACTTATCTCCAAACCTGAAAATCCAGTTACTGAAAATGAAAGTTCCAATGAAGACGGCTTGACGTATGAGCAAAAAATATTCCAAACAGATCCAATGATTGGGATGGAAAACATTACGCCTTATGATTTTATGATACGCGGTTAAAATACAAATGTCGGTCTTTAAGCTGAATGAATTCTGCATACAATGGACAAACTGGCAATTACAGAGATATTTTTTTATGAGGTGATTGCTATGAAATGTCCGAATTGCTCCAGCAAAGATATCGGCAAGATTGGCGTGAATCAATATTATTGCTGGAATTGTTTTGTGGAATTATCTATCCAAAAAGGAATTATGCATGTCCATCAGGTGGAAGAGGATGGAGTGTTAAGTTCTTTAGATGATTTGTTTAGCGAAGAAGACCGACAGATGAGTCTTTGATTCGTACTTCCTAAATTATGAGGTGAGTTGCTATGAATAAAATGGTTTCGTCGTTAATAACCTTAGGAGCGGGAATGGCGATCTATCGGAGTATGTCCAATAATGGAATGCTATCCGGCCGTAATATGAGAAAGATTAAACGAACAATCATGAAGTCATTTTGATTGGAAGTTAAGGGTTTAAAAGGTAGATTCTCTGCCTTTTAAACCTTTTTTAGTGTATGCCTGCAGAATCCCCATACATATTTTCTTTTAACATAAAGAAAATAGTACAGAGGTGGGATTTTTGAACATACAGATAAAGTGGTTTTATCGACTTGGATTTCTATTATTATTATTTATCGTATTATTTGTGTTTTACTTGCTCAGACCAATATGGTTTCCTGTTATACAGGTTTTTCTAACTGCATTATCACCATTTATTGGAGCCGCTCTTATTAGTTACCTCCTTCATCCCCTGGTGGAAAAAGTTCATCAGAAAGGTTTGCATAGAGGTTTGGCAATCGGTTTGATTTATCTGGTGTTTTTTGGGGCAGTCGGCTATGGATTGTATAAAGGAATTCCAGTATTCATTAACCAAATGATTGATGTTGCAGAAAGAGCACCAGAAATGGCAGAGTTATATCGAGGTTACATAGCTCGTTTTCATTCACAAACCTCAAGCTGGCCGTTTGGTCTGCATGATCGTTTGGAGCAAATCATCAGCTCTATAGAAATGAAACTGAGTTCTTCTATAACTGTATTAATAGAAGCGCTAAGTGGGCTGTCGGATTTTTTCATCTTTGTGTTACTCATCCCTCTCATATCCTTTTATTTACTGAAGGATGCTGAAAAGATTATTGATTTTGGTTTAAGATTATTTCCTAAAAAAAGCAGAGACACAACGAAAAAGTTCTTGAAGGATATCGACCATTCTTTGGGCGGATATCTTCGCGGACAGCTCTTGGTCTGTACGATTGTAGGATCCTTTGCCGCTATACTTTTCTGGTTATTTGGTATGAAGTATCCTTTATTGCTGAGCCTTTTTATTGGGGTAACGAATATTATTCCCTATTTCGGACCTCTGATTGGAGCGGTTCCGGCATTGCTCGTAGCGATCACTATGTCAACGGGCATGGTCATCAAGGTGGCCATTATCATTATTGTGATTCAATTTCTGGAGGGGAATGTCCTTTCACCAATTATCATGGGGAAAACGTTAAAGCTGCACCCGCTTATTATCATTTTTGCTTTGCTTGTCGGTGGTGAGATTAGCGGAATACTAGGCCTGATTCTTGCTGTCCCTATTTTAGCCTTTTTGAAGGTTGCTATTACTCATAGTAAAATATTAAGGAATAACCCTTAAACAATTCCTGAAACATTGACAAAGAAAACACTTATGACTATAATCCAACTTATAACGGAATATATTGAAATATGTTGATGGACCGAGTATGTTTAAGCCCTTCCGAATGTAAATCCTATTTACATGAAAGAGAGAAGTCTCCATGGCTGAAAGAGACTTTGGAAGAAGAGAGACAGAAAGCTAGTCCGGAGTGCGGGCAAAAACCCGCCGTTTAAACCGCGTTAAGGTTTCTGAGGTGACGAAACTTTTTAGATGTTTCGTAATCAGGGTGGTACCGCGAGTCAAGCTCTCGTCCCTGTTTTTAGGGATGAGGGCTTTTTTGTGTATAAAAAAGGAGGATTCAATCTTATGAAGTACATGACTGGGGCAGAAATTCGCCAAATGTTTTTAGATTTCTTTCAGGAAAAAGGTCACAGAATTGAACCGAGTGCATCGTTAGTACCGGTGGAAGATCCGACACTGTTATGGATTAATTCCGGAGTTGCAACATTAAAAAAATATTTTGATGGACGAGTTATTCCTGAAAATCCAAGGATTACGAATGCCCAAAAATCGATTAGAACAAACGATATTGAAAATGTTGGAAAAACAGCTCGACACCATACTTTCTTTGAAATGCTGGGTAACTTCTCTATTGGAGAATATTTCAGAGAGGAAGCAATCAAATGGGGATGGGAGCTATTAACAGATGAACGCTGGTTTGCTATGCCAAAAGACAAGCTTTATATCACATACTATCCAGCAGATACTGATACCCTTAAGGTATGGAAAAGCTTAGGCGTACCGGATAGTCACTTAATTCCGCTTGAGGACAATTTCTGGGAAATTGGTGAAGGCCCATCCGGACCTGATACTGAAATTTTCTTTGACCGCGGTACAAAATTTGATCCTGAAGATATCGGCATTCGTTTAATTGAAGAAGATATCGAAAATGATCGTTATATTGAGATCTGGAATATCGTATTGTCTCAATTTAATGCAAATCCAGAAATACCGCGCAGTGAGTATCCTGAATTACCGAAGAAAAATATTGATACAGGGATGGGATTAGAGCGGATGGCATCCATTTTCCAAAATGGTGACACGAACTTTGATACGGATTTATTCCTGCCGATTATCCATAAAACTGAAGAAATTTCAGGTCAACAATATAGAACAAGTGCGGATAAAGATGTAGCATTTCGTGTTATTGCTGACCATATCCGTACGGTTGCGTTTGCAATAGGTGATGGAGCACTTCCTTCCAATGAAGGACGCGGATATGTTTTACGCAGATTGCTGCGCAGAGCTGTTCGTTTTGCTAAGAAAATTGGTATCAATAAGCCATTTATGTATGAATTGGTTCCAGTTGTGGCGGATATCATGGTAGATTATTATCCAGAAGTTAAACAGAAACAGGACTTCATAGCGAAGGTTGTTCGTAATGAAGAGGAGCGTTTTCATGAAACTCTTCATGACGGGTTAGCTATACTTGCGGAAGTTATTGAGGCTGAGAAGAAAAGGGGCAGCGATATAGTAAACGGATTTGATGTATTCCGTCTCTATGATACCTATGGATTCCCAGTTGAATTAACAGAAGAGTATGCTGAAGATGAAGGCATGAAAATCGACCGTAAAGGTTTCGAAAGAGAGATGGAAGCTCAGCGGACACGTGCACGTGCTGCTCGCCAGGATGTAGACTCCATGCAAGTACAAAGCGGTATTTTAGGTGACATAAAAGTACAAAGTAAATTTGTTGGATATGAAACCCTTGAATGCCCGGCAACAGTGGAAGTAATCATTAAAAATGGTGAAAAAGCGGACGATGCCATGGCGGGAGAAGAAGTTCAAATCATTTTTGACCAAACACCTTTCTATGCTGAAAGCGGCGGACAAATTGCGGACAAAGGATTCTTTGAATCTGAAGACCTACGAGTATTCGTGAAGGATGTTCAAAAAGCTCCAAATGGCCAAAACCTGCATACAGTTATCGTAGAATATGGATTACTGAAGGAAGGTGCGTATGGGAAAGCGGTTGTAGATGAAGCAAATCGCCGTAAAATCATTAAAAACCATACGGCAACTCATTTACTGCATCAAGCATTAAAGGATGTACTGGGCACGCATGTCAACCAAGCGGGTTCTTTAGTAAGACCGGACCGACTTCGTTTTGACTTTTCTCATTTTGGACAAGTTACAGAAGAAGAGCTAGAACAGGTTGAGCAAATCGTGAATGATAAAATTTGGAAGAGTATTGATGTAACGATTGAAAATAAACAGATTGAAGAAGCAAAAGCAATGGGGGCAATGGCTCTATTCGGTGAAAAATATGGCGATATCGTACGTGTTGTCCAAGTGGGAGATTATAGCCTTGAGCTCTGCGGTGGCTGCCACGTTCCTAATACTTCTGCTATCGGGCTGTTCAAAATTGTCTCTGAAGGTGGAATAGGGGCTGGTACCAGAAGGATTGAAGCAGTAACGGGCGAATCTGCGTATCTTCAATTAAAAGAACAAATTGGTGTTCTTCGCCAAGCAGCAGCTAAAGTTAAAGCTAATCCAAAAGATTTGCCTGTTAAAATTGATTCCCTATTAGGCGAATTAAAAGACGCACAAAAAGAAAATGAATCATTAGCAGCCAAGCTTTCCAATATCGAGGCAGGAAATATTCAATCCAAAGCTGAAACAATTAATGGTGTAACGGTTTTATCAGCGAAGGTAGAGGCTCAGGATATGAATAATTTAAGAAATATGGCTGATGACTTAAAGCAAAAGCTAGGGTCCTCCATCATTGTCCTTGGAAGTGCGCAAGGAGAAAAAGTAAACTTAATTGCTGCAGTTACAAAAGATTTAATAGACCAAGGATACCATGCCGGTAAAATCATTAAAGAGGTAGCGGCACGCTGCGGTGGTGGCGGAGGTGGACGTCCTGATATGGCTCAGGCCGGCGGTAAGAACCCTGCTGATTTAGAAGCAGCACTTGAACTGGTAAAAGATTTGGTTAACAAATAAAAACGGGGCAAAGGATTTGCCCCCCTTCTTTTTGAATCTAATCATTTTGGCATGGATAGTATTGACTAGCCAAAACTATCATTCGAATTTTATTATTAGGTTTAAGTAGTGTACAATAAGAGGAACAATGGAAATATAGCTTTTTGAATGAAAGCGGGGTGCGTTGGAATGAGTTCATTTGATAAAACAATGAAATTTAATTTCCCGGAGGATTCTTTTGAGCATGACGTTAGCCATGTTTTAATGGAAGTCTATAATGCTCTAAATGAAAAAGGTTACAATCCTATTAACCAGATTGTAGGTTATCTTTTGTCAGGAGACCCTGCTTATATTCCGCGTCATAATGATGCACGAAATCTTATTAGAAAGCTTGAAAGAGATGAGATTATAGAAGTTCTGGTCAAATCTTATTTAGAGCAGCAACGAGAGGGATAATATGCGAATTGTAGGTCTTGATGTGGGTAGTAAAACTGTGGGAGTCGCCATCAGTGATGAAATGGGCTGGACTGCTCAAGGTTTGGAAACCATAGCAATTGACGAAGAAAAAAATCAGCTTGGCCTGAAACGTTTAGATGAAATCCTTAAACCTTATAAAGTCGATAAATTTGTCGTAGGTTTGCCGAAAAATATGAATGGAACTGTAGGTCCGCGAGGCGAGGCAAGTCAGTATTATGCTTCAAAGCTTGAAAAACGATATAAGGTTCCGGTCGTTTTGTGGGATGAACGTTTAACCACAATGGCCGCAGAACGGGTTTTATTAGATGCAGATGTAAGCCGTAAAAAACGCAAAAAAGTTATAGATAAAATGGCCGCTGTCTTAATTCTGCAAGGATATTTAGATAGTGGCGGCAAATAATTTAGAGGTGATCAGACATGGAAGAAAATATGATAACAATTGTTGATGAAGATGGTAACGAGCAGTTACACGAAATATTACTTACGTTCGAATTGGATGATTATGATAAGCAATACGTTGTATTTGCACCAGTAGGAAACGAAGGCGAAGAAGATGAAGACCTCATCCATGTAGCTTCTTATATTCCTGATGAAACAGGTGAAGTCGGAACATTAAATGATATAGAAGATGATGAAGAATGGGCTCTAGTTGAAGAAGTCATTAATACATTCTTCGACGAAGAAGAATAAACTGAAAATATAGCTCTCCCGGTTTTATCGGGGGAGTTTTTTTATGTGTAGATTTAAGTATTGTGGAATAATGATGAAATGGTTTTACAAGGAATGGTGAAAGGATGATTATTCAAGAGATTTTAGGTAAATTCTCCGAAAAATAGAGCATGTTATAAAAAAGTAATGGTCAATTCATGAAATTTATTATATAATCAAGCGGTTTAAGAAAAAGTTTTATGATAATCATTGACAGATTCCGCTAATGTTTGCAATAAATAAAGAGGGCTTGTAATAAAATGCCTTAGGGGGGCATCACTTTTGGATAATGATAAAAATTGGAAGAAAGAGCAAATGAAAATAAAGCTACTTGAAAGACAGAGTGAAGCTAGAGTGGTACGGAAAATTGTTACTGTTTCGTTAGTTGCTGTCATCCTTGTCATGACGCTTGTTGGACTTGGTGGGTATTTGTATATCTCCTCCGCATTAAAACCTGTTGACCCAGATAATAAAGATGCAATCAAGGTGGAAATCCCTCGTGGTTCAGGAATTAGTTTGATTTCTCAAACATTAGAGGATAATGGAGTCGTTAAAAACGCGAAAGTATTTAAATACTATGTCAAGTTTAAAAATGAATCTGGTTTCCAGGCTGGAACCTATAATTTATCACCATCTATGACAATTCAGGAAATCATCGATCAAATCAAAAATGGAATTGTAGCTGAGACCTATCGAATTACTATTCCGGAAGGAAGAGATCTGGAACAAATTTCAGAAATTATTGCCAAGAAAACAGGCAAAAAGTCAAAAGATGTCTTAGCCGTTATAAATAAAAATGGATTTATTAAAGAAATGATGAATAAGTATCCTGATTTATTAACGGATGATATTCTTGCCGAGAATGTCAGATATCCATTGGAAGGATATTTATATCCAGCAACGTATTCATTTTATGAGGAAGATCCAACAATAGAGTCAATTGTTAGCGATATGGTAAAAAAAACCAACGAAATCTTAGCGAAGTATAAGGATGAAATGTCCAAGGATAAATGGACACCGCATACACTATTAACAATGGCATCCTTAATTGAAGAAGAAGCAACTGAGAAGGTGGATAGGGATAAAATATCTGCTGTGTTTAAAAACAGGATGGAGAAGGATATGCGATTGCAAACTGATCCAACTGTTCTGTACGCATTGGGAGAGCATAAAGATCGGGTGACATACAAAGACTTAGAAGTCGACTCACCATATAATCTTTATCGACATAAGGGGTTAACCCCTGGACCAATTGCCAATGCAGGTGAAACCTCTATTCAGGCGGCATTAAACCCTGCAGATATTGATGACCTATATTTCCTTGCTACTAAATCGGGAGAAGTCATCTTTAATAAAACATTAGAAGAACATAATAAAGATAAGGCAAAACATATAACGAATAATTAAGCATTTGGAGGGGAACTATGGAAGAGAAGAAACGTTTCGCTTCTTTCCCCTAAATATGCTAAAATATTCGAAGTGCATAAAAATAGTGTATGTATTTAAAGAAAGCCACCTGGCTTTCTCATTTTTTTGAATTAAGCAAAGTACAGGGTTTGGAGGAATAAGGATGAATAAGAATCTTAATCACTATTTACAGACTCTTGTACCTTCCCGAAATGATTTATTAAGTGAAATGGAAGAGTATGCAAGGGAAAATGGTGTTCCGATTATGGAATTAACCGGTATGGAGTCTATGTTACAGATTCTAAAAATCCAAAAGCCGCGAAAAATTTTAGAAATTGGAACAGCAATTGGTTATTCTGCTTTACGAATGGCGTATACGCTGCCAGAAGCTTCAATACTGACAATTGAAAGAGATGAGGAACGTATTGAAAAAGCTCATCATTTTATTGAAAGAGCGGACATGAAGAGTAGAATAAAGATTATAAAAGGTGACGCCCTTGAGACAGAATCAGCTGTCTCTCCAGAAGGACCTTTTGATTGTATATTTATCGACGCAGCTAAAGGACAATATAAACGTTTCTTTGAAATATATGAAAAGTCTTTGGCAGAGGGAGGAATTATCCTTTCCGATAATGTTCTCTTTAAAGGCTTGGTGGCTCTTGAACAGGAAGAGATTGAATCTAAACGAACAAAAAATTTAGTTAATAAAATAAAAGGCTATAATGAATGGCTCATGAATAAGGAAAACTTTGATACTGTCATTATCCCTGTCGGGGATGGTTTGGCTATCAGTATTAAACGAGGTGAAAAGGCATGAAAACCCCTGAGCTATTACTAACACCTACTAAGGTTGAAGATATCATCCCATTAATTGATGCAGGTGCAGATGCATTTGTTATAGGGGAACAACGTTATGGACTGAGACTGGCTGGAGAATTTAACAGAGAGGCTGTTAAAGAAGCAATCCAGCTAGCCCATTCAAAAGGAAAGAAAGTATATGTGGCTATGAATGCCATCTTCCATAATGAGAAAGTGGACGAGCTGCCCGATTATTTGCGTTTCTTAGATGCCAATCAAGCTGATGCTGTCATCTTTGGAGATCCAGCTGTTTTGATGGCTGCTCGTGAAGCAGCTCCGAACCTGCCACTGCATTGGAATACAGAAACAACAGCGACCAACTGGTTCACGTGTAATTACTGGGGAACAAAAGGAGCTAAGCGTGCAGTCCTTGCCCGGGAAATTAATATGGACGCTATCATTGAAATTAAAGAACATGCCAAAGTCGAGATTGAAGTACAGGTGCATGGAATGACAGCCATGTTTCAGTCAAAACGGACGCTTATCGGGAATTACTTTAATTACCAAGGCCGCAATATGAAAGTGGATAGCCTGGAGGATCAAAAAAGCTTATTCCTGCACGATCCTGAGCGTAACGCTAAATATCCAATCTTTGAAGATGAAAACGGCACTCATATTATGAGTCCGAATGATATTTGCATTATTGATGAATTGGCAGAAATGCTCGATGCTGGGGTAGACTCCTTTAAAATTGATGGAATCTTAAAGGATTCTGACTATCTTATTGAAGTAACCAAATTGTATCGCGAGGCAATTGATTTATATGCAGAGAATCCGGATCTATACGAAGATAAGAAGGAAGAACTGCTGCAGAAAGCTGAAGAAATTCAACCGGCAAACAGATCGCTGGATACAGGCTTCTTTTTCAAGGAGACTGTTTATTAACAGGGAATGGAGGATGACCGAATGTCCGTGTCAGAAAATAAAATTTCCGAGATTATTGACGGAAAACGCGTTATTGTAAAAAAACCGGAATTACTGGCTCCTGCCGGTAACCTGGAAAAATTAAAAATCGCTGTCCGTTATGGTGCCGACGCAGTATTTATTGGCGGTCAGGAATATGGATTGCGCTCCAATGCCGGAAATTTTTCATTGGCAGAAATGAAAGAAGGCGTGGAGTTTGCTAAACAATACGGCGCTAAAATATATGTGACCACTAATATTTTTGCTCATAATGAGAACATCGATGGACTTCCGGAGTATTTAAAAGGGATTGAAGAAGCTGGAGTAACAGGTATTATAGTAGCTGACCCGTTAATAATTGAGACCTGTAAAAAGGCTGCTCCAAAGCTGGAAATCCACTTAAGTACACAGCAATCCTTATCAAACTGGAAAGCTGTACAGTTTTGGAAAGAAGAAGGGCTGGATCGTGTTGTTTTGGCACGTGAGACGAGTGGAGAAGAAATCAAGCTAATGAAAGAAAAGGTTGATATTGAAATTGAAACCTTTATTCATGGGGCGATGTGTATTGCTTATTCAGGGCGCTGCACGCTATCTAACCATATGACAGCCCGTGATTCTAATCGAGGCGGCTGCTGCCAATCATGCAGATGGGATTATCATTTATTCGCTAATACGGAAGATGGTGAAAAACCATTATTTGAAGATGAAGACCAACCGTTTGCGATGAGTCCTAAAGATTTGAAACTGGTTGAATCCATCCCAACTATGATAGAGATGGGAATCGACAGCTTAAAAATCGAAGGCCGTATGAAATCCATTCATTATATTGCAACAGTTGTCAGTGTTTATCGCAAGGTTATAGATACTTATTGTGCGGATCCGGACAATTTTGTTTTCAAAGAGGAATGGATTACAGAGCTCAATAAGTGTGCGAATCGGGAAACAGCTCCCGCATTCTTTGAAGGTGTACCAAGCCATAAGGAGCAAATGTTTGGCAATCATAATAACAAAACAACGCATGACTTTGCCGGGCTTGTCTTATCGTATGATGAAAATACATCTATAGTCACGTTACAGCAAAGAAATTACTTTAAACCGGGAGACGAAATTGAATTTTTCGGACCTAATATCGAAAACTTTACGCAAACAGTCGGAACAATCTGGGATGAGGACGGCAATGAATTAGATGCTGCAAGACATCCGCTTATGACTGTCCGCTTAAAAGTCGATCAACCGGTTCATCCATATGATATGATGAGGAAGGAGAACAACTAAAAATGACTAAGCCAATTGTAATTGGGGTTGCAGGTGGCTCGGGTTCAGGGAAAACGAGTGTAACAAAAGCAATCTATGAAAAATTCAAGGGTCATTCCATCATGATTCTAGAACAAGATTATTATTATAAGGATCAAAGCCATCTTCCTTTTGAGGAACGACTAAAGACAAACTATGATCATCCATTG
The DNA here is from genome assembly GCF_058215915.1 of Pradoshia sp. Z3_51. NCBI lineage: Bacteria > Bacillati > Bacillota > Bacilli > Caryophanales > Bacillaceae > Pradoshia > Pradoshia sp. Z3_51. The sequence goes on along the minus strand of NZ_JBZAJC010000003.1, from coordinate 129,618 downwards.
GCTTTTGATAATGATCTATTGCTGGAGCATATCAACAAATTGCTTCGTTATGAAGCAATTGAAAAGCCGGTTTATGATTATGCTATGCATACACGCTCTGAGGATGTAATTCCTGTTGAACCTAAGGACGTTATTATTCTCGAGGGAATCTTGGTACTTGAAGATGAGAGATTACGCGATATAATGGATATTAAACTATTTGTTGATACCGATGCAGATCTTCGTATAATACGTCGTTTAATGCGTGATATAAAAGAACGGGGCCGTTCAATTGATTCAGTCATTGAACAATACACATCTGTGGTACGTCCTATGCATAACCAATTTATTGAGCCTACTAAGCGCTATGCGGATATTATTATTCCTGAAGGCGGACACAATTACGTGGCTATTGATGTAATTGGTACTAAAATCCAAACGATTTTGGAGCAAAAATCCCTTTTATAGGAATATTTTGTTTTTACACCAATTTCCATAAAAATAACAAAAAAGTTACTCATTTTTGAAAAAATTTTGATAAAATTAATAGACAAATCGATAAAAAGAAATTAAGCTAACAATGAGTGTAAATTGCGCGTTCGATTGAGAACGCGCAATTCCTATACCAATAAAGGTATATACATAGTTATTAAGTGCATATATATACACATGATCACATGGAGCGGTTGGTGCTGCATGGTGAAAGTACAGAAGGAGTGAAATTTTTTGGCTACTGAAAAAGTATTCCCAATGACTAAAGAGGGAAAAGAAAAATTAGAGAAAGAATTAGAACTTTTAAAAACGGTTAAACGTAAAGAAGTTGTAGAACGAATTAAAATTGCACGCAGTTTCGGTGACTTATCCGAAAACTCTGAGTATGACTCTGCTAAAGAAGAACAAGCATTTGTTGAAGGAAGAATCACTACACTTGAAAATATGATTAGAAATGCACAAATTATTGAGTCAGGTGCATCTCAGGATGGAACGGTTACATTAGGAAAATCCGTAACATTTAAAGAATTACCTGATGGTGAAGAAGAAACTTATATAATTGTCGGTTCTGCAGAAGCTGACCCATTTGAGTATAAAATTTCAAATGATTCTCCTATTGCCCGCAGTTTAATGGGAAAAAAACCAGGTGATGAAGTAACGGTTTCTACTCCAGGTGGAGATATGGAAGTCGTAATCGTATCCGTTCAATAATTTGAAATTTAAGAAAGAACCAGCAAGGCGCCTATTTTAGGTGCCTTTTTTATTTGTTCAATTATAGTTTGAAATAGGCAAGCCCCGTCGAAACTGGTAACAGTAAGGGGTGTGTTAAATGAAAAAAAGAATATTGGGGACAGGAATTATTTTTCTATTGCTGTTTACTTTATTAATAGCCAAGCTGGTACATATACAGATAGTGAAGCCAAAGGAATATTCCAAACACCGGGTAAATTTATTAGAGAATAGTGTGAGACAAAGAATTGACGAAATCACTTTGGATGATGGGAGAGGTGGATTTCTTGATAGAGAAGGTAAGTCGATATCCTATCAGGACAAATCGGTGTTAGTACTCTTTCCATTTGTTAAACATTTAGATTGGCCTGCAGATAAAGTGGCAGACATTCTTGAGATAGAGAAAGAAATACTACTACAAAGGCTAAAGAGTGAAGAGGAACCATTTATTTATGAAAATAAAGGTATAACAGAATTAACAGATAGCCAAATTGCGCAAATTAACAATCTTCATATTCCAGGTATTATAGGTGTAAAGAAGAGAGAGGTTATAGCAAATCCTTCAGCAAGCCATCTTCTAGGGTCCCTGACATTAAATAAGAATGAAATAGATGAAGCTAATAAAATAGGCTATACACCGGTTGATTATCAAACAAAAGTAGGGAAAACAGGATTGCAAAAAGCCTTTCAGATCTTCCTGCAGGGTAATGGCAGTAAAAAACTAGTTTATCACAAAGCAGCCAATGGACTGCCAATGTTTGGAGTGGATATCCGTTATTTGGACGAAGGTCAATCTGGTGAAAGAATTAATATACAGACTACTTTGGATCAGGACTATCAAAAACTTGCAGAACAAGTTGCTGATGATAGTGGGCTGAAAAAAGGCGGAATCATCATTTTAGATGTTGAGACTAATGATATTCTGACTATGTTTTCCACACCGCTTGTAAATAAAGATGTAAACAATGAGGGTAACCATAATCAAATGATTACTCCACAGACTCCTGGTTCCGTATTTAAAACGGTTATAGCAGCTGCTGCCATAGAAGAAGGCCTAAACCTGAATGGAAGAGAATTTAACGGTAATTTGGATCATTTAGGGCGACCTGTTGATAAAAATACAGGAAGATTGCTAGGAATGGTTGATTTTAAGCGAGGGTTTGCATTAAGCAGCAACCAAGTTTTTGGAGTTCTGGGAAAGGAATTGGCAGATAAAAATCCGAATCTTATTGAAGAGTATGCTGAGCGGCTTGGCTTAATTCAACCAATTGGGTGGAATGGAAGTGTATTCCATACATCTCTCATTAAACAACTGCCGGAAGAAAAATCTGGGGTCATATGGACAGAATCCTCCATGAAGAAGGATGAGAATTTTGTGGCGAATACATCGATTGGTCAACTAAATGTAAAAGTAACTCCGCTTGCCATCGCCAATATGATGGCCACGATTGCCAGAGGCGGTGAAAGAATGATGGCTAGAGCTGCCACTAAAGCGGTCGATGATGACGGATTAACCATTGCCACCTTCAAAGAGCAGCCTATAGAAGGTAAAGCCATTTCAAAAATAACAGCCAGCAAGCTACAGCAATTATTAAGAGGAGTAGTAACAACAACAGGGAAATATGCCACTGCGGGTAATCTACATACAGCCAAGTACGATGTTGCTGGTAAGTCAGGAACAGCAGAAATTGGGGCCAAGGAAGATAAAACAAAACAGATGTACAATAAATGGTTTGCAGGTTATTTTCCTTTTCAAAAACCTAAATATGCGATGGTGATTGTAAATCTGGATACAGCGAGCAAGTCGGGTGCGGTAACTCCTTTATACTTACAAATGGTCAATGGGATACATGCAATTAATCAAAAAAGAGGCCTGGAATAAAAAATATGACGAAAAATTGAATAACTTTTAGTGATTACCTATCCATGTTAAAATAATCTTTATTATAAATTTGAGGAGGAAGTGTATATGGATAGGCAAGATAAATATCCTTCGCGTATGGATAAACGTCAGGATAAAAAGGTAAACAAAGTCTACAATATACTGATTACAGTTGTCGTTCTCCTTATTGTCGTTGTGGGAGCTACTATATTTTTAGGTAATAATGATGAACCGGCAAGTCAGAAGGCTGATACCAATCCTGAAAGTAATCAATCGGCAACCAATAAAGAAGACGAAGCTGACAAAGAGGAAGCTGACAAAGAAGAAACTGCAATGAATGAAGATGAGCAAGCATCTGAGAATGAGGACGAAGAGGGCCAAGATCAAGACCAAAACGCTGATCAAGATTCCTCTGAATCTGAAGATGCAGTAGAGTCTGAGAAAGTTGAAGAAACAGCTTCTGATGGAAATGTGGAAGAAGCGTATTCTGATCCTTCATGGAAGCCAGTAGGTACGGAACAAAGTGGAGAGCATGTTACACAATACGAGAAAGGTTCCACTGATTGGAATGAAATGGAGCAAGCCATTGCCTATGGAGCTGGCATAGATCAAAGTAATATGACCTTATGGTATTTACAAAATGGCGGTGAACCGAATAAGGCAATTGGTACTGTATCACCTAAAGATGGATCAAGCACGTATCGTGTATATATCGAATGGGTTGATGGTGAAGGATGGAAACCGACAAAGGTAGAAAAACTTATAAAGAATGACAAAGCTAGTTAACCAAATAAAAATACTTTTAAAGCTGCCGTGTTTGGCAGCTTTTTTGATTGTTACTTTTAAGGGAAATCCAGATAATTTGAAGAGTGGAAATACAAAGAGGTAATCGTAGCCATTTCAAAAAGGATGTATCATGTCAGTCAATATCTCTTAAATGTGTTCGAATCTCGGATGCGGTTTTTGTGGGATTTTCACATTGGAAAATAATATATCTATACTTTTTATGTCCTTGCAATTCTATGATGACCAACGGTATCCTACCGCTGTATGAAAGAAAATACCATTCATTCTGATATTTATAACTTCCTTCATAAATATTTAAGAATGAAATAGAAGAACCAGGCATCCGTATCATCCATGTAGGAGCATCGAAATAATCTACTAAAACATTTTTTATTAGAGGGTAGGGCATTTGAATCTTTTGTTTTAAAGCAAAAAAAGTTGTCAAACCTGTAAGAGTTAAAACCAGTTCCTGCTTATCGTCATCAAACTTTATTTCTCTCCCCATATATAGCACCTCCTATTATTCATTTCTGTAGGTCATCATGGCGTTGCCGCACCAAGTAGTGTACTTAGGCCTTTAATCCCTAATAAGCTCCCTACGGTGCCTCCTCTTATGCTTCAGAGGCCTAAAAGATGTAGGTCATAAAGATGTTGCCACAGGACGTGCCGATTTTAGTCTTTGTTCCTTAATATACCCGTTTTTGGGTTTTTAGTTAATCTAGGGCAAGGCCCTTCAGCTTTTTATTCAATCCAGCATCGACTCCTAGTCCCTCGAGACACAAGCAAATACTCTGCGGGAGGGAAGAGCGTCTCCCTCCGAGTATTCGTCTTATGCTTTTCGGGCCTGAACAGTCGTCTTAGCTTTTTAGTTAATCTAGCTTCAGGGCCTAACCGCTCGAGTCATAAGTGTAGCTGCTGCGGGAGAAAAAAGCGTTCTCCCTACGCAACTCCTCTTATGCTTGTCGCGGCTGAGCAAGGCCCTTCAGCTTTTTATCTAATCCAGCTTCAGGGCCTAGGAGTTCGGGACATAAGCATAGCCTCTATGGGGGAGAAACATCCCCTTCGAGCCTATGTCTTATGCGGGCCAACAGGATGTTGGTCATGAAGACGTTGCCACAGGACGTGGCGCCTTTAGTCTTCGTTCCTTAACATGAGCCGTTTCAGCTTTTTATTCAATCCAGCTTCGACTCCTAGTCCCTCGAGTCATAAGCAAATACTCTGCGGGAGGGAAGAACGTCTCCCTCTGAGTATTCGTCTTATGCTTTTCGGGCCTGAACAGTCGTCTCAGCTTTTTAGTTAATCCAGCTTCGACTCCTAGTCCCTCGAGCCATAAGCAAATACTCTGCGGGAGGGAAAAACGTCTCCCTCCGAGTATTCGTCTTATGCTTTTCGGGTCTGAACAGTCGTCTCAGCTTTTTAGTTAATCCAGCTTCAGGGCCTAGGAGTTCGGGACATAAGCATAGCCTCTACGGGGGAGAAACATCCCCTTCGAGCCTATGTCTTATGCTCCTCACTCCTGAACAAGGCCCTTCAGCTTTTTAGTTTATAGTGTACTACGGCTGTGTATATGGGTTTGCCTTCGGGGGTGGTGTGGATTTGGTGGGATATGTGGTGTACGGATAGCATGATTGCTTTGTTTTGATCTATTTTTTGTTGGATTTGTTTTTCAAGGTTTTGAATTGAGGATGCCTCGAAAAATTCAACTTTGTCTTCAATTAGTTCTAATTTAAATTCCACTTTTTTTGCCTCCTTCATTTTCAAACTAAGTCTACCAAAAATGCCTGGAATACTCTAGTTCCAATAAAGGATTAGTGGTCTGTTTATGCAGATGATTTATGGTAAAATGGTACATGTCATTTTAATTTTTGTAATAAAGGAGTTATACTGATGAAAATTGCTATTATTGGCGCAATGGAAGAAGAAGTTGCTTATTTGCGTGAGAATATAGAAAGTGCCGAGTCTGTTGTCATTGCTAATACAGAATATACAACTGGACAGATGTTTGGTGTGGATGTTATTTTGTTAAAATCCGGTATTGGCAAAGTGAATGCTGCCATGGGAACAACTGTCCTTCTTGAAAAGTTCAAGCCTGATTTTATCATCAACACTGGCTCAGCAGGTGGCTATAACCCAGAATTAAATGTAGGAGATATGGTCATTTCAACTGAGGTACGTCACCATGATGTGGATGTTACGGCGTTTGATTATGAATACGGACAGGTTCCACAATTACCTGCAGCATTTATTGCTGATGAAAAGCTTGTATCACTTGCAGAGAAAGTGGCTGCAGGTATAGACGGGGTTGGAGTTGGAAAAGGGTTAATCGCAACCGGTGACGTATTTATGTCTGATCCTGAACGTGTTCGATTTGTAAGAGAGAAGTTTCCACAGCTTCAGGCAGTTGAAATGGAAGCAGCCGCTATTGCTCAGGTGGCTTATCAGTTTAGTGTTCCATTTGTAGTTACGCGCGCATTAAGTGATATTGCTGGCAAAGAGTCAGATTTATCATTTGATCAATTCCTGGAAAAGGCTGCGTTGCATTCAGCTCAACTGGCAATGGGAATTGTAAAAGAATTAAAATAAAATTTTGAAGTTCTGTCGAAATACTGAGACAGAACTTTTTTTGTTTTCTTTAAAAAATAATAAGATTGTTCATAAATATTACTACCATTTTGTCCATCTATTTTAGTGGTTCGCCTGCCACTATTTACATTAGCATAGGGAGGAATATCGTGTTACTGTATTACTAGTTTATTTGAAAGGTGGTAGTTTCCTTGAAAGAGAAAATGATAGATTATAAACGTTTTGGTACAACTCTCCTTATGTTTGCTGTATTTCTTTTTTTAGGATCCATATTGCCAAAGGAAGGTATGAGTGAAGTAGTAAAGGAATACTTAACTTTTGCTACTGCCGGAGTATTGGCGTTATCCGCATTGTTTTTTGCTTTATCCAAGAAATACGGGAAGTTAATACAAGACGAAGAATAGATTCTATAAAATACAGGTCAACTCATTTAATGAGTTGGCTTTTTTTTATAATCTTTTAATCAAGAATCTTTACAGGTACTTGATAAATTTATCATTGACATTGATAATCATTATCAATAATATTAATATATCAAAATAATAATGTACGGGTGGTTTCTAATGATATTGTTGACATTACATAAACTTTCTTTTTTTATTTGCTTATTCTTTGGGGTTTTACACCTGTTTAAAAAGAATAGACCGATAAAACTTACTCATAGATGGAGTGGTTGTATAGCCTTGATAAGTATATTTATATATTTATTTCAAATGAGTTCTAATTTATTTGGTTATATCATTTATATGCTTATCATTGCTCTGACAGCAATAATTCCTTTTTTAAAGAAACAAAAAAATTGTACGGCCGTTCATATAGTTGGAGGGTTAGGCTCTATAGTATGGCTTGTATTGATACATATTTAGTGGGGGAAGACAGATGAAAAAACTAATTTTACTGGGATTGGGATGGATATCTCTATTGTTTGGTTTAATTGGAATCGCAGTTCCTATTTTACCAACGACACCTTTACTATTACTGACAGCAATTTTATTCGCTGGTAATTCAGTTAAATGTGAAAACTGGCTGAAGAAACAGTCATTTTACGAAAAATATGTAGTGAGCTACCAAAGGGATGGTGGTCTTACTTTAAGAAGAAAATTAACGATTTTACTAACCGTGTATTTATTACTTCTAATCAGCGGTTTAATGGTCAATCATTTGCACGTTCGCATTGTTCTATGCGTGTTGGCAGTTGTTAAATTGATTGTTTTTATAAAAATTCCTACGATTAATAATCAAGAGGAAGTGCAACAAATATGATTCAAAAAGAAATGATGATTTATGCAAAAAAGTATGGAATCATCCCTGTTTTGGTTCAAGTTACATTATTGCAATTATTGAATGTTGTTATAAATATAGTGATTGTATTTGAGATTGCGGAATTATTTTCTGCCTTGTTCTATGTTCATAATATCGTTATGGATATGTACTACATTTTATATATTGGATTGATTATAGCTATAAAGTTCGGCTGTCATTATTACTCGACAAAGCTCACACATTATACATCATTTGAGCTAAAGCATAAGGTGCGGAGAGAACTGTTTGAAAAGCTTCTTTCACTGACCCCTCAAGAGATTACCAAACTGGAAATTAGTAAAATTAGCCAGCTCGCGGTAGAAGGTATCGAGAATATTGATGTTTATTACAGTCGTTATCTGCCGCAATTTTTTTATAGCCTGTTGACTCCTGTCCTGCTATTTGTGGTAATGGCAAAATTGAATTGGAAAATTGCGCTTATGTTGTTAATCAGTGGTTTTTTAATTCCGGTTGCCATTGTGGCCGGCGTAAAAATTGGAAAGAGAATTTTTAAAACATATTGGAATAAATACTTGGATGTTGGTAAAAAGTTCGTTGAAGGTGTAGAGGGACTGCGCACCTTAAAAATTTATAACGGAGAAAAGGCATACGGAGAGATTATGAATAAGGAAGCAGAGGAATTCCGCTATATGACGATGAAGGTGCTTAGGATGCAATTGCAATCTATCACCATTATGGATTTAATCGCCTATTTAGGAGCAGCTTTGGGAATGGTCTGCTCAGTGATTGCCTATAAAAATGGAAACTTAAGTTTAACTGGCTTTATCTGTTTTTCTCTGCTGGCGATTGAATTTTTTGTACCATTTCGACTGTTGGGATCCTATTTTCATGTAGGTATGAATGGTACGAGTGCCTTGAATTTATTATCCTCCATTTTAAAAATTGACTCGCAAAAAGAAGAACCAGCTGTTCATAAGGATATCACAGGAGATTTATGCATTAAAAATATAACCTATACTTATCCATATGCTGAAAAACCGGCTTTGCAGGATTGCAATCTTGTCATCAAGCAAAGCGAGGTGACGGGAATTGCAGGTGCTTCTGGTGCAGGAAAAACGACTATTACACATATTCTGCAACGTTTCATTGAACCGGAAAATGGAACAATTGAAATCGGTGGGACATCTTTAGCGGAACTGCCTATTGATCAGGTGCATCGATTGATTGGCTGTGTCAGTAACCGTTCCTATATTTTTGAAGGTACGATTTTTTCTAATTTAATGATGGCTAAACCAACTTTGGAGGTAGAAGAGGCAGAAGAGATTATTAGGTTTGTGAAGCTAGATCAATTTGCTGCTAACCTTCATTATAAAATTCAAAGCGGAGGGACGAATCTTTCAAGCGGACAGCGCCAAAAATTAGCAATTGCCCGAGTGCTGTTAAAGAATCCTAAAGTGTTTATTTTTGATGAAGCTACTGCCAATATCGACCGTAGTAGTGAAGATGATATTCTTGATATTATTCAAAGAATCAGCCGTCAGGGAAAAATGGTTATCATGATTACCCATCACTTGCAGCGTTTAGTAGATGCAAATCAAATCTATGTATTCTCCAATGGAAAAATAGCTGAACAAGGCAATCATCAAACACTTATGAACAATGGGAACATTTATGCAGAGCTATTTGAAGAACAACAATCAATCGGAAGGTGTGCAGTATGATTAGCAGCGGAAAGAATTTGATTCAATTAATGAAAATATTAAAGCCGCTTATTCCACATATGATGCTGACAATCCTTCTTGGTACATTAGGTTATTTGGCGGTTTCAGCCATAAGTCTTATAGGAGGGATGGCTTTCTTGGATGTAATGGGCCTTAAGGACTTTGGAAATGGAAGACTGTTGCTGATTATGATTATTACAGCAGGTATAATGCGTGCTGTTTTTCGTCTGTGCGAGCAATATATGACCCATTACATTGCATTTAGGCTTCTGGCTACTATCCGGTTTCATATCTTTAGATCCCTTGGAAAGCTTGGGAATAGGCAATTAATGAGCTTTCAAAAAGGGGAGCTTATGAATGTTATTACTAAGGATGTAGAAATGCTTGAAGTGTTTTATGCGCACACAGTAGCTCCTGTTTGTATTAGCTTTATCACAGGAATTGTTTATCTGGCGATTTTTTGGTCTTTTCATCCATTTTATGCTGTTGCAGCGTTGTTCTCATATTTGTTAATAAGCTATGTTGTTCCGAAAAGTGTGTACAGAAGCGGACAAGAAGCAGGAGAAGCTTATCGTGTTCAATTTGGCATGCAAAGTCAATATATCCTTGATCGATTAAAAGGGTTGAAGGAACTGTACATTTTTGGACAGGAGCAACAGACAATTAATCAAATTGACGAATATAGTGAGGAATTAAATAATTCTACTTTGTCCCTTAAGAAACATGAAGGTCTACTCAAGGCATTGACGGATGGGGCATTATACCTTTCAGTGTTTATACAAATTGGTATATCTATTTATTTATACGGAATTGGTAAAGTGGATGCAGGTACAGGGCTTTTAGCTATGCTGCTGCTTTATTCTTCCTTTGGTCCTGCACTAGCTTTATCGCAGCTTAGCTCGAGCCTTGTTCATACATTTTCCAGTGCTAAACGTGTCTTAGGAATCATGAATATTACTCCTGAGGTAAATGAGGGAGGCAGTCGTGAACTCGTCCATATTGGTAATATTAAATATAAAGATGTTCAATTTGAGTATGAAAAAGGCAAACATTTATATAAAAACGTTAATTTTGAATGGAGAATAGGAGAAATTATTGGCATCAGGGGAGATAATGGTACGGGAAAATCAACATTGATTTCATTACTGCTGCGGGATATTCCAGTTACGAAAGGTACCATACTATTAAATGGAGTGCCAGCCGAGGAGTATGATGCCGATTCTTACCGGAATCATTTCAGTATGGTTGATGCTCATACAATTGTATTTTCGGATACATTGCGCCGGAATCTGACGATGTATAAAAAATATAAGGATGAAGAAATTTGGGATGCTTGTGAGAAAGCAGGATTGTATCAATTTATAAAAAGTCTTCCAGAAGGATTGGATACACATCTTCAGGAATTTGGTGAAAATCTTTCAAGTGGACAGCTCCAACGATTAGCGTTGGCCAGATTATTCCTGGATGATGCCTCGGTTTTCATCCTGGATGAACCTACGACCAATCTTGATGCGTTGAATGAATCCTCCATTCTTCAGGCCATTAAAGCCCATGCGGGAGATAAACTTGTTATTCTCATCAGCCATCATCCGGAGGTACTGGCTATGGCAGACCGTATTTTTGAAGTGAGCAATGGACAAATAAACGAAATGGAATGCCAGCATTGTAAGAATGTGTAATATAGGCAGTGGGATGATATCAAGACACACTTAAACACTTGTCGGTTCATGAACAACTTGGACAAAACATGATATAAGCCTGGCATTAGAGCTGCAGAATAATTTTCTGCGGCTTTTTGCTTTGTTTAAAATTTATGATATGTAGATACTTACCCATTCTGGTTTTCTAAAGGTCTGTAATGGTCTATATTTTGGTGAAAAATAGTAAATTAAACTATAGGATTTTTATACAATTTTAGTTCTATATTGGTGGTGTGATGAATATATTGATAAAGTGTGCTAAAAACACCGATGATTTGAAGCTTAAGGAGGTAATTGCATGACCTTTAATATGATTCTGTTCACGGTTACAATCAAGTCAAATAAATTGGGCAGGTCTGAATACGTTTCAATACGTCAGGCGGAAAATGAAATACTTGATCGAAAAACAACTATAATTAATAAATTCTATTAATTATATTCCATACTCGAGTATGCGAAGGTTGACCGGTCCAAAAAAATTTGCTCAATCGGAAGGAAGGCGATAGATATGACTAGCAATATGATAGTAAAGACATCAAAATTTTTCTGGATTAATAAGGATAGTGCATAACGAACTGTTCACATTCCTGTAAAGAATTAGTCAATTATTCTTCACATCCCGTCGCTTGGGACACCCCTTTATTATGTTAAATTTAGGTAAATGGGAAGAATAAGGGGTTGGTTACCATGTTATTATTCGTAATGGGGGTTGCTACTGCCGTTACAATCACATTTGTCATTGTAGCTGATATCACAACTATAGAATTATAAAAAGAAGAAAAAAACTTATGCAGAGCATAAGTTTTTTTCTTTATTTAGGACCAAGGTATCCCCCGCTCCAGAAACCCCAAAAGCCAAAGAGGAATAATAAAATGAATAGAATAATTAAGATCGCAAATCCGGCGCCATACCCATTTCGGCATGGTGGAGGAGGATAGCCCCAACCGCAACTGGGTCCTCCAAAATGATAAGGATACATAGGTGCACCTCCTTATATACCGTAGATTATTATTATAATATGGGATGATTGCTTATATGGTTGGGCATAAATCAAATATCTTATTTTCAGAAGGACAGGCAAGGGATAGAGGCTGCTGTCATACATATCTAATAGTCTAACTGGTTGGAAACAGTGAGGAGCTGATTTAATTGGCAGGAGTTTTAGCAACGTTTGGCTATTTTATTAAAGAATTGGTTTTTCTCGTCTCCTATGTTAAAAACAATGCATTTCCTCAACCATTATCAGCAAAGGAAGAAAGGGAATGTATTGAAAGAATGGCGGAAGGAGATGCGGAAGCAAGGAATTTATTAATTGAACATAACCTAAGGCTTGTAGCTCACATTGTAAAGAAGTTTGAAAATACTGGGGAAGATACTGAGGATCTCATTTCAATCGGAACGATTGGCTTAATCAAGGGAATCGAATCTTATTCCTCAGGTAAAGGCACGAAACTTGCTACATACGCGGCCCGCTGTATAGAAAATGAAATTTTGATGCATCTAAGAGTGATAAAAAAAACAAAAAAAGATGTTTCGTTGCATGACCCGATTGGCCAGGATAAAGAGGGAAATGAAATTTCATTGCTTGATATATTGAAGTCTGAGTCTGAGGATGTAATTGACACAATTCAGCTTAATATGGAACTTGAAAAAGTGAAGAAGTATATTGATGTGCTTGAGGACCGTGAAAAGGAGGTTATTGTTGGCAGGTTTGGCCTAGATCTAAAAAAGGAAAAGACACAAAGAGAGATAGCGAAAGAACTGGGTATATCTCGCAGCTATGTTTCAAGAATTGAAAAGAGAGCATTAATGAAAATGTTCCATGAATTTTATCGAGCAGAGAAAGAAAAAAGGAAGAAAAAATAGTCAAAACGGGCAAAAGATACTTGTCCGTTTTTTTCGTTAAAAGGAAATAATATTGTCACGCTCAAAAAATTGAGGTGTCAATATGCACGAATCTAAACCCCAACATAATTCTTCTTATTTTTACCGTTTTGGCTGTAAGGTCATTCAATATTATAAAGTTATCCTGCTAGTTTGGGGATTACTGTTTCTTGGCGGAATAATGCTAATACCATCTTTTTTTAACCATCTTTCACCACCGCAATTAAATGTAAAAGGTTCACAATCAGAACTAACTCAAAAATTAATGGAGCATAACTTTGCAGATGATATGGGTGAACAAAATTTTCTTGTTTTTCATTCGAATCAATGGAAAGTAAATGAACAAAAATTTTACGAACCGGTAGATAATGTTCTGGCTGAAATCCAAAAGATAGAAGGGGTAACTGTAGTTGCAAATCCGATGGAGAACCCTCTGCTGGAGGGGGAGAATCAAGTTTCAAAGGATTTGCACACTTGTTACGCGTTACTTTTTATTGAAGGGAATAAAGGTCGGGTTTTAGAAACGATTGATGTACTTAGTGAATATTTGGATGCGCAGAAGGGTGGGCTTGAACTATATTTGACAGGGGCCACTCCGACAATAAAGGATTTGACCCATATGGAAAAGCGGGATCTTACCTTTGCGGAAAAATTGGGCATGCCTTTTGTTCTTGTGGTTCTTTTATTTGCATTTGGTTCTCTTACAGCGGCTTTAATCCCGATTATGTTAGGAGGAATGGCGGTAGTTCTTACCTTTGCATGTTTAAGTCTTTCGGGATATCAGGATTTTGACATTATTGTACCAAGTGTAGTCACGATGATTGGACTGGGAATAGGAATTGATTATTCTTTATTTTTGATTATTAGATATAGGGAGGAACTTCAACAAAATGATTCTCATCAGGCAATCGCCATAGCCATTGCCACAAGCGGAAAGTCTATATTTTTATCTGGGTTGACGGTTATGATTTCATTAATCGGACTCCCTCTTGTTCATGCAAAATTATTTCTTAATTTAACAGTGGGCACATTTGCTGTTTTATTTATATTATTGTTGCTGACACTTACCTTTTTACCTTCATTATTATGTTTGCTTGGACATCGTCTGAACAGTTTCTCCATACCATATAAAAAGAAGACTAATCAGAGAAAATATCTGTATCGATGGACAAAGCATATCATGAAGTACTCACTTCCTTATTTAATTGGGAGTTTGCTTATTCTAGCAGCATTGACCGCTCCATTATTGCAGATGCATTTGGGAATAGGGCTTAATCAAGATGCCTTAAAGGATTATCCATCTGGAAGAGGAAATACGCTTTTAGAGGATAAGTTTGTGTCCGGTCTATACTCACCGGTTCTCCTGGTAAAGAAGGCTTCAGGTAGTCGGTTCAGTATGGAAGAGCTTAAGGAAATTTCGACTGTTGGAGATATCCTCAAAACCTTTGATGAGGTCCAAATGGTTTCATCCATTACAGAATTGACTGACAATCTTTTAGGTGATGATGATACATACAATGAGGTAGCAGAATTAATAAAACTACCTGAACTTAAGGAATATACCAGTTTTTTGATTAATGACGATTTTAATGTAGCCCCTGTAATGATTACGTTGAAATATGCCCCAGATTCTACTGAAGCAAAAACTTTTGTCTCTAAGCTAAATGAGCGGTTTGAGAAACAGGTGAATGAAGGGAGCCTTTATATTGGAGGGCTTACAGCTCAAGTGAATGATTTGCATGAAGAAACAGCAAAAAAAACACCCATCGTCATTGTGGTTGTTTTAATGATTTCCTATTGTTTCTTGGTAATTGCTTTTAAGAGCATTTTTATTCCAATAAAAGCAATTCTATTAAATATTATTTGTGTAACAGCAGCATGCGGAATGACAGTCTTAGTCTTTCAATTTGGATGGGGAGAAGAGTATCTTCAATTTACTTCTCCAGGATTTATACAGTCTTATTTGCCTGTATTAACCTTCGCAATTTTGTTCGGACTTTCTATGGACTATGAGGTATTTTTAGTCGGAAGGATTAAAGAAGAATGGGAATCATCCCACGATAATGAAGAATCAATAGCAAGGGGAATCGAATCTACAGGTCCTTTTATTACCCAGGCTGCCTTAATTATGATCATTGTTTTTATTTCATTTATCCTGACACGAGTATTAGAAATTAAACAGCTGGGCTTTACTTTAGCGATTGCTGTTTTATTGGATGCGACGATTATTAGGTTAATCCTTGTTCCAATCCTCTTGAAAATGATGGGAAAATGGAATTGGTGGTTTCCGAGTATGAAGAGACGATTTAAATTGAAATGATGATATACTTGACTGTATCAGTAAGAAAAATCTTTCCCTTCCTTTAAAGGAATAGTAAACTAAGTAGAGACAAACACCCTCAATCGTCATGGGTGTTTTTGTTAATTTTATATCCAATCGAAAGATAGCTAAATGTGAGTAGCTATATAACAAGAAAATAGGTGAAGAAAGTGAAGGAAAAGGTATATCAATTATTAATCGAATTAACCAATGGCAGATGGACTTCTTCCCTTTTAAGAAAATTTGCAAACTCTAAAGCAAGCAGGCGGATAATCCCATCTTTTGCAAAGCAATACAAAATTAATTTGACTGAGATGGATCGTCCCATTCAGGAATACACATCCCTGCATGACTTTTTTACAAGGGCTTTAATAAATGGAGCGCGCGAAATTAATCATGAGGAGGGGACTGTTGTCAGTCCTGTAGATGCCGTATTGGAGGATAGTGGGCCCATCCATGAAGATTCTTCTTTCCAGGTGAAAGGGAAGGTATATTCAGTTGAGGAAATGCTTGGGAACACAAAAGATACAGAAAAATATCTAGGCGGCAGATATATGGTACTATATTTAAGTCCAAGCCATTATCATCGTATTCACTCTCCAGTTGAGGGATTGGTTACACGGAAAAGTACTCTTGGACGAAAGTCATATCCAGTCAACAAGTGGGGGATGACATTAGGTAAATACCCTCTATCAAAAAATTACCGTGAAATCACAGAAATCCAGCATGCCGGAGGATTTCTATCTGTTGTAAAGGTTGGTGCCATGTTTGTTAATTCAATAGAGAGAACACATTCGGGGGATACTCTACATAAAGGGGAAGAAATCGGGTATTTTTCTTTCGGTTCAACCGTGGTTCTATTATTTGAGAAGGAAACCTTTACTCCATACATAACAGGTGCTTTGCCGCAACCAGTACATGTCGGTGAGACAATAGGGTATATAAAATAATAATACAAAAAAATTGCCCTGGATCTTAACCAGGGCGCATGATACAAATGAGTTTGGCTCTGCTTAAAATATTTTATAAGATAAGGATCTCCTGTCAATTTCTCTTTCAATTAGACGGATAAATTCTTGGCTTAAGTTTAAATGCCTGGCTTTGTAATATGATTCAATTAAAAGATCATCTGGTAGTTTTTGCATTATTTTGCCTTGCGGCTTCACCTCCAATTTACTGTTCTAAATGGGTGGCAACGACAATATATTAGTAGTTTGCCTTGGTGTACCCTTAATTTAACAGAATCAAGAGGATGGAACAACCGTTCTGTTATCCACAGGGATAGGTGTATAACTTGTGGGTAAATTGTGTGTATCTATAATTTTTATCGGGAAAACGTATCGTATAAAAAGGTAAATGATCTGTTAGTGATGTGCATAAACTTATCCACAGATTTAAATAATGGCGCAATGTGTCGAAAGGTTTTATATTTCGACTGCACTTTTCATCAAATTTAGCTATTTGGCTATGACATAAATTAAAATATCCGTTATGATGGATAGCGGTGAAAAAGAATTAATAGAGGTGTATAGAGTGATAAAAGCATTTTTACCTTCCAAGCATGTTAAAAGTATTTATGAAATCAAACCTCAGGAATTAAAAGATAATGGTATAAAGGGGATTATTACAGACCTTGATAATACCCTTGTGGAATGGGATCGTCCTCTTGCCACGCCAGAACTGATTGCTTGGTTTGAAATGATGAAGCAACATGGTATTAAAGTGACAATTGTGTCCAATAACAGTGAACTACGTGTAAAGTCCTTTGCTGATCCACTTCAAATCCCCTTTATTTTTAGAGCGAAAAAACCTATGGGAGCTGCATTCAGAAGAGCTGTAGAGATTATGGGTATTAAAAGAGAAGAAGCAGTCGTGATCGGTGACCAGCTTTTAACCGATGTGTTGGGCGGCAATCGTAACGGGTTTCAAACAATCCTTGTCGTTCCTGTTGCTCAAACAGATGGCTGGACAACTAAAATAAATCGTAAAATTGAACGCAGAATATTAACATGGTTCCGTAAAAAAGGACAGATAACATGGGAGGACTAGACTTGGAAAAAGAACAAATTAGCTGTGTGGGATGCGGTGTGACTATTCAAACGGAGCATCCTGAAAAAATAGGATATGCACCATCTTCCTCACTTCAAAAAGAACAAATCATTTGCCAAAGATGTTTCCGACTTAAACACTATAATGAGGTACAAGATGTATCCCTAACGGATGACGACTTTTTAAAAATTCTGAATGGAATTGGAAGTAAGGATGCTTTAATCGTCAAATTAGTGGATATCTTTGATTTTAATGGAAGCTGGCTGCCGGGAATTCAACGATTTGTCGGCCATAATCCAGTTGTTTTAATCGGTAATAAGAGTGATTTATTACCGAAATCAGTCAAGCCTAATAAGCTGATTACCTGGATGAAGCACATGTCGGTTGAACTTGGCTTACATCCTGTTGATATTATGCTTGTCAGCGGTGCTAAAGGACATGGAATTGAAGAAGCAATGGAGCGTATAGAGGAATTGCGTGAGGGACGTGATGTATATGTCGTGGGCTGTACAAACGTCGGTAAATCCACTTTTATCAACCGTATTATTAAACAGGGCAGTGGTGAAGAAAATGTGATTACGACTTCATACTTCCCAGGAACAACTCTGGATATTATCGAAATTCCACTGGATGATGAAAGAGCGTTAATAGACACGCCTGGAATCATTAATCACCATCAAATGGCTCACTTTGTGGGTAAAGAAGATTT
The DNA here is from genome assembly GCF_058215915.1 of Pradoshia sp. Z3_51. Taxonomy (NCBI): domain Bacteria; kingdom Bacillati; phylum Bacillota; class Bacilli; order Caryophanales; family Bacillaceae; genus Pradoshia; species Pradoshia sp. Z3_51. The sequence goes on along the minus strand of NZ_JBZAJC010000003.1, from coordinate 111,521 downwards.
AAAAGTGATTACTCCAAAGAAAGAGATTAAACCAAGAGTTTTTCAATTGAATGCTGGCCAAACTCTCTTTTTCGGTGGCTTGGCTCGATTTGACTTTATTCAGGGTGAACGGAATTCATTTACTTGTTATTTGTCCAATGAGTTAAATATCCACCGGACGAAATTAGAAAAAGCAGACGAGCTGTACAAAACACATGTAGGCGAATTATTGGTACCGCCGCATCCTTCTGAATTAGATGATTTTCCACCGCTAGTAGCTCACCAATTCTCTATAAAAGAAGGGAAGACAGACATCGTATTTTCTGGCCTGGGCTGGGTAACGATTAACAAGCCGGGAGCAGTGATTTCCGCACATGTTCCTAAAGGAGTGCAAGTGACGATCCGTAAATCATTGATTTAAAGGAGAGTAAAATGAAGAAGCTGTTCGGGGTATTAGGGAATCCAATTGAGCATTCAATGTCTCCGCTTATTCATAATGACGCATTTGATAAATATTCTGTAGATGGAGTATATTTGCCGTTTTATGTTGAGGATAATGAGCTACAACAGGCAGTCGAGGGAATGAAAGCTTTGGGGGCCGGCGGATTTAATGTAACGGTACCTTTTAAAAGTCGCATTATTCCTTATATCGATGTCTTAGACGAATTTGCAAATGAAGTTGGTGCTGTTAACACTGTTGTCATAAAGGATGGACTGTTATATGGGTACAATACGGATGGTCCTGGGTTTATTAAAGGACTGCTGACTATAACCGATCGTATAGATGGTCAAAATGTCTTGATTATTGGTGCAGGCGGTGCGGCAAGAGGAATTTATTTTGCACTGGCTAAAACAGGTGTAGCAAAAATCGATCTCGCCAATCGGACTTATATTTCAGCAGAACAGTTGCTGGCAGATTATCATGGGAATATAAATTCGAGAGCAATTAGCCTGAAAGAAGCAGAGAGCTCTCTCGGCCAATATGATATTATTATTCAGACAACCTCGGTTGGGTTAGCAGACGTACATGCATCACCACTTTCTCTGACAGAACTAAATCAAAATGCGGTTGTGTGTGATATTATTTATAACCCTCTTGAAACCAAAATTTTAAAAGAGGCAAAAGACCGTGGTAATAAGGTTCAAAACGGTGTGGATATGTTTGTAAACCAGGGAGCACTGGCTTTCGAGTTATGGACAGGTGTTATGCCGGATACAGAAAGAATGAAACAATTAGTTTTACAACAATTAGGAGGATCATAAATGTTAAAAGGTAAACAAAAAAGATTTTTGCGTTCGAAGGCACATTCCCTTCAACCGATATTCCAGGTTGGAAAAGGCGGAGTGAATGAAAATATGATTAAACAAATTGGTGAGGCTCTTGAAGTTCGTGAGCTTATCAAGGTCAGCATCTTGCAAAACTGCGAAGAGGACCGTGATACGGTGGCTGAACAGCTTTCAAAAGGTGCACGTGCGGAATTGGTTCAAGTCATTGGTAATACGATTGTTTTATATAAAGAATCAAGAGAAAACAAACAAATTATTCTTCCATCATAATTAAATTCCTATTTAGGGAAGGGGGCACACTATATGAAAAAAATTGGTATTTTAGGCGGAACATTCGATCCCCCTCATATCGGTCATTTAATTATTGCAAATGAGGTTAGGGAGCAATTAGATTTGGATGAGGTACGTTTTATGCCTAATAATGTGCCCCCGCATAAAACCAAAACTTCAACGTCTAATCAAGAGCGCTTGGATATGCTTACATTAGCAATCGGTAGTAATCCATGTTTTATGATTGATACAATAGAATGGGAAAGAAATGGGCCATCATATACGATAGATACCATTAAACTCCTGAAAGAACGGGATACAAACTCAGAAATTTATTTCATTATCGGTGCTGATATGATTGAATATTTACCGAAGTGGAAACAAATAGATGAATTGAGTGAATTAGTCCGCTTTACAGGTGTTAAACGCCCTGGTTACAGTACTGAGACATCCTATCCTGTCACATTGGTGGATATTCCGGAAATCGCTGTTTCCTCTTCGTGGATTCGTGAAAAAATAAGCAATGGAAAGACAATCAAATATTTGGTTCCTGATGCGGTAAAGATATATATTGAGGAGAATCAGTTATATGGATCAACAAAAAGCATTGGAAATCGTTAGGCAGCAATTACCTGATAAACGATATATTCATACATTGGGTGTATTGGAAAGTGCTCAGGAATTGGCAGAACGGTACGGTGCAGATATAGAAAAAGCTAAATTGGCAGCAATCTTTCATGATTATGCCAAATATCGTCCTCTGGATGAGATGGAACAAATCATTAAGAATGAGCAATTACCCCAGGATTTATTGGAATATAATACTGAATTATGGCATGCACCGGTTGGAGCGGTTTTAGTTAAGAAAGAAGCAAATCTTCGTGATGAAGAAATCCTTTCAGCAATCAAAAACCATACTTCGGGCTGTGTCGGAATGAGTATGCTTGATAAGATCATTTATTTGGCTGATTATATAGAGCCTGGGAGAAGTTTCCCTGGAGTAGATGAAGTGAGAGCGTTGTCCTTACTAAGCCTGGATAAAGCTGTGCTTCAGGCAATGGGAAATACAATCACATTTTTGATTAAAAAAAATCAAACAATCTATCCGGATACCTTCCATGCCTATAACGATCTTGCAAAGCAGATAGGGAGGAACAATTAAATGAATGGTAAAGAATTATTAGAGGTAGCTGCAAAAGCAGCTGATGACAAAAGAGCAGAAGAGATACTCGTTTTGGATATGAAGGGAATTTCGTTGATTTCTGATTACTTCATTATTTGCCACGGTAACTCAGACAAACAAGTACAAGCAATTGCACGCGAAATGAAGGAAAAAGTCGAAGAAAACGGAGCGACAGTCCGCCGAATGGAAGGCTTTGATGAAGCGCGTTGGGTTCTAGTTGATATGGGCGATGTTGTAGCGCATATTTTCCATAAAGATGATCGTTCATACTATAAATTGGAAAGATTATGGGGAGATGCCCCAGAAGTATCATTGCAGGAACTTAATATATGAATGTAAGTTATCAAAACTTTGCTTATGTTTATGATTACTTAATGAAAGATGCTCCCTATCAGGAATGGGTTGAGTTTTTAAAAAAAATTGCCCGAAAATATCAATTAAATGAAAAATCAATTCTTGATATTGGATGTGGGACTGGTGAGCTTGCTATTCGTTTGAAAGAAGCAGGCTTCCAGCCAACCGGCGTTGATTTATCAGAAGAAATGCTGGCTGTGGCAATTCAAAAAGCAAGCGAGAATCAGCATGACATCCCGTTTTATCACCAGGACATGCGAGCTTTAGAAGGATTGAATCTATATGATATAGTTGTCATCTTTTGTGACTCATTAAATTATCTTGGTGATGAGAATGATGTAAAGGATACTTTTAAAGGTGTTTTGAACCATATGAAAGAGGATGGTTTATTTATCTTTGATGTTCATTCTGTGAAAAAAATGTCCACTTTTTTTAGTGATCAAACCTATGCAGATAATGGAGATGATATTTCCTATATCTGGAATGCGTGGAAAGGGACAGATATTCCTTACAGTGTCGTACATGAGTTGACTTTCTATGTTTATGATCATGAGCTTGATGCGTATAACCGGTTTGATGAAGATCATTTTCAACGTACATACCCGATCGATATGTATAAAACTTGGCTTGATGAGAGTGGATTTGAGCTTGTGGAACTGATGGGTGACTTCGGAGGAAATTCCCTTGATGAGGCCGATCGAATCTTCTTTGTTTGTAAAAGGAAATAATGTAAAAAAACCAGGAAACGTGATGTTCCTGGTTTTTTAGTTATATTGACACAATGTTTTCATAAATACCTTTGTTTTCGTAAAGGACTTTTATAATATGATTAGAATTAATGATATGAAACCCCAAACTGATTTTCAATTCCCTTTAAATCCTCTTCAAATTTTCGATGCGTAGCCTGAAAAACATGACTAAAAACCTCACCTAATTCACTTTCCAGCACTTTGATACCTTCACCTGTAATACCGCCTTTCACACACACCTTTTCTTGCAAAGCAGGCAATGAAAAATGCTGCTGACGTAATAATTCACCGAGCCCAATCAGCATTGATTCGGTTAGCTGGGTGGCTTCTTCAGTGCTTATTCCCGTATGATCAACCGCAGCTTCGATAAAGTTTCTTGCAATAAAACTAAAAAAAGCCGGACCGCAGCTAACAATATCTGAGGATACTCTGGTATATTTGTTGTCGATTTCGAGCGGCTTTGAAATTGCTGCTGCCATCTGCTGAAGTTGGTTCCGCCAATATGGACTGCAGGATTCACCAAATGTCAGCAGTGTTGCGCCTGCCAAGGCGCGATTGGTAATAGATGGAATAAATCTAGCGCATGAGCAGGGGACGACAGCTTCCAATTGTTTGATGGAGATTGGACTTGTGATGGAAACAATGCAATTATCCGAACTTAGATGAGGTTCAAGAATTTCAATTAATGGATACATTTCATGCGGCTTTACACATAAAAAGATTAAATCCGCTTGTTTTGCAAGTTCAATACTTGTGTGTGCTGTATGGATTCCTGGTAATTCAACAGCCAGGGATTGGGCTTTGTGTTTAGTCCTGTTCATGATGATTACATCCTTTGCTGCAACGGCCGAAGACTCAATTAAACTTTGAATTAAGATGGTTCCCATATTACCTGTGCCAATTATGCCGGTAATCATTATAAATCCTCCTTATTGGATAAATATCACGATATCCACTATTCCTTATAACAAATTTATGCAAGTAAATATCAAATATGAAGAGGAGCGTAAATTAAATGAATGAGAAAATCGTACAGTTTATCAGGCGAAATGGAATCCTACTAGCAGGTGCAGGCGTAGCCTGTGCTGCACTCTTCTTTTGGAATATGCAATCTGAAGATGGGCAAATCGAACAAAGTGAAATAAATTGGACGGAGGAGAGTGCAATAGAAAAAAAGAATGAAGATACGGAAAAACTGGTGGCAGAACCTGAGGTGAGTGCTACTTATAAGGTTGATGTGAAGGGTGCCGTTCAAAAACCTGGTGTATATGAATTTTTGAAGGGGGATCGAGTAACGGATGTCATTCAAAAAGCAGGTGGATTGAAAAATGGGGCTGATAGTAAGCAAGTGAATATGGCGCAATTAGTAGAGGATGAAATGGTCATCTATATCCCAATCAAGGGTGAGACAGCAGAGGCTTCTAATCATACAGCTGGGGAAAGTTCAGGGAATACAGTCTCAGCGGCCAAGGGGGATGGTACAATTAATTTGAATAAAGCAACATCTGAAGAACTACAGGAACTTCCGGGAATCGGTCCGAGTAAAGCGACAGCGATTTTACAAAAACGGGAAGAACTTGGATCATTCAAAACGATTGAAGATTTGAAGGAAGTTACAGGCATAGGTGATAAAACATTTGAAAAGCTCAGGGAATTAATAACTGTTAAGTAAGAAAAGAATAGTTGTAGGAAGGATACAATTCTTGTTAAAGTGAAGGAAAGTTCATTGAAAGAGGAGAGAGAAATGGAACGTATTTCATGGGATCAGTATTTTATGGCGCAAAGCCACTTACTTGCATTAAGAAGCACATGTACAAGGTTAATGGTTGGAGCGACAGTCGTAAGGGATAATCGCATTATTGCCGGCGGGTATAACGGATCAATTGCTGGAGGTGTGCATTGTGTGGACGAAGGATGCTATGTTATTGATAACCATTGCGTTCGAACCATCCATGCTGAAATGAATGCCTTGTTGCAATGTGCTAAATTTGGTGTACCAACTGAGGGGGCTGAGATTTATGTTACTCATTTCCCTTGCTTGCAATGCTGTAAAGCCTTAATTCAAGCAGGAATTAAAACAATCTATTATGCCGAATCCTATAAGAATCATCCATATGCTGAAGAATTATTTGAACAGGCAGGTGTGCGTGTTAAACAGGTGATTGTTGATGAAAAGTGGGTTGATTTCCATGATGAAAAGAAAATGAATTTTGTCATGGAGCTTATTAATGAGCTAAAAGAAAGAGGAGCTTCTGAATCTGATCTTGCACGCTATCTGAAAGATGCAGCAAGTTTATTTCCGCAATTTGACTGATATGAGCAACCGATTTTTATTTTATAGTGCTGTAATTGCTATTTCAGGGATTACAGCACCCATTTACTTAAGTAAAACTTTTCTTCTGCTAATAGTCCTCGTATTTTGTTACATTCTAAACAAATTTCCAATTAAGCAATCGATTCTCCTGTATATTATCTTTTCAATATTTTGTGTCCATAGCTTTTTTTGGGATCGTTCAAATACCAGCCAGTTGACCGGGGCTGAAACTCAGCTTTTAATCCATTTTACATCCTATCCCCAGATTAAAGGGGACCGGGTTAGTGGTCTTGCTGAACTCTCAGATAACGAGAAAATATGGATTACTTACCGGATTAACAATGAAGAGGAGGCAAATGTCTTAAAAAATACGATTCTAACGGGAAAGTCCTTTCGCGTAAACGGAAATCTGACAAAACCAACTCGTGCAACGGTCGAGAATGGATTTGATTTTCGAACCTATCTAAGGTTTAATAGAGCGCATTGGATTTTGGAAATCGAAAATAAAGAAGATATATCCAAAGATAGCCGCAATTTGTTTGTAAAACTGGCACAAATGAGAGAGCGGGAAATTAAGCGGATTGATCATTTATACTTAGGAACCGCTGGCAGCTTTACTAAAGCACTCATATTTGGTGAACAAAGTGGTATATCAGAGGATATGTATAACCAATTTAAGAAACTGGGGATTGTCCATATCTTGGCTTTGTCAGGGATGCAAGTTGCATTAGTGGCTGCTATTTTATTTTATGGATTCTTAAGAATCGGCTTTACTCGGAGGCAAACCTTTTTGCTGCTAGCTTGTTTACTTCCTTTTTATGCGGTCATCACCGGATTGTCTGCTTCGATTGTCAGAGCATGCATGATGGCTTCCATATTTATGTTTGGTCAGTTTATCGGACTGCGGTTGACAGCTTTTAAAACAATAACGATTTGTCTAATGGGATATCTACTTATTAATCCGTATCAAATTTTCCATATCGGTTTTCAGTTATCCTTTTTGCTGACTTATGGGTTAATACTTTCAACAAAAATCCTTCAAAAATCGCCGCATTCACCTGTTTTCAGTCTTTTTATTATGACGGCAATATGCCAAATCATCTCCACGCCAATCATCATCTATCATTTTTATGAAATTTCCCTCATTAGTTTTATTTCTAACTTACTTTATGTACCGTTGTTTACTTATTTATTATTTCCTTTAACCATTGGTGTTTATTTGCTGATAATCCTTGAAATTCTTGTTGAGCCGGGATTGCTGATGCTCAATTTTATTTATTCTTTATTGGAGAAATCTACAGAGCTTATGTCTGCCTTGCCCTCCTCCACTCTTATATTTGGTAAGCCATCCAAACTGGTAATGGTATGTATTGTGGTTTGTTTTATCTCTATTCTTAATGGAATAGAAATCCGCTCGAAACACCTGTTTAATACGTGTCTAATCACGATTTTAATGCTCTTTTATCAATATAACAGTCAGTTTTTTTCAGGAAATGGAGAGATAACCTTTATAGATGTAGGGCAGGGGGATTCAACGTTCATTCAATTACCTGGTGATAATGGAACATATCTTATTGATACAGGTGGAGCCACTCTGTTTGGAAAGGAGGAGTGGGCAGTACATAATAGCCAGTTCGATCCTGGAAAAGATACTATATTACCATTTTTAAAAAGTAAAGGAATTAAAGTCATTGATAAACTAATCCTTACGCATGCTGATCAGGACCATGTCGGAGGAGCAAGAGCCATTGTTGAGGAATTGAAGATTGGTGAGATATTGATACCATTTGAACAGCGTAAGGAGTTTAGAGAGACGGAAGTAATAAAGGAAGCGATTGATCAGAAAATCCCCGTTAAAGAGGTTCAAGCAGGAATGGGGTGGACTGCGGGAGATGCTAAATTTACCATTTTATCGCCAGTAGAGAAAGTGGAGGAAAAGAATGAGTCTTCAATTGTTATAAAAGCAAGTATTAATCAGGTAGATTGGTTATTTGTTGGAGATTTAGGTGAACTCGGAGAAGACAAGCTTTTGCAAAATAAAATGAACCTAAGGGCTGATATTTTAAAAGTGGGACACCATGGCAGCAGAAACTCTTCCCAAATAGATTTTATAAGAGAGGTAGATCCTAAAATAGCTGTCATTTCATCGGGAAGAGATAATCGTTTTGGCCACCCGCATGAGGAAGTCATTCATTTGCTTGATAAAGAAAATATTATTATTTACAGAACAGATTTACAGGGCAGTATTCAATATACGTATACGAACAAAAAAGATGGAACGATTTCTATTCAAAGTCCATAGTATGTGTAAGAAATGAAAAACGGCCATGAGGCCGCTTGAAAAAATGAACTATGCACCGATTAATTGGATGACCATGGCAATAATAAACATGGTAGCGAAAAAACCAAATGATACAACAAATCCCATGATGGAATCTGATACGTCATTTGTTTTTGATTGTACATTCTTTTCAAACTCGTTCATTAATCCACCCCCCGACCTCTTTTATCATAGAACATTTAGTAAAAAAAATCCACAATCTCCAAATTTATATAATTATTATCCTGCTATTTTCCAAATAAACATTTCAGTACATGAAAGAGTCATTTAAATGGTAACTGATCTATAGCGCTTTTTCGCTTTTTTGTTAGGTATCCCGGGTCCGGCAAGAAGGCGTTGATATAGATTCTGGGAACCGGTTATTTTTTCCGGTTCCTCTTGAAAGACTTGTCAAAATTGATGGTGGGGATTAGGATGAAAGAAGGAATTTATAAACAGAGGCGATTATATTGGTAATGGATTTATGGAATACAATTAAAAGTAAACGGTTTAGTCCTGTCTACCTTTTATTTGGCGAAGAAGAGTATTTTATAAAAAAAACAAAGGCTTTAATCTGCGAGCATGCTTTATCAGAGGATGAAGCAGAGTTTAATTTGGCTACTATTGATCTGGAGGAAACACCTGTAGAGTTGGCAATCGAGGAATTGGAAACCTTACCGTTTATCGGGGAGCGCAGGGTTGTTATATTACATAATCCCATATTTTTGACAGCCGAAAGAAAGAAGGAAAAGGTTGAGCATGATCTAAAAAGATTGGAAAGCTATCTGGCTAATCCTTCACCGACATCAATTGCCATCTTTATAGCTCCATATCCAAAGCTGGACGAGCGTAAGAAAATAACGAAGGAATTAAAGAGAAATTCTGCAGTCTTGGAAGCGAAACCGCTATACGAAAAGGAATTATCTAAATGGATCACTGCCAACGCTAAATCCTTAGGAGTGAAAATTACACCTGAGGCGGTAGAAACTTTATTATCTCTGACGGGGAATCACTTAATGATGGCTGCAAGTGAGTTAGAAAAGCTCGCTTTGTATGCGACGGTCGAACAGGAAATTGACAAGGCAATGGTAAATAAACTTGTTCCCAAGACCTTTGACCAAAATGTATTTGATTTGGTCGATTATATTATGAATGGCCAAAAAAAAGAAGCTATCCAGTTATATAAAGAGCTTCTGATTTTAAAGGAAGAGCCAATTCGTATATTAGCAGCCATTGCACGGCAATACAGGATTATACTTCAGGTTAAAAAACTATCAGGACAGGGCTACAATGCCCAGCAAATAGCATCTAAATTAAAAATGAGCCCTTATCCGGTAAAACTTGCACTGAAGCGTGTGAATGATTTTACAGAAATGAAATTGATGCGTGCTCTCTCTGAATTGGCAGAGCTGGACTATAAAATGAAGAGCGGTGCCGGAGACAAAGAAATCCTTTTAGAGCTATTTATATTAAAATCATAACAGTACCTGGTAAAACGAAAGGTATCATGGCGAGTGCATGATACCTTTTTTGTAATCCTATCTTTTAATGGTTGTGAAGTTGTTTTCTATTAGGAGCCAGTTCTGCGGAAACGATAATCCTAATTTCCAATAACTCATCCCCCGAAGATTTAATTCCTTTAGTAGATTAAATTTTGCCTGTATGGAGCGAGCATCCTCAAACCATACCTCGTGTTCTCTTCCTTCGGCATCCCTGTATCTAAAATAAGGTGCCTGAGCATTATTGTCATAAAGAATTGGTACGTTATTACGTCGTGCCAGGTCAATGGCCTGCTGAGGGGAGAGCGCTCTGGCCGTAGTTCCCTGTACGAAGGGGAGTGTCCAATCATAGCCATACAGATTTTGCCCCATCATAATTTTACGTGAAGGAATCTCTGAAATCGCATAGGTAAGCACCTGCCGAACAGGTCCTATAGGAGATACAGCCTGAGCCGGCCCACCGCTGTAGCCCCATTCGTACGTCATTATGAGCACCCAATCTACCACTGCACCTTGTGCTTTGTAGTCATGTGCCTCATACCACTTGCCTGTTTGAGTGGCGCTTGTTTTTGGCGCCAGCGCAATTGAAACCTGCCAGCCTTGCGGTGAAAATCTTTCCTTTGCCCTTCTTAAAAAATTCGTATATGCTTCCCGATCCTCACCTCGGAGGCTTTCAAAATCAAAATGAATGTCTCTGAATCCTTGGGCTCGGGCTGTTTCCTCAATCGTGGAGAGTAATTTATTTTGAATATCCGTATTGTTTAAAATAACCTCCCCGAGTTCACTGCTGAACGCATCATTCTCTAAATTGGTCACGACCATGACCAGCACATTATTTGCATTGTTAGCTATGGACGGAAGTTCACCCAAGGGAGGGGCTTTTAACGTGCCGTCGCGCTGAACCTGATAACTGAATGGTGATAAGTATGTAAGGTAAGGTGCCGCAATCCTTGCTTCTCGTTCCAGATTGGGAGAAACAGTATTTCCTCTTGGTTCCACATAGGCATTAAATTCAGCTTCACGTCTAGGGATTGGAGGGATATACAGCCTTAATCCTACAGTTAATGGTGTGTTTAATGAAATATTATTTACTTCTGCAATTTCTTGAGCAGTTCTTCCAAACCTCCGGGCAATTGTATATAGGCTATCTCCTGGTTGCACAAAGTAATAGCTCCCTGTAATCGGAATAACAAGTGCCTGACCTATAACCAAATCATTTGGATTTTCTAATTGATTTGAAGAGATAATTTGTTCAGGAGTAGTATTAAAGGTCTGCGCAATGGAATAGATACTCTCTCCTTGTCTGACAACATGTATTTGCATTTCTTTTCTCCTTTCGGTGGCTAATTATATTAAATGTATGTAGAGGAAGGAATAAGAATAACCAAAATGGATATTGGTCTATGCAAGAGGATAAAATAGAAAGTTCTTTATTTGTTCATATTTAGAACATGGAAGTTTGCTATTCGAATTAATTTGGTATAAAAAATAGACTATAATTTAAATGTGAAGTTTGTTGCATCATAGAGGAGTGAAATTGTGTTAAATAAGAAGTATAAGGGATTGCATCCCATTACCATACTACGGATTACGGGAATACTGGATGGTATCTCACTGCTTTTATTATTGGGCATAGCCATGCCGCTTAAATACTGGGCAGATTTACCCTTTGCCGTTACTCTTGCGGGTTCAATCCACGGTGGGATATTTATTGGATATATAGCTTCCATTATTTATACTCAAATTCGAATACAGTGGAAAATAGGCTGGTCTCTGTTAGCCTTCCTTGTTGCTTTCATCCCATTCGGTAATTTTTGTTTTGATGTGTGGCTGAAAAAGCATCAATCATTGTACGATGTAAAACCCTTACCGAAGCTGTGGATTGTATATGCCATTATCATGTTTACGTTTATCGATTTATTTACACAGCTACCAGTTATGAGTACATATGCTACTTCGCTTGGCGCAAGTGTAATGATTGCAGGGGTTGTTGTGGGAATGTATTCATTGACGAATACTTTTGGGAATATATTGTCTGGGATTTTTACGGATAAATATGGATCTTTTATTGTACTTTGTACAGGCTTGCTTATGACGAGCATTTCTTTACTGCTTTATAATTTTGTAAATGATGTACCTGAACTGATCATCGTACGTTTCCTCCATGGCTTCCTTGGTGGATTAATTGTACCTGCTGCTTTTACGTACTTAGCTAACCAAATGGATAGTAAGAAGCAAGGCAGCCAAAGTGCTGTGACAGGTTCATTTATTGGAATCGCAGCTATTTGCGGTCCTGCATATGGCGGTATTATGGCTAGCAGGACATCTGTGCCATTTGTTTTTACGACCATTGCTGCGTGTGGAATTATTCTTTTGCTTGCAACATTGTTGTTTTTGAGAACTCATTCTGAATCGAAACAGCATAAGACGGAGAAGAGGGGAAAACTTATCTTTAATAAAGGGATACTCCAAGCCTACACCGGAGCATTCTTTTTAATGTTTTCACAAGGGGCACTTGCGTATTTGCTGCCCTTGCACATTGATGTATTAGGTTATAGTTCAAGATTAAGCGGTACTTTAATGAGTATATTTGGATTGGTTGCTGTTGCTATATTTATTCTGCCGACGAATAAATATTTTGATCGAATTCCGCCCTTGGTTAGCTTTTCGATTGGATTAGCATGTATGGGGATCAGCCAAGTTTTACTGGGGCAATCAAGTGAGCTAATGGTTCTTTATTCTATAATGGTTTTATACGGGATTGGGTTTGCTTTCTTATTTCCTGCCGTAAATTCATTATTGGTTCAATCGACTACTAAAAGGATGCGCGGGAAGGCATATGGATATTTTTATGCGTTATTTTCATTAGGGGTTGTTGCCGGATCATCAGGTCTCGGATTAATACCAGCTTCTATATCCACGCAATTTAGCTTAATTGGAATCTTATTACTAGTTTGTGCAACAGTAATATATATGCAGGCAAAGCAACCGGAAACAGATACTGTAGAAGACAGTGTTGAAGGCTAAATAGAGTTTTTATCGGAAGGAGCTATCAGGCTCCTTTTTTTTAGGCCTGAAAAAGTGAGGGTGTTATACAGGGTTCGTCTTTATAAAAGTTAAAATGGAAGCTGCAATGCTGCTCCTGCAGCTTTCTGTTGTGTACTAATTTCGTTCAAGCTCCCAAAATTCAACTGGTAATCATCTCTAAAGTGATTTCCCATCAATGAAAGAATCCATATTCTCATAATAAATCACACAAAAAAAAACGACCCTCTAGAGGGTACGTTTCATTAAGCGTTCAACTTGTTTACTTTTTTCATAAGACGAGATTTTTTACGAGCAGCAGCATTTTTGCTGATTAAGCCTTTAGTTGCAGCTTTATCTAGTCCTTTAACAGCAGCAACGATAGATTCGTTAGCAGCAGTAGCATCGTTAAGAGCAATTGCAGATTCTACTTTTTTAACGTTTGTACGTACAGCAGATTTTTGAGCAATATTGTTAGCTCTAGCAGTTTCGTTAGTTTTAACGCGTTTAATAGCTGATTTGATATTAGCCATTCTTTTCACCTCCAGAAGAACCGAGATTATGTCAACTCGATATTCTAATCAAATAACATTCACAACATATGATATTCTATCAAAATGTATGTCTTTATGCAATACTCAGATGCATCAAATCAAAAAAAACCATAGTGATAAGTAGTTTTTTCTGTTTAAACAAAGCTCTTTACATATTAAAAGAATGAGAAGAAAGAAATACGGGGAAAATAGCTCCTAAAGATCATTTCATGGGGGTAATCATTTGAATAAAGATTTAGATATGAGTCAGTATCAAATAAGGACTGATTTGGCTATTGAGGCTAGGGAACTGGCTATTCCGCTATCTGACGCACCGGACACATCGAATATCGAAGGTGTAATTTTTAAAGAGCGAGAGATGGATGGGATTAAATTATCGCATGTTGAAATAACGAAAGAAGGCGAAAAACAGGTAGGAAAAAAGCCTGGCTTTTACATAACACTGGAAGTTCAAGGAATTCGTGAGCAGGATTCTGAGCTGCAAAAAAAAGTCGAGGTTGTGTTTGCTAAACAACTGGCCTATCTAATAGACCGAGTTGGATTAAAAAAAGATGCACATTGTCTTGTTGTAGGATTGGGAAATTGGCATGTAACACCGGATGCTCTTGGTCCTACGGTAACGGATAATTTAATCGTAACTAGGCATCTGTTTAAATTTCAGCCTGAATCTGTTTCTGAAGGATTTCGTCCGGTCAGTGCCATCTCACCAGGGGTTATGGGTGTGACGGGAATTGAAACCAGCGATATTATTAAAGGAATCGTAGACAATATTCATCCTGATTTCATCATTGCTATTGATGCACTGGCAGCTCGTTCTATTGAACGTGTAAATACTACCATTCAAATTACAGATACCGGAATTCATCCTGGATCTGGTGTGGGCAATAAACGGAAAGAACTTAGTAAGGAAACATTGGGAGTGCCAGTTATCTCGATTGGTGTACCAACAGTGGTGGATGCTGTATCGATTACCTCTGATACAATTGATTATATATTGAAGCATTTTGGACGTGAATTAAAAGAGGGAGACCGTCCTCGCCGAGCTCTTGCTCCGGCCGGGATGACATTTGGAAAGAAACGTAAATTAACAGAAGAAGACTTACCGGAAGAAGAGCACAAAAAGACATTTCTTGGTATTGTAGGCACACTATCCGATGAGGAAAAGAGAATGCTGATTCGTGAAGTGCTCGCTCCTTTGGGACATAATTTAATGGTTACGCCTAAGGAAGTGGATGTATTCATAGAGGAAATGGCAAACTTGATAGCCAATGGTATGAATGCAGCTCTGCATGAGGCCATAAATCAAGATAATACAGGCTATTACACACATTAATCTCCGAGTATGGTTCTAGTTACTCTATCAAAGCATACATTTTACTAGAATGCTTCTGAAAGGGTGGAACCATGAAAGCAAAAAAACCTAGTTTTGTTGTAGTTGCACTTCAAGCAGCCACCATCATTCGTTTCATACTGATTATACTTGTTACGATGGTTTTTATATTTTTGATAACCGGATTATTGACATCGCTTAAACCAGAATTTCGACCAAGTTCAGATTCGGTGAATGAAGCGACTGGACAAGTTCCCGGTAAAATTTTATATAAGTATTTAGGGCAAGGGAATAAGTACTTTTTGCAATCATTCCCCGAAGAGGAGACAGAGTCTGTTTCGAGGCAGATTTTCCAATCACTGACAAATATCTCATTAAATGATCCACGGAGTTTATTGGGACATGAGCTACCGGGATATTCCTTGTTTGATGGGGAGATTTTAGTGGCAGGTGAGGGTACTAATTACACAAATATGCCAATTGAGTCTCCTCCATCAGAGGAAGCTATGGAAAAAGATACAGAGACTGAGGAAATCGTGGATGAAAAAGAACCTGTTAAACCAGAACAGGCTGGTACTCAGAAAACGAAAGAAGAAGTGATGTACATCTATTTCTCACATACAAGGGAATCGTATCTTCCTTTATTAAAAGGTGTGACAAATCCTAATTCTGCCTTTCATTCAAAAGCAAATGTCACGCTTGTCGGTGAGAAGCTCAAGAAGTCGCTTGAAGCGAAAGGCATTGGGACAAAGGTAGATAAAACAGATGTTAATGCCATATTGAACAAGAAAGGGCTGCAATATGGCAGTTCATACAGCCAATCGCGAAGTCTTGTCCAAGAGGTTATGGCTAACGACAAAAACTTGAAATATTTTATTGATGTTCACCGTGATTCGCAGCGAAAAAAAGTGACGACTATTTCAATTAACGGAAAAGCTTATGCTAGATTATGCTTCATTATTGGTGGTGAAAATCCAAATTATGAACAGAACTTAAAGTTGGCAGAGGAGATGCACAAGAAAATTTCAGAAAAATATCCTGGTTTAAGTCGCGGTGTCTTTGAAAAAAGAGGTGCGGGGACGAATGGGAAGTTTAATCAAGATTTATCCGGAAATGCCATGTTAGTTGAAGCTGGCGGTGTGGATAATACATTGGACGAATTAAATGCTTCAATGGAAGTGTTAGCTGATGTATTAGCTGAGCATTATTGGGATGCCGAGCCAGTACAGGGAAATGCTGCAGAGTGAGAAATAAATAAAGGAGAATGCCAAGATGGGTAAATTTATTTTAAAAATAAGTATGCTTCTTTTCCTCCTTCTCTTTGGGGTCATCCTGGGAATGCAGCTGGCCAATCAAAATATGAAAAAAATGCAGGGATATGATGATCCAAAAATGTATGAAGCCTTTACAATTGATAAACAGGATGACGGAGACATTAACGCTACGGTTCTCGGAAATCAGGTTTCGACAACTGACCTGGAGGAAAAGAAAAAGGAAATGGAAGAATGGAAGGCATTTAATGTTTTATCCAGTGCAGGGAAAGGCATATCTGATACCTTAACAAGTTTATTTAAAGGGATGGCAGGAATGATTTCAGATGAATAATATAATCCAAGCGAGCTCGTACGGAGCTGATTAAAACTCCGCGAGCTTTCTTTATTTATCTATTTAATTCCCTCATTTCTCCTAAACCGTTTACGGTTTGAATTTATTTCTGCTATAATCAGTAATATCTGTGTTTTGAAAGTAACAGGAGTGAACAGAATGAATAATCAGGAACGGCTAAAACGACAAAGTAAAATCCGTAACTTTTCGATTATTGCTCATATTGACCATGGGAAATCGACATTAGCGGACAGAATATTAGAAAAAACGAATGCTCTTACTTCCAGAGAGATGAAAGACCAGCTTCTTGATTCCATGGATTTGGAAAGAGAGCGCGGAATAACAATCAAATTGAATGCTGTTCAATTGAAATATAAGGCGAAAGACGGCGAGGAATATATTTTCCATTTAATTGATACTCCGGGACACGTGGATTTCACGTATGAAGTATCCAGAAGTTTGGCAGCTTGTGAAGGTGCTGTGCTAGTGGTCGATGCTGCACAGGGAATCGAAGCGCAAACTTTGGCCAATGTTTATTTGGCATTAGACAATGATTTGGAGATCTTGCCAATCATTAATAAAATAGATTTGCCTAGTGCTGACCCGGAACGCGTTCGTGGTGAGATTGAAGATGTAATTGGGCTGGATGCATCTGAAGCTGTTCTTGCCTCTGCTAAAGCTGGTATCGGGATTGAAGAAATCCTCGAACAAATTGCGGAAAAAGTACCTGCTCCAACTGGAGATCCCGAAGCTCCTCTGAAAGCATTGATTTTTGATTCAATCTATGATGCATATCGTGGAGTCATCGTATCCATTCGAGTGATGGAGGGTACGGTAAAACCGGGTGATAAGATCAGAATGATGGCGACAGGTAAGGAATTTGAAGTTCTCGAGGTGGGTGTCCATACTCCAAAAGCAACTCTATGCGATGAACTAACAGTAGGAGATGTTGGATTCCTGACAGCTGCCATTAAAAATGTCGGCGATACACAAGTCGGGGACACAATCACCAATGCTAAAAATGGAGCAACAGAACCATTACCGGGGTATCGCCGTATGAATCCGATGGTTTATTGCGGTCTATATCCAATTGATACAGCAAAATTTAACGATTTACGTGAAGCACTTGAAAAACTGGAGCTAAACGATTCTTCCTTGCAATATGAACCAGAAACCTCTCAGGCGCTTGGATTTGGTTTCCGTTGCGGATTCCTTGGATTATTGCATATGGAAATTATCCAGGAAAGAATTGAACGTGAATTTAATATTGATTTGATTACAACGGCACCAAGCGTAATTTATAAGGTTAAGATGACAGATGGCAGTGAGATTAATATCGATAATCCATCTAACATGCCTGACCCGCAAAAGATTGAAAGTATTGAGGAGCCATATGTAAAAGCTACCTTGATGGCACCAAATGATTTTGTCGGTGCAATTATGGAGCTTTGTCAAATGAAGCGTGGGAATTTCATCGATATGCAATATGCTGATGAGAACCGCGTAACTATCATTTATGAACTGCCATTATCCGAAATTGTTTATGATTTCTTTGACCAATTAAAATCAAATACAAAAGGATATGCATCTTTTGACTATGAGTTAATTGGCTACCAAGAATCTAAACTGGTTAAAATGGACATCTTATTAAACGGTGAAACCGTTGATGCATTGAGCTTTATCGTTCATAGA
Source organism: Pradoshia sp. Z3_51 (assembly GCF_058215915.1). NCBI lineage: Bacteria > Bacillati > Bacillota > Bacilli > Caryophanales > Bacillaceae > Pradoshia > Pradoshia sp. Z3_51. The sequence continues at coordinate 93,361 of NZ_JBZAJC010000003.1, read as the reverse complement.
GACTTTGCATATGAGCGTGGAAAAATTATTGTAGAAAAGTTGAAGGAGCTTATTCCTCGACAACAATTTGAGGTGCCTATACAGGCAGCAATCGGCAATAAAATCATTGCACGTTCTTCGATTAAAGCAATGAGGAAGAATGTACTTGCAAAATGTTACGGTGGAGATATTTCACGTAAACGTAAACTATTAGAGAAACAAAAAGAAGGTAAAAAACGCATGAAACAAGTTGGTTCTGTAGAAGTTCCGCAAGAAGCGTTTATGGCAGTTCTGAAGATGGATGACTCCAATTCAAAAAAATAAAATAGTAAGAAAAGCAGGCCAGACATTTTTGTTCTGGCCTCTATTTTATTATGATAGATATAACGTTTTTTTTCGATCTTAGAAAGGGGTGTTGGAATTGGTTAAAAGTTTATATATCCACATTCCATTTTGTACACAAATATGTCACTACTGTGATTTTAATAAATTTTTTATTCAGAACCAGCCGGTGGATGAATATATCCAAACATTATTGACTGAGATGGATTTATATAATCTGTCTCAAAATGAACCCTTATCCACTGTTTTTATTGGGGGAGGTACTCCATCTGCTTTAGAACCTCTGCAGCTGGAACAATTGTTATTTTCCATGAAAGAAAAAGTTACGCTTGCGCCAGGGTATGAATACACAGTTGAGGCCAATCCAGGTGATTTGTCAAAGGATAAATTGAGAATTATGAAGGAAGCAGGCGTCAACCGATTAAGTCTGGGTGTTCAATCATTCAACGAAGAACTATTGAAAAAGATTGGCCGTGCGCACAATGTCAAAGATGTGTATGAGACCATTGATATGGCAAGAGAAGAAGGTTTTGACAACATTAGCATTGACTTGATTTATTCCTTGCCCGGTCAAACACTCAGTGATTTAGAGGATACAGTAGATCGCGCTTTACAATTAAATCTTCCGCATTTTTCAGCTTACTCTTTAATTATTGAACCGAAGACTGTGTTTTATATCATGCTCAATAAAGGTAAATTATCCTTACCGGGTGAGGATGCTGAGGCTACTATGTATGAATATGTCATGGAACGTTTAGTAGAAGTGGGCTACAATCAATATGAGATTTCAAATTTTGCAAAAAAAGGATTTGAAAGCAGGCATAACCTCGTATATTGGAACAATGAAGAATACTATGGTCTTGGTGCTGGTGCTCATGGATACCTCGATGCTGTCCGTTATCATAATCATGGACCCTTGAAGAAATATATGAATGCTATTCAGGATGGCAGGAAGCCGATCGTTGAGCAAGCAACCGTTACGCGAAAGGAACAAATGGAAGAAGAGATGTTTTTGGGGCTTAGAAAAATGGAGGGAGTTTCTCTGGAACATTTCCAAAAGAGATTTTCTGTAAACATAAATGACGTATTTGGGGAAACAATAAAAAGAATGGTTTCAGAGGGGTTATTGGAGTTGGTAAACGGAAGAGTCCGACTGACACATCCGGGTAAATTAATGGGGAACGAAGTGTTCCAGGCATTTTTATTATAGTTTAAAAATGAGAGAGAAAACATAATCATAACCGTTGACACATAACGACGGTTTTGTTACTTTATTTATAGACTTAGCACTCAGTAGTAAAGAGTGCTAACAGGGGTGATTATCGATGTTAACAAATAGACAACTGGCAATTTTACAGGTGATCATCGATGATTTTATTTCTACCGCCCAACCTGTGGGGTCCAGAAATATTTCCAAAAAAGAAGGCATTTCGCTAAGTTCTGCCACAATCAGAAATGAAATGGCTGATTTAGAGGAAATGGGGTATCTCGAAAAAACACATACCTCTTCAGGGCGTATTCCCTCTGAAAAAGGGTATCGGTACTATGTGGATCATCTTGTTTCACCTCAGCAGCTGCAAAAGGATGATGTTCTTAAGCTTAAATCTGTTTTTAAAGAGAGATTATTTGAGTTAGAGAAGATAGTGCAACGTTCTGCCGGCATACTATCCGAAATTACGAATTATACGGCGATTATGCTTGGACCTGCTGTTTTAGAAAATCACTTACGTCGAATCCAAATTGTACCGCTTGATACAAATAAGGCAATTGCTATCATCGTGACGGATACTGGTCATGTTGAAAATAAAATGATTTATCTTCCTCCAGGATTTGATATGAATGAAATGGAGAGAGTGGTAAATATCCTGAATGATCGCTTGAGCGGTGTACCATTGGTGCAGCTTAAAGATAAGATTTTCAGGGAAGTAGCTGTATTATTAAAACAGCATATTACAAATTATGATATGGTTCTGCAAATGCTAGCAACATCTCTGCAATTGCCGGAGAACGAGAAACTTTTCTTTGGCGGTAAGGCGAATATGCTAAGCCAGCCTGAATTTCATGATATTGAAAAAGTAAAGGCAATTTTTAAAATCATGGAACAGGGAAGAGACTTGTATGAGTTGGTCAGTAAAACACATGAAGGAATCAATGTGAAAATAGGCACCGAAAATAATAATATGGCGCTTGAAAACTGCAGTATTATCAGCACTACCTACTCCATTGGAGACGAGAATCTTGGAACTATAGCTATTCTTGGACCTACTCGGATGGATTATTCCAGAGTGATGAGTTTATTGTCATTTTTTGCGAATGACTTAACTGAGATGCTGACAAAACAGTATCAAAATAAAAAGTAACGGTAATAGTAGTAATACTGCTTTAACGTATATAGAACAACACTTTCAGGGAGGTGAGAAGCAGTGTCTGAAAAAAATCAAGATAATATTGAAGAAATATTTGATGAAGCAGAAGAAAATAAAATGAATGATACAGCCTCTGAGGAAACCACTGAAACAAGTGAACCTGTTGAGGAAGCTTCCGAAAATGATGGGGATAGCAAAGTAGCTGAACTAGAAAAGAAATTGCAGGAAGCTGAAGCAAAATATGTTCGTCTTTATGCAGATTTTGATAACTATCGCCGCCGTGTTAAATTGGATGCTGAAGCAGCGCAAAAATATAGAGCTCAATCTCTTGTAACAAATCTTTTGCCTGCTTTAGATAATTTTGATAGGGCGATAAATAGTACAACTGAAACAGATGAAACAAAACCGCTTCTTCAAGGAATGAATATGGTTTTAACAAGTATTTTATCTGCCTTGAAAGAAGAAGGTGTAGAGGTAATCGAATCAGTAGGTCAAGAATTCGACCCTCATGTTCATCAAGCGATTATGCAGGACAATAACGAAGAATACGGTTCAAATATCATTGTGGAAGAATTCCAAAAGGGTTATAAATTAAAAGACCGGGTTATTCGACCATCAATGGTTAAAGTGAATCAGTAATCAAACACATAGGCTACATAATTAATGGGAGGTAAAAAGTAAATGAGTAAAATTATTGGTATTGACTTAGGAACTACCAACTCTTGTGTATCCGTATTAGAAGGCGGAGAACCAAAAGTTATTCCAAATCCAGAAGGTAATAGAACCACTCCATCTGTTGTTGCATTTAAAAACGGAGAACGTCAAGTTGGGGAAGTAGCGAAACGCCAAGCTATCACAAACCTGAATACGATCAGCTCCATCAAACGCCATATGGGTACAGATTACTCAGTAAATATCGAAGGAAAAGATTACTCTCCACAAGAAGTATCTGCGATTATTCTTCAATATTTAAAATCCTATGCTGAAGAATACCTGGGAGAAAAAGTAACAAAAGCTGTTATTACAGTACCTGCTTACTTTAACGATGCTGAACGTCAAGCAACAAAAGATGCTGGCCGTATCGCTGGTTTAGAAGTAGAACGTATTATCAACGAACCAACTGCTGCTGCATTAGCGTATGGTTTGGATAAAACTGAAGAAGATCAAAAAATCCTTGTATTCGACCTTGGCGGCGGTACATTTGACGTATCCATCCTTGAGCTAGGTGACGGTGTATTCGAAGTACGCTCAACAGCTGGTGACGCACGTTTGGGTGGAGATGACTTCGATAACGCAGTAATGGAATATTTAATCGAAGAATTCCGCAAAGAAAATGGAATCGATCTATCTAAAGATAAAATGGCTCTTCAACGTTTGAAAGACGCTGCTGAAAAAGCGAAAAAAGATTTGTCAGGTGTAACATCTACACAAATTTCCTTGCCGTTCATCACTGCGGGTGAAGCAGGTCCATTGCACATGGATTTAACATTAACACGCGCGAAATTCGATGAAATCACTGCTTCTTTAGTAGAAAGAACAATGGGACCTACTCGCCAAGCTCTTCGTGATGCAGGCTTGTCTCCGGCTGAGATTGATAAAGTTATCTTAGTTGGTGGTTCTACTCGTATTCCTGCTGTTCAGGAAGCAATTAAAAAAGAAACTGGTAAAGAGCCTCATAAAGGGGTAAACCCTGATGAAGTTGTTGCTATGGGTGCAGCAATCCAAGGTGGAGTTATCTCCGGTGACGTTAAAGATGTTGTATTACTTGATGTAACTTCTTTATCTCTTGGTATTGAAACAATGGGTGGAGTATTTACTCGTTTAATCGACCGTAATACAACAATCCCAACTAGCAAATCTCAAATTTTCTCTACAGCAGCTGATAACCAAACAGCAGTAGATATCCATGTTCTTCAAGGGGAACGTCAAATGGCAGCAGATAACAAAACGCTTGGTCGCTTCCAATTGACTGATATTCCACCGGCACCACGCGGAATCCCGCAAATTGAAGTAACGTTCGATATTGATAATAACGGTATCGTTAATGTACGTGCAAAAGATCTTGGTACAAATAAAGAGCAGGCGATTACGATTCAATCAGCTACAAGCTTAAGCGATGAAGAAATCGATCGCATGGTTAAAGAAGCGGAAGAAAATGCAGAAGCAGATAAAAAACGTAAGGAAGAAGCTGAATTACGTAACGAATCTGATGCTTTAGTATTCCAAACAGAAAAAACATTAAAAGATCTTGAAGGTAAAGTAGAAGAAGCTGAAGTTCAAAAAGCAACAGAAGCTAAAGATGCTTTAAAAGCAGCAATTGAGAAGAATGATCTTGCTGAAATGAAAGAGAAAAAAGAAGCATTGCAGGAAATTGTGCAAGCTCTTAGCGTGAAACTTTATGAGCAAGCTGCTCAAGCTGCGCAACAACAACCAGGTCAAGATGGTGCGGGCAAGGCTGATGATGTCGTAGATGCAGAATTTACTGAAGTTGACGACGACAAAAAATAATGATTGAACGTAAAAAAGTCAAAGTCAGGATCTCCTTGACTTTGACTTTTTTTAACAAATTGGACATTTTCTGTTTATATTGCGCCGCAGCTTAGTCAAGTGGTACAATGATTTTTATGTGAAACGACGGATTATATAGAATCAGGAGTGTGAGGAATGAGCAAACGGGATTATTATGAGGTGTTGGGGGTTGGCAAAAATGCCTCGAAGGATGAGATAAAAAAAGCATATCGCCGCCTTTCCAAGCAATATCATCCTGACCTCAATAAAGCAGCAGATGCTACGGAAAAATTTAAAGAGATCCAGGAAGCTTATGAAGTGTTAAGCGATGATCAAAAGAAAGCGAGATATGATCGATTTGGCCACGAAGATCCAACACAGGGATTTGGTGGAGGCGGAGCTGGTTTCGAAGGCTTCGGTGGTTTTGAAGATATATTCAATTCTTTCTTTGGCGGAGGGGGAAGAAGAGATCCAAATGCTCCCCGTCAAGGTGCAGACCTGCAATATACAATGACATTATCATTTGATGAAGCTGTATTTGGTACAGAAACGACCATTGAAATACCGAAAGAGGAAGAGTGTGATACATGTAAAGGGTCAGGAGCAAAACCTGGCACAAAACCGGAAACATGTTCTCACTGTAATGGTACAGGCCAATTAAATGTAGAACAAAATACTCCATTCGGACGAATTGTGAACCGCAGAGTATGTCAACATTGCAGTGGTACAGGAAAAATTATTAAGCAGAAATGTGCTACCTGTCACGGTAAAGGTTCTGTGAAAAAACGGAATAAAATTCAAATCAAAGTACCTGCAGGTGTTGATGATGGTCAACAATTACGTGTTCCTGGTAAAGGTGAACCTGGTATTAATGGCGGCCCTCCGGGAGACTTGTTTGTTGTGTTCCAAATCAGACCGCATGAATTCTTTGAGCGTGATGGTGACGATATTTACTGTGAAATGCCTATTACCTTTGCACAGGCTGCATTGGGTGATGAAATTGAAGTTCCAACCATGCATGGTAAAGTGAAACTGAAAGTGCCGGCTGGAACACAAACAGGTACTCGCTTCCGCTTAAAAGGAAAAGGTGTTCCTAACGTTAGAGGATATGGTCAAGGTGATCAGCACATCCGTATTTTAGTTGTAACGCCAACCAAATTATCCGATAAACAAAAAGAATTAATTCGCGAATTTGCTGAAATCAGTGGTCAAGGACAATTAGATGAACATGATGAAGGTTTTTTTTCGAAAGTTAAAAGAGCAATCAAAGGTGAATAAACAGGTAGGAGTTGGTAGAAAATGAAATGGTCCGAATTATGTATTCATACAACGAATGAAGCGATCGAACCAATATCGAATATATTACATGAGGCTGGTGCAAGCGGGGTAGTGATTGAAGATCCGCTTGAATTGGTTCGTGAAAGGGAGAATGTATTCGGAGAAATCTATCAACTTAATCCTGCTGATTTTCCTGAAGAAGGCGTACTTATTAAAGCTTATCTCCCTGTCACAAGTTTCCTTGGTGACACAGTAGATGGCATTAAGGACCTTATCAATAATCTAATAAAATATGATATCGATCTAGGTCATAATAAAGTAACCATCAGTGAGGTTAATGAGGAAGAATGGTCCACTGCATGGAAAAAGTATTACCATCCAGTCAAGATTTCGGAACAAGTCACAATCGTTCCGACGTGGGAGGAATACACTCCGGTTCATACAGACGAAAAAATTATTGAATTGGATCCAGGCATGGCATTCGGCACAGGTACACATCCTACAACTGTACTTTGTATTCAAGCACTTGAGAAAACAGTCAAACCTGGGATGAAGGTCATTGATGTAGGGACTGGTTCAGGGGTACTTACAATCACTGCTGCTAAATTTGGCGCCGAGTCTATTTTGGCGCTTGATCTGGATGAGGTAGCTGTGAACAGTGCCAGGGTGAATTGTAAATTAAATAAGGTACATGATAAAGTTACAATTAAACAAAATGACCTTTTAAAAGGAATTGAATTTGAAGCAGATATAGTGGTAGCTAATATATTGGCTGAAATTATTGTACGTTGTACAGAAGATGTAGCCAGAGTGCTTAAACCAGGCGGAACCTTTATATCTTCCGGCATCATCCAGCAAAAACGCCGGGAAGTGGAAGAAGCTATTCAGAAAGCCGGACTTGTAATTGAGGATGTCATGACAATGGAAGACTGGGTCTCCATTACAGCTCGTAAATTATAAGTATTACTTGTTTTAAGTGAAATCACCACATCAAGGTGGATGTTAGAGTATAGTGGGAGTTCAAACTCCCACTATACTTAAGTTAAGGACTCTAGCGGACGGCAGGAATTTCGTGAGGGATTATTAGGCAGACGCCTAAACGTTTTTCCGCCGCAATAATGCTTTAGTCGTTATTGATTTTAAGGATAGAAAGGTGCAGGCCATGCAGAGATATTTTATTGAGAAATTAGAAAATCAATTTGAAGTAACGATAACCGGAGATGATTTTCACCATATGACCCGGGTCATGCGAATGAATCCAGGTGATACATTTTATGGAGTTATTGATAAAAAAACGGCAATCGTCAAAATTGAATCCATTCAAGATAAAGCTCTGACTGGCCGCATTATTGATTGGATAGAAGGAACAAAAGAACTGCCCATTCAAGTTACCATTGTGAACGGTTTGCCTAAAGGGGATAAACTAGAATTGATTATCCAAAAAGGGACAGAATTGGGTGCAAATACCTTTATCCCTTTTAATGCAACTCGTTCTATTGTAAAATGGGATTCTAAAAAAGCTGCAAAGAAAACAGAACGGCTTCGGAAAATAGCGAAGGAAGCTGCAGAACAATCCCATCGGACTGAAATACCCAGTGTTTACGATCCTGTAGATATTCGCAGATTGTTAGATCTTGCTGAAAGCTATGATTATAAGCTAGTTGCTTATGAAGAAGACGCTAAGCAAGGGGAATCTTCGCAATTGGCGAAAACAATTAGAGGGATGGTACCAGGGCAGTCTCTTTTAATGGTATTTGGCCCTGAAGGCGGCTTGGATACCGCGGAAGTGAATCAACTTTTAGAAAATGGCTTTCAAACATGCAGTCTTGGACCGCGTATTTTACGTACAGAGACTGCTCCTTTATACGCATTGTCAGCCATATCTTATCAATTAGAATTAGCGAGGTGAAGGGAATGGCAACTGTAGCGTTCCATACATTAGGATGTAAAGTGAATCATTATGAGACAGAAGCGATATGGCAGCTGTTTCAAGCTTCAGGATATGAAAGAGTCGATTTTGAACAACGCTCGGATGTTTATGTTATTAATACGTGTACTGTTACGAATACAGGAGATAAAAAAAGCCGGCAGATTATTCGCAGGGCAGTGCGTAAGAATCCTGATGCTGTTATTTGTGTAACGGGTTGTTATGCACAAACCTCACCGGCAGAAATCATGGCAATTCCAGGAGTGGACATAGTTGTTGGAACGCAGGACCGTGATAAATTAATAGGTTATATCGATACGTATTTAACTGAAAGACAGCCTATTAATGGCGTAAGAAATATCATGAAAACGAGAGTTTATGAAGAAATGGATGTACCTGCTTTTACAGATCGTACGCGTGCTTCCCTGAAAATTCAGGAAGGATGTAATAACTTCTGTACATTCTGTATTATTCCTTGGGCGCGCGGATTGCTGCGCTCCCGTGATCCGCAGGAAGTTATTCGTCAAGCTCAGCAGCTTGTCGCAGCGGGCTATAAAGAAATTGTCCTGACAGGTATTCATACAGGTGGTTATGGTGAAGACTTGAAGGATTATAATCTCGCTATGCTATTGAGAGAACTCGATCAAAAAGTGGCAGGTTTGAAACGAATTCGTATTTCATCCATTGAAGCCTCTCAAATAACAGATGAAGTGATTGAAGTATTGCGTGAGTCTGATAAAGTAGTGCCTCACTTGCATATTCCGATACAATCAGCTTCTAATACGGTCCTTAAACGTATGCGTCGTAAGTATTCTACTGAATTCTTTGCAGAAAGACTGGAAAGATTGCGTGAAGTACTTCCTGACTTAGCGGTTACATCAGATGTGATTGTTGGGTTCCCTGGTGAAACAGAGGAAGAGTTTATGGAAACATATAATTTCATTAAAGATCATCGTTTCTCTGAACTGCATGTATTCCCTTATTCCAAACGTACTGGTACACCAGCTGCCCGCATGGAAGATCAAGTGGATGAGGATGTTAAAAACGATCGAGTGCATCGCTTGATTTCACTATCTGAGCAAATTGCGAAAGAATATGCTTCCAGCTATGAAAATGAAGTTCTAGAAGTGATTCCAGAGGAACTATATGAAGATGGAAAGACAAAAGGACTCTATCAAGGATATTCAGATAACTATTTGAAAGTCGTGTTCCCTGCAACGGAAGATATGGTTGGAAAGATTGTGAAAGTAAAAATTACAAAAGCCGGATATCCATACAATGAAGGACAATTTGTCCGTGTGATGGATGATATGGTCGAACAAGCTGTAGTTAATTCATAATATTAGGCAGTGGGGCTGGTGCAGATTGCGTCAGCCCGTTTTTATTTTTTTAAAATGAGGTATATATAGATAGGAAGATTGGAGAGTTTAAATCTCAATTATAAATATCATTCAATTAACCTACACGATTATAGGAATAACAGTTGACCTTGAACGACACATATATTATAATTTGAAGGTACATGGTTTCCTTCTATGTGTAGGAAATTAGAGTTGTTGTGCTCGGAGGGAGGGAAAGAGATGTCTAAAACAGTCGTTAAGAAAAACGAATCGCTTGAAGATGCTCTTCGACGCTTCAAACGCACAGTTTCCAAGCAAGGTACTATGCAGGAAGTAAGAAAGCGCGAATTCTATGAAAAACCTAGTGTAAAACGTAAGAAAAAGTCTGAAGCTGCGAGAAAACGCAAGTTCTAAAAGAGGTGCCCTTAAATGAGTCTTGTTGAGCGTTTAAACAGCGATATGAAACAAGCTATGAAGAACAGAGAAAAAGACAAGCTCTCCGTCATCCGAATGGTGAAGGCTTCTCTTCAAAATGAAGGAATAAAGCTTGGTAAACAAGAATTATCCGAAGATGAAGAGTTAACCGTACTTTCTCGCGAATTAAAGCAACGCAAAGACTCCCTCCAGGAATTTGATAAAGCAGGACGCCAAGATTTGGTCGAAAAGCTTCAATCAGAAATCGAGATTGTCGAGGCATATTTGCCACAGCAATTATCCGAGGATGAGTTAAATGCGATTGTTACTCAAGCGATTGCCGAGACGAATGCCACTTCCAAGGCTGACATGGGCAAAGTAATGTCCGCAGTCATGCCAAAAGTGAAGGGTAAAGCTGATGGATCTTTAGTCAATAAACTTGTACTGCAAAATCTTACAAAATAAGACGTTTAAAACCCGCAATTTTAATTGCGGGTTTTTTATATCCGGTAAATTAATTATATGATGAATATCAAAGTATTGTGAAACTTATGCATGTAAATAACGTATAATGAATTAAGACGTCAAAAATGGAGAAGAAAGGAGGGGTGAACAGGTATGAGGAAAAGATGGTGGTCAATTATGATCATCTTTGCATTTTTTTTAATTGGAATTGCAGGTCCGCCGTCAGGAAATGCGAATACTGATAAAGTATACATAGTCCCTCTGCAAAATGAGGTGGAAAAAGGTCTATCTAACTTCCTGAAAAGAGCAATAGCAACCGCTGAGAAAGATGGGGCAGAAGCGATTATATTCGATATTAATACACCTGGCGGGGCGGTAGATGCAGCAGATGAGATCGGTGAAACATTTGCAAATACTAAATTAAAAACAATAGCCTTTGTTAATAACCGAGCCCTATCTGCCGGTGCATTTATTTCTTTAAATGCTGATGAGATCTATATGGTACCCGGTGCAACAATGGGTGCAGCTGCTGTCATAACATCTGATGGTAATGCAGCTGATAAAAAAGCGCAATCCTATTGGCTTGCAAATATGCAAAAGGCTGCTGAATCAAGTGGAAGAGATCCGTTATATGCTAAAGCAATGGCTGATGAGGATATTGATTTGCCAGAGTATGGAGCGGAAAAAGGAGAGCTGCTTACGCTGACAGCAAACCAGGCTGTAAAGGTTGGTTATAGTGAAGGTACAGTTGAAAATCAAAAGGAATTATTAAAAACGCTGGGATATGAAAAAGCTGAATTAATTCAATTTGGTGAAAGCTTTGCTGATAAAGTAGCCCGTTTCCTTACGAATCCTATTGTGATTCCTATTTTATTGTCGATTGGCACAATAGGTCTTGTCGTTGAGCTTTATTCACCTGGTTTTGGCTTACCTGGTTTTGCCGGTATTACGTCTCTGTTATTGTTTTTTTATGGACATATGGTATCAGGTCTGGCCGGATATGAACCGTTAATCTTATTTATAGTTGGAATAGCATTCCTATTACTGGAATTATTCCTTCCTGGCGGTATTGTAGGAATTATTGGTTTTATGGCAATTATAGCAAGCTTCTTTCTTGCTGCGGGGGATGTGGAGCATATGGCAATCGCAATATTAATTGCATTGATTGCAGGATTTATAGCAAGTGTGATATTAATTAAAGTATTTGGAAAGAAAATGACAGCCTTTAATAGGATTATACTCACAGATTCTACGAATACGGAGAGTGGATATGTTTCCAATATTAATCGTCATGATTTAGTTGGAAAAGTAGGTGTTCTTGTCACTGACCTGCGTCCTTCTGGAACACTCTCGCTTGAAGGGGAAAGAATTGACGTGGTAAGTGAAGGTAGTTTTGTAACGAAGGGAACGCATGTCAAAGTAATTAAAACAGAAGGTTCCCGTATAGTAGTACGACCATTAGATTCATAATAATTAGAAGTATGAAGGGAGTTATAAACAAATGGTATTAACATCAGCATCTATTTTTGCTCTTGTGGGCATTGCTTTAGTTATCATTTTATTGGCAGTACTATTCACTTTTGTACCAGTTATGCTTTGGATTTCAGCGATCGCTTCAGGAGTGAGAGTAAGCATCTTTACATTGATTGGGATGAGATTGCGTCGAGTATCTCCAAGCCGTGTTATCAATCCTTTAATTAAAGCGTCAAAAGCAGGTCTAAATGTAACAACGAATCAACTGGAAAGTCATTATCTAGCCGGTGGTAATGTAGATCGGGTTGTTAATGCGCTAATTGCGGCTCATCGTGCCAATATTGATTTGACATTTGAACGTTGTGCAGCTATTGACCTTGCAGGACGTGATGTGCTGGAAGCTGTACAAATGAGTGTTAACCCTAAAGTCATAGAAACGCCGTTTATTGCGGGTGTTGCTATTAATGGGATTGAGGTTAAAGCAAAGGCTAGAATCACTGTACGTGCCAATATTGAGCGTTTGGTTGGGGGTGCAGGTGAAGAGACTGTTATCGCGAGGGTTGGTGAGGGTGTAATCTCCACCATTGGTTCCAGTGAAAGTCATACAACTGTGTTGGAAAATCCGGAACGTATCTCTCAAACTGTCTTAAGTAAAGGTCTAGATGCCGGAACAGCATTTGAGATTTTATCTATTGATATAGCTGATGTGGATATCGGCAAAAATATTGGTGCAGAGCTGCAAACAGAACAAGCAGAAGCAGATAAAAAAATTGCGCAAGCAAAAGCTGAAGAGCGCCGTGCTATGGCGATTGCACAAGAACAAGAGATGAAAGCAAGAGTAGAAGAAATGCGTGCAAAAGTTGTTGAGTCTGAAGCCGAAGTACCACTTGCAATGGCTCAAGCTTTCAAAGCGGGGAATATGGGCGTTATGGATTATATGAACTATCAAAACCTTGCATCTGATACACATATGAGAGAATCCATAAGCAAAGCCAACAAGGATGATCGAAATACAGATGATGAATAATTTCCCTATCTGATTGCTGGGAAAGGAGGTCCTGCCCATGAGTATGGGAGCTATATGGGATAATCCCATTATCCTGTTTTTGATTATAACTTTAATAAGCTGGTTCTTTCAAAGGGATAAAGGTACAGAGAAGCCTGATGAAACGCAAAATAGAAAATATACATCTCCTCCAATAAACAAAAGTGAACCTGTTAAGGGACAATCACAACCTATTGGGGGGAAACAGGATGATGATATCCGGAAAAAAATCCAGGAACGCGAAAGAGAAATTAAAAAGAAATTAAGCGGGCATCCTGATTTGCAAAGAGAAGCAACCTCTCTTGCTCAAACAATAAAGGAGCAGTACGAAGCTCAGAAGAAGAAAGTACAGCAAGCTGAGAAGCCGGTTGTTATAAAGGAAACCCCGGTTGATGTAATTGTCCCGAGGGAATTCAAGCCAATAGTTCAAAAAGCAGTAAAACAAGCAACAGAAAGACATGTAAAGCCTTCTAAACAGGGATTTGATGTACGGAATATCAACCTGCAGGAAGCGTTTGTTATGTCAGAAATATTGGGTCCTCCCCGTTCAAAAAGGAAACAGATTAGATAAAAGTTACTTATAGTGCCTGCAGACAGAAACTTTTTGAAGTTTTCGTCTGCAGTTTTTTTATTGTTAAAAATGAAATTTTTCCAGAATTACATAGATCAACGCAGAGAGTTTGGCGTCTATCAAGAATAAGGGAAATCGAGAATTTGGCTATCTAATCTTACTTTGTTTAATTATGCCTAATATGATGGGGATAGAAACACCCACTATTAATACTGGTAAGAACCATGCTCCAAGTCCGCCGCCCCATTCTAACGCGATTGAAACGGATTCAATAATAATTAATGTAAAAATAATGAGACAAATAGCTTTTAATTGATTTGTTATTTTTCTGCTATTTAAATAAAATTCTTTAGCGTTCTCTTTGTTTAATCGTTGAGGATAATTATGTGATTCTGGAAATTTCTCGACAAAATGCATTGATACAGCAAGAAATGCACCTATAATAGGCAAAATAAGAAGTTCTAGTTTTGAACCCCAACGATCAACTTCGCCCTTAGCATTAAAATGAGCTGGTACTTTATCTGGAAGTTCACCCCAAATATAGATTAAAAAAAGTAAAGATCCAATATAACATGAATAACCAATAGTATCCCATATCCTCTCACTTTTTGTTTTCGGTATGTGTATTTTAGGTCTTGCATTAGATTTTGGCATTCCGGTCAGCTCCTTTATTTACCCTCAATTATATAGTTGAAAGTCCACTTTTACATGATTTAGGTTATTTAATTGAATAGTCTGAATTAACTTCCACAAAATATTTTAACATTTAATCCCAATTCTTTCTATGGTAATTGGTCATAGCTTTTACTTGATTGATTTAAACAGATGAAATCTGACCAATCAAACTCTACAACACTATTTGCTAATCAAGTAAACGTTAGAATGTACATCGGATTATAAATGATAACAACGTCTTCTCTCCGTCAGATTATTGATAACGGAACGTTTTAATTAAGCATTTAATGACCTCTTAACGAATAAGTATGATTATGAGGTGATTTTACAGAACAGCCTGTAACGATTACGAAGATATTAACCGGCGGAAAGGGAGGTTTCCTTATGGCTCGTGCATGGGGGTATCGTTTGAAGAGGTGGGTCACGGCCGCAATGGACCTGCCCCAGGATATCATGATGGATTTGCCAAGGATTACGATGGTGGGTCAAATTCATATTTACATAGAGAATCATAAAGGCTTACTTACATTTTCAGACCAGGAATTAAGATTGCTGCTTAAGAACGGACAACTCCTTGTCAAAGGTCAGGCTTTTGTATTAAAAACTATTCTTCCGGAAGAAATCTTACTTGAAGGGAAAATTGATCAAGTTATATTCCTCGAAGAATAACCTAATAGGAGGTTCTTATGAAAAACCAATGGACGAATACTATTACTGGCTATATTAAAGTGAAAATAAAGGGACAAGGTACAGAACGATTTATAAACAGAATGCTTAAAGAGGGTATTCAAGTTTGGGATGCGAAAAATATGGGCACAGAAACAGTTGTTTTTTATATGAAGCTATCTGACGTTCCTCAATTGAGGAAGGCAGTAAGAAACAGCGGCTGTAAGGTCTCTTTTTTAGAAAGAAGAGGAGGGCCTTTTTTTGCCTTAAAGCTGAAAAGGTACAGTGGTCTCGTGGTCGGTGTGATGATGTTTTTTATGATCATTTTTATTCTATCCAATATGATTTGGGGGATAAAAATAGAAGGAGCCAGTCCGGCAATTGAACATCAAATCAGTAAAGAATTGGATGATATGAATATAAAAGTTGGGAAGCTCCAGTTTGCTGTTGGGGATATGGAAGATATACAAAAGGAGCTCAGTGAACGGGTACCGTCCATTACCTGGATTGGCGTACAGCTGGAAGGGACGACCTTTCATTTTCAGGTTGTTGAAAAAAAGCAGCCTAAAAAGAATTCTGCTGATTTATATGTGAATCTCATTTCCGCAAAAAAAGCGACCATTGTCCAAACGATGGTTGAAAGAGGACAAGGCTTAGTAGAAAAGCATCAGGTTGTCAGCAAGGGGCAAATCCTGGTCAGCGGTTTTATTGGTAAAGAGGATAATCAAAAATTTGTAGGAGCTAAAGGAAAGGTCATGGGTGAAGCCTGGTATAAAACAAGCGTGGAGGTTCCGCTCGAAACGAATTTATATGTGTTTAATGGTGATGCTAAAAATAAATACAGTCTAAGCTTTGGAAATGCCCATGTGCCGATATGGGGATTTGGTGAACATAACTTCAAAGAATATGAAGTGGAAGAGGATGAAAAAACATTTAAATTTTTGAAGTGGGAGGTTCCTATTGCCTTTCATAAAAAGATCTATCGCAGTAAAGAAAAGGTGACACGGATCTATACAAAAATCGAGGCGGAGAAGCAGGCGATGAATATGGGGAAAAAGGATGTTCTAAAGAATGCCCCTGATGATGCAACTATTTTGAATGAAAAAATTTTGAAAAACCAGCTTGACAATGGTAAAGTTAAAATGACTATACATTATAAAGTTTTAGAAAATATTGCAATCGGACAACCGATGATTCAAGGAGACTAAGGAATGTCAGAGAAGTCTAAATTGATTAATTTACAATTGGAATCACCAAATGAGGCAGTTGAACTATTTGGTGTACATGATAGTAATCTGAAGATATTGGAAAGCGAGCTTGGAGTCAGTATTGTTTCCAGGGGCGAAACAATAAGTGTGTCCGGTAATCCTGAGAACTTAGAAAAAGCGGATGAGATTCTGCAAACGCTTTTAGTCATTATACGAAAAGGAATTAAAATCGGACCTCGTGAGGTTGTTTATGCCATAAATTTATCCAATAGCGGTACATTGGAGTATTTTTCTGATTTATATGATGAGGAAATTGCCAGAAGCGCTAAAGGTAAATCAATTCGTGTAAAAACATTGGGCCAGAAAGAATACATCTCTGCTATTAGAGCAAAAGATCTAGTATTTGGAATTGGACCTGCCGGAACAGGAAAAACGTATTTAGCTGTTGTTATGGCTGTGACTGCGTTGAAAAATGGACATGTTAAACGAATTATTTTAACAAGGCCAGCTGTCGAAGCAGGTGAAAGCTTGGGCTTTTTACCGGGAGATCTAAAAGAAAAAGTGGATCCATATTTACGACCTCTTTATGATGCTCTTCATGACATCTTAGGATTAGAACAAACAACCAGGCTGATTGAGCGTGGCACAATCGAAATAGCTCCCTTAGCCTATATGCGGGGAAGAACGCTTGATGATGCATTTGTAATCCTGGACGAAGCTCAAAATACAACACAGGCCCAAATGAAAATGTTTTTAACTCGACTGGGATTTGGCTCTAAAATAGTTGTTACGGGTGATACTTCACAAATAGATCTTCCGCGTGGTGTCCAATCAGGGTTAAGGGCAGCTGAACGAATATTAAAAGATGTTTCAGGCATTAAGTTTATCCACCTAGATCAAACTGATGTGGTCAGGCATCCGCTTGTTGCAAAAATCATTCAGGCATATGAAAATTTTGGACCAACTCAACAGTGATAATAAAGTTAAGAAACATGCCACAGAATCAACTGTGGCTTTTTTTATTATAAATTTGTTATTCTTACAATTGTAAGTGAAAGGAACAATAAAACCTGTTATTATTACAGAAAGTGTTAGAAAATTATATATAAATAAAATCCTCCGCCGGAAAGGGAAACGTATGAAATTCAAAACCATAGGCAGCTCTTTTAAAAATTGGGTATCCAAACCAGTTTCGCAGATAGGTGTTCTTTTATTAATGGCGTTCATTTCCTTTATTTTTTTGTTTGACAGTGTTAAACCGGAAAAACTTAATGTTGAACTTTACAATGTTGCTGAAACGACAATTCGGTCTCCGAAGACAATAGAAGATCCAGTCGAAACAAAAGAAAAGCAGCAAAAAGCAGTTAATAGTGTTGAGGATGTTTATACAGTTAATAAAGAATATGTGAAAAAGAGAGTTAATTTAATAAATGAAATCTATACATCGGCAGAGAGTGTGGTTAGTGCCGGTTTGAAAAATCAAGAGGTGGAGAAAGATGAGAAAAATACGGCACAAACACTCTTGAAGCCATCAGATTATGTATCTGATTTAAGAGGGAAATTATCTGATAATGTTAATAAAGATCTAACTGATGAAACATTGATTAATCTACTGGGATCATCCTTATCTGACTTATCGATAGCTAAGGATATTACGATGACCAGCATTAATGAAACCATGAAGGATGGCATAAGGGCAAATGAGGTGGAAAATGCCAAGATGAAGGTCGAAGAGGGGATAAAATACTCAAGTCTCCCTGTTCGATTAAAATCTGCATCGATTGATTTAGGAAGGTATGCAATCATTCAAAACGTGTTTTTTGATCCTGAGTCAACAGAGAGAGCAAGGGAAAATGCAAGTGAATCCGTTGAACCTGTCAGGATTCTTCAGGGACAGATCATTGCCGAGGAAGGATATTTAATTGACGCAGATGTTTATCGCCAATTAAAGCTGGTTGGTCTTCTGAATAGTGAGGATTCCCTTCTTCCGTATGTTGGATTGGCTGCAGTCATTGTGTTAGTTTTTGCTGGTGTCTATGTAATGTTTGGTAATACAATCAGAAACGAAGAACATGAAGACTATCGGGATAATCTATTCATCTTC
Source organism: Pradoshia sp. Z3_51 (assembly GCF_058215915.1). Lineage (NCBI taxonomy): Bacteria > Bacillati > Bacillota > Bacilli > Caryophanales > Bacillaceae > Pradoshia > Pradoshia sp. Z3_51. The sequence continues at coordinate 75,000 of NZ_JBZAJC010000003.1, read as the reverse complement.
AGTATTGTTTATCTGCTGGCATTACTACTTATGAAGATAATTCATATATTTGTTGGGTTAAGCCAGGAATCAATCGCTTATTTCTTTCCCGCAGCGATGGCGGCAATGCTTGTAACAATCCTCATGAGAGAGCGCTATGCTGTGGGAATAACTATTGTCCTTTCCGTTATCGGCAGTATAATGTTTAAAGAGGAATTAGCGGGAACTGTACATGTGACGATGGGGATTTATATTCTTGTAAGCGGCATCTCGGGAATCCTTCTATTAAAACAAGGGATAGCGCGTACTAGCATATTAAGAGCAGGTATGATTAATGCAATCATTAATTTGATAGTGGTATTAGGCCTGATCTGGATCGGCGGAAACGGTATTAATCACATTATGATTCTTGTCGCGGCGATTGCCTCAGGGGTCATCTCTGCTGTCTTTACGATTGGAATTCTTCCTTTTATTGAAACAGGGTTTGGTATTTTCTCTTCTATGAGGATGATTGAATTATCAAATCCGAATCATCCGCTTTTGCGAAAAATATTAACGGAGGCTCCCGGTACCTATCATCATAGTGTGATGGTTGCTAATCTTGCTGAAGCAGCTTGTGAAGCGATTGGAGCCAATGGATTGCTTGCGAGGGTTGGATGTTACTATCATGATATAGGGAAAACGAAGAGACCGTATTATTTTATCGAGAATCAGGTCAATATTGAAAATCCGCATGATCATCTATCACCGGAGAAAAGTACAAAAATTATTGTTTCCCATGTGACTGATGGTGCTGAGTTGGTGAAAAAATATAAAATGCCGAAAGAGATTGTCGATATTGTTGAGCAGCATCACGGGACAACCCTGCTAAAGTTCTTTTACCACAAAGCATGTGAAGCAGGGGGCGAGGTTAAGGAAGAAAACTTCCGATATCCAGGGCCGAAAGCACAAACGAAGGAAGCAGCAATTATTGGGATAGCGGATAGTGTAGAAGCAGCTGTGCGATCCTTAAAGTCTCCTACGCAGGCTACAATCGAAAAGCTTGTAAAGTCCATAATTGCTGATAGACTAAATGATGGACAGTTGAATGAGTGCGATTTAACGTTTAAGGAATTGAATAAAGTAAGTCAGTCTTTGTGTGAAACGTTAGCTGGTATATTTCATAATCGCATTGAATATCCAGAATTAGAAAAAGAATAGAGTAGGTGAAAGAAATGAGTTTAACCATTGATATCTTAGATGAAACGGAGCAAGTAACTCCAGAACAACAGGAGCTCGTCACAAAATTGCTTGAATTTGCAGCTATTCAGGAAAAGGTGACAGAAGGCAGCGAAGTTTCTCTAACTTTTGTAAATAACGAACGTATTCATGAAATTAATAAAGAGTACCGTCAAAAAGATGCGCCAACCGATGTTATCTCATTTGCTATGGAAGAAATGGGAGAGGGAGAAATTGAAATTATCGGAGAGGACGTTCCGGCAGTCTTAGGGGATATTATTATTTCTATTGACCGTACGAAGGAACAGGCTGAAGAATATGGCCATTCTTATGAACGTGAACTTGGTTTTTTAGCAATCCACGGATTCCTTCACTTGCTGGGCTATGACCATATAAATGAAGAGGACGAAAAAGTAATGTTTTCACGACAAAGAGAATTGTTGGAACAGTATGGACTCACAAGATAAGAAACCATTGTACCGTTTTTTTAAAGGATTTTATTATGCTTGGCAGGGAATCCTCTATGGAGCAAAAAAAGAAGCAAATTTCAAGTTCCATTTGACTGCCGCTATAGTTGTTTGTATAGCGGCTTCTTACTTCTCTATTACAAAAATAGAATGGTTATTTGTCCTTATTGCGATTGGCGGTATGCTGACGTTAGAGCTTATTAATTCAGCGATAGAAAAAGTGGTGGATCTAGTAACAGGAGAATATCATCCGCTAGCAAAGGCAGCAAAAGATTTAGCTGCCGGAGCAGTATTGGTGTATGCTATTCTTTCGGCTATTATCGGTTTTATAATTTTTCTGCCTAAGATCTGGAGCATGCTTGTTTAATTGAAGAAGAGAAAGTAAGATATGGATAATCAAGGTTTAATTATTGAGTAAAAAGCGCGGTAAGATATATGCACTAACCCTATTGGAAGCAGATGCCGGAAAAGGTGACTGATTCATTGCTGTTACATAAAAGTGCAGCTTATTCTATGTATGGCTGTGCAAGAAGCATTTTTTCAGTCTTTTTCTCATGGATTAACCAAATATAAAAAAATTGGCGATAGCAGCTGATACTGATCATCCTGTTACTTCTTGTGGAGCTGCCGGTAGGTAATTTTAAGCTAATACAAGGTGTGACAAAAGAGGATTCGAAAGATCAGGAGCTGTTATCCGGAGCCTTACACCGGAGGAAATGCATGACTAATCAAACTAATAAACCATTTAAATCAGGATTTGTATCTATTATTGGAAGACCAAATGTGGGTAAATCGACTTTTATCAACCGAGTTATTGGGCAAAAAATTGCCATTATGAGCGATAAACCGCAAACCACACGTAATAAAGTTCAAGGCGTATTAACAACAAATGAAAGTCAAATCATTTTTATTGATACACCGGGAATTCATAAACCAAAGCACAAGCTTGGTGATTTTATGATGAAAGTGGCTTCAACTGCGTTGCAGGAAGTTGATGCTATTCTCTTTATGGTAAACGCCGAGGAGGGCTTTGGGCGCGGTGAGGAATTTATTGTTGAAAAGTTAAAAACATGTAAGACACCTGTTTTCCTTGTCATTAATAAAATTGACCAGATTCATCCCGATGAATTATTCAGCATCATAGATACGTATAAAGAGAAATACGATTTTGCTGAAATTGTTCCTATTTCTGCTCTTGAAGGAAATAACATAGAAACTTTATTAAAGCAAATTAATGCTTATTTGCCAGAGGGGCCGCAATATTATCCAGCTGATCAAATAACAGATCACCCAGAACGTTTTATTATTTCAGAGATGATTCGTGAAAAAGCGCTGCATTTAACAAGAGAAGAAGTCCCACATTCCCTTGCAGTAGTGATTGATAAAATTGAGCGAAAAGAAAAATCAGAGACCGTCCACATTATGGCAACGGTGATTGTAGAACGTGATTCCCAAAAAGGAATCATTATTGGAAAAAAAGGCGCGATGCTAAAAGAAATAGGACAGCGCGCCCGCACAGACATCGAAAACCTACTAGGCTCCAAAGTATTCCTAGAACTATGGGTAAAAGTCCAAAAAGACTGGAGAAACAAAGCCTCCCACCTAAGGGACATTGGATTTAGGGAAGATGATTATTAAGATGCTGAGACGGCTTGGTCAGGAGCGAGGAGCATAAGACAGAGGCACGAAGGGGAAGGTTCTCCCCCGCAGTGGCTATGCTTATGTCCTGAGCTCCTAGCCGTCGAAGCTCGATTTTAACCAAGATGCTGAAGGGCTCAATTAAGGAACGAAGACTAAAAACGCCACGTCCTGTGGCAACGTCTTCATGACCTACTTCCTATAGGCCCGCGACAAGCATAAGACGAATACTCGGAGGAAGGATTTTTCTCCCGTAGAGTATTTGCTTATGACTCGAGCTCCTAGGCCCTGAAGCTCGATTAAACCAAGATGCTGAGGCGACTGCCCAGGCCCGACAAGCATAAGGAGAGGCACGTAGGGGTGTTATTCCCCGCAGTGGCTATCCTTATGACCTCGAGGGACTAGGAGCCGAAGCTCGATTACATAAAAGGACGTAGGGACTGAATTAAGGATCAAAGACTGTGGCAAACGTCTTCATGGCCTACTTCCTGTAGGCCTTTACTAAAAAAAATAATTTTATTCGGCAATATAGGGAAACGGAATTAGTAAATTTTTAATCACATGATTTTTTTCAGGTTGGTGAAGCTAATGTTAGGTAAGGGGAGACAATTAGCGTTTCTATGAACGAAAGGTGGAATAAGTATGATTAGCTTTACCTGGAATGTTTTTAGACAAACCGGCAGTGTGGATACTTATCTTCTTTTTAAGGAACTTGAAAGACAGAATGAAGGCCAACCTGATGTGATTAAAGAGGATCACGAAGAAATGGAAATCCCTATAATTTAATAATCTTGCCGTCATATTGGAGTGAGTGACGTGCTAACAAAGTGCGAAGGAATTGTCATTCGCAGTACTGACTATGGTGAAACAAATAAAATTATTACGTTATATACCAGAGAATTTGGAAAAATTGGAGTGATGGCTAGAGGAGCGAAAAAGCCAAACAGCCGCTTCTCAGCTGTCACTCAGTTGTTTCATTATGGTACATATTTATTTCAGGCGAGCCGTGGGCTGGGTCAATTACAGCAAGCGGAGACCAAAGAATCCTTCCGTTCCATTCGTGAGGATATTTTCTTAACTGCCTATGCTGCCTTTATCGCTGAATTACTGGATAAAGGAACAGAGGAGAGAAAACCTCACCCATCCTTATATGACCTAATTTATTTATCGCTCCATTATATCAATGAGGAATATGATCCGGAAGTCATTATGAATATAGTCGAATTGAAGATGTTAAACGTTTTTGGATTCGGACCTGAGTTAAGCCGATGCGTGAATTGTGGAGCACAGGACGGTACATTTTCCTTTTCTGTAAGAGAAGGCGGGTTATTATGTCATCGATGCGAGCATATTGATCCTTATAAAATTAAGATATCACCGGCTGTCGTTAGGATTTTGCGTATCTTGTATTACATGGACTTAAATCGCCTTGGTACCATATCTATTAAAGATGAGACCAAACAGGAAATCCGAAAAGTCCTGGATGCGTACTATGGCGAGTACTTAGGTGTAGAATTAAAGGCAAAGCGTTTTTTAAATCAAATGAATAAATTTAAAGGGAATTTTTAATCATTTCCTTTATATGATTGTATTGACAATGTAGGTCGTTATTGTATAGAATGTGAGATAAATTAATATGTAGTTACAGCGAAGGAAAGTAGTATTTGGATTACGATATGCCAAGCGAGTCCGGGGCTGGTGTAAGCCGGAACATATCAACCAAAGAAGGCAGTCTGGAGTAACGCATACAAAGTGGCCGGAAAACCGGCAAATAGGGTGGAACCGCGGGTTAACTCTCGTCCCTATGCTCTTAAAAAGCATAGAGACGAGAGTTTTTTTAATTTGTACAAAGGAGAGAACGAATATGACAGTATCAATGGATCAAATTGTGTCACACGCGAAACATAGAGGATTTATTTTTCCCGGCTCCGAAATCTACGGAGGACTTGCGAATACGTGGGATTATGGCCCTCTTGGCGTAGAGGTAAAAAACAATATTAAAAAAGCATGGTGGAAGAAGTTTATTCAAGAATCACCATACAATGTGGGCCTTGATTCTGCAATATTAATGAATCCACGTACGTGGGAGGCTTCCGGTCATATCGGAAACTTTAATGATCCAATGATTGATTGTAAGAAATGTAAAGCTCGTCATCGTGCGGATAAATTGATTGAGGATGCATTGCAAGCTAAAGGTACAGAAATGATCGTGGATGGCTTATCTTTTGATAAAATGCAAGAATTGATTCAAGAGAATGATATTGCATGTCCAGATTGTGGAGCAAAGGATTTTACGGAAATTAGACAATTTAACCTAATGTTTAAAACATTCCAGGGTGTTACTGAAACAAGTACAAATGAAATCTTCCTTCGTCCTGAAACAGCACAAGGTATTTTTGTTAATTTTAAAAACGTACAGCGTACAATGAGAAAGAAATTGCCTTTTGGTATTGCTCAGGTTGGTAAGAGCTTCCGTAACGAGATTACACCAGGTAACTTTACATTCCGTACACGTGAATTTGAACAAATGGAATTGGAATTCTTCTGCAAACCAGGTTCTGAACTGGAATGGTTCCAATATTGGAAAGATTATGCTGAAAACTGGCTGTTATCATTAGGTATGAAAAAGGAAAACTTCCGCCTTCGTGACCATGAGGAGGAAGAACTATCTCATTACAGTAATGCAACCACTGATTTTGAATATAAATTCCCATTTGGCTGGGGAGAGCTTTGGGGGATTGCTTCTCGTACAGACTTTGATTTAAAGAGACATATGGAGTATTCAGGAGAAGACTTCAACTACTTGGATCCTGAGACAAACGAAAAGTATATTCCTTATTGTATTGAGCCATCTCTGGGAGCAGACCGCGTTACATTGGCTTACTTAATTGATGCATATGAAGAAGAACAGCTTGAAGATGGTACTTCCCGTACGGTAATGCATCTTCATCCGGCACTGGCGCCATACAAAGCTGCAGTATTGCCGTTGTCCAAAAAGCTTTCTGAGGGGGCAAAAGAAGTATTTGCCAAACTGTCAGAGGACTTTATGGTAGACTATGATGAAGCTGGTTCTATCGGTAAACGATATCGTCGTCATGATGAAATTGGAACACCTTTCTGTATCACATATGATTTTGATTCAGTTGAGGATAAGCAAGTAACTGTACGTGACCGTGATACAATGGAGCAAACTCGTATCAGTATCGAAGAACTTCCAGCCTTTTTACAAGCAAAAATTAAATTTTAAGGTAAAGCTTGCTCAATAAGGAATGCGATGTCCCCTTATTGGGCAGGCTTATTTTAAATTAAGTGGATTTATTACACTTCATGGATAAATAGTTTATAATTAAATTATATAATTTAAGTATATGGGCACTTTAGGGTGGTGAGTAAGATCGAACTAAGCAAAAGACAAGAACAGATCCTTCAAATTGTTAAAGATAATGGGCCGATTACAGGCGAAAATATTGCCGAACAATTAAATTTAACACGTGCAACATTGCGCCCAGACTTAGCGATTCTGACAATGGCTGGTTATTTGGATGCAAGGCCGCGTGTAGGGTATTTCTACACAGGCAGGACGGAAACCCAATTGCTCACGGATAATCTTAAAAAGCTATTGGTCGGAGATTATCAGTCTATACCGATTGTTGTCAGTGAAGGTGTATCTGTTTATGATGCAATATGCACCATGTTTTTGGAAGATGTGGGTACTTTATTTGTTGTGGATAAAGAGTCGCTTCTTGTTGGTGTTCTTTCCAGGAAAGATCTGTTAAGAGCTAGTCTCGGTCAACAGGAATTAAGCAGTATTCCGGTACATATTATTATGACAAGGATGCCTAATATTACGATATGTACGAAAGAAGATTTGCTGATTGATGTGGCAGAGAAATTAATCGATAAGCAGATTGATGCCCTACCGGTTGTTAAAAAGAGTCCAAAAGGCTTTGAAGTCACAGGCCGGTTAACTAAAACAAACATTACAAAGGCGTTTGTTGGTTTGGCGAGAGACGACCATTAACCAATTTTAGATAAAAGAGAAATTATTCATTACTGGAGGAGACAATGAATCAATCTATCATATATGTGGTTTCGGATTCAGTGGGTGAAACAGCTGACCTTGTGACAAAGGCAGCAGTGAGTCAATTTAGTAATCATAATATCACGCTTAAGCGAATACCATTCGTGGAAGATATATCGACCATTGATGAGGTATTGAGCTTAGCTGAAATGGATAATGCAATTATTGCTTATACATTGGTAAAGCCGGAAATACGCGAGTATATGGCTAAAAAAGCTGCAGAAAAAGAGATCGTATCCTTTGATATAATTGGACCTTTCATCGATACGCTTGAAAATAAGTTTGGAGAACAAGCTTTAAATGAACCTGGATTGGTTAGAAAGCTGGATGAAAATTATTTTAAGCGTGTTGAGGCAATTGAATTTGCAGTGAAATATGATGATGGAAGAGATCCAAAAGGAATTGTCAAGGCTGATATTGTACTATTGGGTGTATCACGTACCTCAAAAACTCCTTTATCTCAATTTTTGGCACATAAACGATTTAAGGTGGCGAATGTCCCGCTTGTTCCAGAAGTTGAACCTCCTGAAGAATTATTCAAGATAAATCCTAATAAGTGCATTGGATTGGCGATTAGCAGTGAAAAATTAAACAATATCAGAAAAGAACGTTTAAAGTCTCTTGGATTGAATGATAGTGCGGTTTATGCAAATATGGATCGCATAAAAGAAGAATTAGCTTACTTTGAAGCAATTGTTAATAAATTAAATTGCCCAGTTATTGATGTAACTAATAAGGCCGTAGAAGAAACTGCAAATATTATTGTTAATATCGTAAATAAACAACAATAAAAAAGGCATGCGGAAGCATGTTTTTTACATGTAAAATATAGGATTATGTTATACGAGTGAAAAGTGTGGCAATTTGACAAGATTTATTTTATAATAAAAAATCGTGATAAAATACCTTTCATCAGGTTTAGAGTTATTTATAAAGGAATAAACTAGAATAAGCTTTTAAAAAACAAAAAGTCAAGAAGTCCTAAAAAAAATAATTCGACAAATGGATAATCAGCCTGGAAAAAAGAAGGATTAAGATGAGAGATGTAGAAATACAAAGGAAGAGTCGTTTAACGGTTTTTGTAGATGCGGATGCCTGCCCGGTTAAAGAAGAGGTTTTGAGCGTATGCAAACCATATGAAGTAGATATTAACTTTGTGGCAGCCTATACCAATACTACCGACCGTTATCCTGATGTTACCTGGAAATGGGTAGAACCGGGAAGAGATGCGGCAGATTTATATATATTAAATCATTTAAAGCGGCATGATATTGTAATTACTGAAGATATAGGATTGGCTGCAGGATGTCTTGCTAAACATGCTTACGTCTTAACATCAAGAGGTAAAGAGATAACAGATAATGAAATTGATTCATTTCTTGAAACCAGGCATTTGAATGCAAAAGCAAGGAGATCCGGCAAGTATGAAAAAGGGCCAAGGAAAATAAAGGACCTTGATAAAAATAAATTTTCGGAAGCATTACAAAAAATATTGTCGAAAATTGAAGGATTTCAGGGACCGATATAGAATTAAGTTATTCATGCTTATTATGAAACAGGTGTTAAAATTTGAAAAACCAATTAATACCAGAAGAAACAGTGAACGCAATTCGCAATAAAAATGATATCGCTGATGTCGTTGGTGAATATGTTCAGCTAAAAAAACAAGGTCGAAATTACTTTGGTCTATGTCCATTTCATAATGAAAACAGTCCATCATTTTCTGTAGCCCCTGATAAACAAATCTTCCATTGTTTTGGATGTGGTGCCGGAGGGAATGTATTTACATTTTTAATGGACATAGAAGGATATTCCTTCACAGAAGCTGCAAAAAGTTTGGCTGAGAGGGCCAATATACCATTAGATATTCATGAAAATGAATCTTCGGATGGGACAAAGCCCCGTCATGAACTCGATGATATGAAGGAAGCACATGAGCTGTTAAGGAAATTTTACCATCATTTGCTTGTAAATACAAAACAGGGTCAGGACGCCCTGGAATATCTGCTGAGTCGTGGATTTACAATGGAATCCATAGAAAAATTTCAGATAGGGTACTCATTGGATTCCTGGGATTATGTGCATAATTTCCTAAAGAAGCGAAACTTTTCAATCGAACGTATGGAAAAAGCAGGTTTGCTGGTTAAACGGGAAGACGGACAGAATTATTTCGATCGATTCCGAAATAGAATTATGTTTCCGATCTTTGACAGGCAAGGTAAAACAATTGCTTTTTCTGGAAGAGCGCTTGCAGCCGGTGATGAACCAAAGTATTTAAATAGTCCTGAGACACCTCTATTTAACAAGAGCAAAATAGTATATAACTATCATCTGGCTCGCCCGTTTATAAGAAAAAAAGGCGCAGCTATCTTGTTTGAAGGATTTGCTGATTGTATATCTGCAGATCGTGCAGAGGTACACAATGGTGTTGCAACGATGGGTACAGCATTAACGGAACAGCACCTTCAATTGCTTAAACGAAGTACAGATACCATTATCATCTGTTATGATTCGGATGCCCCGGGGATAGAGGCAGCAAATAAAACGGCTGATTTGATTCGGGAGAGCGGCTGTCAGGTGAAAATTGCAGTCATGCCTAATGGGTATGATCCCGATGACTATATCAAGGAATTTGGAGAAGAAAAATTCCAAAATGATATAATAGGGGCCGCTCATACGTATATCTCTTTTAAAATGATTTACCATAAAAGAGGGAAGAACTTTGCAAACGAAGGAGATAAGATGGACTACATCGATCAAGTCCTTCGTGAAACAGCAAAGCTTGATAGTGAAGTGGAAAGAGAATTTTATTTGAGGCAAATTGCTACAGAATTCACACTTTCTCTTGATTCTTTGCTTAATCAACAGAGCAAAGTGGGTAAACATAATAAGAAGGCAAAAAACTCTCCTAATCCGAATAACCAAATGCAAGCATTTGCTACTGTGCGTAGGGATAATCGGATGAAACCTGCTTATATAAAAGCAGAGGAGACTTTGCTGGCTTTAATGCTCCATGATCGTGAACTTGCATTTCGTATTCAAAAAATGCTTGGAGAAAATCAGATGATAGTGGATGATCACCAGGCCATTATTACGTATTTATTTGCTTTTTATGAAGAAGACCACGAAGCTGATACAAGTTTGTTTCTGCATTTTCTTCCGGATCCAAATTTACGTAAGATTGTAACAGAAATCGAAATGATGACCTATAATCACGATCCGAGTGAACAGGAATTAAATGATTATGTCCACCAAATCACTAAATATCAAAAATTATTAGTCATTAAGGAAAAAGAGGCAGAGCTACTTGAGGCCACAAGAAGACAGGACACAAGCCGTGCTGTCGAATTAGGAATCGAGCTCATCTCGTTAAGAAATTCTTTATGACTTTAAATAAGAAGTGGATTGAGAAGGAGGGGAACAAATGGCTGAAAAGTCAGCACGTTCCAAAGAAAAAGAAGTAGATAACAACACAGAAATGACATTAGATCAGGTAAAAGAATTTATTACAGAGCTAGGGAAAAAGCGAAACCGCCTTACCTATGAGGATGTAGCAGAGAGACTTTCCAGCTTCGTGCTTGATTCAGAACAAATGGATGAATTTTATGAATATCTTGGAGAACAGGGTATTGATATAGTGAATGAAAGTGATGCTGATGATAATCCAGGGACTCAGGAACTTGAAAAAGAAGAAGAGTTTGATTTAAATGATCTAAGTGTTCCTCCAGGTGTAAAAATTAATGACCCTGTACGCATGTACCTAAAGGAAATTGGTCGTGTTGATCTATTATCTGCTGAAGAAGAAATTGTTTTGGCAGAGCGTATAGAAGAAGGCGATGAAGAAGCGAAAAGACGTCTGGCGGAAGCTAACCTTCGTCTCGTTGTCAGCATTGCGAAAAGATACGTAGGACGCGGCATGTTGTTCCTTGATTTGATTCAGGAAGGTAATATGGGGTTAATTAAAGCAGTTGAGAAATTTGACTACCGTAAAGGTTTCAAATTCAGTACGTATGCAACATGGTGGATCAGACAAGCTATCACTCGTGCTATTGCTGACCAAGCCAGAACAATCCGTATTCCGGTGCATATGGTAGAAACCATTAATAAACTAATCCGGGTCCAAAGACAGCTCCTTCAAGATTTAGGACGCGAGCCTTCTCCAGAAGAGATAGCTGAAGAAATGGACTTAACACCGGAAAAAGTTCGCGAGATTTTAAAAATTGCTCAAGAACCTGTATCATTAGAAACACCAATTGGTGAAGAAGATGACTCTCACCTGGGAGATTTCATTGAAGACCAGGATGCCACATCTCCTTCTGATCATGCAGCATATGAATTATTGAAAGAACAGCTGGAAGATGTATTGGATACTTTAACAGACCGTGAAGAGAATGTTCTTCGTTTACGTTTTGGGTTAGATGATGGCAGAACCCGTACATTGGAAGAGGTTGGTAAAGTATTTGGTGTAACACGTGAGCGTATTCGACAAATCGAAGCGAAAGCTCTTCGTAAATTACGCCATCCGAGTCGCAGTAAACGTCTTAAGGATTTCTTAGAATAGAATATACCATAAATTGGTTTGAAAATAAAACAGCTCTACTGGATTTTCTAAGTAGAGCTGTTTTTTTATTGTAATAAAGTAGACCTATTCATTTTGACCTTGAGTGGTTCGGTTTATCAGTACATATTAATGTTGTTTGAAATCAATAAACTGGCTTAGGGGAGTGTATGTAAAGAGTTTTCAGTGGGGTGGAATATAGAGAAATACCATGTCATTGACTGGGAATGTTATCCCGAAAATTGATTTGAATTGTAGAAAACTTTGAAGAAAATGCAAGTTATAACTTTTCCAAAATTGGTTTTTACAGTAAAATAAAGAAGGGTAAATGTAAGTTGATGGTTAATTAGTATTTACATAGGGGAGGGGAACTACTATGAAAAACAATGCATTTATGCCATACATTTTAATTATGGTGATTGGTCTTACACTAGTCTTTTTCTTATCCATTAAGGGCCTTGGGGATGCTGATAAAATGGCCAAGGAGAAAGAAGAAGGTGGAAAAACAGAAGAAACAGCAAGTGCTGATAAACCTGAAGACATTTATAAAGCACAATGCTTATCTTGTCATGGCGGTAATTATGAAGGTGGAGCAGGTCCGAAGCTAACTGGGGTTACGGATAAAGAGCTTATTAAAGATCGTATCGTAAATGGTAAAGGCATGATGCCTGGCGGACTTGTCCCAGAAGACAAAGTTGACGATATGGTTGAGTTTATAGCTGGCTTAAAATAAGTATACGAGCGGGACTCTAAAAGAGGTTCCCTATTTTAAAAACAGGTTAAGGAAACGATTTCGTTTTCCTTAGCCTGTTTTTGTCTTTTTCTGTTATTTGAGAATAAGCTTGCTTAAGTGGAAAGTTCTTTACATTAGCTAAGCATATCCTGTCGGGTAAATACAATAAAGGAAACAAGCAGGGCGCCAAGTCCCCATATTGCTAAAATGGACAAGGAGAAAGGTAAAGTCATTCCATCAACCATGGGCATACTACCTGATAGATAGTCGATTAATTCCATATTCACACTGTAAATATATTTTGCCCCATCCCAGGCCGTTGCAAATCCTTTTAAAATAGCGCCTGCAATAAGGGAAGCAAACATAACCCCCATACCACCAGGCGTGTTACGAATCAGTATAGAGACCATAAGAGCGATTGTACCTACGATAACGCTGACATACCAAACGAGTCCTGCTGACATTAAAATATATTGCCACTGTGGAATGAGCCGGATGGAATCAGTAATCAAGTTGCCATTAGCATATTCGAACCCTGTCGCTATCGGTAATTTCCAGCCCGAAAAATTAAAGAATATTCCAGCTAACAAATAAGCCATAGCTATAACAATTAAAACAATTAATGAAATAAATAGGAGCAGTGTCACATATTTGCTTAAAAGAATCTTCCACCTTTTCACAGGTCGGGTTAGTAATAATTTTATTGTGCCGTCACTGCGCTCTCCGCTGATTATATCAATCGCCACTATCATCACGAGTAAAGGTATAAACATGCCGATTCCCTGCTTTAGGAACTCCCTTACAAATGTTGGAGCACCCGGAGAGCTTGGATTAATATCATGCTCCAAATAGTATTGTTGCTGTTTAACCTGAATGCTTAAATAATGTTTCCACTCTTCTGATATCCCGGTACTGCTAAGGCGGTTCTGACCTTCGACAATTCTCTGCTGAAGAACAACGCGCCAGTCATCTGTACCCATCCGTTTCTCAGTTTCTTTTGTCTGTTGGTTTTGAGCATAAAGGAAAATTGGAATCAGAACTAACAGGATTAGGATGATAACGGCAATACGCCGCTTTTTAATTATTTTTTCTGCTTCGTTAAATACGAGTTTACCGAACTCAATCATGATTGATTCCCCCTGTCAGCTCCATAAATAGATCCTCTAAGGTTAATGTCTTTTCATAAACAGAATGTACGTTAATCCCATTTTCAATCAATAATCGATTGTATGTACTGATTAAATCCGATTGTAAACTGCAAATCAGCAGATTATCTTTTATTTGTAGATCTTGTATGTTTTCTTTTGTTTTCAATAGGTCATATGCTTCTCTTATAGGAGTGACCTTCCACTCGACCCTGTCTCTGGAATGATCAAGTAAATCCTTAACCGTAGAAACGGTAATCATTTTTCCTTTATTGATAATGGCTACCCGGTCACACATTAATTGGATTTCACTTAATAAGTGACTGGATATAAATACGCTGATACCTTCTGTTTCAACTAAATAACGGACAAATTCACGTAATTCCCGTATTCCCGATGGATCAAGGCCATTAGTAGGTTCATCTAATATTAATAATTGCGGATTTCCTAGTAACGCTTGGGCAATTCCAAGGCGTTGCTTCATCCCAAGAGAATAAGTTTTAACTTTGTCGTGTATTCTGCTTTCAAGATTTACCTGCCTTATAATATCCTCGATTCTGTTATCCGGGACATCTCCGAGCATCCGGGCAAACTGTTTGAGATTTTCCCAGCCTGTCAGATACGTATAGAGCTCGGGGTTTTCTACAATCGAGCCTACCTGGCGCATGGCTTGCTTAAATGATGTTCGCAGGTTGTAACCAGCAATTGTAATGGTTCCTTTTGTTGGTTTAATTAAACCGACCAGCATTCGGATGGTAGTTGTCTTACCTGCACCGTTAGGCCCTAAAAAACCAAAAACTTCTCCATGCTTCACTTCAAAGCTGATATCTTCAACAAGGTGATTTCCCTTAATGACTTTGGTTAAATGATCTACTTTTAATACAGATTGACTCATTAATCAATCCCCTCCCAACTGTTGTTGGCTTGCGATGGACTGGATTAATCGTTCTGATATAGCCTCGTAGCCTTTTTTATTTGGATGAAAATGATCCGTGTACAAAAAGTTTTTTCCTTGACCCTGAAATAAGTCAAATACCGGAATGATATGTAATTCGGGGTATTGGGTAGCTAATGTTTGCAGCTGGTGATTCCAGTCAATAACAAACTTAGACGTGTCCCCTAATTCCTTGAATTCTTCAAAGGGATTGTACAGGCTGATCCAATAGATAGGTGCATCCGCATTATTTGACCGGATTATCTCGATAATTTTCTTGCTGTTATTAACAAAAGTATTTGTATCTGGTATATATTCAGCGAGGTTGGTTGTTAATGTTTCGACACCGGGAAAGAGATCATTTCCTCCAATTGTCATAACTATTAAATCAGCATTCTTAAGAGTATGCTTGGTGCCTGAAGTATCAAGAAGGGTTAGTAAATCGGTTGTTTTAGCTCCGCTGATTGAGAGGTTGGACAAGCTAATCTTCTGATTATAGTCCTCTGTTAATTTGGTGCTTAATCTTTTTACATATCCATCTCCGCTATCATCGCCAACACCTCGAGTTAAAGAATCGCCAAGAGCAACAATAGACAATTTTGTGGTGTCTTTTTTAGTAAGCGGCTCTTTCTCTTTTACCGTTTTATACTGATTAATCTCCTTAGGGTTTATAACTGCCCTGGTACCCTGAATAAAGCCAACGAGTAATAGAAACGCTGTCAGTAAACTAATGATAAGGATTGTACCGGTTACCCACCTTTTTCTCATTTACGCACCTGCTTTACTATAGTTTGGATGTTGATATAGTTTCAGTTTTCACGTTCCTATCTCTATTAAACCAAAATATTGAAACAAGGAGGAATATTTTGGCTGAAAAATATGTTCTGAAGAAAGTCCTTTGCAATAGGGGATGAGTTTTCTTATACTAAAGAAATAAATGAATTCCTATTAAGAGTGGAGTATGAAGTAATGAATGTAGATAAATTATCAAAAAGATTAACGCGAGTAACCTCCTATGTGCCAAAGG
The DNA here is from genome assembly GCF_058215915.1 of Pradoshia sp. Z3_51. NCBI lineage: Bacteria > Bacillati > Bacillota > Bacilli > Caryophanales > Bacillaceae > Pradoshia > Pradoshia sp. Z3_51. The sequence goes on along the minus strand of NZ_JBZAJC010000003.1, from coordinate 59,220 downwards.
GCAGTGTTTTGGCTGATATTGGATCTGACCATGCTTATTTGCCTTGCTATGCAGTTAAAGAAGGCATCGTGCAAAAAGCTATTGCAGGAGAAGTAGTGGAAGGTCCGTTTCAATCTGCGTTAAGCCAGGTGAGGGAATCTAAGCTAGAAGACTCTATATCCGTTCGTAAAGGAAATGGGCTGGAAGTCATATCTCATGGAGAAGTAACATCCATTACAATATGCGGTATGGGTGGGTCTTTAATAACGAGTATTTTAGAAAACGGAAAATCTAAACTATCAGGACGGGAGACCTTAATTCTTCAACCCAATATTGGTGCTCAGTTTATCCGGAAATGGCTGATTGCCGAGGGTTGGGAATTGAAAGCGGAAGAAATCCTGGAAGAGGACGAAAAAATATATGAAATTTTAGTAGCGGAAAAAGGAGAGCCATTGAAGTCTTATCGAGAATTACCTTTTGAAGCAGCAGAATTAATGGGGCCATTTTTATTGAAAGAAAAGAATCCTATCTTTATGAAAAAGTGGACAATGGAGTTAAAGCATTGGAATAAGATTTTGAAACAAATAGAGTCCAGTGAAAACGAACGGACTCAGGAAAAGAAAGAAGAAATCCAAAAATCCATAGAGTTGGTAGAGGAGGCGCTTCAATAATGAAAACACCGAATGGTTATGAAGTCATCCAGCTTTTTGAAAGCTTTTCTCCCAAATATTTAGCTGAGGATGGAGATCCAATTGGATTGCAGGTAGGTAGTCTTGCTAAAAAAGTAAAGAAAGTTATTGTGGCATTGGATGTAACGGAAGAAGTGGTTGATGAAGCTGTAAATCAAGGTGTAGATTTAATAATTGCACATCACCCGTTAATTTTTCGGCCATTAAAAAAAATCATCCCTGATCAGCCTGCAGGGAGAACGATTGAAAAATTAATTAAAAATGATATTGCTCTGTATGCAGCGCATACGAATCTTGACATCGCGGAGGGCGGGGTCAATGATATGCTTGCTGATGCATTGGGACTAGAGAATACTTCTGTTTTGAAGGTTACCCATCGAGAAAAACTTTACAAATTAGCCGTATATACGCCTACTTCAGCTGAAACTGAAGTGCGTGAAGCATTAGGAAAAGCTGGTGCAGGCAATTTGGGCAATTACAGTCATTGCAGTTTTACCCTATCAGGCACGGGTAGATTTAAGCCAAATCAAGAGGCAGATCCGTATATTGGGTCTTCTGGCGAGTTTGAACACGTAGAAGAAGTAAAAATAGAAGTAATTGTTCCGGAATCTATTACAAACAAAGTCGTAAAAGCAATGCTCAAAGCTCATCCTTACGAAGAAGTCGCTTACGATTTGTATGTTCTTGAAAACGAGTCAGGTAAGGAATTTGGTTTAGGTCGAGTAGGTGCTATCTCAGAGGCTATGTCTTTAAGAGAATATGCAGAGCATGTCAAACAGGCACTGGATGTAACTTCTGTTCGTGTAATCGGGAATCTGGACGCGATAGTGAAGAAGGTAGCTGTTTTAGGTGGAGACGGTGATAAATTTGTAAGAACAGCTCAATTTGCTGGTGCTGACGTATTTATTACTGGAGATATTTATTACCATACAGCCGTTGATTTTAAACAAGAAGGCATGAATATCATTGACCCTGGCCATAATGTTGAAAAAATTATGAAACAGGGCGTCGCTAAAAAAATGACCTCCCTATGCAAAAACGCTGGCTATGAGGTAGAATTTATCGCATCAGAAATAGACACAAATCCATTCCAGGTAATCTAAAAAGCTGAGGCGGCTTGCCCAGAAGCGAGGAGCATAAGACAGGGGCTCGGAAGGAGGTGTTCTTTCCTCCTGTAGAGGTCATGCTTATGTCCTGAGCTTCTAGCCGTCGAAGCTGGATTGACTAAAAGGCTGAGACGACTGTCCAGGCCTGAAAAGCATAAGAGAGAGGCTCGGAGGGGATGTTCCTCCCCCGCAGAGGCTATCCTTATGACTCGAGGGACTAGGAGTCGAAGCTAGATTAAATAAAAAGCTGAAGGGCCTTGCTCAGGAGCGAGGAGCATAAGACAAAGGCACGTAGGGGATGCATAAGAGGAGGTGCGTAGGGAGAACGCTTTTTTCTCCCGCAGCAGCTACACTTATGACTCGAGCGGTTAGGCCCTGAAGCTGGATTACATAAAAGGCTGAAGGGCTGTAAAAGGAACGAAGACTAAAAGCGCCACGTCCTGTGGAAACGTCTTCATGACCTACATCCTGTAGGCCCGCGAGGAGCATAAGACAGGGGCTCGGAAGGAGGTGTTCTTTCCTCCTGTAGAGGTCATGCTTATGTCCTGAGCTTCTAGCCGTCGAAGCTGGATTGACTAAAAAGTTGAGACGATTGGTTGAGGAACAAAGACTAAGAACGCCACGTTGTGTGGCCACGTCTTTGTGACCAAAACGTCCTGTCTTATGATGACTCGAGCGGTTAAGGCCTGAAGATAGAGTAATAAAAAGAAAAAAGGACCCCTGGGTCCTTTTTTCTTTGTAGCTATTGCATTATTTCACTTTCACTTTAGGTAATATTTTGGAAAGAGGTACTTTCTTTTCCGTTTTCCATGTCGATGAATCAGCCGGGTCGAACTGTTCCAAGAATGTAATGACTTCTTTGGTAATAGGTGTTGGTGTGGATGCTCCAGCTGTTACACCAACTACTTGAGCATCTTTAATCCATTCTATTTCCAATTCGCTGACATCAGCAATTCGATAGGCTTTTGTATGGGCGATTTCTTCCGATACCTGTGCCAATCTGTTTGAGTTATTACTCTTAGGATCTCCAACTACAATAAGAACGTCAAGGTCTTTTGCTTGCTCAGCAACAGCTTCCTGACGGACTTGAGTAGCCATGCAAATTTCTTTATGAATTTCTGCTGCAGGATATTTTTTCTTAACTTCATCTATTAAGTCGGCAACATCCCACTGACTCATAGTTGTTTGGTTGGTCACAATGATTTTCTCGTTTTCAATTGTGAGGTCATCAATATCTTGTTTGGACTCAACGAGATGGACGATATCCGGGGCTACACCAACGGCGCCTTCAGGTTCCGGGTGGCCTTTCTTACCGATATAAATGATATCATATCCTTCTTTTTCTTTTGCTTCAATTAAATTATGAGTTGCTGTTACATCCGGACAGGTTGCGTCAATCGTTACAAGCCCCTTTTGTTTGGCAATTTCTCTTACTTCAGGTGAGATACCGTGAGCAGTAAAGATGACAGTGCCGGAATCAACCTTCTCGATTATTTCTTTACGGTCTTTGCCGTCGAGGGTGATAATCCCATCTTGTTCAAACGCTTCCGTTACATGCTGATTATGAACAATCATACCCAGAATATAAATAGGGCGTGGCAAAGTTTTATCTAAAGCGGCATTTCTGGCGATAACCATCGCATCAACAACGCCGTAACAATATCCTCTTGGGGAAATTTTAACTACTTTCATTAATTCAAAAAAACCTCCTTGCTCCATGTCTGTTTGACAGATGGAGTGTTTCTTATATTATAAGCGAGTGATTAAAAACTTACAAAAAGAAATCCTTCGGGAGATATTGCATATGTAGAAAAGCGCTCCTTTTAGGGGCGCTGTATAGTTAGATGAAAAGCTTTGGCAGGGATGGTTTCACATTTTGAGGTTTCGATTTTATTATTGTGCTTCCAGGAAGCTCGTGTGAATAGTCTATTTCGCTAGATTCATTCTTTTCCTTTTTAGAGCTTTTAAGAGAAGCTGAAGATTCTATATGGTTGGATGACTCCAAAATGTTTGAGTCGACCTGATCGATAGCTTCTTCTTGATCTTCTGCTGTAGTTGCATTTAATCCCCGATAAATTTTCCACATGGATGGTAAATTTTTAATTAAAGGTCCATATTGCTGAACTTGGCGAACCATTGGTACCACACGTTCCCCTGCTGCTAACACCTTTTGCGTACTGTTCATAAAATTTGTTAAAGTGGAACCTCCTCCGGCAGCTTTAGCAGCTGTACCGGCACCCTGTGCCAAGCCGGAACCTCCTCCTCTGCCAAACAAAGAAGCCAGAAATCCTCCTCCTTGCTTGGGAGCACTTGCTGCTCCAAAAGGAATTCCTCTCCTTGGCATAGGTGGACCGAATAATCCTCTTGTATTAAATTGTGGTGGGGCAGAACCTCTGATAAAGCCTGGTCCTCGTGGCGGGCCGAAAATGGGTGGTCTCATAGGCGGCATATTTAACCCTCCTTTCTATTCAATATTTTACTTAAGTTCCCATAATAGAATATGTCAGTTAGGGACGGTAAAGTGCGAATATATGAAAGAATAGGCTTTTAATCTACAAAAACTTGTTATTAGTCCTTCACATAAGGTAATATGAGAAGGATAGTTGCTAAAAAGCTTGTAAGCATGTCAGAAAGTTGGTAAAAAATGAGTTCATTTAAAATGTTTAAGTTACCCGAATATGTATTGGAAGCTGTTGAGAAGGTAGGATTTAAGGAGCCGACAATCATACAGGAAAGAGTCATTCCAGCTGTATTTAGCGGTAAGAGTATTATAGGGCAGTCACAAACTGGCACTGGAAAAACCCATTCTTTTCTATTGCCGATCATGGCTAAAATCAATCAGGAAAAGATGGAAGTACAGGCTGTAATTACGGCACCGACGAGAGAATTAGCGGCCCAAATTTATAAAGCTGCTGTTTCTTTGAATGAGAAATTTCCTGAAGATAAACAAATTCATATAAAAAGCTATGTAGGTGGAACAGATAAACAACGTTCAATTGACAAGCTCACCGTTCAACCTCAGCTTGTGATCGGTACACCTGGTCGTATTAAAGATTTATCGGAAGAAAATGCGTTGAGTGTTTTTTCTGCCGATATTTTAGTAGTTGATGAAGCTGATTTAATGATTGATTTAGGATTTATGGAAGATGTGGATAAAATCGCTTCAAGGATGGCTCCTAAGCTGCAAATGCTAGTATTTTCTGCGACAATTCCAGAAAAGCTACAGCCATTCTTGAAAAAGTATATGAACAATCCGAAACATATCCATGTGGATCCGACAAAAGTGTCTGTAGAAAAATTGGAGCACATTCTCGTTCCTGTTAGACACCGAGACAAGGTTCAATTGGTTAAGTCAATTATTGAACTTCAAAATCCTTTCCTTGTGCTTATTTTTGCTAACACAAAGCAAAACGCAGATGAGCTGGCAGATGCCCTCCTTGAAAAGGGATTGCAGGTAGGAAGACTACACGGTAACTTACCGGCAAGAGAAAGAAAAAGGGTTATGAAAGAGATTAATGCTCTTAAATATCAATATGTTGTAGCGACAGACCTAGCAGCAAGAGGTATTGATATTGAAGGTGTAAGTCATGTGATTAACTATGAACTTCCTCAGGACTTGGATTTCTATATCCATCGCTGTGGCCGTACAGCGCGCGCAGGTATGTCCGGAGTCGCTGTTACCCTTTATGAAGAGAAGGATGATCAAGCTCTGAATAAACTCGAATCCATGGGTGTAACATTCAGCAACCGTGACGTAGTAAAAGGTGAATGGGTTGAAATTGATGACCGCAATAAGCGTAAAAAACGTAAAAATTCACCTAAAGCAGCCGGTGAGGTAAAGAATTATGGTAAATTCTCTAAGCATTTACGTAAAGTAAAGCCTGGCTATAAAAAGAAAGTTAAAGCAGAAGTAGAAAAAATCAAAAAGAGAGAAAGACGCTTAAAGAAAAGATAAAAGATAAAAGGGGGCAAATGGATGCTTAAAATTGGATCACATGTTTCCATGAGCGGAAAGAAAATGCTTTTAGGCGCAAGTGAAGAAGCAGCTTCTTATGGTGCCAATACATTTATGATTTATACAGGCGCTCCTCAAAACACAAGAAGAAAGAAAATCGAGGATTTAAATATTGCAGCAGGCCTATTGCATATGGAGGAAAATGGAATGAGTGATATCGTTGTCCATGCTCCTTATATTATCAATATCGGTAACGCAGTAAATCCCGCTACTTTCCAATTGGGTGTTGATTTTCTTCGTTCGGAAATCGAACGGACGGAAGCTCTGGGGGCCTACCAAATTGTATTGCATCCAGGTGCTCATGTCGGAGAAGGTTCAGAAGTAGGTATTAAAAAGATCATCGAGGGATTAAATGAAGTCATTACCCCTGATCAAAAAGTCCAAATCGCATTGGAAACGATGGCCGGCAAGGGCTCAGAGTGTGGAAGAAGTTTTGAAGAATTAGCGATGATTATCGATGGAGTTACACACAATGACAAGCTGAGTGTTTGCTTTGATACTTGTCATACGCATGATGCGGGTTATGATATTGTGAATGATTTTGATGGCGTTTTAAATCATTTTGATAAAACTGTCGGTGTAGATCGTATTAAAGTGCTGCATATTAATGACAGTAAAAATGAATGCGGAATGAGAAAAGACCGACATGAAAATATCGGGTATGGAAAGATTGGTTTTCAACCTCTTCATTACATTGTCCATCATCCACAATTAAGCTCTGTACCAAAAATATTAGAGACTCCATTTGTGGGTACGGATAAAACAAACAAAAAAGCACCGTATAAACATGAAATTGATATGCTAAGAGATGGAGCTTGGGTAGATTTTCAAGCTTCCATGCTTGGACAAACGGTATAAAGAGAAGGGGAGCAGTACATCTGTACTGCTTCCTTTTTAAATTCCGGTCATGCTATAAAATATTTTCTCGATTTTCTGTGCTTTCTCTGCACCGGTAATTTTCTCGATATTTTTTAAAAGCTGTTTTCGTTCAGTCTGATCAAAAATATTTACGGATTTCCCCCGGATTAGTTTGGTTATTTCCTCAGCTTCCGTTTTTTTTAAAGTTAAACCATTCTGTCCGGCAAAATCAAGCAATTCACTGGCAGTGATACGATTGATTTTTAAGTTAACAATGCTTTCAAATAGCTTCAAATTACCACCCCATGTTTACCATATGAAAAGGACAGAAAAAAATGAACTAAATTATACAATATTAAGTAAATGTGTTTACTTTACTGAAATTGTCCTGTATACTACTTGAGATAAATCGTAATCATTCTTATTAACAGGTGGCCGATTATGAATAATGACTTAATTAAAATTGAACATGTTACTTATAAATATGAGAGAGAAAACGTTCTGGAAGATATTAATTTATCCGTCAAGGATGGAGATTTCCTCGCTATTGTCGGGCCGAATGGTTCTGGCAAATCAACATTGCTGAAGCTGATGCTTGGATTAAATAAAGTACAGCAAGGTGAGATTTTCTTGTTCGGTGAGAAAATAAACAAATTTAAAAATTGGGAGAAAATTGGCTATGTATCACAAAAGGCCAATTCCTTTAACAGTGGTTTCCCAGCCACAGTGGAAGAAGTTGTAGCTAGCGGATTAACGAAGAAAATAGGACTTTTTCGTTTCTATAATAAAACTCATCGCCAAAAAGTGGTGAAAGCGCTCAAAGAAGTAGGAATGAAGAATTTCATCAAAAGACCAATTGGAGAATTATCGGGCGGTCAGCAACAACGGGTATTCATTGCAAGAGCACTGGTCAGCGATCCTGCTATGTTAATACTGGATGAACCTACAGTTGGTGTAGATGTAAAGAATGTTACTAATTTTTATGACCTGCTTTACGATTTAAACCGTAACCTTGGATTGACACTTATTTTGGTTACTCACGATACTGGTACCATTACAGAAAAGGTCACTCATATTGCTTGTCTAAATAAACAATTGCATTTTCACGGGAATACATGTGAATATGAACATTTAGATGATAAGGATATGTCAGCTTTTTATGGCCATGATGTTTATACATTAACACATGATCATTAATTTGGAGGAAGTAGTATGTTATCAATGTTTCAGTATGAATTTCTACAAAATGCCTTTCTAGCAGGGATTGTAATTGGTATTATTGCTCCGCTGTTGGGTGTATTTATTGTAGTTCGAAAACTCTCCTTAATTGCAGATGCCCTTAGCCATGTAACCCTGACTGGAATTGCATTCAGTTTGTTACTAAGTAAGGAAGTGCCTGCAATGGGTCCTATTAATCCTTTATATATGGGGATGGCCTTCTCGGTAACGGGATCGCTTTTTATAGAGCGACTGCGTTCCGTCTATAAACATTATCAGGAACTTGCCATTCCAATCATTCTTTCCGGAGGAGTAGGGCTGGGAGCGATTTTTATCTCGCTCGCTAATGGCTTCACGACTGATTTATTTGGATATTTATTTGGAAGTGTCAGTGCGGTAAGTCGGACAGACTTATGGATTGTTTTGGCAATCAGTATTGCTGTTATCGCAATTGTTATATTCCTATATAAAGAATTATTCCTTTTATCCTTTGATGAGGAGCATGCTAAAACTTCCGGAATACCGGCTAAAGCGATTCATTTTATCTTTATCGTGCTCGTTGCTTTGGTTATTGCCATTTCTATGAGAATTGTGGGTGTCCTGCTTGTTTCTTCATTAATGACTTTACCGGTAGCGGCTGCCTTAAAAGTAGCGAAGGGGTTTAAACAAACCATTTTTATTTCCATTCTGTTTGGAGAATTGGCTGTAATAGGCGGATTATTCACATCATATTATTTAAATCTTGCTCCGGGTGGTACAATCGTTGTATTGGCAATTATCATTCTTTTAATCACAATTTTTATCAAGAAATGGAGAATGACTGCGTAAGGAGGTATCTGAAGATGGATGTTAAAGAAGCAATACAACTCTTGAAAGATAAGGGCTACAAATACACTGAGAAGCGTGAAGACATGCTTGAACTTTTTTCGAAGAGCAATCGTTATTTAACAGCCAAAGAAGTCCTTGAAAAATTGAAAAGTTCATACCCAGGTATGAGCTATGACACGATATACCGAAATTTATCCTTGTATGCAAACTTAGGGATTCTAGAAACCACTGAGCTTTCTGGTGAAAAAAGATTCCGATTTGCTTGTGTTGGAAATCATCATCACCATCATTTCATTTGTATGGAATGCGGAAAAACTCGTAATGTAGAGTTATGTCCAATGGAAAAAATAACAGAGGATTTTAAAGGATATGATATTTCAGGACATAAATTTGAAATATACGGAAGATGCCCAGATTGTTTGCAAGAGAATATACAACAAAGTAACTAGAAAGGAGCCATTCTGCGATTGGAGAGTGGCTCCTTTTTATTACCGATTTTCCTTAGCCCAATGGTTTACCCACTGATAGGCTTCCGCCCAATTTTCCACCCTGATTACATTGTTTGGGATAGCCATCCGATTATAAGGTGCGTCAAATAAGATGACTGGAATTTCACATTCTTCAGCGATTGCAACAGCGTTATCGTGCTTATCCTCAAAGAAAAGATCGATTTTGTGTTTTTTTACCGTTGCAACCTTATTATGCGTACCGATTAATTCGATGTGGTGATACAGTAAATCGTTTTTACTGAACCACTCCTTTGTAACTGGCAATAAAGTTTGATTTCTGGCGCTGATGAAAAACAGTTCATATATTTCTTTCCATTCCTGTAAAACTCGTTTGGCACCTTTTGCCATAGGTGATTCAGAATAAATGATGGGTTCGTGTTTTTGAAACCAAAGATCAAATTCATGCTCTGGAACATTTACAAACGGATAAAATTCATATTGGTTAATATCCTCTAATGTTAATTGCAAGCGAAAGGCTTTGTTGATATAAGGAAGCATGGAATCCTGTGTAGTGATGGTACCATCAATATCTATTCCAAAACGTTTAGGTTTTGACATGAAGCATTTCCTCCAAAATATGTTTGTCTGTAGTTTACATCAAAATGCGACAAATTGCTTTTCTAAATTTTGTAGATTCATGAAACAATCCCTGCTTATGAGTTAGCCTTTTATGGAGCAAACTAGGAAGGCTTCAATAAAGGAAGGTAGGGAATGCTATTGTCAGCCTCAAAAAGACATTGGAATGCCAGAAATAAAAGAGATAAATTTAAAAATGAAGACGTGTGTCAAAAGCTCAATTATCGTGAGGAGACCGGGGCAGAATTTATGGATTCTGCTGAATACAGACGTCAAAGTCAAACAGAAAATAATAATAAGACCACTTCTAAGGCTAGCAGCTTTGGTATAGTGGCGTTAGCCTTGTCAATTGCCTCTCTATTTTTTATGCCGGTGATTTTTGGGACAATTGGCATTGTCGCAGGGATTTTTGCGATGAAAACTGAATCGCGTATGATGGGGATAGCAGCAATAGTAATTGGTGTATTTTCTGTTGTTGCTGGTCTTTTGGTATATCCCTTTTTCTAATACAGTAGGCCTGAAATCGGTTATGGGCTTTCAAATCTCAGGATAGTTTAGGGATTGGATTTTTATCCAATCCCTCCATCCATAAATAACAGATATAAAAAAGAACTTCAAAATAATAATTATTTTGAAGTTCTTTATTTACATATACTAGGAAAAAGAATAAATTCTCATACCTTTAATTAAGTTTAAAGTTTCTGTTTCGAACCTGAATTGCTTCTGCTTAATTTAAGACAGGCTTGCTTTTTCTTTTTCAATTCTTTGTTTTTCGTAATACTCTTCAGCAAGAACATCGATTTCTTTTTTTAGTTCCTCAACCATTATTTCTTCTGGCACTTTACGAACGATTTTACCCTTGCGGAACAATAGACCTTCTCCGCGAGCACCAGCAATGCCGATATCTGCTTCTCTTGCTTCGCCAGGTCCGTTAACGGCACATCCTAATACCGCCACTTTAATTGGAGCTTTAATTTTTTGAATATATTCATCCACTTCGTTAGCAATAGAAATTAAATCAATCTCTATACGTCCGCATGTCGGACATGATATTAAGGTAGCAGAATTGGCTGATAAACCAAATACTTTTAACAGCTCTCTGGCTACTTTGACTTCTTCAACCGGATCAGCACTTAAAGAAATACGCAAAGTATTCCCAATACCTTTACTTAATAAGGCACCAATACCGGCAGAACTCTTAATCGTTCCTGAAAATAACGTGCCGGATTCTGTGATTCCAAGGTGAAGTGGATAATCAAAGGCCTGTGCCGCCTTTTCATAGGCTTCAATTGCCAAGCGTACATCAGATGCTTTCATTGATACAATGATGTCATGGAAGTCTAAGTCTTCTAGAATTTTTATATGATGTAAAGCACTCTCAACCATACCGTCTGCAGTTGGGTAACCGTATTTTTCGAGGATTTTACGTTCTAAAGATCCTGCGTTGACCCCAATACGAATTGGAATCCCTTTCGCTTTAGCTGCTTTTACAACGGCTTCCACTTTTTCGCGTCTGCCGATATTGCCCGGGTTAATACGGATTTTATCAGCTCCGCCTTCAATAGCGATTAAAGCCAGACGATAGTCAAAGTGAATATCAACTACTAAAGGTATATTAATACGTTTTTTTATTTCAGAAATTGCATGAGCAGCCCGTTCATCAGGACAAGCTACACGTACAATTTGGCAGCCCGCTTCTTCTAAACGATTTATTTCCGCGACTGTTGCTTCTACATCATGTGTTTTCGTTGTCGTCATACTTTGTATTATAACTTCATCGTTGCCACCGATAGTCAGTGGTCCCACTTTTACGGGGCGGGTTTTTGTACGATGTATTAGTTCACTCACTGGTCATTCTCTCCTTTTAGGCTGTTTGCCTCAATACCAATAAATATATTATCTTCTAAATTATTGTATCAGCGTTTTAGCTAAAATAACAATAAAGTTGATTATGAATTGGCTATTTAGTAATTTTTAAATCGGTAAGTTTGTCCGATTTCTATTTCTTCCGGTTTCATTCCGTTATTTAATAAAGAAAAGTCTTCAATCATTTGATCAATCGGTACTGGGATAGTACCTTCATTTTTCTCTATTATAGAAAGAACGGTATCTCCCGGCTCTACTTTTATATTATAGTAGTTTTCATTCATTTTATCCATATTCTCGGAGGAGTAGGCGGGAAGGGTGCCTACACTTATATCAAAATATATCGAGTAAGCTATAATACAAAAGCCGATAAACAGGATTATTCTTTTCATCTCTTTCGCACTCCCTCTATCTTTTACTAGAGTATATGAAGTTAGTAGAGATAATAGAATTGATTTTGAAGGATTTTTTTAGAGTTAACGTTTAGATAGAATAGAGGAAATGTTGAGCTGGATAATCAGTATTTAATAATAGAGGATATAAATAAACCCTTCCGCAGAAATTCGGAAGGGCTACACTTTATGATTGTATAGTCTTTTGTTTACTTTTTGGAATAGGCATTTCTTTAATAGTCAGGTAGATCATCATTAGTGTAATAAACCATTTGACATAAACATCACCTATTACAGGAACCTGAATAAAATTCATAAACGTAAAGAACGTTACGGCTAATGTAAAGCTGTAAGTGGCTATCCTCCACTGCTGTCCAAAAGTAGCTTTTCTGTTCATGGAAGTTACAAATAAGCCGGTAAGATAGGCTAGAAGTGTAATCTCTAAGAAGAATATTGCTGTTGTAAATAGATACATGACTAACATACATAGACCGATAATTATGTATAAAGATGTTTTTGCAGATTTAATATAATCGCTGGCCTTTTCATTGGTTAATTCAAGACCGGGTATCATAGAATAAGGAATTGTTTGTGATTCCCCGTCTGCAGCAATGACAAATTCATCCTGTAGTATTCCAAAGTCTATTCCAGTAGGGCTGGTGATATCATTTGCATTCAGACTACCGGTGCTGTCAAAATGGAACGTAGCTACATCATCATTAATAATGACAGGTAATGATTCATCTGAATGAAGTCTGCCATCTTTAATTTCGAATTCAGGAAAATCTGTCGTTAACGCTTTTGCTATATGATCTGCCCCATCTAGTATTGCATTTGTAAGATAGATCGATGATGGTAAAATAGTTATTAGAGATAATAAAAAAGCATAGAGGATGGTTTTCCCTATACCCTGAAAGCGAAAGGACGCAATATGCTTTGGCGAGTATAGGCTTTTAATAAATTGTGAGAATATATTCATGGGCTACAACACCTTTTTTTAAATTCATTCTTTATTCTATCTGGCTTATGTCGATAAGACAAGAAAGTTCTGCTTATTATAGCGAAACAAATCGAAAAAGTGTTAAGTGTGTATTGAATTAGGGTATTTGAGAGGAGTGTCGAAGATGGAATGGATGTATTGGCTTATTATTTGGCTGGTATTTATTATTGGGTTTGTAGGATTGATCTATCCTATTATTCCAAGTGTTCTATTTATAGTAGGTGGAATGCTTTTATATGGGGTATTCTTTTCATTTGAACCGTTTTCGTGGTTTTTCTGGATTGTACAGGGAATGTTTGTTTTACTGTTGTTTGGAGCAGATTATTTGGTCAATCTTTTTGGTGTTAAGAAATTTGGAGGTTCAAAAGCAGGTGTTTGGGGTAGTACAATAGGATTGCTGATTGGACCGTTTGTTATTCCTTTTCTTGGTATTATACTGGGACCGTTTTTAGGTGCAGTCATAGCTGAATTGTTGGTACATAAACAGTCGCTAAAAAATGCAGTGAAAATTGGTATGGGTTCTGTCGTTGGATTTGTCGGCAGTGTGATAACCAAATTTATCATTCAGATCATTATGATTGTGTATTTCTTTATCCGAGTGCTCTGATAAGGCATAAAGGTTGAAATAAACGGTTTCAATTGCTAATCTTAAGATAAAGACTTTCGTAACACATGAACTTACAGAATTGCCCGAAAGTACTTATTATTACAATTATTAGGAGGAGAGAATTATGACTTATTCTTTACCACAATTACCGTATGAGTATGATGCGTTGGAGCCTCATATCGACAAAGAAACAATGAATATTCATCACACAAAACATCATAACACGTATGTGACTAACTTAAATAATGCTTTAGAAGGACAGGAAACATTGGCAGCAAAAAGCTTGGAAGATCTTTTAGCTGACATCGACTCTGTACCTGAAAGCATTCGTACTGCTGTTAGAAACAATGGCGGTGGACATGCTAACCACACATTATTCTGGAATATTCTATCTCCTAATGGGGGCGGACAACCAGAAGGTGAATTAGCTGATGCACTAACAGCTAAATTTGGAAGCTTTGAAAACTTTAAAGAAGAGTTTGCGAAAGCTGCTACAACTCGTTTTGGTTCCGGTTGGGCTTGGCTTACTGTTAAAGATGGTGAACTAGAACTTTCCAGCACTGCTAATCAGGATTCTCCATTAATGGAAGGTAAAACACCAATCCTAGGTCTTGATGTTTGGGAGCATGCATACTACTTAAACTACCAAAACCGTCGTCCTGAATACATTAATTCTTTCTGGAATGTTGTAAATTGGGATGAAGTTTCTAAGCGCTACGCAGCAGCAAAATAATCGTATAATAAGTGTGGGTACAGGAAACGAATCCGAATCGTTTCCTGTATCTTTTTTTGTGCAAAAAATAAAGGATCTGCTGTTAACAAATACCAAATGATTTAATTCTACATAAGAGGATTATCTACAGGAAAACTAACCGGAAGTGAAGGGGAGTTTTTATGAAAATGGATAATCAATTTGTCAATAAAATAAAAACAAATAAAGAACTTTATATCCTTTTGTTAATTGGAGCACTTTATTCATTGAGTACGGCTCTTTCCAATACTTTTGTTAATATCTATTTATGGAAACAGTCTGAGGCATTGATCAATCTGGGGATTTATAATCTATCCGTTGTAATCCTTCAGGGAGTTACCTTTATTTTAGCTGGAAAATTGGCTAAACGCATAGATCGTATTATTGTACTGAGGATCGGAATCTTGTTTTTAGCTGCATTTTATATAGCAGTCCTGACATTCAGTTCTACCGACCACCTTTATCTTGTTCTAATTGGTGGTTTACTTGGAATAGGATATGGATTCTATTGGCTTGCTTATAATGTCATGACATTCGAAATTACTGAACCAGAAACTAGAGATACATTTAATGGGCTCCAAGGGATAACTGGGTCTATCGGCGGAATGATTGGTCCTTTTTTTGCGGGATATATTATTACGGTTTTGACTGATAACAATGGCTATCTGTTCATTTTTGGAGTTTCCTTATGTTTGTTTATCGTGGCAGTACTTGTTAGTTTCTTATTAAAAAGCAGAGCAGCTAATGGGAAGTATATGCTGAAGCGTATTCTTGATGAAAGAAAAAATAATAAAGATTGGAGAAGAATTACGTATGCTAATTTTTCGCAGGGGCTAAGGGAAGGGACGTTTCTCTTTGTTGTTTCCGTTTTTGTATTTGTCGAAACGGGTAGCGAAATGGCTTTAGGCACATATGGATTAATTAGTTCAGGAGTATCATTTATTGCTTATTTTTTAGTCAGCAGATATATAAAGGTTCGTTACCGAAAATGGTCGATGCTGGTGGGGGCCATTTTCCTTTATGGTTCAATCTTTTTTCTGATATATCAAGTGTCATTCACTAAACTGCTTACATATGCGTCTATTCTTGCAGTAGCTTATCCCTTATTGCTTGTCCCCTATATGTCTGTCACGTATGATGTAATAGGACGATCCTGGGAAGCGGGGGAACATCGTATCGAATATGTGGTAATCCGGGAATTATTTTTAAATATGGGAAGAGCCGCATCGATTCTTATGTTTATATTGTTCATTAAAATTTTGCCGGAGAGTACCGGCATCAAAATATTGCTATTATTATTAGGGTCCGGACATCTGTTTGTTTATTATTTTGTAAAAGACATCAAGATGTAAGCAACTAAAAGTTGCTGGAATCTTTTACTTCTGTTAATCTTTAAAAATTGATAATAAAATGATAAGAAATGTGTATTAGAAGGGATGGGGACAGTGAAAGTCAGAAAAAAGAAAAAGAAAAAACATGTACCTGTTCGCCTGAATCTACTGTTTTTTGCAGTATTTGTAATGTTTTCTGCATTAATACTCCGTTTAGGAATTGTTCAGATTGTATATGGAGATGACTATAAGCGTGAAATAGAGCGGACAGAGGATGTAACTGTGAGCAATTCTGTGCCGAGGGGAAAAATATATGATCGAAATGGAAAAATCATCGTTGATAATCAACCTTTATATGCGATAACTTACACACGTACACAAAAAACCTCAAGCAAAGAGATGCTTGAAACTGCTGAAAAACTTTCCAAGCTAATTGAGGTTGATACTGATAAAGTTCGTGAAAGGGATATGAAAGACTTTTGGATTTTAAATAACCCAGAAGCTGCTAAAAAGAAAGTAACAGAAAAAGAATATCAGCAATTAAGTGATGGAAAGCTGACAGATGATGATATATACAAATTACAGCTTGAGCGAATTACTGAAAAAGAAATAGATTACAGTCAAAGTGAGTTGGAAGTGCTGGCGATCTATAGCAAGTTTATTGCCGGTTACTATTTAACTCCGCAAATTGTGAAAAATAAAGGAACGACATATGAAGAGGTAGCGAGAGTTAATGAGCAGATTGAATCTCTTCCAGGCGTTGATACAACAACAGATTGGGAACGTAAATATGCGTATGGCGATACGCTTAAATCTGTTTTAGGTAAAGTATCAAGTGCCAGCGAAGGATTGCCCTCTGATAAAACAAGTTATTATTTAGCTCGGGGCTACAGTCGAAATGATAGAGTTGGAACCTCCTACTTAGAACAGCAATATGAAGATTTATTACGCGGTCAACAGGAGAAAATTAGAAATGTAACTAATACATCCGGCGATATTGTCAGCACGGAGGTTATTTCTGAAGGACAAAGAGGTAAGGATCTTGTATTAACAGTTGATATGGATCTTCAAATAGCCACAGAAGAAATTATTGAAAAGCAATTGAAGGAAAAGAAAGCAAGCGGGAATACAAAATATCTCGATCGTGCTTTTGTTGTTGTAACGAATCCTAATACTGGTGAACTCCTAACTCTGGCTGGTAAACAATATGCAGCCGATGATAATGGAAAAATGCAAATGAATGATATGGCATTGGGAACTTTTACTTCATCCTATGCCATGGGCTCTTCAGTTAAAGGAGCAACTATTTTAACGGGATACCAGACCGGTGCAATAAAACCTGGACAAGTCATTTATGATGGACCAATGAAGATTAAAGCCACGCCAATTAAAAAATCATGGAAGAATTTTGGGAATATTAGTGACATTGAAGCACTGAAAGTATCCTCCAATGTCTACATGTTTAAAACAGCGATTGCTCTTGGTAAAGGAAACTATGTTCCGGGAGGCTCTCTGAAAGTTAATAACTCAGCATTCAGCACAATGAGGAATTATTACAGTCAATTTGGCTTAGGTGTTAAAACAGGTATAGACTTACCTGGTGAACAAATCGGCTATAAAGGATCCTCGCAGGGTGCCGGATTATTAATGGACTTTTCCATTGGCCAATACGATACGTATACTCCATTGCAGTTGGCTCAATATGTTTCTACCATTGCAAATGGAGGTAACCGTATAAAACCGCATGTTTTAAAACAAGTCCGTGAGCCAGTGGATGATGATGAAGATAATACGCTTGGACCGGTTATTAAAGAGGTTAAAACAGAAGTGATGAATACTCTTCCAATGAAAACTGAATGGATTGAACGTGTCCAGGAAGGATTTAGACAAGTTACCCAATCCACCGGAGGAACCGCCTACTCTTATTTTGGAAATGCTGACTATAAACCAGCAGGTAAAACAGGTACAGCGGAAGCCTTTTATGATGGACCTAAATGGGAAAAGGGTACTGTACAGCCAGAAACCTATAATATAACCTTTGTTACCTATGCTCCTGCCGATAACCCGGAAATTGCCATGAGTGTAGTAGTACCATGGGCTTACCAAAATTCGTCAGGACATAAAATGAACCTCGAAATCGCAAAAGAAGTTTATGAAAAATATTATGAATTAAAAGAAGAACGAGCTAAACAAAAATAAAAGATTAATAGAAAATTGGGTCTGCCTTGATTTATGGGGCAGACCTTTTTTTATTTACTGCCAGCATAATTTAGGTAAGTATCATTCTTTTGGATTATTATTACAAATAAATAGTGCGGTTTCTAGGATTTTGCAGTCATCTTTACAATAAACTTTTGATTTTTTACACTACGTTTACAATTCTTTAACACAGTATTTAAACTTTATCTTTACTATAGAAAATGTAAAGGGTGAAAATTAAAAATTACAAATAAATAGCCAAAGTATATGGGAGGATTGGAAATGCGTAGAAGGAAAACAGCATTTATGATTACTTTGATACTTATAATCGGATTGCTGGCAGCTTGTACCAGTAATAATGGAGGAGGAGCAAAGGCGGGAAGCGGCTCTGAAGAAGAAGGATACACAGGAATCATAAATGCAGCTGGTTCTACAGCTTTACTACCATTGGCAGATGAAGCAGCAACTGAATTTATGGCGAAAAATCCAAATGTATCGGTTACTGTTCAAGGCGGTGGAAGCGGAACAGGTATAAATCAAGTGGCGAGTGGTGCAGTCAATATCGGAAACTCTGATCTACCTTCAGTAGATAAAATTGAAGATGAGAAATTAGCAGAAGAACTGGTCGATTATAAAGTAGCCGGTATTGCGTTTGGCATAGTGGTGAATGATGATGCCAATGTAGATAATTTAACAATTGAACAAATCCAAGGAATCTTCTCCGGAAAAATTAAAAACTGGAAAGAGGTTGGCGGAGCTGATTCAGAAATAAATGTCGTGAACAGACCAGAATCATCAGGTACCCGATATGCCTTTGAAAAAACAATCATGAAGGATGTCAGCATGAATACAGGGGTTGGAACAACTCAGGATTCTAACGGTGCTGTAGAAAACTCGATTAATTCCACACCTGGTTCTATTAGTTATCTGGCTATGAGCTACCTCGCTGAGGGGAAAGGCTCATCCTTAAAACCGGTAACTATTAATGGGGCTGAACCCACAATTGAGAATGTGGTAAATGGCAGCTACCCTTTTTGGTCCTATGAATATATGGTAACGAAAGGCGAAATAGGCGGAGCTGTTAAAGGTTATATGGATTTCATTAGGAGTGATGAGTTTGCCGAAACCGTTACGAAAATGGGATACATTCCAATGTTAGAGCTAGAAAATAAAGAATAATTCCAAGGATGAAGTAAACAGGAAGTCAAACAGCCTGGTTATCATCTGTTTGCCGGAAGGAGCGAAAAGGCTTGAATGATCATAAACCAATCAACTATTGGAAAAGTGAATATATCGGACGGATTCTTGTTACATTATGTGGACTATTAATCGTTGTAACAACTTTGGCTATTATCGTTTTTATTACAGGAAAGGGTATTCAGTCATTTACAAACAGTAATATCTCTATAGTGGAGATGTTGACCTCAACAAACTGGAGTCCCAATGATGGGAAATATGGAGCTTTGATATTTATCATCGGTTCTATACTTGTATCAATTGGTGCCATTGTTATCAGTGCACCTATTGCAATAGCTCTAGCAATATTTACGAACTTTATTTCCCCGAAATTCGGAAAAAAGGTCTTGCAGCCGGTTTTGGAATTGCTGGTTGGTATTCCATCCGTTGTTTATGGTTTGCTAGGTGTGACTTTATTAGTTCCCCTACTTAGAAACACATTCGGCGGAGTAGGATTCAGTTTAACAGCCGGGATAATTGTACTTAGTATCATGATATTACCGACTATTGCAAGCTTGGCAACAGATGCGTTAAAAAATGTCCCGCCACAGCTTCTGGAAGCCTCCTATGGGCTCGGTTCCACGAGATGGCAGGCAATCAGCCGAGTAATCATTCCTGCCGCAAAGAATGGCATCTTTACAGGAATCGTTATGGGGCTTGCACGTGCTTTTGGTGAAGCACTTGCCGTTCAGATGGTTATCGGAAATACGGTTAAATTGCCGACTGGCTTAAATGATCCCACGGCAACGTTAACTGGAATTTTAACGATGGACATGTCTAATACAATGAATGGAACTGCATGGAATAATGCATTATGGAGCCTCGCGCTAATACTTTTAATCATGTCATTCTTATTCATCATGATTATTCGTTTTATCGGGAATAGGGGGGCACAGAAATGAGCGCTAGAACAGTAAATAAAATCTGGACGGGTATTTTCTATATCGTTGCTATTTTTGTCATTATTTTATTGAGTTATTTAGTATTTGAAATACTCAAAAAGGGCTGGGGTTTCTGGGACCCATCTTTTCTGACTGGTCGTTCTAGCAATATGGATGCTGGTGGGGGAATCGGATATCAGCTATTTAACTCTTTCTATATGTTAATTATTACTCTGATAATCTCTGTACCGCTTGGCTTAGGCGCAGGTATTTATTTGGCGGAGTATGCCAAACCCGGAAAGTTATTAACGTTTATCCGATTATGCATTGATACGATGGCCTCTCTCCCGTCCATTGTAGTTGGTTTATTTGGTTTATTGGTATTTGTCACAGCTACAGGTTGGGGGTACACCATTATCGGAGGGGCACTAGCAATTACGATTCTGAATTTACCGAGTTTAACACGTGTCAGTGAAGCGGCAATTACAGAGGTATCAGCCGGTGTTAAAGAAGCCAGTCTGGGACTTGGGGCTACCAAATGGCAGACAATTGTAAAAATTGCTCTTCCTACAGCAATGCCTCAAATTATAACGGGAGTTATCCTGGCAGCTGGTCGTATTTTTGGTGAAGCAGCAGCGTTAATTTTTACAGCAGGATTGACAACACCAATCTTGAATACAGCAGCCGATCTAACAAGTCCGGTTAATCCTTTTAATATATTCAGACCTGCAGAGACATTGGCTGTTCATATTTGGAAATTAAATTCTGAAGGAATTGTTCCGGATGCAACGGCAATCGCGACTAAATCAGCAGCAGTATTGATTATAATGGTATTAATCTTTAATCTCCTTGCACGTTTATTCTCAAAAATTATCCAAAAACATTTTGAAGGCGGCAAAAGTAAAACAAAACAAAAGGCATCTGTGTCTTAAGTGAAATCACCATTACCAAGGGGGAAATTGAGATGATAGAATTAAAAGAAGCCAACCCGGCTAAAACGGAAAAGTCTAGTAAACTTGTTTACGATACACAGGGTTTGGATTTGTGGTATGGTGATCACCATGCTTTAAAGGATATTAATCTTGCCATTAATGAAAATGAGGTTACAGCCATTATTGGCCCATCTGGATGTGGGAAATCTACTTATATTAAAGTATTAAATAGAATGATTGAACTTATTCCAAGTGTTCGTACTTCTGGTGATATATTTTACCGGGGACAGAATATCTTTGATAAAGATTTTCAAGTGGAAGAATTACGGACAAAAGTTGGAATGGTATTTCAGAAGCCAAATCCTTTTCCAAAGTCTATTTATGAAAATGTAGCATACGGACCTAAAATACATGGTATTAAAAACAAAAAAGAATTGGATGAAATTGTAGAAAAAAGCTTGCGTGGTGCAGCAATCTGGGACGAAGTTAAGGATCGATTGCATACAAACGCCAACGGACTATCAGGCGGACAGCAGCAACGTATTTGTTTGGCACGATGCCTTGCCGTTTCTCCTGATGTGATATTAATGGATGAACCGACTTCCGCATTAGATCCAATTTCAACATTAAAGGTTGAAGAACTCGTACAAGAGTTGAAAGAGAAATTCAGTATTATTATCGTTACGCATAATATGCAGCAAGCAGCTCGTATATCTGACAAAACTGCCTTCTTCTTGAATGGTGAAGTCATTGAATATGACAAGACAGATAAGATTTTCTCAAACCCATATGATAAGAGAACAGAAGATTATATAACAGGACGTTTCGGATAAGCCAGATCATTTTGAAGGGAGAATAAAAAATGGTTTTAAGAGAAAAATTCGAGAGCGAGCTAAAGGAATTAAAGCTTAAAGTAATAGATATGGAACGTTTTGCTTCATCTGCCTTGAATAAATCGTACCAAGCATTGCTGAAAAATGATGTAGAGCTAGCACTTTCTGTTATAGAGGATGATAAAAAGCTTGATAAAATGGAAGAAGAGCTTGATGAACTGGCTATCTTGATGATTGCAAAGCAGCAGCCTGTTGCAACGGATTTAAGGCATATTGTTTCAGCTATTAAAATCGGTTCTGAAATTGAACGGGTTGGTGATTATGCAAAGAATGTTGCCAAAACTGCGATTAGATTATCAAAGGAAGAAAAGCCCTTTGTTAATGAGGCTGTAGGCGAAATGCACGCTACTTGTATGAAAATGCTTGATATGTTCAATAAATCCTTTATGGAGGAAAATATTGTCCTTTCTAAGGAACTTGCAGAGCTCGATGATACAGTGGATGATTTATATGGACAGGAAATCCGTAAAATACTTGAAATGAAGCATCCTGAGTCTGCTACGGTTAACGAAAATTCTCAGTTATTGTTTATTGTCCGCCACTATGAAAGAATAGGCGATCATATAACTAATATGGCGGAAGAAACCCTTTATATGATTAAAGGAAGACACTATCATTTAAATGAATAGAATTGTGATAATAAAAATGGAGATTCCCAAATAGGAAGCTCCATTTTATCTTGTTCCTATTTTTAATGCTTAAAAAAATAATGTCTTTATGCCCTGAAAACCAAAGTATGCCCCAAAACCGATTAGAGAAAGTCCTGAGAAGGCTGATATAGCTTTCAAGCTAGTGTCATTCAGATATCTTCTGAACCCGGTTGTTAGAAAGGCAACGGTAATGTCCCAAAAAGTTAGCCCGAGAAAAATCATCAAGCTGTACACAAGAAGAGAGCTTGTGCCGTACGAAGTAACTGTTTTAGCGAGAACCGACCCATATATCCCTATCCAAAAGAGGATAGATAATGGACTTGTAATGGACATTATAAATCCAGTTAAAAAAGATTTCGATAACGAGTCCTTCGTACGATAATCTTCTAATGAAAGTGTATGGACCCTCAAAATGCTTTCAATTCCGGTATAAATAAGAACAAATCCTCCAAAGAGCCACAGGAAAATCTGGACATAAGGAATCGTAATAAATTGTACAAAACCCAAATAGACCAATAGCATGAATACTCCATCCGCAATCATAGATCCTACGCCTACTATCCAGGCGTGAAAAAAACCGTTTTTGATCCCCTTATCTATTCTGGCTGAGTTAACTGGACCAATGGGTGCCGCCAATGTTATTCCCAACAAAAAATAACTAAACATAATATGTCCGCTCACGCTTTCACTCCATCTTCTTATGTATTAGTAACTTGTACATATTATGAAGAAAGGTGGATAAGTATGTATAACAGTTTTATTGAGGTTGTAAAATGTGTTTAACTAAAACTCTAGCTTTATCTGACTAACGGACAATCCTTAAAGATGTTTATAAATTTGTGACTTGGATATAAGAAAATAACATTTATTAATAAAAGGGGGATTAGAAGAATGAAGAAAAAAGAGTCAGTAGAAGTGGACGGAGTACCTATAACCTATTTTCTGAGTGAAAAAGCTATTCATATAGACAATAATAAAGAATTGGAATCCATTATCCAAAACCCTAAAGAAGCCATTGATCTGGCAAGGAAACTGAAAGCAAACTATCAAAAGAAATACGGAAGGGAATTATCGGTATCTGAGCTCTCTATGGCTATTGAAATCTATGGTCATATCTATCCAGAAAAAATGGCTAAAGCTATAAAAAAACTTCCTTTACCCGGCTTTGTTGATCAAGCGATGGAAAATTTAATTGAAAAGGCCGATATTATCGATTCAGGGGAAGAGAGTATTGATCAAAATAGAAAAATCTGGGATGTTATTGCAAAGGTTATCCCAGTTTAAAAGCTGCCACTTTGATATACTATTTACCCTTCGTTAAAATGGCAGATAAGGCAGCATAGTCCATGTTTTTATAAACTGTATAGGTCCCAGTCTGAATCTTTTTTGTGAGATCCCGATCATTCAAGTAGGTGAAAAACTTTTCAGTATCCTCAATCACGCGCTCATCTTTTAATAGGCTGATAATCTCGTCGGAAGCCATTCCAGGCTTAATCGATAATTTAATGGCTACAGTTTCTTCTTTATTACTTTGTTGATTTCCTGTTTTTAGTTGATTAATAGATTGAAGGTTCTTTTGATAGTCACCCCACTCACTTTTTGATAAAACATGATAACCATCCTCCTGTAGAGTTTTATGAGCGTCCTCGCTTGAAAGGGGCACCTTTTTAGCTGCTGATTCATCTGTGGCAAGATAATATGCAGTAAATACGCTTGTGGCTAAAAAAATACCTGCAGCTGCTCCAGATATGTATAGTCGGTTCAATGAAGATCGCCTGCCTGACTTTCAAGGATTCTAATTACCTCATTGTTTGATAATGCAGATTGCCTGGAAATTTGTTCAATCGATAATCCTTGTTTGTACAAATGAATGACCTGATTTTGAATAACCTCGTGTATGGGCGAGGAATTAGTTAAAAAAGATACCTCCGAAAACGATTCCTCGTGCAGGATTTCCTCCTCAAGTGCACGAATTCGTTTTTTTATTATATACATTTCTTGTATATGCTCTAATGAAAGCTGTTCAATCTCTTTTTCTACTTTAGTTTCCTGTCCTTTATAAAACAACGATAGCAAGAACAGTAAGGCAGATAGAGAAAATAAACAAATCATAATGATTATCATGAATACCCTCCCAAATTAAATTACAATCCCTATTGTACAACAATTTTCACTTGATTTTGGTAAAAATATATGAAAAAGGAAGTATTGCTCATAATTTGGAAGTAGGTAGTGGTACTTCGACAATATGCGTTCATTGTCATCTGGTTCAGGGAGTGTTAGGATTTAAATGGAAGATATTAGTGGTTCGCTAAAGAAGGCAAGATGAATGAAAGGGGTGGGACCGCATGGACCAGTTAGACTCTTTAAATAAAAGTACTAAAAAAGCCAGCTGTAAAAGGCTTGTTGATGATAAATCTGGATTAATTGTACCCTATCTTTGGTGCAAAAACGATCAAGATCAAGAGGGGATATCTGCTGCAGTACAGTTAACAAATAATGATTATTTCGATAGAGTAGATGTAGTCTGCAAAAATGATGGGGATCGGCCACTTGAAATTAAGATATTTTTTGTCCATGAGGCCTTTAGTGAAGTATCAGCAAGTTTTTATAGTCCTGCGGATTCTTTAATCTATTTATATGGTAAGAATACGATAAGCTTATTAAATGGAAATGATTGTGCATCTATTTCGATAATGGAACGAAAACATAAAAAAGCGGTGTACGAATTAATGGAAAATGGCCAAATTATCCACTCTCCTTTAGCCAGAGGTCTAGTTATCTGTACAACGATGTACAAGCTTCTAGTGGAGCCCGGAGTGAAAATGGGGGTTTCTAATTGGTTAATTACAGGCAAGAATAAAGAGGAAGTCATGCTGTTTGATTACTTGGTCAAAAATCAGACTAGCATTTATTAGTGAAAGGTGATATTATAGAAAAGTCGTATAAAATGAAGTTTTGAATGAACTGGAGGGACTCACATGCGTGTAAACATTACTTTAGCTTGCACAGAGTGCGGTGAGCGTAATTATATCAGCACAAAAAATAAACGTAATAATCCTGATCGTCTTGAGCTTAAAAAATATTGCCCAAGAGAGAAGCGTACAACTGCACACCGCGAAACAAAATAAAACAACAGGAGGTTCTCTCCTGTTGTTTTTTTTTGGGATTATATAGAATTTAAGGGGATTTAACGCAATGTTAAAGGGAGAATTAAGATCGACTTATCGGAGTTTATTAGCGGAATTTCCGTCATACGAGCGGGATACATATACATCTAAAATTGTTGAATACTTATTTAGTCATGACATATGGAAGAATGCAAAGACAATCGGAATCACAATTTCTCGGCATCCTGAGATTGAAACGAAAGAGATTATCGAGAGAGCGTGGAAAGAGAAAAAGAATATCGTGATTCCAAAATGCTATCCACACACAAAATATATGGAATTTTATGACTATCGTCCAAATACGATACTTGAGTCAGTTTATAGTGGTTTAAAAGAGCCCAGACCGGATAAAACACAAAAGATAGAATCCGACCAAATCGATATAATGGTAGTTCCGGGACTCCTATTCTCAACAACTGGTTATCGGATTGGATTTGGCGGCGGCTATTATGATCGTTATTTGGCATCATTTTATGGAATCAAACTTTCGCTGGCGTTTATGATGCAAATAAGAGATGATATCCATACAGAAGAGTTCGACATCCCTGTCGACTATCTATTCACAGAACAAGGGGTAATAAATTGTGGGTAACTTAATTATTTACGGCGCTGTTGCTGTCGGCTCCTACGGGGCATATCGGCTTAAAGCTCTGAGTAAATCCGGTGCTCTCGCGGCATTTCTTTTGGGAGCTTTAATTGTTATAGGACTTGGATGGGAAGGTTTACTACTAATTGGTTTGTTTTTTTCCTCATCTAGTCTGTTTTCCAGTTATAAAAAAAGAATTAAGCAGAGTATTGATAAAAAATTAGCAAACGGAAGCAGACGAAATTGGGCCCAGGTAGCAGCAAATGGCGGTCCTGCTGGTATAAGTTCTCTACTTTATTTTATATCTGACGGTTCGGATATCTGGTTAATTGCTTTTATCGTTTCAATTGCAGCAGCTACATCTGATACATGGTCATCTGAACTTGGTGTGTTGAGTAAGTCCGACCCAATGCATATCATCAGTTTGAAGAGATGTGAACGGGGTACTTCAGGGGCAGTCTCAGTCCATGGAACTCTGGCCGGGCTGTTTGGCTCCATATTCATTGCAGTAATAGCAGGTATACTGTTTAATCTGTCATTTTCAACAATTCTCCTACTGAGTGCATTCGGATTTCTGGGCAGTATTCTGGATACCTTACTGGGGGCTTTCCTGCAAGTCGAATATATATGCCCAGTTTGTTCGGTTCATACGGAGAAAAAAGTGCACTGCAATACACGGACTGTTAAAAGGAAAGGAATTAACTGGATTAATAACGAAACTGTAAATCTAAGCTCAATTCTGATAAGCACTATTTTTTGTATAATAACTTGGTATAGTATCACATAATACTAGGGTATAAAGAGCTTGTATGCAGTGTGAAAAGGTGGTTTTTGTTAATGAAAAAGAATGTAAATCGTGTTGTCCTTGTTGGTACAGGTTTTGTTGGAAGCAGCTATGCATTCGCTATGTTAAATCAGGGAATTGCTGAAGAATTTGTTTTAATTGATTTAAATAAGGATAAAGCAGAAGGCGATGCAATGGACTTGAATCATGGAACTCCATTTGCACCGAATAGAACGAAAATTTGGTTCGGAGATTATTCAGACTGTAAAGATGCAGACATTATCGTTCTAACTGCAGGAGCGAATCAGAAGCCTGGTGAAACACGCTTAGATTTAGTTGAAAAAAATATGAAAATCTTTAAATCCATTGTTGGAGAAATTATGGCTAATGGATTTAATGGGATCTTTCTTGTGGCTGCGAACCCAGTTGATATCCTTACATATGCAACATGGAAATTTTCAGGTCTTCCTAAACATCGCGTACTTGGCTCTGGTACGATTCTTGATACGGCCAGATTTCGATTTATGTTAAGCGATTATTTTGAAGTGGATCCTCGAAATGTCCATGCCTATATCATTGGAGAACATGGGGATACAGAATTACCTGTATGGAGCCATGCCAATGTAGGCGGAAAGAATATGAACGAACTGATTAAAGATAAACCTAATCATTCCATGGAAGATTTGGATAAGATTTTTATTAATGTACGTGATGCAGCTTATGAAATCATTAATCGAAAAGGTGCAACATTCTATGGAATTGCCATGGGTCTGGTTCGTATTACAAAAGCCATCCTTCAGAATGAAAACAGCATTTTGACAGTGTCAACCTTCCTAGATGGGGAGTACGGACAAGAAGATGTGTATGTAGGTGTCCCTGCGATAGTAAACCGTGAAGGAATTTCTGATATCCTCGAACTGAAATTATCAGATGATGAGCAAGAGAAATTTTCACATTCTGTTAAAGTATTAAAAGAAACGATGAATCCAATTCTTGATCAGTTACTATAAGTAGAATAAAAATCCCTCCTGTTCACCAAACTATATGGTAATACAGGAGGGATTTTTACATGAATAAATTCTTAATTATTTTCGTATCTGGCATAATAGGGTATATAGTGTTTCAAAAGAGGTCTTCCATTATGAAGAATCAAGTACTGCGCAACATCCTTATAGCCGTTCTAATGGAATTGCCAATTTTTAAAACTGTGCAAGATCAAACATAATGACCAGAGGAATTATTTCTGTTCCTCTTACGTAATGATAAAATAGATATAGAAACTTTTTAGGGAGAGAAAGTAGGGGAATCCGTGAGTTTTAAAGAAGAATATATCTATTGGTCCTTTATCAATCAATTGATTACGAAAAAAGGGTATCGATTTATATCTGCATCCACTGATCAGCAAGAAATATGGCTTGAAAATCAGTCGAGTCGGATAGATCCCCTAATCCGTATAAAAAGAGAAGATTTGGATTGGTCCAATAATATGAAGCGTGACCGAAATCTTGTACTGCAGAATGCAGAGAAGATTCGTAGGTTTCTTTCCAGGAAGGAACTAACTGTTAAAACCATTTATGTTAGTCAATATGCTCCGGTTGATGATTATTCGGATGTCCTTGGAAGATACTCAAACGAAAGTCGTGCAAAAATTACGATTGATACCATGATTTTTCAAACAGAGGCTATGGAAGAATCTTTGACGGAATTGGAAAGCTTTCTGGGGTTTCCGTTGGAAGTGGTCAACAGGGATTATGAGTTTATAGAAGAAAATGAAATTAACCATCTTAAAGAAGATGCTTTGGCTGCTTCTTACCAAAAGCAGAAACAAGATGAACAAATCTTTAGCCATGGCAAACCAATCTTTACATACTTGTTAATGGCCATCCAAGTTCTTGTGTTTATTTTACTCGAGATGCGTGGCGGAAGTACAAACACTGAAACCCTCATCCAATTTGGTGCAAAGTATAACCCATTGATTATGGAAGGGGAATGGTGGAGATTCTTCACACCCATCTTTCTTCATATTGGATTTACACACTTGATTCTGAACACCTTAAGTTTGTATTTTGTCGGAGTTATTGTTGAGCGTATTTATGGAAGCTTAAGATTTCTGGTTATTTACTTTTTTGCAGGCTTTATTGGTTCGGTAGCAAGTTTTATTTTGATGCCCAATCTATCAGCCGGTGCCAGTGGTGCGATATTTGGCTTACTCGGTGCCTTGCTATTGTTTGGTATACTCCACCCCAATCTTTTTTTCAGAACAATGGGATGGAATGTGATTGTAATTTTGGCCATCAACCTGGTTATTACATTCTCTGCAGATGCTATAGATAGTGCCGGCCATATCGGCGGTTTAATAGGTGGATTCCTCGCAGCAGCGATTGTCAGATTGCCGAAAAATCCTAAGCTTGCCGTGCAAATGGGTGCGCTGCTCCTGACCGTTTTGTTAACAATAGGAGCTTTAGTATATGGGTATTCATCAAATGAATCTGACCATAAATATCATAATGATGTCACTCTTGCTCATGAATATGTGAATTCTAAGGAATATGCCAAAGCCTATGAGCTTATCGAAGGCTATCTAAAGGAAGAAGACGCTCCAGAAGCATTTTTTTTAGCAGGATATATAAAGTATCATCAATATGATCTGAAAGCGGCTGAGACGTATTTTCTAAAAGCCATTGAACAGCAAGAAGTGTTTCCAGAAGCATATTATGATATTGGACTGCTCTACTGGCAACTGGGACAAATCGATAAAGCTAAAGATTATATCCAAATAGCAGTTTATCAGGAACCGGATAATGAAGATTATAAAACAACGCTGAATGAGCTTGATTCCGAATAGTTATCTTACTTTAAGGCAGCTGCTGATAATATTCATGTATATTGCCTGATTTATCCTGAATAAGAATAATTAGTTTGTTTGAGTCTTGTTTACGCAAAATCAAGGGGATGGTACTGTCTATCGGATTTATGACTGTACCATCCTGTTTTTTTATTCCTGAAACATAAATGGAATAAAAAGCTTCCCATAGCTTTTCCGTAATCTCCAGACGCTTTTGCTCTGAATATCCGGCTAATAATCTTTTTTCTTCAGTCGAAAACTGTGTCAGGGGAACTACGTGATACCTTGTAATATCAATCTTTTTGTTATCTGTATAGCGATTGAGCACTTTAGTCAGCCTGGAATTACTTACAGAAGACAGGGTAAAGGCCCATTCCTTTTGTTCCTCGGTTTCAGGAGAATGAAATGATTTGGTTGGTCCATAACGTGAAGCAATGACAAACAGATTACTATCAGTTAATTTAAATGAGCTGGTAATCTTGTCGTTTTCCGTATGAATCTCAGCATAATGAATGGTAACCACTTGAAATAAAGAAGATTCATGAGCTTTTACGGTTGTCTTTTGGGATATTCGATCTGTATTCTGCTCCCATTTCTTTGTAAACTCTTTTAAACGACCGTTTTGAAAAAGAAGTGAGAAATCCTGTCTGAGATAACTTGTTTGATTTAAAATAGATTCAGTCGATAACGCAACATCGTACTGTTCTGTATCTTTTTCCTGCTTAGGCATGACAAGGGAAGAGGTTGTTTTAATAAACGCAGCCTTTTGATTAAGTGGAAAATATTTAATAACAGCTATATCCCTTTGTATATAAAGCTGTTTCCACCACATAAAGGTAAATATGAGTACTAAACCGACTATTAGGTAACCAATATATTTTTTCAAAAGGATTCTCTCCTCACTTTAGATTATTGCCTTACGTATATATTCTTAAATGGATGTCAAATGATAAATAGACGGATGCTTTGTCCTAAGCAATATATGTGTAACTCTAAATACATATGCTTTGTTTATAAATGTCACAATTGACGGAATACAGAAAGAAAGTATCTTGAGGAGAACAACTAAATTCAGATATACTAAAGAAGCAGGAAGGAATGTGACAAAAATGAAATCCGTATATGAAATTCAACAATATTTAAAGAGGTTTGGAACCATCATATACATGGGTGATCGATTAGCTGATCTAGAGATGATGGCAGGAGAATTAAGAGAGCTATTTCACTCTCAATTGATTGAAATCAGAGATTATCAAACGGCAATTTTAATCTTGAAACAAGAAATAGAGTATGAGAAGGAAAAGCAACAGCTAAAACAAAAACAATCGAAAAGGTGAATCAATATGCTGGGGAAACAAGATTGGTTACTGGGAATTGATATTGGCGGTACAACGATTAAGCTTGCTTTTATAGATAAAGAAGGGACCATTGTACATAAATGGGAAATCATAACGAGAACGGAAGAAAATGGTCTGCATATCGTTTCTGACATCGGCAAATCTGTCAGGGCAAAATTGGAAGAATGGCAGGATGGTAATTTAGTAGGTGTCGGAATGGGTGCTCCTGGTCCAGTTAATTTTGAGAACGGTTCAATCTATGTGGCCGTGAATATCGGTTGGAGAGATTTTCCTTTAAAGGAGTTGCTGGAAAAAGAATTAGGAATTCCTGCAGTGGTTGATAACGATGCGAATGTAGCATCCTTCGGTGAGTTTTGGAAGGGAGCAGGAAAAGGTACAAATGATTTAGTCTGTATCACTCTCGGAACTGGTGTGGGTGGCGGTGTAATCACTAATAAGCATTTGGTGCATGGAATTAGTGGGGCAGCTGGTGAGCTCGGTCACATAACGGTTCAGCCAGAGGGTGGAGCTCCTTGTAACTGTGGGAAAACAGGCTGTGTTGAAACGATCGCCTCAGCTACCGGTATCGTAAGGCTGGCGTTAGAGAAGATTAAAGAGAAACCAGATTCGGACCTCTCGATTGTTTTTAACGAAAATGGGTTGATCACTTCTAAAGACGTAGTTGATTGTGCTATAGGCGGAGACCAGGCAAGTCAGGATGTCCTTGATGAGGTAGCTAAATACCTTGGACTTGCAGCTGCCAATGTGGGCAATATGATTAACCCCGACATCATCGTAATCGGTGGTGGTGTTTCAAAAGCTGGGGACATTATTTTAAAACCAATTGAGAAATACTTTAAGCAATTTGCCTTTCCGCGGGTTGCGGAATCAACTGAAATCAAAGTTGCATCTCTTGGTAATGATGCGGGTGTTATAGGCGCAGCGGGCTTAATCATGCAGCAACTAGGACAAGAGATTTAAGAGTCCACGTGCTGAGGTAAACGGTAATTACTTAGTAGAATTTAATTAATTTTGGAAGCATTTCAATGTATTTTGTTGAAGTGCTTTTTTATTTGCAAAAGTTTTTATAAAGGAATATAAAAACCATATGTCGAAATTAATTTGATGAGTATAACATGAAAATCCGATGATAGAGGGTTTGGGGGATGAGGGTGCCGAAGCATATTGTATCTGCAGCAACGGTTATATTAAACGATGCTGGGGAAATTTTGTTGATTAGGGGTCCGCACCGGGGGTGGGAAATGCCTGGAGGACAAGTCGAGGAAGGCGAGTCACTCAAAGATGCTGCGATAAGAGAAACAAAAGAGGAATCGGGGATTGATATCGTAGTAACTAAATTTTGTGGTGTTTTTCAAAATATAGACCATTCTATTTGTAACACCTTATTCTTGGGTAAGGCGATTGGAGGTACTCCCACTACCAGCCCTGAAAGTTTAGAGGTAGGTTTTTATCCCATAGCAGAGGCATTGGAAATGGTAACCTGGAATAATTTTAGACAAAGAATCGAGTATTGTCTGGACGAAAGCATTCAGCCGTTTTATGTAGAATTTAATGGTAAGTATCGTGAGGGAGCTATAGGTGAATGAAGCCAATCAAAATCAAACAGCGGGTGTCATTTATTTAGTTTTAAAAGGGGGTTTCCATTTGTTTAATAGTGTTCTGTCTCAAACCTTTATAAATTTTGCTGAAAGAGAATGTATAGGCTCCAGCAGGCTATACGAGCACTTATCTATAAAAATTTCTGGAGATGAAGCGCTTTTAGAGATATGTATGAATGCGAGGGAGGGTCAGCCAGTACCAAATCTCTTATTCGGTGTTGTCCACTATCTTCTGTTAAAGGGTAAAGAACATTCACTGAAAGAGTATTATCCTAGTTTGGTTGAGTATCCGAAAGCATATATGGAATCTTATGGACCTTTTAGGGATTTTTGCTTTACTTATCGAGAAGAGATTGAATTTATTCTTAGATCGAGACGGGTTCAAACCAATGAAGTGCGAAGATGTGCATACCTGTACCCCGCCTTTTGTACTGTTCATGAGATAGCAAAGAAACCCTTGGCACTTATTGAAATTGGAACAAGTGCAGGATTACAGCTTCTTTGGGATCACTATTCATATACATATGGGCAAGAAAGTACCTATGGAAATTCAGAATCTAAACTTACAATTTCAGCAGAAATAAAAGGAGAAAATGTACCAAACCTTCCCTTCATGCCGCCGCCAGTTTCAATTAGGATTGGCTTGGATTTACATACGGTTGATTTAAATGTTGAGGACGAAAAATTGTGGCTTAAATCCTTAATATGGCCCGAGCATGCGGAGCGGCTGTCTATGTTTGAAAAAGCTGCAGCCTATGTGAAGGGGAGTTCCTTAAGATTGATAAATGGTGATGGCGCTGATCTATTACCTGACTGTATACAGGATATCCCAGAGAATCATGCTGTTTGTATTTTTCATACACATGTTGCTAACCAAATGCCAATGGATGTGAAAAAGCATCTGTTGGAAACCATCAAGGATATTGGGAAGATGAGAGAGGTATTTCATATTTATAATAATATTCAAGATAGATATTTGCATCTGGATTATTATTTGGATGGCATTCTGAACAAAAATACGATTGCAGAAACCGACGGGCACGGCAGATGGTTTAAATGGTTATGGGAGAGTGAGCGGACAATTAGTCAGTAGGAAATGAAATTCGCCCTTTTGAATTTGTTTTCTTTGACGGGATATTTTTAACTAAATCAATTAATTAGGTATTAATCCAATACGGGTTAATGCCTTTTTTTTTTCGTTGACCCAACTGTTTTTCATTCGGTTTGAATTGGATAGTTGAGTGAGGATGTAGGAGGTACTTGTCAAAGGACAGAGATAGCCGCACCAAACCATATGCCGGGGTAGTAAAGGTGCCTGAAAGGTGGGTGAAGTATGTAGGAAAGCAGCTATGCCCCACCTATGAAGTACCTATGCCCCACCTATGAAGTACCTATGCCCCACCTATGAAGTACCTATGCTCCAGCTATACCGGGGTAAAAGTGCCTGAAAGGTGGGTGAAGTGTGTAGGAAAGCAGCTATGCCCCACCTATGAAACACCTATGCCCCATCTACACCCTGCCTTTCCCCAGCCCATACCCCGCTAAATGGCATACTAAAAAGGCCTATACAGTTAAAGGCAACTATAATCAAGCTGTTTTTTACGAATCTATACATAATATCTGTTAGCTTCTGTATTTTTTGATCGGAGTATTCATAAAATGAGTAGAAAAGGATGTGATTCTATGGAAGTCATCATAAAGAAGCCTGATTTATTATCGAGATTGGCCGTTTTGTATTCTATACCGTTCGCACTTTTACGGGAATGTAATTTACATATTAGTAATAATGAGCTATCTGTTGGCGATATGGTTCATATACCTGGATATTGGACAAGGGAGGAAAGGTTATCGTCCTTGGATATCACACACCCTGTAGAACGTGAAAGAATTCAGGTAGCTAATTCAATGGAGAGTATGGAAGAGAATCCGAAGCAATCTGTTAGATTGCCTGTGAAAATTCAACATAGTATTGTGGATCAGACTTGTCCATACTCATCAAGTAAATGCATGAATGACATGGAAATACTTACAACCATCTATCCTTTCCTGCAGATGAAATCTATCGGGAAATCTGAACTTGGCCAGGATATTTGGGAACTGCGAATTGGTATTGGTCCGAAAAAAGTCCATATGAATGCCTCGATGCATGCGAATGAATGGATTACTAGCTTGGTTTTAATGAAGTGGCTGAATGATTATTTACTGGCATTAACAACGGGGACAAATTTAGGAGAATGTTCAGCATTGGAGCTATTCCTGGAGTGTGATTTGTCACTTGTTATGATGGTGAATCCTGATGGTGTAGATTTAGTAGTAAATGGTCCATCTGAAAAAATGAAAAAAGATTTAATTAGGATGAATGATGGAAGAAAAGAATTTTTAGGCTGGAAAGCGAATATTAGAGGAGTTGACTTAAATAATCAATTTCCGGCAAACTGGGAGATTGAGAAAAAGAGAAAACGGCCGAAAAAACCAGCAGCAAGAGATTTTCCTGGAATCGAGCCATTAACAGAAAGTGAAGTGAAATCACTGGTTGCACTTGTGCTGAAGGAAGGGTTCGATCGTGTAGTTTCTCTGCACACCCAGGGAGAAGAATTTTACTGGGGATATGAGAAAAAAGAGCCGGAAATCACCTCTGTTATGGCTATGGAATTTACCGCAAGATCTGGCTACAAGGCCGTTCGCTATATTGATAGCCATGCAGGCTTTAAGGATTGGTTTATTGATCAGTTCAAGAAGCCTGGATTTACATTAGAGCTGGGTAAAGGAATCAATCCACTTCCTTTATCACAATTTGAACAAATTTATCGGGATACAAAACCAATTTTAAATGCTTGTCTTTATTTATAGAAGACAGGAGCTGGTGAACGAAAAAGAGGAATCCTGTTTAAAGGATTCCTCTTTTTCAGATGTATGACGTATACAATTAATTAATGTACAGCAGGATAGCCATCTCTAATGAAGGTCATGATGGCGAACCAGCCAAATACAACGGCAGTACCCAAAGCGAATACTAGACCAAGGAAATTTTTGTTTTTAAAGGCGCTGATTAATGCGAAAATAGCCAAAATGGCAACTAAACCAAAAATAATTACCAATCCCATTTCATTTACCTCCCCTGGAATTATTAAGTAATAAAACCCAATAAATCATTAAATTGTAAAATAAATGCATTCAATAGTATTTTAATTCTTTTCAGATTATTTGTCGAGATATTATAGGCAATTTGGAAGGAATAGGAACAATACAGTATAAGACTCTTTATACAAAACCATCACTTGTGTAAAATAAAAGAAACTAAACTGAGACTTCAGGAGGAAAGACATGAAGAAAACATGGAAAAGAGTTCCTTTAGGACCTTTGCAAACAAATTGTTATTTATATGCCAAGCAGGACGGTGAATGTTTAATCATCGACCCGGGCGAGGAAGCAGAAAAGCTGATTCAAATCATTCGTGAAAAGAAATGGAAACCAATTGCAGTTCTTTTAACTCACGCTCATTTTGATCATATAGGGGCAGTGGACAGGGTACGGGAAGTCTTTAGTATCCCGGTTTATGTGCACAAAAAAGAAACAGAATGGTTAACAAACCCAGCTTTGAACGGTTCGCGATTTTTCCAACTTGGTGAGATTAAGGCTGCTCCCGCAGAAAATGTGATTTCAGAGGAAGGTATTCTAAAAATCGGGGATTTCACCTTTAATGTACTGTTTACACCTGGACATTCACCAGGAAGTGTTTCTTATTATGATAAGGACGAGGCGATTGTATTTTCAGGAGATGCATTATTTCATATGAGTATAGGCCGGACCGATTTACCTGGTGGAAATCATCAACAGCTAATGGATAGTCTTCATAAAAAATTATTAACTCTTCCAAAAGATACGCTTTGTTTATCTGGACATGGGCCGGAAACCATCATTGAAGATGAGATGAATCATAATCCATTTTTAAGGTAAGAGGTGTACTAATTGTAGACCCTCCTTAACAATTAGATAAGGAGGGTCAGGGGGTATTTCCTATAAAATGGGAGGGGCCATTTTAATCTATACCATAAATTTACAATAGGGATAATGTGATGTCAACGCCTATTGTGGAAATATTTATAAAATTAGGTGGATTTATGAAAGACATAATCATTCGGTCCATTGAGGAAACAGAAGATTTATTTTTACCGTATGACAAATATATAGAGTTGGCATTGTATCATCCTGAATATGGCTATTACCAACGGAGAAAAGATAAAATTGGAAGTAGCGGTGATTTCTATACTTCGGTGAGTATGTCCCCTGTCTTTGGTGAATTTATAGGTAAATGGGCAGGAAGGAAGCTAATTGAATCTGACCTGCCTCCCGCTATATGTGAGCTTGGCGGCGGCACCGGGAAGATGGCATGTGATTTTTTGAGAGGATTGGAACTGTACAACCCAGAGCTGGCATCTAATGCAATTTATTATATTGTTGAATCCAGTTCCTATCATCGAGAATTGATTTTAGATACGGCGGCAAAGGATGATAGAATTCGTTTGTTAGATTCTATCAAGGATATGCCACTAATAGAAGGTTTCATTTTTTCAAATGAATTTTTTGATGCTTTTCCAGTTCATGTTTTGATTAAAGATAAGAATCAGTGGAAAGAAGCGGGCGTCACAGTAAAGAATGGAGAGCTATTTGAAACGACCAGAGATCTCAATAATCAGATGATTTTAGCCGTTATAGAGAAGTTGAATATCCCGGAGTTTATTTATCGTATAGAGGTGCCATGCCCAATGATGGTTGCCTACGAGCAAATTGTCGATAAAATGAAGAGTGGATATCTCATGACGATAGATTATGGAATGGATGCGGAGGATTTGTATATACCTGCCCGTAAAAATGGTACCTTAAGAGGATTTAAGGACCATCAATTAATCGGCTCAATTCTCGAAAATCCAGGAGAAACAGATATAACGAGTACCGTCAATTTTTCATTGCTTAAATGTGAAGGGAAGAGAAGAGGGCTTGATCTAGAGTACTGGGGAGGACAACAGTCATTTTTATTAGAGGAAGGGATATTGGATGAGCTGGTTCCACATGCGGATGCAGATCCTTTTTCTCCTGTCGCCAGGCGCAACAGACAAATCAAACAATTAGTTCTGGGAGACTGGATTAGTGATAGTTTCAGTGTTTTAGTTCAATCTAAGAATATAAAAAAACCTTGATTGCTACAGCTCAATCAAGGTTTTACTGTAAATTAATGTCCCGCTCCAGGAGTCATCATGAACGTTGTCCAATAGGTGAAGCCTGCAAAGAAAACTGTTAAATAAGCACCGAAAACATATAAGTACATTCTTTCAGACAATTTTAAATAGCTTAAAATAACAAAGAAACCAGTTTGACCGAAAAAGATGAGTGATGTAGTATGCATACCGCCAACAAAGAACATGACTGCCATAATTCCAGTCCAGAAACCACATACTCTGAACATTCTGTCCATCCCTTAACCTCCCTTATCCCCTTATAATTCCATCACTACTATTATAAGGATATTGTTAAAGAATGTAAACTATCTTAAAATAGGATGACTGAATTGTGTGATTAATTTCCGGCAAGCATCTTGTATGTGCAAGCTTGGCAACCTGCATGATCAAACATATTTTCCTCTTCTATTAATTCGATTGAATCAAAAAGGACGCTGAACATACCGCGTAAAAACTCATAATGCATTCCGCATACGGCTTCTTTTTGCTCAAAGGCAATTTCTTTAAAAGGACAGTTGTGTATTCTAAAGAAAATGGTTGAATGATCCTCAGCTGTTATGAATTCCGGATAGAATCCAGCAGTAGTCGATGCATCTTTTATGATAGAGAGTTTGTGGTCGAAAGACAGGCTGTCCTGACTTTCTCCAATTCCTTTCATATGCTGTTCAGCCAAATCTTTCCCAAATAATCTTCCGGTATTGAATAACGCTTCCTTACCTGCTTCTCCCAGTGAGAACATTGTCTGAAGGGCTATTTTTGCAAGCAGTTGGTAATCGCGGTAAGGGAAGTTTAATTGTATGACATCATCTGATAATCTATATAATCTGCTTGGTCTTCCACCTTTTCCTGTTTTCTTAGTTTCAGAAACAAGCATATTTACATCTTCGAGCTTTGTTAAATGTAAACGCGCAACATTGGGGTGAATCTCAAATATATCCGCAATTTCCTGTACCGTCACCTCGCTGTGCCTTTTAGCTATATGCTGATAAATATAGTATCTGGTCGGATCTGATAATACATTGGTAATTTTTAATGTTTGGTCCATTGTGGTCCACCTCGCGCTCCTTAATAGTTCCATTATAATACAGTCAATCAAGCATTGATATGCTGTTCTTGGCTATTCTGACTCTTTGGAAACATATGTTGTAATTTAGCCACATTTTGATAAATCAATATTTAACATGTATATATTACTATCTTAATTTTAAAATTAATCTGTAAATATGTTAACAGAATAAAAGGGATGAAATATTTCATGATTATGAAAAATTACCCAAATTAACGACGAATTGTGACAGATTTTGAAACTTTCGTTATGCCAGCAGGGATTGAAAAATTAATGTCTAATAACATAAGAGAGTAACATATAAGGAGGTGAAACGAGAATTGCTTACCATCGATAAGTTAGCTGAAAAAGTTGTAACAGAAGCAGTAAAATTCAAAGCCTCAGATATCCACATTGTTCCCCAACGCAAGAAAACCCATCTTTACTATCGGATTCACAATCGCTTATTTTCAGAAGGCAGTTACCAAAGAGACAGGGCCCAACGACTCATCTCTCATTTTAAATTTATGGCCGGCATGGATATAGGAGAAAAAAGACGTCCTCAGTCAGGGGCCTTAACGATGTTTGTTTCAAATAAATGGATTGGTCTCCGATTATCCACCTTGCCTACCCCATACTCTGAATCTCTCGTCATTCGTATTATTCCAAGTTTACAAACTCTCCCAATCGAAGAAAT
The DNA here is from genome assembly GCF_058215915.1 of Pradoshia sp. Z3_51. Classification (NCBI taxonomy): domain Bacteria; kingdom Bacillati; phylum Bacillota; class Bacilli; order Caryophanales; family Bacillaceae; genus Pradoshia; species Pradoshia sp. Z3_51. The sequence continues at coordinate 19,384 of NZ_JBZAJC010000003.1, read as the reverse complement.
CTCCTTATTTCCAAAAATGTCAACTACGTTAATTTCCATGCTTAAACATTCCCATGGATTAATGATCATCTGTGGACCGACTGGAAGTGGTAAAACTACAACTTTATATTCCATGCTCCATCATGCCAAAAATACCGTTAACCGAAATATTATTACACTGGAAGATCCTGTTGAACATCAGTCCGATGATGCCATTCAAGTCCAGATTAATGAAAAAGCCGGTATCAGTTATTCAGTAGGCTTGAAAGCTGCCCTGCGCCACGATCCCGATATTATCATGATTGGAGAAATCAGGGATGCTGAAACGGCCAGAATAGCGGTGCGCGCCGCTTTAACAGGCCACTTAATCTTAACTACGATGCATGCCAGTGATGTATTGGGTGCAGTTAGAAGGCTTTTGGAATTTGGGATAGACAAGGAGGAGGCAAAGCAAACTCTTTTAGGTGTAACCTCCCAAAGATTATTGGAATTGCACTGTCCTTTTTGTAAGGGTGAATGCTCACCGTACTGCCTTATGGAAAAGAGCAGAGGGCGGGTAAGTGTGCATGAAATGATTTATGGCAATGAATTGGCGAAGGTTTGGGCAGAGATGGAGGGAGATGATGTGAACTTTCATTATCCGGAATTATCTTCTCTCATCAGCAAGGCTGTTGCCTATGGATTTGTGGATCAAAAAGAGTATGAGAGGTGGGTGCATGAGGAGTAATCTAAAGTCCCGATGGTCTTGCAGGGATCAGGCGAGATTTCTTCAGGAATTGGGCGATTTATTGGAGAATGGCTTTACTCTTTATGAGGGTATTGAATTTTCTCTTATTCATGGAAAAAAGAAGTATCGAGAAGAAATTAAGGATGCATTGGAACTATTGAAAGATGGCCATACTTTTAGGGACTTTTTAGAATGGCTCGATTTTGAACAAGAGCTCGTTGGTTTAGTATCCTACGGTGAAAAACACGGACAGCTATCCAAATCCTTGCAGAATGGAGGCGAAATATGGCTTAAGAAAAGTGAGGATCGCGCAAAACTAAAAAATTTATTGTATTACCCAGTCTTCCTACTTGTTTTTACATTTACCTTGCTGCAAGTATTTACAAATTATTTGTTGCCAAAATTCTCAAGTATGTATCAGGGCGCAGGGCAGGAATCAAACATATTCTTAAAGTTATCCGTTTTACTGGCAACCCTCTTTAACAATCTTCCATTTTTTATCATTGTGCTCCTAACCATGCATTTGTTTATATACCACTATTATTTAAAAAAACTATCCAAAATAAAACAGGAATTACTGATGAATAAAATTCCGTTCCTGCGTTCTTTTAGAAAGCTTTCCACAACGTATTATTTTTCTATGCAGCTGGGCTCATTATTAAAGGGTGGTATTTCGATTATTGATGCGTTAACGATTATGAGTCAGCAGGATCCAAAAAGTTTAGTTAAGGAAATAACCCATCACATGATTAAAAGTCTTCAGGAGGGAGATTCATTAGAAAGCATTAGTGGGAATCTCACAATTTTTATGAATGATTTTGAGCGAGTAATCAGCCATGGGCAAAAAAATAGTTTATTAGGAGAAGAACTTCTTTACTACAGCAGATATCTGTTAAATGAGATGGAGATGCAGACTGAAAAATATATAAAGGTGGTTCAACCATTAATGTTTGGCCTTGTTGCCATTTTAGTGATCCTTCTGTATTTGGCAATATTAATGCCAATGATTTCATTGATGAATACGATATAGGAAGGTGTTTTTGATGAAATACAAAAATGAACAAGGTTTTACCTTGATTGAGATGTTGATTGTCATGCTGGTTATATCAGTTCTATTGATTATTACAGTACCCAATGTAATGAAAAACCAGGAAGCAGTTAATAGTAAGGGATGCGAGGCATTCGTAAAGATGGTTGAGGGACAGGTACAAGCCTATAAATTAAAGGAAGGTACGCTTCCGACGATGGAGAAGCTTATCTCTTCTGGTTTTTTAAAAGAGGATGTTAAATGTCCGGAAGGAAAAACCGCGGTGATTTCGGATGATGGGACTGTAACTCTTCAGGGACAATAAAAATGGAAAAGAACGAAGAAGGGTTTACGTTAGTAGAGGTGTTGATTGTACTTGGATGTCTGACGTTAATGCTGACTATAGCAAGTGCGGTTACAAGTAAAATGTTTGAAACATATGAACAGCAAGCATTTTTAAATCAACTGGAGAAGGATATTTACTATGCTCAGGTCTATGCAATGGAAAATAACACGTATGTCTTACTAAGATTTGTAACTGACCAAAATGAATATTCAGCTTACTCATACAAAACAAACAGTCATATTATTTCGACTCAGAAGGCCGAATCAATCAAGTTTAAAAAAGTTGGCAATGTGCCAATTACCTATATTCCAGCAGGAAATATCCAAAATCCAACAACAATCTATTTAACCGATAAAAATGGTAAAACGATATACAAGCTTGTCTTTCAATTAGGGAGGGGGAGATTTTATATATCAAAAGTATAAAGAGCATGGATATGCTATCTTGGACCTGCTGATTTCGTTTGGAATACTTATCTTATGCTGCTGTTTATTGCTTCCGGCATATATGGAAAGCATTACGCTAAAGAATGACTTAAGAATGGAGGAAGCCGCTCTTAATAGATTGTTTGAAAATTTAAATGAATATCAGATAAACGGCCGTCCACTGTTTACTGGACAAGCAGAGATTGAGGGGAAAGCCTATACTTTTTATCTTGAAGGGAACGTTTATTATGCAGAGTATAGCAACTCAAAGGATAAATTACAGAAAGTGTATGAAAAGCTGCCTGAAAGATGATGGCTTTACTTTGGTAGAGATATTATTTGCTCTTGGTTTATTTTCGTTATTAAGTGTCTTTATGACGAGTGCACTTGCCAGTATAACAGACTGGCATGTCAGGGATACGAACACAAATACAAGGATGGAATGGAATATCTTTATACGTCAATTGGAACGAGAATTTCAAAAGACAAAAGACTTTGGAGTACCTAAAAGCAATGTCCTTTTACTTGATAAAAGTGGAGAAGAAATAACATATGAAGTCTATAACAATATGGTAAGAAGGCGAGTGGATGGCGCTGGGCATGAAATGGTCCTTCAAGATATTAAGAGCTTTCATGTTAAAAAAGAAGGAGAGTCACTGATCATATCTGTGACTCTTATAAATGGTGATATGTATGAAAAACGGCTGTTCAAACGATACAAATTTGAACCTTCTTAAAAATGAACGTGGGATATTTATGCCTGTTGCTTTATTGTTTTTTTCGGTTATTTTTATCATTTGTATGTATTCGATAGGAAATATGGCTCGGGAAGTGAATTATCATAAGTATCAAACCGAATGGTTAATTACCACCTATCTGGGTGATACGGGTACACATGCTGCAATCTTAATGCTTGATGATGATAGTGTTCCTGAGACAAAAGGGGAATGGATTTATTATAATGGAAGAATAGGCTATCATATAAAACCGCTTGAGAGAGGGTTCTATGAGATCTCATTGGATATTCAGACTGATCATACGGTGAGACGGGAGACGATTACGTACTCAATTGAAGCAAAGAAAGTAGTGAAATGGATAGATAGTTAGGAGTTAGGGGGAGCGAGATGAAAGCCATTTATTTAATTGGATTTATGGGAGCTGGGAAAACGACTGTGGGTAGGGCTCTCGCTGAAAAAATGCGTTGTCCCTTTTATGATAGTGATCAGACGGTGGTTGAACGTACAGGAAGGTCGATTCCGCAGCTCTTTGATGAAGTAGGTGAAGATGGATTCAGGGACCTAGAACAGCAGGCGTTGCAATCATTACCTATCGAAAATTGTATCATTGCGACAGGCGGGGGTATCATTCTTAGGGAAGACAACCGGAAATATATGAAGGAAAAGGGAACCGTTATTTGGCTCCATGCCAATCCGACAGAAATCATAAAAAGGCTCGAGACTGACTCATCACGCCCTTTATTGTCCGGAAATAAAGAGGAACAAATAGTGCAGCTTTATCAAAAGAGGGTTAACCTATATAAGTTAGCTGCTGATTTACAGGTTCATACGGACAGAAAAACAAAAATGGAGATTACAGAAGAGATATTAATGAAAATCACCATAAACTAGCCATCTTTTTTAGAAATTAATGAATAACATCCATGATAAATGGAGATACTTCTGATGGGTGAATGTCGATGAAAACAAATGATTATATAAAATTTTTAACAATTCAGTGGTTAGTGTATATGAAGCAGCCAAAGGAAGTACGTAAAGAGCAACGCCGTCATCATAGAGATGATCGGCCGCCATTAATGAACCATTGGTTCGGAATCATTCCGTTATCAATTGAAATGCTCTTTAAACGTAAGGCGTAATAAAGTTTCTTTAAAAAAGCAGTGGATTTTTTTGCAACCCACTGCTTTTTTGTATTCATTTTTATATCTTCATCAAAGATTAAGCTTTATTCTAAACTATTGTTTAGTTGATGCGAGAATTCAGCCTTAACTTTAAATACCTCTTTTAGATAGCCTGACCGCTAAGATAAAAAAGTCCGCCATTTATAATGCTGACACGGATTCTGGGTTCGTATTGCATTCGTAATGCTTCTTTTTCAAGGTCATACATGTGAGTTTCCTCTTCTTTTTTATCCTCATAAAAATGGTTCAGCAAACTCAAGTCTTTATTCCAGCGCACGAGAGCCTCATCAGCCCACCCATGGTCATCCTGATTAATTTTATTTTGGATGTAAGTTTTGATACGATGCAACCCGCTTTGATAACGAATAATGGGTGTAAGGGTAAATGTATAGTCAGATATTTTAGGTGTAAGCGAGAGTTTATCAGCTGAATCAATAAAATTTTCTACAAAAAGACCGTTGATCAGGTTCAATCCTATTGAAAAGAATAAATCCTTTTTTCGGTCGCATTCATAGGATATATTAACATTTACACCTAACCAGGGAAATAAAGGCATCTGACCACTAGTCACTTTAATCTCCTCAAATAAGCGGATATGCTTCGATAGTCTTTGGGCAGACGCGAATATTTGGTGCAGGCGAGGGGATCCAAAATGTATGAATTCCCCTTTTAAATCAGGAGGAGCTGCCTCTTTGTCGAGGATAAACGTTAAGCTCATCGGATTAGGCACTCCGCCAACTTTCTCGAGATAATGCCAATAAAAAGGTCGGTTCATCAGTTCTTTATCCATATCAATTGTCAACTGCACAGTTAGATGACCTGGCCCTTGATTGATGATTTCGCATTGATTGGCTGTGAAAAATTGAACGAGAAACTCAAGAATTTCCTGTTGCTGCATGTGAAGGCATCTCCTTTTTTAGATCTTGAGCAAGCTGTATTAAAGACGTGAGATTATCCATTTTAACCTTCATCTCACCCTCTGTTTTTGATTTATTGAGGATGTCAGTTAAATGCTCTTCAAGATTCTTAACCTCCAGCCTCGTTAGAATATCATCAAGTTCCCCAACGACACGTTCAAATAATTGAATTTTTTCGTAGAGAATTTTCATAATATGATCCTCAATGGTATTCCTGGTCGCAAAATTATAGATTCGGACATCTTCTGTTTGTCCAAGTCTGTGAATTCGGCCGATTCTTTGTTCCAGTCGCATCGGATTCCAAGGTAAATCAAAGTTTATAATATGATGGCAAAACTGCAGGTTAATTCCTTCTCCACCTGCTTCTGTAGCAATTAAGACTTGTGCTTGTTTTTCGAACAGTTCTTTCATCCAGTCCTTCTTACTACGTTTAAATCCGCCGCGGAATGGAACAGAAGTGATTCCATTTTGCTTAAGAAACCACTGCAAATATAATTGCGTGGCTCGATACTCGGTAAAAATGATAACCTTATCTTTTATAGAATGAATCAATTCAAGTGCTTTTTTCGCTTTTGAATTGCAATCAACCAGTTCGACCAGGTTGATAAGGTTATGTATGGCTTCCTTAAAGCTTAGTCCGGCATCCGGGTTTCGATCGAGCATATTTTTTAGCGTAAAGTAGACGGCTTCCCTGCTGCTGCATGCTTCACGCTGAAGGATTAACGAAGAAAATGTACTCCCGATACCCTCCGGTAATTCTTTCCTAAATGAAGAAACCCCATCATATAGAGCCTGTTCCTTTTCGGTGAAATCTATAAAAATGGTTTCAACCTTTCTCTTAGTCCATTCAATGCCGGTATCCTGACGTTTATTTCGAATCATCACCATATTAACCAATTCTTTCAAATAAGCATCATCCTTTAATGAACGTTTCTTAGCAGAAAAGCGTTCATTAAATTTGGCATAACTTCCCAAATGCCCTGGCTTAAGCAATGATACAAGATAAAAAATTTCTTCTATCTTGTTTTGAATAGGGGTTGCCGTTAACAGTAGACAGAACTTTCTCTGGACTTTTTGTACAAACTCATAGTTTTTGGTTTTATTGTTTTTTAACTTGTGAGCTTCATCTATGATGACAATGTCATAGGTTTGTTCGAGTATGGCAGAACGATGAGGCTCTCGTTTAGCAGTATCTATGGAAGTGATTATACATTCAGAATCCCACCCATACCCCTTTCTGTATATGACAGCTGGTATGTGAAACTTCTGATTAAGCTCCTGTGCCCATTGAGATACGAGAGAGGCTGGGACTAGTATTAGTATTTTGCTTGCCAGGCCCCGAATCATATATTCCTTTAAGATCAGACCGGCCTCTATTGTTTTACCAAGACCTACTTCATCAGCTAATATGGCTTTACCATTCATTCTTTCGATGACTTCGGTAGCAGCTTCGAGCTGATGGGTTAAAGGTGTAAATCCTGATAAATGCTTTGGTGCAAGGAGGCCGTTGAAATCTGGAATTAGATTATGCTTTTCGGCCTCCAATCCGAGTTTAAAAAGGGAGTAGCTGCACCAGGGGCCATCCTCCATAATCTTTTCCTCAAGCTCCTTTTCCCAATCTTCATCAAAATAGACCTTTGGTGTTAAACTCAATGTGAATCCCAACTTTCTTTATTTAAGCTAGTTAGATAAATGCTTGATTGTAATTTAACTAAATTCAATAGAATTCTCTTACCTTATATAGGTATAGGTGGTGTCATTAATTTCTAAACAATAGTAGGAGTTTAATCTCCGGCTAAAATCTGATTAAATGCTTTATGCGGATGGCAGAAAATTATAAGGAATTTATTAAGTGACGCCTAAACAATTTTTTTGCCCCAATAAAGCTGAGGTGTTACTGATATTTTTTTAGTTTCCAATCATTCATCGAGATAACGTAAATGTTGCCACCTGATAATTGTTGATGGTAGGATATAAATGTAAGACTATTTAGAAAACGGCTTATCTCTTGCTTTTTGTTTAGTATGACCAATTTACATAATTATATGAGCGAATGAAGGCAAGGGGAGAGACCGTATTTGCGGCACCGAAGGAGCAAATGGTGAATCCATGAATCTCTCAGGTACAGAGACTCTTGCTGGACGCATCTCTGGAGAGCGCTTCCTTTATTGTGAAGCCACCCAAGAGGAAACGCCGAAGTACGTTACCCGGCGGTAAACTTTCAGGTATCAGGACAGAGCCCCCCTAATAAGGGAGGTTTCTGTCCTTTTTTTCGTGGATCGCTGAAGGATATATCGCTTCGGTCAAATGTGGAAAAGCGGCGTTTTACTTAATAAGTTAACAAGCAATCGTTTAAATGGCATAACAAGCAAGAGTATCCGTATAAAACGAATCGAATTTTTTAGGAGGGTAAGGATGGGAGAATTAAAGCAGACTCCGCTGATCAGTGTGTACAGGGAGTATGGAGGAAAAACAATTGATTTTGGCGGCTGGGAACTGCCTGTCCAATTTTCAGGCATTAAACAGGAGCATGAATCAGTGCGTACAAAAGCAGGCCTCTTTGATGTATCACATATGGGCGAATTCATGATTAAGGGTGCTGGGTCTTTACCATTTTTGCAGCTGATGATGACCAACGATGTCAGTAAGCTGAAAACGGGCCGGGCACAGTATACTGCTATGTGCTATGAGAATGGCGGAACGGTTGATGACCTGATTATTTATAAAAAAGGTGAAGATGATTATTTGTTAGTTGTGAACGCATCTAATATTGATAAAGATTTTGAGTGGTTAAAAAAGCATGCGAGCGAAGATGTAGAACTAAAAAATATATCGGAACAAATAGGGCAATTGGCATTACAGGGACCGCTTGCAGCTGATATATTACAGAACCTTGCAGAGGAAGTAGAACTCAATACCATTGGTTTCTTTGCTTTTCGTGAAGATGTCATGATAAATGGCATTAGTGTACTTGTTTCAAGAACTGGCTACACCGGTGAAGATGGATTTGAATTGTACTGTAAGAGCGAAGATACAGTGAAGCTTTGGAAAGATCTTTTAGAATTCGGTAAGGATAAGGGATTGGTTCCATGTGGACTTGGGGCAAGAGATACGCTTCGGTTTGAAGCAAAACTTCCTTTATATGGCCAAGAGTTATCTCCAGAGATTACACCTATCGAAGCGGGGATTGGGTTCGCTGTAAAAACCGATAAAGAACATTTTATTGGTAAGGAAGTTTTAAAGGAACAGAAGGAAAATAGCGCCCCTAGAAAGCTTGTCGGAATCGAAATGATTGACCGCGGTATTCCGAGACATGGGTACCCGGTTTTCGTTAAGGATGAAAACATCGGGGAAGTGACCACTGGAACACAATCCCCAACCTTAAAGAAAAACGTAGGCCTTGTCCTGATTAATGTAGAATTCGCTAACCTTGATGAGGTAGTCGAGGTTGAGATACGGGAAAAAAGATTAAAGGCGAAAATTGTTAGTACTCCATTTTATAAACGCACTCAGGCAGGAGGAGTAAAAAAATGAAGCATCGTTATTTACCAATGACAGAGCAGGATACTGAACAGATGTTAACAGCGATTGGTGTAGAATCAATCGATGACTTATTTTCTGATATACCTGAAAAAGTAAGGTTTAAGGGTGAATACAAGCTAAAAAAAGCAAAGTCTGAATCAGCACTTCTGAAAGAATTAACAGAGCTAGCCGAGAAAAATGCCAATCTCAGGACCCATAGTTCTTTTCTTGGAGCGGGAGTATATGACCATTACATGCCAGTCATCGTTGATCACGTTATCTCAAGATCAGAGTTTTATACCGCTTATACACCGTATCAACCGGAGATTTCCCAGGGAGAATTGCAGGCTATTTTTGAATTTCAAACGATGATTTGTGAACTGACCGGAATGGATGTGGCGAACTCCTCCATGTATGATGGGGGAACTGCTCTGGCCGAGGCAGCCATGCTCTCAGCAGGACATACACGTCGTAAGAAACTGCTTGTTTCAGAGACAGTGCACCCGGAATCACGGGCTGTTTTATCCACTTATGCAAAAGGCCAATATCTTGAGCTTGAAGTTGTCCCCTGTAAAAATGGAGTGACGGATACAGAACAATTGGCGGGTATGATGACTGATGAGGTAGCTGGTTTTATTACTCAATATCCAAACTTCTTTGGCCGAATCGAAAACTTAGCTGAAATTGAACAAATTGTTCATGAACATAAAGGAATGTTAATTGTTTCAAGTAACCCACTTTCACTTGGTGTCTTGAAACCGCCGGGTGATTTTGGTGCAGATATTGTCATAGGGGATGCACAGCCGTTCGGAATCCCGGCTGCATTTGGCGGACCTCATTGCGGATATTTTGCAGTTACTTCTAAGCTGATAAGAAAAGTACCTGGACGTTTGGTTGGCCAAACGGTTGATGAGGATGGGAAGCGTGGGTTTGTATTAACCTTGCAGGCGAGGGAACAGCATATTCGTCGCGATAAAGCGACCTCGAATATTTGCTCTAACCAAGCATTAAATGCTCTCGCAGCCTCTGTGGCAATGACTGCGTTAGGTAAGAAAGGCGTGCAGGAGATGGCGCTTCAAAATCTCCAAAAAGCGCATTATGCAAAGGAGCAATTAAAAGCAAATGGACTTGAAATTGCCTTTGAAGGACCTTCTTTCAATGAGTTTGTTGTTAAGTTAAATGGTTCTGTAGCTGCAGCTAATAAAATGCTCCTACAAAAAGGCATAATTGGTGGTTATGATTTAGCTTGTGATTATCCTGCCTTAACCAATCATATGCTTGTGGCAGTGACGGAGCTGCGTACAAAAGAAGAGATTGATAGATTTGCACAGGAATTGGGGGATTTCCATGAATAAACAGGATCAGCCATTAATATTTGAACAAACCAAGCCGGGCCGTATCGGCTATTCGTTGCCGGAAATGGATGTTCCGGAGTCAGCATTAACTGAGCTTTTGCCTGAGGAGTTCATTCGCACAGAGGAACCAAAGCTGCCTGAAGTATCCGAGTTGGATATCATGCGTCATTACACGGCACTTTCGAGAAGAAATCATGGCGTCGATTCCGGTTTCTATCCGCTCGGTTCCTGTACCATGAAATATAATCCGAAAATTAATGAGAATGTTGCCCGTCTAAATGGATTTGCACATGTTCATCCTCTGCAGGATGCAGAAGCTGTACAGGGTTCTTTAGAGTTAATGTATGATTTGCAGCAAAGTCTAAAGGAAATCACAGGTATGGACGAAGTCACTTTGCAACCGGCTGCGGGAGCGCATGGAGAGTGGACGGGATTAATGATGATTCGTGCCTATCATGAGGCGAATGGTGATTTTGACCGCGTAAAAGTAATTGTTCCTGATTCTGCGCATGGTACGAATCCTGCCTCAGCCACAGTTGCGGGATTGCAAACTGTTACCGTGAAGTCAGGTCCGGATGGTTTAGTAGATCTGGAAGATTTGAAGAGTGTTGTAGGGAAAGATACAGCAGCCTTAATGCTTACAAATCCGAATACACTGGGGCTTTTTGAAGAACAGATCATCGAGATGGCCGAAATTATTCATGATGCCGGTGGAAAACTATACTATGACGGTGCCAATCTGAATGCTGTACTATCCAAGGCTCGCCCGGGTGATATGGGATTTGACGTTGTTCATCTTAACTTGCATAAGACATTTACTGGACCACATGGCGGCGGTGGGCCAGGTTCAGGGCCGGTTGGGGTTAAGAAGGAGTTAATTCCGTTCTTACCAAAACCGCTTATTGTAAAAGAAGAGAATGGCTATCAGCTTGATTACAATCGTCCGCAATCAATTGGCAGAGTAAAGCCGTACTATGGAAATTTTGGAATCAATGTCCGTGCCTATACGTATATTCGGTCTATGGGACCAGACGGATTGAAGGCAGTAACGGAGTATGCTGTCTTAAATGCAAACTATATGATGAGAAGATTGGCAGAGTACTATGATCTCCCATATGATAAGCACTGTAAGCATGAGTTTGTTATCAGCGGAAAACGTCAGAAGAAACTTGGTGTTCGGGCTCTTGATATTGCCAAGAGATTGTTAGACTTTGGCTATCATCCACCAACCATTTATTTCCCTTTGAATGTGGAAGAATGCATGATGATTGAGCCAACAGAAACAGAATCAAAAGAAACACTGGATGGCTTTATTGATGCTATGATTCAAATTGCCAGGGAAGCAGAGGAGAATCCGGAAATTGTACAGGAAGCACCACATACAACGGTAATCAGCCGTTTGGATGAGGCACTGGCTGCTCGTAAGCCTGTATTGAGATATCAAAATTAATAAGAATAAATTTTAAGCAGCTATCATGACCAGATAGCTGCTTTTTTAGAAGAATGAAGTGGTTCAGGATAGGGAGGGAAATACGATCGAAAATATATTCTGCCTTTCAAATGAAAGAATCATGCTGAGAGAAATGATTAGTAGTGATTGGGTTGATGTACATAAATACGCATCACAGGATATAGTTTGTCAGTATCAGCCATGGGGACCGAATACGGAAGAAGAATCGAAAAAATTCGTGAGCCAAGTAATCGAGGATTCAACACAAAAACCAAGAGCAAGGTTTGTCTTCGCAATTATTTATAATGGAAATATGATTGGGGCCGGAGAACTTACAATACGAAGTTTCACTAATAAAGCTGGAGAAATTGGCTATGTTGTTAATCCGGATTATTGGGGAAAGGGAGTGGCGACAGAAGTCGCGTCTTTGTTAATTGAATTTGGATTTAAGGAACTGAACCTGCATCGTATATTTGCAACCTGTGATCCAAGAAATATAGGTTCAGCTAAGGTGTTGGAGAAAGTCGGAATGGTTAGAGAAGGAATCATTCGCGACCATTTGTTCATGAGAGAAGGCTGGCGAGATTCATTATTATACAGTGTTTTAGAACGGTAGCCTGAGATTAGAGTATCGTTCTAATTTCGATTATTCAGTGCCAATCAGGTATAATGGATAAAAGCATCTCTCAAGTTGAGAATCAGCTAAGTAACCGAAAAAGAGGAACATACATGACTGAACATAGCTTCAATGATTTTAACATAAGTCCCGAAATTATTCGGGCATTAAGTAAAATGAATTATTTTCAACCGACAGAGGTCCAGCAAAAGGTGATTCCAATTGCGATTGGTAATCAGGATCTTATCGTAAAAGCACAAACTGGCAGTGGGAAAACAGCTGCGTATGGAATCCCGATTTGCCATCATATAGAGTGGATTGAAAATAAGCCTCAGGCACTTATCCTAACCCCGACCAGAGAATTGGCTGCGCAGGTGAAGGAAGATTTAACGAATATTGGCCGATTTAAGCGGATTAAAGCAGCTGCTGTTTATGGAAAGCAATCATTTGCTAAGCAGCAGCTGGAGCTTAAGCAAAAAAATCATATTGTTGTTGGAACACCTGGAAGAGTGTTGGATCACATTCAAAAAGGTACATTAAATGTTGATGAACTTCGCTATTTGGTAATTGATGAAGCAGATGAAATGTTGAATATGGGCTTTATTGATCAGGTTGAAGCCATTATAAATGAATTACCTAAGGAACGAATCAGCATGCTGTTTTCAGCAACATTGCCGGATGATATTCAAAACCTATCCAATCAATATTTAAAAGAACCAATCTTTATTGAAATTAACAAAAAAGAGATGACGACTCAGTTGATCGAACACTCTTATTATAGGGTCAAGCATGAAAAGAAAGCGGAGCTGCTAAGGAAAGTTACGACGATAGAGAATGCGGATAGCTGCATCGTTTTTTGCCGCACACAGGAACAGGTAAACAATCTGTTTGATACATTGGTTAAATGGGAGTATTCATGCGGTAAAATTCATGGTGGAATGTATCAAGAGGACCGCTTCGATGTTATGAATCAATTTAAACGGGGTGAGTTTCGATATTTAATTGCCACGGATGTCGCTGCGCGCGGAATTGATATTGAAAATATTACACATGTCTTGAATTACGATTTTCCAGTGGAAAAGGAATCCTATGTACATAGGACGGGAAGAACGGGCCGTGCGGGACATACGGGAGTAGCCATTTCTTTTGTAACTCCTTTTGATGAAGAATTATTGAGAGAGACAGAAGAATATATAGGCTTTGCTATTCAGGTAAAAGAGGAGCCAACTGAAGCAGAAGTAGAAAAATGCAGGCCGAATTTCGAATCAAAAATGTTCGAAAATGAGATAAAGGAAGATAAAACGACCGAATTAAACAGTGGAATTATGAAGCTGTTTTTCAATGGCGGCAAGAAAAAGAAATTGAGAGCTGTCGATTTTGTGGGGACAATTGCAAAAATTGAAGGCATATCTGCTGAAGACATTGGAATTATCACAATTCAAGACCAGGCTACATTTGTTGAAATATTGAACAATAAAGGTCCAATCGTCTTACAGGCTATGAAGAATAAAACTGTTAAAGGAAAGAAATTAAAGGTATATGAGGCATTTGAATAATAATAGGATGCTCACCGATCTAAACAGCCCTTCCGAATCGTTCGGAAGGGCTGTTTTAATTAGATCCATCCTAAAGATCTAATCATCATTCTTGATAACCAAATCAGCTCGTTCTAGCGGGGTAACTTTCTTTATATAATACTCTTCTGCTTTCCAGTATCGATTTTGAAATTTATCGATATTCTCCTGTGTGGTCTTACTTTCCCGGCTGAATCTAGTTACTCTGGAACAATCTAGGTAAATCATAAAATCAAAGAATGCTCTCCATTCTTTTCTTTGCAGAAATATACCTTCAACGATAATGAGGGAAGTTGCTGGAATCTGGATTACTTGCCATTTTTGCTTATCAGTGGTGGGGTCATATGCAGGGAGGAGTAACTCAGTTGATTTCTTTAATTGATTGAAAAAATTAGCTCTTAGCCACTCCGCGTCCCATTGGAGTCGGTAATATTCAATCCATTCATCGTGACCAGTGTGATAACGTTTATCTTTATCTACAATAAAATCATCAATATGAAAAAGGTGAAATGATAGACTCTGTTTCTCAAGTGACTGTTTCATTCTTTTGGTAAAAGTCGTCTTCCCAGAACGACTGAGGCCATCAATACCAAGAATAAATCTTTGTCCTACTTTAAGTTCGGGTAATTGATTAATTAGATTTTGTATATAATTCCCCAAGTATTTCCTTGCCTCCTGTACTTTGAGATTGTCCTCACTTAAATAAAAGAATTTGATTTTTCCGTTATTTAATCTCCTTTAGAAATATTTTCCTTTATAATTATAGAAAAGGCAAAACAAAGGAGGCGGTTACGTGGATATTGTTAGACATTATAAACAGATGCCACCCACTTTTCAAACGCGGATCGATTACAACACAGTAATGAATCCGATTAAAGAGAAAAGTTTTCCACATATCTGAATGGGTATATTAATAAGTAGCCTCCTTTTGTGGAAGAATATAAAAATTATTAATATCGAGTTAGAGGGAGAATAATGGATTTACTTTTATCAATTATATTGCTTTTAGTCATGCTTTTAATATCGAATATTATTAGCCACTATATTCCATCCATCCCCACCGCTTTAACTCAAATAGCTTTGGGGATTTTATTTGCTTTATTCATACAGGATCTATCATTTGAGTTAAAAGCGGAATGGTTTTTGCTTTTATTTATTGCACCGCTATTATTTAATGATGGACGTCGATTTCCACGCGATGATTTATGGAAAATGCGCTGGCCAATATTGGCCAATGCATTTATTCTTGTTTTTTTAACGACTATAATTGGCGGATATTTTATTAACTGGCTGATTCCCAGTATTCCGTTGGCCGCTGCTTTTGCTTTAGCAGCTATCCTTTCTCCAACGGATCCAGTAGCGGTGAATGGAATTGCCGAAAGGATTTACTTACCGACGATTATTTTACGTCTTGTTCGAGGCGAATCGTTGATTAATGATGCGTCTGGTTTAATTGCCTTTAATTATGCGGTTGCTGCGGTTGTAACAGGTTATTTTTCATTGCGGGAGGCAGCAGCCGATTTTGTTTATGTGGTCATTGTTGGCGCGATTGCTGGTATTATCCTCGGATTATTAGCTATCCTAATCCGTTATTCACTAAGAAGACAAGGGATACAGGATGTTACCTTTTATTCTTTGCTGCAATTTGTAACGCCATTTATTGTTTATATTGTTTCAGAAGAAGTCCTGCACGCCTCTGGTGTAATTGCTGTAGTAGCTGCAGGTATTGTTCATTCCAGTTTAAGTGAAAAGACTGGAATGAAAAGTGCGGAGGAACAGGTGGTCACTGAGAATATGTGGTCGATCATCTTGTTTGTACTCAATGGAGTGGTGTTTTTATTATTGGGTTTGAGTTTGCCTTCTTCTATGAGAGCAACGGTAGAGAATCCTCTAATCAGCAATTGGCTTGTGCTCGGTTATGTCCTGGCGATTGGTTTGGCTATCATGATTATCCGAATTGTTTGGTCCTACTGCTTCTTAAGCATGGGTTATTACATAACTAACAGAAAAGAACAATCGAAGCCCAGCTGGAAAGTGGCCCTTCTAACCGGCTTGACTGGCGTACGCGGTGCAATTACCATGGCAGGTGTATTGTCAATGCCATACTTTGTAGCAACTGGAGATTTATTTCCTGAACGGTCTCTAATTGTATTTATAGCAGGCGGTGTTATTTTATTTACTCTTTTAGCTGCGACTATTCTATTGCCTTTGATCAGTAAAAAAGCCATTGAACCAGAGAGTGATGAAGAGAAAGAGTTTTTAGATGCTCAGATGAAATTAAAAATATTGAGGACTGCCATAAAGCGGATTGAAGAAGAACTAGAGCCGGAGAATCAATCCGCTGGTTACGAGTTAATTGGTGAATATAAAAAGATGATTGAGCAAATTCGCTATGAAAATAAGGATTTAGAATTTATTAAGGTATCGCAAAAAGAGAGAATAGAGGCTCGCTTAGTTGGTTTAAGAGCAGAAAGACATTATATCCAGGAGGCTGCTGCTGATGGTTCTGTAAGTGAAGAGATTGTGAAAAGACTCGAGAAGTCCTTGGATATAAGAGAAAATTTACTCACAGAGAATTTCATGTCCAAAATAACGACTCTTTTTGGCCAATTATATAGGAAGTATAAGCAATATAAGCGTGTGATAACCAAGGAAAACGAAAAGACGGCAGTCCTGTTAAATGATATGCGGGATATTCAGATTCAGGCGACAAAAGCTGCCATTGAAAGTCTAGAAAAATATGTAGAGGAAACGAACAATTCACATGTTTCATCCATCATTTATGAGTATCGAAGAATTATTGATAAACTGAAGCAACCAAATAAAGCCCGTTCAAATAATAGTATGAAGGATCAGCAAAAAGAAGAATTACGTTTCAAAGCTATTGAAGCTGAACGAGCTGACATTCAGCGAATGTATGAAGAAGGCCAAATAAATCGCGAACTGGCTCAGGATTTACGTCGATTTGTGAATTATGTGGAGAGTGTTATGCTTCAGGAAATTGAGGAATAGGCTTGCAGGTGTTCTACCTGTGAGCTTTTTTGTTTACCGTTTAAAGGTAAAGGGAAATGTGAGTATAAGATTTCACATAAAATACATTTTTGGTCAAATATACCACTATCTTAGATGATAAAATTTAGGAGAATGAAACGGAGGAGGCAACCAACATGAAAGTATTTATGATTGGCGGTACGGGCTTATTAGGTGCTGAAGGCGCAAGGGTATTAATTGAACAAGGGCATGAAGTGGCAACATTGTCACTGCCACCTATCCCTGAAGGCAGTAACCTTCCTGAAGAAATGGAGATAACTCTGGGAAATTATTTAACATTGACAGATGATGATATTCGTAAATATTTAACAGGCTGTGACGGATTTGTTTTTGCGGCAGGTGTAGATGAAAGAGTAGAGGCACCATCACCAATCTATTCATTTTTTGAAAAATATAATATTACACCATTAGAACGGCTATTAAGAATAGCAAAGGAATGCGGTGTCAAACATTCAGTTGTACTGGGGTCGTATTTTGCTTATTTTAATAGAGAACTACCCGAGTATGAACTGACGAAGCACCATCCATATATAAGGAGCCGTGTAGATCAGGCTAATATGGCTTTATCCTTCGGGGATGATGATATGAGTGTAGCCGTTTTGGAGGTTCCATATGTCTTTGGAAGCCAGCAGGGACGTAAGCCTGTTTGGGTATTCCTTGTTGAACAGATTCAAAATATGAAAGAAGCTGTCATGTATCCTGAAGGAGGAACAACCATGGTGACAGCGAAGCAGATCGGGGAGTGCATTGCTGGTGCCTTAATAAATGGGAAGACAGGTAATTACCCGGTTGGCTATTATAATATGGAGTGGAAAGAAATGCTGACCATCTTCCATAAATACATGGGAACACCGGACAAAGAAATCATAACAATTCCTGCCTCTAATTATATTGAAGCGATGAAGGCGAAAGCAGAAAAACAAAAGAGTGCTGGAATAGAAGTGGGATTGGATACGGCTGAATTCGCAAAAATCTTTACTAAAAATCTTTTCATTGATAAAAAGACAATTGTTGACCACTTTGGTGTACAGCCAGATGATATAGAAAAAGCCATCGGAGAATCAGTTCAGTTAAGTCTGGATATATTGGAAGGAAAAAAAGCCGTAGTTGATATGAAAGCTGAATAAATCTACATGAGAGAAAAATATATATAAAGGAAGGGAAGCTTTGTTTCCTTCCTTTTTGTTATGAAAAAGGTAATGGGTCATTATAAAGAACCTTAACAAAAGGCTGTTTCGTAAAGATTGTGGCTTTCGTATGGAAGGGGAAGTTGGTATGGTTCGTATTATATAGTTCAGCCAGAACTTTCTGGTTGAACTTTTTATATGGATTTATTCTATCAGTAGCCAGGGTAGAATTTACGGGGATGTGGGACTGATATGGATTTCCTCCGCTAAACTGTTCACCCCCTACTTGTATAAATATATATAAGGCTAGGTGGACTGAGATCTTGTATAACAAACGAAGCTATAATACTACTTGGAGGAAATAGGGGGGACTGGTGAATCTATCAGAGGAGTATAAAGAACGAACCCAATTGAGGGCGTAGATAGCATTTTAATAAATTAATGGAGGATTAGTTAAAGAAGAAGTAATATTTACAATAAAGAAAACACGCCGTTTTTTGGGGCGTGTTTTCTTTATCTTTATGCCATTTATGATATCAAAAAGGTTATTACTTCAGAGTATTTTTAGAAAAGCATCTCAAAACGTAAACCTTTGGATTGATTCTGGAGGTCTCTTCATAATTTTCCCGTTCTATTACTATATGGAAATAATATCTAGATTGAGTTCGGATTGCCGAGTGGTAAATAAGAATATGAGCTATTATGAAAAGCCTATTTGTTATCCATATTAATTACAAAAATAGAAGGAGGAAGAAAGATGGCTTTGTTGGTTGGACTGCTTTTAATATCTTTTCTAGGTCTAATCGTAGGTTTGAATGATCCGAACGTTGTTCTTTCATGGCTTCCAGAAACTAAAAGAAATAAGCCATTTGTGTGGCGGGTTTTTGGGGGCGCAATAGCAGTATCTTTTATTTGGATACTGTCACCTTCAGTAATTGATAATTTGCTTCTTATCCTATTTCTAGTATCTATCGCAGCTTTATTTGTGGGCTTAATTAAACCGAGCTTTGTTTTGAAGAGAGCTCCTGAAGCCAAAAGGTTGCATGTAGTAATGATTTTTGGTGCTGCAGCGATATTATGTATTACTTTAAGTTCAATAATTCCTCCAGTAGAAGAGTCTGCTGATAGTAGCGCACAGGTAGAGCAACAGCAAGAAGTAGGTACGGTTAAAGCAGAGGAAGAAAAAACTAAAGCGAAGGAAGAAGCAGAGGCTAAGGCAAAGGCGGAAGCGGAGGCTGAGGCGAAGGAAGAAGCGGAGGCTAAGGCAAAGGCGGAAGCGGAGGCTAAGGCAAAGGCGGAAGCGGAGGCTAAGGCAAAGGCGGAAGCGGAGGCTAAGGCAAAGGCAGAAGC